>JAHEMF010000002.1 GCA_024643795.1 Bacteroidota bacterium | reverse complement strand
GATGGTGAATGTCCAAAAAAGTCAGGCAGGGGGTGGTAGTCCCGTACTCCGAGGCTTTGAGGCCAATAAAATTTTAATTGTAGTGGATGGAATTAGAATGAATAATGCTATTTACAGGGCCGGACATCTTCAAAATGTAATTACCATCGATCCTCTTTTACTCGAAAAAGTAGAAGTGTTGTTCGGTCCGGGTTCAGTCATGTATGGTAGTGATGCGCTTGGAGGCGTAATGCATTTTATTTCAAGAGACCCCATACTGGCAAAAAATCCAAAAAATACGTACACATCAGGAAACCTTACTACCAAATTTGCAACTGCCAACACAGCTGCAACCGGGCATATTGATTTTACGATCAGCAATGATAAACTTGGAAGCCTCACTTCTTTAACCTACTCTTCATTCGATGATGTAAGAATGGGTTCGGAAAGAAAAGATCAACCTGATGATTGGGGAAAACGTTTTTATTATCAGGAATTTTCAAATGGCCGTGATACGGTTTTTGAGAATTCTGACCCCAACGTACAAAAATACACAGGGTATGATCAAATTGATTTCCTGCAAAAATTTCTTTACAAACCTGCAGATAACACATCACATGTCCTCAATATTCAATTCTCAAGGTCCGGAGACATCCCTCGATACGACCGGCTCACCGATACATTGCCTGATGGCACTTTCCGCTATGGAGAGTGGTTCTATGGCCCGCAGATAAGAGGCCTGGCCGCCTATACCATAAAGCATGAATCTGTTTCAAAACTGATCGATAATATTAATACCACACTTGCATACCAATTTATTGAGGAAAGCAGAAACACCAGATCATTTGGCAGTTTAATAAGGAGTGAACGATTAGAACAACTACACATATTAAGTTTTAATACTGATATTGAAAAGAGGGTCTCATTAAGTGAGTTCCGTTATGGTATGGAAGTTTTTTATAACGGGGTGAATTCAAGCGCAGAACAAAAAAATATTATTTCAGGATCTACTGCTGATATTTCTACACGATACCCTTCCGGGGGATCAGATTATTCCGCTGTTTCACTTTATATTACCCATAAAAGAGAGATAAATAAATTTGTTCTGGAACAAGGGTTGAGATTTAATTATACAGGATTGACCGCCAACTTCGGTGACACTGCATTTTATAAACTTCAGGTTGGTGATTATAAAGAAAATTATTCTGCAATAAGTGGTGTGGTTGGTTTCATCTACCAACCATCAGAAGCTCTCAGATTCAATATAACCGGAGCTACAGGATTCAGATCTCCGAACCTTGACGACCTCAGCAAGGTCTTCGACAGCAATTCCGGTACAGTGATCGTACCCAATCAGGATCTCAAACCAGAATACACATACAATTGTGAAGGCGGCTTTACTTACCGACACAATGAAATAGTTATGTTTTCGGGAACTGCATGGTATACCCTATACAAAGATGCTATTGTGACGAGAAGGGCAACCTGGAATGGTGCCGATTCAATAATATATGATGGCGTCCTTTCAGAAGTATATGCAAACCAAAATGCAGGTTCAGCTTATATATATGGATTCAACGGCTCGGTACGGGTGAACCTGAGTAAACAATGGACCCTTGAAGGAACTATAACAAAAACCAAAGGAGTTATTACATCAACTTCACAAAAAGAACCACTAGATCATATTCCGCCAATGTTTGGAAAATTCTCTCTGAGTTATTCAAGATCGAAGCTGAGAGTTACTGCCTATTCACTGTTTAATGAGAAGAAGTCAGTAGACGAATATGGCAATAGCGGTGAAGACAACATTCAATATGCCACAGCTGATGGTATGCCGGCCTGGATCACTTACAACCTGCAGATTGAATTCATGCCTACCGTTTATGCAAGTATTAAAGCGAAGGTGGAAAATGTTCTGGATTCACACTACAGAGTCTTTTCTTCAGGGATAAGCGCTCCCGGAAGAAATCTGGTTGTAACCTTGAGTGCCTGGTTTTAAAAATAAACTAGTCGCTTTTGGGTCTGAAATGTATAGAAATAGGAACTCCTGTAAAATTAAAGCTTGTCCTAATCTTATTTTCAATGTACCTGCGATATGGCTCTTTTACATACTGTGGTAGATTGCAGAAAAAAGCAAAGTGTGGTGTTTCCGTTGGAAGCATGGTAACATACTTGATCTTTACATACTTGCCTTTTGTTGCCGGTGGTGGATACGCCTCAATATGTGCTAACATCACCCTGTTAAGTTCAGATGTGCTGATACGTTTTTTTCTGGACTGATAAACCTCCAACGCTACTTCAAGTGCCTTGTGGATCCTTTGTTTAGTGATAACAGAGGTAAAGATTATCGGAACATCATTGAATGGTGCAAGCTTTGCCCTGATCTCTTCTTCATACTTTGCTGTATTCTTTTCGTCAGCCTCAATCAGGTCCCATTTATTGACCAGCATTACTATCCCCTTCTTATTTCTTTCAGCAAGGTGATATATCTTAATATCCTGTGCGGTCAACCCCACAGTGGCATCTATCATGACAATACAAACATCACTTTCTTCAATGGCCCTGATGGTACGCATAACAGAATAAAACTCAAGATTCTCCCTCACTTTATCTTTCCTTCGTAGTCCTGCAGTATCTACAAGATAAAAATCGAATCCAAAACCTTTGTAATGGGTTTGAATAGTATCACGGGTTGTTCCTGATATTGGTGTAACAATCGTACGTTCAAATCCCAGTAATGTATTTACCAGAGAAGACTTTCCTACATTAGGCTGACCAACTATAGCTATACGAGGTAATTCATCACTCAGAGGTTCATCATCACTAAGATGTTTAACAACTTCATCAAGTAATTCACCTGTACCGCTTCCGCTGATGGCGGCAATTGAATAGATCTCACCCAGTCCAAGTTTATAAAACTCAGCATGGTCAAACATTCTATTAAAGTTGTCTACCTTATTGGCAACAAGTACCACATTTTTACCAGATTTCCTCAATATATCTGCAACAGATTCATCCAGGTCGGTTAGTCCTGTGGTTACATCAACAACAAACAAAATAACATCTGATTCTTCTATTGCAAGAACTACCTGTTTCCTTATCTCGGCCTCAAAAATATCACCCGAACCTTTCACATAGCCACCTGTATCTATAACCGAAAACTCTTTCCCGGCCCATTCTGATTTGCCATAATGTCGGTCGCGGGTTACTCCTGCAGACTCATCCACAATTGCCTTTCTAGATTCTGTGAGCCTGTTGAATAACGTTGATTTACCTACGTTAGGTCTTCCTACTATTGCTACTATATTTGCCATAATTAACTTTCCCTGTAACCAAAACGGTCCAGCTGTTTATCATCGTTACGCCAGTCACCTTTAACCTTAACTGTTAATTCAAGGAAGGCTTGTTTACCGGTCAGTTGTTCTATTTGTTCTCTTGAGGTTATTCCTAACCGTTTAATTGCACTCCCTTTGTGACCAAGCAGGATAGCTTTTTGTGACTCCCTGTCAACACCTATTTCACAACGTATTCTGTCAATGGTTGTATCCTCTTTGAACTCTGTGATACTAACTTCGCACGAATAAGGTATTTCTTTTTTATAGAGCAGCAGTAATTGCTTTCGTATGATTTCTGTTACAAAAAAACGAACACTCCGGTCACTCAACTCTTCTTTATCATAATATGCCGGACCTTCGGGAAGCAGCGCAACCATAGTATTCAACAATAGGTCAAGGTTAAACTTCTCTGCAGCTGAAACAGGAATTACTTCTGAGTTTTGGAATTGCGACTTCCAGAAATCCATTTCCTCTACCACTTTCTCCTGTGTGCTAAGATCGATCTTGTTAAGTAAAACGATCAGAGGAACATTCATTTTGTTAAGTCTTTTACTGATCTCATCTCCCAAGTTTCTGTCGCCTGTTTCAATTACAAGGATGGCGATATCAGCATCTTCAAACGAGGAATCAACTGCACCCATCATTCGTTCGTGCAACTTGTAAGCGGGATCTATTATACCAGGGGTATCTGAAAATATGATCTGATAACCGGGAGCGTTCAGGAACCCCTTTATCCGGTGACGTGTGGTTTGAGCCTTGTGAGTAACAGCAGAAAGTTGTTCGCCTATCAGAGCATTCAGCAGGGTTGATTTACCAACATTTGGTTTCCCTATGATGCTTACAAAGCCTGCACGATGGTTCATTGTATTTTGCTCTTAAATGTAACTGGAGATGGGTTTGCTTCCGGAATCCCTGTTCAATTAAAAATCCCGCCGTTGGGCGGGATTCCTTGGTAGCGGGGGCAGGATTCGAACCTACGGCCTTTGGGTTATGAGCCCAACGAGCTACCACTGCTCCACCCCGCAATATGTTTTTATTTTCACCTGCCTGATGGCAGAACTGTTATTCTTTTAATTCAGGAGTGCAAAGGTAGCAGATTAATTGACTAAATGGCAAGTGATATAACCTGAAAATTCAAAAGTCCGAAAGAATGAGGCCCTTTCGCTTAGAAATACCTTGAATCATCTTCAAAATCATCATCCTCATCATCTTCGTCTTCATCCTCATCTCTGGTGAGCAACTCTCCCCAATCATGCAATTTTTCTCCTGGAATCTTAAAATCATTCAATGCCAGATCATCTTCCTCTGCTTTAGGCTCCTCTTCTTTGGCTTTTCGACGACTCAATTTTTTCTTTGCTGCCTTTTCTCTGGCTATGATAGAGTCTGTTCTAGGCTCAACAATTGTGATAATATGATTAGGGTCTAATGGTATCTCCTTTTTCCTTGGCTCCCTTTTAGGCTGTTCTTCAACCTTTTTAGGCTCAGCAGCCTTAACCGGCATAGCTTTAGGCTTTGAAATTGTTGGTTTTACAGCTGATTTAGCAGGCTTTTCCTTTGTAATAACTGCCTTAGACTTCGCTTTGGCTGGAGTTTTAATTTCACTGGGCTTAACAGCTACTTTTTTAGGCGCAACCGGTTTGGCAGGTTTCACCGCTTTGACAGCCACTTTTTTGGTGCTGGTTTTAGCAGGTGCAATTTTCTTTAGTACCGGCTTCTTTGCTGGAGAATTTGTGGCTACAGGTTTTGATTTAACAGTAGACTTTTCAACCGTTACTTTTTTTGTGGATGTGCTTGATTTTGAAGGTTTTGCAGAAGAAACTTTGACTGCACCTTTCTTAATAACAGGCTTATTGGGAGTTGCCTTCTTAGCCGGTGCCGCCTTTTTAGGAGCTGCCTTTTTCACTACTTTCTTAGGCGCTGCCTTCTTTGGGGCTGCCTTCTTTGGGGCCGCCTTCTTAGGCACTGCCTTCTTTGGAGCTGCCTTCTTTGGAGCTGCCTTCTTTGTGGCCGCCTTCTTTGGGGCAGTTTTCTTTACAACAACTTTCTTAGGAGCCGCCTTTTTTGCAGACTTTTTCTTTGCAGGTGCAGACTTTGACTTTTTTTGGTTACGGGTTGCCATAGCAAGGATCCATTAAAGATTTATGCAGTAAAATTAAATAATTAATAATCAAAAGCTACAAGTAAAAAAACTCCATTAATTTGAAATACAATCAATTCAGACTTATTGCGTTAATTCAACTAAATTTGAAGCCATAAAATATCAAAATCGAGAGGTAAAAAGTGCAATTAAAATTCTCAAGCTTCTTTAAGTATATATCCCTTGCGGGGATAGTGATGTTGCTGGTTAACAGTTGCCAGGATGACCCATACGTGGAACCGGCTCCAGGTGATGGCCCTCTAACTCCCAAATCTTCAGCATATATCACAGGTATCAGGCTAAACTCTTTCCCTGCCCTTGACCCTATGAGCCTCCCTTGGGACACAATAAATGATTCAATTCCTCCACTAGATCCTAATGGACTTGCTGACCCTTTCTTTAATCTTACAGATTTCAATACGTCAAATCCATTGGTGTTTTGGTCGCAAGGCACTCATTTTGAGAATGTTGACTTAACAGACTCCGTCGCTTACACATTGACAACTCCATACAAAGCCGAACCATTCAATACCAACTTCAAGTTGAATGTTTATGATTTCGATCTGCCTGATTCTGTGCTTATGGGGTATGTAACTTTGTTCATTGGCGAATACCCCGACCCTGATAACCCATACCCTGATGCCGTACTGATAGAAGAAAATGGCATCTCAGTTACTGTAGGCCTTAAGTGGGAAGAATAAGCCTGACTTTATGAATTTCCTGGCCCATATATACCTTTCGGGATCTGACCCTGAAGTAATAACAGGAAATTTTATTGCAGACCATATAAAAGGTAATCAGTATCTGGCCTTTGCTCCGGGTATCAGAAAAGGAGTCCTTCTCCATCGGTTCATTGATCATTATACCGATACACATGAGATTGTAAACGAAACAAAAGCCCGGCTACGTCCAAAATTCAGAAAGTATTCTCCGGTAATAGCTGATGTGTTTTATGATCATTTTCTTGCAGCCGGATGGAATTCATTCGGTGAACCATCACTTGATTTATATGCGGTTGAATTCTACAAAAAGATCTTAGAGCAACAAAGCATATTGCCTGATCGTTCTGTTCGGGTTATCCGTCACATGGTACAGGGTAACTGGTTATTGATGTACCAAACAATTGAAGGCACAGGTACCATCCTTGAACAGATGTCAACTCGTGCGAAATTTGCAAATAAAATGAATCAGGCGGGCGATGAACTTCAAAGCAATTATTCAGATTATAAAATTGAATTTGAAGCTTTTTTCCCGGAGTTGGTGCACGCAGCTTCCAATAAACTTAATGAGCTGAATTCAGAATTTGAAAGGCAGTGATATTATTCAGTGAGCTTTGCACGAAGGTATTCTCTGTTAAGTCTAGCAATATTCGTCACCGAGATACCTTTAGGACATTCTGCTTCGCATGCTTCAGTATTGGTACAAGTTCCAAATCCTTCTTCGTCCATTTGTGATACCATCTTTATTACTCTGTCTTTTCTCTCCACATCACCTTGAGGCAGCATAGCATATTGTGAAACTTTTGCTGAAACAAAAAGCATAGCTGATGAATTCTTACAGGCAGCAACACAAGCTCCGCAACCTATACACGCCGCGGAATTAAAGGCTTCATCTGCGCAAGCTTTAGCAACAGGAATAGCATTCGCATCGGGCACCGACCCGGTATTCACCGATACAAAACCGCCTGCTTGTTGAATCCGATCAAACGCACTGCGGTCTACTATAAGGTCTTTAAGAACAGGAAATGCCGTAGCCCTCCATGGCTCAATTGTGATGGTCTCACCATCAATAAAACTCCTCATATGTAGCTGACATGCGGTAACACCTTTCACCGGACCATGTGCACGGCCATTGATATACATGCTGCAAGTACCACAGATACCTTCTCGGCAATCGTGATCAAAAGCTATCGGATCTTTACCGCCTTTTATGAGATCTTCATTCACCACGTCCATCATTTCAAGAAACGACATATCAGGTGATACACTTTTGGCCTGATAGGTTTCAAATGACCCCTGTGACTGTCCATTACGCTGTCTCCACACTTTAAGAGTAAGATTCATGTTTTCGCTACTCATATAACTTTTTGTTTTTGCTGTTATTTATAACTTCTTTGAGTGAGGGTCACACTTTCAAAATCTAGCTTTTCTTTATGAAGCTGTTCCGGTTGGCCCTCACCTTTGTACTCCCAAGCTGCTACATACGTATAGTTATCATCATCTCTTCGGGCTTCACCTTCAGGTGTCTGGAATTCCTCTCTGAAATGTCCCCCGCAACTTTCGTTTCTATGCAATGCATCTACCATCATTAGTTCACCCAGTTCCAGAAAATCGGCAACCCGGCCTGCTTTCTCAAGGTTCTGGTTCAGCTCCTGATCGGTTCCAGGTATATGAATGTCTTTCCAGAATTCATTTCGCAGCTGCTTTATCTTTTCTATCCCTTCTTTAAGACCTGCTTCATTTCTTGCCATTCCACAGTGATTCCACATTATTTGTCCAAGTTCCCGCTGAAACTCATGTACAGTTTTATTGCCCTTGATACTCAAAAGTTTTTCAATGCCGTCTTTTACAGCTTTCTCTGCAGCATCAAATTCCGGACTATCGGATGAAATAGGTTTTCTTTCAACACTTGCAAGGTAATCGCCAAGGGTAGCAGGTATCACAAAGTATCCGTCAGCCAGTCCCTGCATCAGCGCACTGGCACCTAAGCGATTGGCGCCATGATCAGAAAAGTTTGCTTCGCCACATGCATATAATCCTGGAACTGAAGTCATAAGATTGTAGTCAACCCACAACCCTCCCATTGTATAGTGTACTGCAGGGTAAATACGCATGGGTGTTTGATAAGGATCTTCTCCGGTGATCTGTTTATACATATCGAACAGATTTCCATATTTAGCTTCAACAGCATCTTTACCCAGCCTTTTTATTGCATCAGCAAAGTCAAGATATACTGCCAGCCCGGTTGAGCCCACTCCCCTTCCTTCATCGCACACTTCTTTTGCCTTCCGCGATGCTATATCACGGGGAACAAGATTACCAAATGAAGGGTAGATCCTCTCCAGATAATAATCTCTCTCATTCTCAGGAATTGCTTCAGGTTTTCTTTTATCACCCTTTTCTTTTGGCACCCATATACGTCCATCATTTCTCAAACTCTCACTCATCAATGTGAGTTTGCTTTGATGATCACCACTAACGGGTATGCATGTAGGATGTATTTGTGTAAAGCAAGGGTTACCAAAATATGCTCCTTTTTTATGAGCTCTCCACACTGCTGTACCGTTAGAGCCCCTTGCGTAAGTTGTAAGATAAAATACATTACCATAACCTCCGGTACATAAAAGAACTGCATGTCCTGCATGTCTTTCTATTTCTCCTGTAACAAGGTCTCTCGCGATGATACCTCTAGCCTGCCCATCAACCAGAACAACATCCAGCATTTCGTGCCTGGTATAACTCTTGATCTTCCCTTCCGCTATCTGTCGGTTCATGGCAGAATAAGCACCCAGAAGCAATTGCTGACCGGTTTGACCTTTTGCGTAAAACGTACGCGACACCTGGGCACCACCAAATGATCTGTTGTCAAGAAGTCCACCATATTCACGTGCAAAAGGAACACCTTGTGCCACACATTGGTCTATGATATTCACACTTACCTGAGCCAGACGGTGAACATTGGCTTCTCTTGCCCTATAGTCGCCACCCTTGATGGTATCATAAAATAAACGGTAAACACTGTCACCGTCATTTCTGTAGTTCTTTGCGGCATTTATACCACCTTGTGCTGCAATACTATGAGCTCTGCGAGGACTATCCTGAAAACAAAAAGTTTTGACATTGTAGCCAAGTTCAGCAAGTGAAGCAGCTGCTGAGGCTCCGGCAAGGCCAGTACCTACAACAATAATATCATACTTTCTCTTGTTCGCAGGATTAACCAGCTTTAATTTAAACTTATGATTATCCCACTTTTCTGATAATGGACCTGCAGGTATTTTGGAATCAAGTGTCATATTGATTTATGCTATTTCGAAATTATAATTGAAGAAAAAAATAAACAGGCATGGCAGCAAATAAGAGCGGAATGATGATGCCAAATAACCATATCCCTATTCCACGGATCAAGGGTGTGTATGTGTTGTGCCGTATCCCAAGCGTTTGAAAGGAACTCTGAAAGCCGTGGACCATGTGATATGCCAAAGCAATCATTCCTATAAGATAGAGCACCACCAGCAGTGGCTGGGTAAAAGCTTCTTTAACAACTGCATAAAGGTTTTTAACCACAACTACGTTCACTTCATTTCCGGATGCATCTGTACGCACATACTCGTGCGGATGAAGATCTTCGCCTTCAATCACAATAGGTTCGCCTAAAACCATTCCTGAATTCAGGTCCACTGAATATTCTGCCCAGGGAGTATCACCAAATTTGTACTGGTACCAAAAATTGGCCATGTGTGTGATGAGGAAAATGAGAAGGATGGTTCCTAAAATGCCCATATTCTTGGAAGCCCAGGATGATGAACGGGGATCCTTGCGGGACTGGTAACCTACTGCTCTGGCCTTTCGGTTGGCCATTGTGAGCAGAAGTGAGTTTATGGCATGGATGAGAATTGTAGCATATAGCAGGTAACTCACGATCTTAATAGGGGTAAAAGTGGTCATGAATACCGTGTACTGGTTGAACGCCAGGCCATGATCGTCTTTAAACAACTGCAAGTTCCCTGAAACATGGACCAGAAGAAATGAACAGAGAAAAAGCCCGGTGAGTGACATTATCACTTTCTGGCCTATGGAGGAATTTAACATTTTAAGCATTGAACCCATATTCTGGTAAATAAAGTTAAGCGACAAATTTAAATCCTTGAGTTGGGGTATTCAAATAATAGTTGATATTTTGTTCTCCCCTTGTATCAAGGGCCTGTAAAGGTTAACTTTACAACATATTCATCCTTTCACGAGTTTTATTTAAATACGATAATCATGAAATACGATGCTATTCCGTCAAAATTATTCATTGAAAACAGGGCTCGCCTGAAGGCTAATTTACCTAAAAACTCGATCGCTTTTTTCAATGCGAATGATGAAATGCCCCGAAATGGAGATGCCAATTTTGTTTTCAGACAGCAATCTGACCTATATTATTTGTCAGGAATAGATCAGGAACAGACAATTTTGGCAGTTTGCCCTGATCATCCCCTTCCACAATACCGTGAAATTCTATTCCTTAGAAAAACCAATGCCACCATAGCTGTTTGGGAAGGGCATAAATACACCAAGGAGGAAGCTCGTGCAGCATCTGGCATAGATACAGTCATGTGGGTTGATGATTTTGAATCCGTTCTTCCGGTTCTTATGCATCACTCAACAGTGCTACATCTTAACCTGAATGAAAATGACAGGTTTGCTTCAGAAGTACCTTACCGGGAACTACGATTTGTACAGGATATTAAAAAAAGATACCCATCACACCAAACTGAACGGTCAGGACCTCTTATGGCAAAACTGCGTTCTATAAAGCACGAGCTTGAGATAGAAGTCATGCAGAAGGCTATGGACATAACAGAAAAGGCATTCAGACGTATTTTAGGTATGATAAGACCGGGCGTTTATGAATATGAGATCGAAGCAGAGATCACCCATGAGTTTATCAGGAACAGAGCCAATGGACACGCCTATACACCTATAATTGCTTCAGGGGCCAGCGCATGTGTATTGCACTACATCGATAACAACAAAATTTGTAATGACGGCGAAGTCATCCTGATGGATTTTGGAGCTGAATATGCAAATTATGCCGCCGATCTCACCAGATGTGTACCTGTAAACGGTAAATTCACCGACCGCCAAAAGGAAGTTTACAATGCTGTTTTAAATGTAATGCGACAAGCAACAAAATTGCTTGTTCCCGGAAATACCATTGAAAAGTACCATGCAGAAGTTGGAAAGTTGATGGAACAGGAACTGATAAAGCTACGTTTATTGGACAAAGCTGCAGTAGCAAAACAAGACCCCTCCATGCCATTGTATAAACAATATTTCATGCATGGAACATCTCACTTTCTTGGTTTAGATGTGCATGATGTTGGAAATAAATACGAACCCATGCAGGCTGGAATGGTCTTCACTTGTGAACCGGGCATTTATATACCTGAGGAAGATCTTGGTATTCGTATTGAGAATGATATCCTCATCACTAAAAGTGGTCAGGTAGATCTTATGTCAAATATTCCCATCGAGGCAAATGATATTGAAGATATCATGCAATCAAGTATGGTAAAAGGCTAAGAAATGTGAACGATCAGTTGATCGTTTCTCCCCACCACCCTTTTTTACCTCTGAATGTACCTTTCATGATACCGGGTCTGGGTGCGGGACGGTTTGACTTTGACGGGAAGATGTAGGTCAGTGCAATTCCGGCAGTGATCACAATATCATTGTTTCCCGGGTTACCTCTTGCTCTTCCTTTATCAGGAAACCCTTTAGGTCGTTTGCTAGATAATAAAACTGCTATGGCACCATTAGGAGTATTACTAAGATCTACAGAATCAGGAAATATAGTACTTACATCATCCAGAAAATCAGTAAATGCAAATCGTGCAGTGGCTTCAATCCTGACCCTCCAGTTTTCATTGATACGCACATTTAATCCTCCACCCATATTTGCATTGATGGCATAATTGCTATAGGGTTGTTCATAGCCACCACCGGGTATGTACTGACCTTCTGTACCCAAAGGTTGTAGTTCATATGTAACACCCATA
The DNA here is from genome assembly GCA_024643795.1 of Bacteroidota bacterium. Classification (GTDB taxonomy): domain Bacteria; phylum Bacteroidota; class Bacteroidia; order AKYH767-A; family OLB10; genus JAHEMF01. The sequence goes on along the minus strand of JAHEMF010000002.1, from coordinate 110,241 downwards.
TACTCAGCTTTGGGGTTAAAATAAAATCCACCAACTCCACCCATCAGGTAGGGGTTAACCATGAAAGTATTTTTAACACTGAGCAAACTCAACCTGAAGGAAAGACTTAATTCAGCGTAAGGAGAAAAGAAACTTAAATTTCTTGACCGGTTGTCCCTTTCATTTGTTAGTGAGTCAGCACCTTCAATTTTTCCATACATTAATCCCAATGCCATTTCAAGTCGGTCAACCAGTAACCACGACACATCTGCATTTATAAATGGATTGATAAGTTGCCCATCAGGGATTGGACTTGAATCACTTAGATCACCATTATAATACATGGCTCCACCACCCAATGAAAATGAAAAGTTGGCATTATTATCACGTTGCGCACAAACCTCTGCTATGGACAGTAAAAATACAGTACCAAAGAAAATTGCTTTGCTGAAAATAAAATTCTTGTTAAGCTTCATTAAAAGTGATAAAATATTAAGTTATCCATACGCCCAGGTAAGTTTTAATTGGCACCTGTGCTTTTTTTAACAGTTATTCATTTGCTTTTATTGCTTCTATCAAATTTTCTCCCGTCATGGCCTCAGGTATCTTAAGACCCATGATAGTAAGTATGCTGGGCGCGATATCAGCCAGTCGTCCGTTTTTGAGAACTAAACCTGGATTTGCATGCGATATCAGGAAAAGAGGTACCGGATTTTTGGTATGAGCTGTGTTAGCTGAACCATCAGCATTGATCATATAGTCGGCATTACCGTGATCAGCGGTGATAAGAAATGAATAGCCTTTTTTTAGCCCTGCCTCCACGACTTCTTCAACACACTTGTCAACTGTTTCAAGTGCCTTAACCGCTGCCTTAAAGCTGCCGGTGTGTCCCACCATATCAGCATTAGCAAAATTCAGGCATACAAATTCCACTTCACCTTTTAGCAACTCTGTCACCAATTTATCTTTTACCTCAAAAGCACTCATTGATGGCTGCAAGTCATACGTGGCTACTTTCGGCGATGGCACCATAATTCTGGTCTCTCCTTCGAATTCCGACTCTCTGCCTCCTGAAAAAAAGAAAGTCACATGTGGGTATTTTTCAGTTTCAGCGATTCTTATTTGATTGTAACCTGCACGGCTGATCACTTCACCTAAAGTATCTGATATATTTTCCTTATCAAAAACAATCTTTACGTTTTTATATGTTGAATCATAGTTGGTGAGTGTAACATAATATAATTTCAGACATGACATGCCCTCTGATGGCATATCATGTTGCGTAAGAACTTCGGTGATCTCCCTGCACCTGTCTGTTCTGAAATTGAAACAAATTACAGCGTCTCCATCTTCAATGTTCGCAACTGGACTTCCGTTGGATGTGATCACTGAAGGCTCAATAAATTCATCAGTGATTCCATTTTTGTAAGATGACTCTATAGCTTCTGTGGCAGAGTTGAACCTATCACCTTTAGATGTAACCAAAAGATCGTAAGCTTTCTTTACCCTGCTCCACCTCTTATCTCTATCCATTGCATAATACCGACCAATCACAGTTGCAATCTTTGCCCCTGTATCTTTTACTCTACTCTCAAGATCTTTAATATAATTTGTAGCGGCATGTGGATCAGTATCTCTGCCATCAGTGAATACATGAATGAATATTTCCTCTACACCCTTTGCATGAGCCAGCTTACACAAATACACCAAATGGTCGATGTGCGAATGCACACCGCCATCAGAAACAAGTCCTATCAAATGAAGAGGCTTGTTATTTTCAACACAGTATACAATTGTTTTCTGAACCACACTATTATTTGCAATCGATCCGCTTGAGATAGCTTTGTTGATCAATAGAAGTTCCTGATATACAACTCTGCCTGCTCCAATATTAAGGTGACCAACTTCGGAATTTCCCATCTGACCGGCAGGAAGTCCAACATCCTCTCCGGATGTAAGTAAATGCGAATGAGGATAGTTTTGATATAGACTATCAACAAAAGGAGTTCGGGCAGCTGCAATGGCATTGGAAGCAGATGCAGGGGCCTCTCCCCACCCATCCATAATGATCAGTACAACCTTTTGAGGAATTAATTTCATGATTCAATTTGAATTGCCGGCAAAGTAACCTCAAAGATAGTACCCTTTGGCATGTTATCATATACATGGATCTTTCCTTTATGTAGGTCAACTACATGCTTTACTATGAATAACCCCAAACCGGTTCCTTTAGTACTTCTTGTTTCCTCATTACCCGATCTGTAAAACTTTTCAAAGATCACAGCTTTTTCTTGATCACTCACCCCCACACCGTTGTCGCCCACCCTGAAAAGAACTATATCACCCTTGCTTTCTAGAGTAATAGAAATGTATGGATCTATAGGTGAATATTTAATAGCATTTTCAATCAGATTTGATATAAGAGAATTAATTGCAACCTGATCCCCATTGATACATATTTCATCTTGAATTGCCGTGTCAAATTTGATATGCTTTCCGCTGGTCATTTCAAAGCTTCGAAGCACCGATCTTACACTATCCGATAAGTCCAGCTCGAAATTCTGTAATTCCATATTTTTAGAATCAAGCCTTGTTGCAATAAGCGCATTTTCAACCAAATTGTTGATCCTGTCAGTCTCATATATTGCATTGCTCAAAACGGAAACAGTTTGCTCCTTTGATAAAGACCTTTTTTGCAATGTTTGTAAATTTAATTTTACTGCTGCCAATGGAGATTTGAATTCATGAGTTATACTGAGTAAAAAGTTCTTTTGCTGTCTGGCAAGAGAATATTCTTTCCGGAACGATTGTCTGGTCTTGTAAATACCTACTATGAGCAATGAGAGGAACACCATACCTTCACCTGCAACCATGGCCCATCTTTTCTCTAACTCCGTCAAATAAACATGTGATTCATCAAGCTCTTTTCCTCCATTCTCAGCTATCAATACTGCAACTTTCAAATCATATACTTCCTGATTCAGATCAACCAGCAAATATGCCCACCATGAAAATTGTACGATCACATAAATTACCAGAATATAAAATAGTACTAAAGCTCTCATTTAATCACTATTGGAATCTATGTAAAATTACAAAATCATTGGTTAGCCTGTAAAAAGGTTAGCCACAGATGTGTTCTGTAGCTAACCAGAAATTAATATTAATGGAGCAAATTTCTTTGACAATCAGTTTTTATTTGATCTTATATTCAAGGACACTTCCAGGAACCTTAATGACAGGCACCCAGTTACCGGTAGCATCTTCTGATTCTATAAGATAATAATCCACACCGGTATCCCATTCATCATATTGGGTCCACCATAATTTGGATTCGTATTCAAAACTTTTTGATTTTAATAGGATACTTGAACTGTTATTTGCAGAGGTACCGCTCAAATTACAATCATTCAGAGGAATCACCTTGTAATAATAATTAAATGAATGCACATCAACGTTATAATCTATATAGCTGAAATCAAATGGCGAAAGGTTAGCAAGAAACTTGAAATTGATTTTATCATCTGATCTGTATATTTCGTAACCAACTACACGATCAGGAGCTATTGAAGGTGGAAGCCACTCTGTTAAAACTTCACTGTCATTTATAACAGTTGACCTTACTACTTCAACTTTTTGACCTGAAAGAATATTTACCGGCCGTGCAACAGAAGTATCACTGTTAGATGTATAAGTTGAACCGCATAACGAGGTTGCCATTACTCTATAGTTGTAATCATCAGGACAATAAACCGTTGAGTCTGTATAATTGTATTGGTTTGGTGGAACAATAGCGACCAGGCTGGTTACCCCGGAACTCAATTCTGTTCTTGATAATTCATAGCCCCCAACCTGACAACCCTGATACGGTGTCCAGCTTACTGCAATCCCACCTACTATTGAAACTGCGGTTATATTAATAGTGGTATGCGGTACTGACTGACTTAACGCTTTGAAATTACTGCAGAAGTCAACCGTTTGCAGTTTATAAGTATAAGAAGAGTTCAGAGTATTTAAACCTGAATCAATAAATTTTGAAGTAACACTCATTGATGAGTTTGCCGGAGAAGTATCTGTATATATCAAATTGAAAACACCACTATTATTATCTAATCTGAACAACCTGTATTCACCAAGATCCAATGCTGCACTGTTTTGCCAAATGATCTCAACCTTGTCATTAGCAATTACAGATACGCTGTTGATCGGGCTTACTGGCGGCGGCACAGAATCATACATTTGCAAATAATAAGGATCAGAAATTGTATCTGAACAACCATCCGGATTCACCACTATCAGTGTTACACCATAAATTCCGGGATTAGTGAATGTAATTTGAGGGTTTTCAGCTTGGGTTGTAATTCCTCCTATATCCCAGTCATATGTTAAACCAACAGGCGGAACAGATGTATTGGTGAATACAAAAGTACCACCAAAGCACTGCTGTTGACTATTTACTGTAAATGAAGCCTGAGGTTTTGACCGTACATTCACGGCTCCAAGTATAAGCGTATCCGTACAACCCGAATTGTTATAGGCAACCAAATAAGGGTAATAAATTCCGGAGCCAGAGTAAATATGCGACACACTAGGCTGAGTTGAAGTATTGCCATCGCCGAACACCCATAAAATACTGTTGGCATTAACTGATTGATCTACGAAACTCAAAGATGTTTCTGAACATCCAAGGCTGTCTAATGGTGCAGCAATTGCTGTAGGTGATTGACCTACTGCAATAATTGCCATTGCTGTATCACTACACCCTCCATTTTCAATAACTGTAAGTACTACATTATATGTACCGCCGGTACTATAAACAATTGAGGGATTAGCACTTTGTGAAGTACTGCCATCACCAAAATCCCAATTGTAAGTGGATGGACCTGATACGGATGAACTATTATTAAAACTTACTGTTACCGGAGAACAAATGTCACTTACAGTATGTGAAAAACTCGATGAAGGAGTTGGATTTACAACTATTTGTTGAGGCAAGGTAAGGGTGTCATTGCATCCACCTTGCCCATATACCGTTAAGGTTACAGTGTAGGAACCTGCATTTTGATAAAGATGAGTTGGAATTGAATCAGAGCTAGTATTTCCATCACCAAAATCCCACAAATAGCCCTGTGAACCAGAAGAGGAATTATTAAATGAAACCGACAAAGGGGAACACCCTGTTGTATTGGATGCAGATGCCTGAGCTGAGGCGGGCTGATATGAGTTGATCTGGACATTAGCTGTATCAGAACATCCACCAGCGTTTGTAACAACCAAGCTTACAGGAAATACACCTGCTATGTTATAAGATGCATTAAAAGCTGATTGTGCTGATGATTGACCATTACCAAAATCCCATTGATAAGATTCGTTCACAAGGTTTAATGAATTACTGGTGAATGAAACATTGAAGGGCTGACATCCCTGAAATTGAGAAACAGCTATTATAGCTTCAGGTGTTTGCGATATGGAAACTGGTACGTTAAATATATTAGTGTCCTTACAACCATTTTGCCCCGTTACAACCAGACTTATATTATATATACCTCCCTGTGTATAAACCTGACTGGGATTTTGTTGTGTAGATGTATTTCCATTTCCAAAATCCCATAGCCAGCTAACTGCATTTGTTGACAGGTCTGTAAAATTTATTATATGTGGTGAACATCCACCCTGATCAGATAATACACCTGCTGCATTTGGGCGGGGCTTCACGGTTACACTCTTGGTTATTGAATCAGAACAACCATTAGCATTTGTAACATATAAAGTTACATTGAAGGTACCAACCTGTTGTATATTAATGGCCGGACTAACTGAGTTTGATGTTTGTCCTGTACCAAAGTTCCATAAATAAGTTGGCTGTTGTAGACCGCTAGAGTTATTAGTGAACGTTACTCCTAACGGCTGGCAACCTGATACAGGTGATCGTGAGAACTTGGCAACAGGTTGCGTTTTTACAACTATACTGTCAGCCAGCAGAAATGTATCCCTGCAACCAAATTGATTTATGGCCACAATATAAGGATAGTATACTCCAGGTATACTGTATGTATAGATCGGTGCATTGGCATTAGAAGAATCCCCATTCCCAAAATGCCATACATACCCTGTTCCGCCAATGGAGTTGTTGGTAAATGTAACTGCCAATGAACCACAACCTGAAGTGATTGAAGCTGTTGCACTTGCCGTTGGATCCGGGTAAACTGTAACAGGATTTGGACTTACAAAATACGATGTACATCCTATACTATCTGTAGTAATTAGTGAAACAATATAGCTACCTGTATCTTGATATGTATGTGAAGGATTTTGAAGCACAGATGTATAACCATCACCAAAATTCCAGGACCAGGTAACAGCATTGGATGATTGATCGGTGAACTGAACAAACGTTTGAAGACAATTGATCTGAGATGCCAGAGTGAATTGTGAAACAGGACCTGGAATTGTTATATAATCAGGTTTAGTAATAGTATCAGTACACCCAAGGGTATCCGTGGCAACCAATGTAACAGTATATGTTCCTGGATTAGCATACAAATTTGTTGGATCTGTTGTGGTAGAAGTGGACCCATCTCCAAAACTCCACAAATAGCTGACAGCATCACCAGATGAAATATTGTTAAAGTTTACAACAGTTGGCGCACACCCAGCTTGAACAGGTGAACTGAAGTCTGCCACAGGAGCATTAACATCAATATAGTCTTGTAATGTAACGGTGGTTGTACATCCTGAGGCAAGAACACAACTGAGTGTGATATCAAATAAACCTGTATCACTGAATAAGTGCGAAACTGTGGCCCCATTACCTGTAGTTCCATCACCAAAATCCCATAGGTAAGCTAGCGCATTCGTACTACTTGAGAAATTTACAGTATGTGGCCTGCACCCAGAGGTGTCATCAGCAGTTACTGTTGGCAAAACAAATGAAATATTGGTTTTTGTTTTGGTTTTGCTGCATCCATTAATATCTACAATGGTTAATGACACACCTGCAGTAGGTGCATTTGAATAAATATGTACTGGCGATTGTAAATTTGACGTTGTTCCATCACCAAAATCCCAAAACCACGAGACTGGATTGGTGCTCATATCATTGAAAGTAGCCGTAACAGGCATGCAATTATTGGTTTGACTAAAATTAAAGTTGGCTGTAGCACCATTTGCAGTTATAAGATTAGGTTTTGTAATTGAACGGGAACAACCGTTTCCGGTGGCTGTAAGAGTTACCGAATAAACTCCTGGCGATCCATAATTCTTTGTAGGATTCGTTACAGTACTGGTTGTACCTATTCCAAAATCCCACAAATAAGAATTAGCTCCTGTTGATGTATTGATGAATTTGACTTTCAATGTCACACACCCTGTCACAGGATCCTGTTCATAGAATGAAGGTTGAGGGTCACCTACCTTTACAGGCGAAAAATAAAATGTGTCAACACAAGCTGCTGTATCAGTAAGTATCACCGTGACCTGATAGTTTCCCACTGTATTATAAATATGCGAGGGCATCAACTGAGTTGATGTATTACCATCTCCAAAATCCCATATAGCGCTTGCAAATGCTGCTGAGTTCAGTGAAAACTGTATTGTATCTCCGGTACAATTTTTTGAAGAAGAAACAATGATCGGATTCTGATGCCCCAAAGTTACCGTTGTACTCAACGAAGACATACATCCATTTACAGAGGTGATCTGCGCCGTCACAGTGTAAGTTCCGGGCTGAGAGTAAGTATGCAGAGGATTTGCTGTTGTATCAGTTGTACCATCTCCAAACTCCCAGAAATATGAAATTACCCCTGAAGTTGTATCTGTGAACTGTACCTGATAAGGTTGACAGTTACTAATAGTAATACTTTGAATGGGTGATACATCAAATGGAAGAACTTCTATGATCGCATATGGATTATAAACTTGCACACAACCTCCTGCAATAGCAGTTGTAAGAGTTACAGTATAAACTCCGGGGGTTGTATAAGTATGTCCCGGGTTTTTAACATTGGCACTATCACCGTCACCAAAGTGCCAGCTCCAATAATTACTACCAAGAGTAGGGTCAGCAAAAGAAACAGAGCCGGGTGGTGTACACACCAGGATAGTATCTGGTACGGCATAAGAGGGATTGCCATCTACAACTCTGAAAAAGTTGTTTTTTGTTATCGTATCTGTACACCCGGCAGCAGATGTTGCTATAAGGGTTACATTATAATTTCCAAGCAATGTATAAATGTGATTCACTGAAGCGGTGTTTGCAGTACTGCCATCACCAAGGTCCCACTGCCAATTAACCGCAGCAGGCGAAGAATTATCATTTAAGACAACGGGAAGAGGTGGGCAACCCACACGAGGTGTTCCGTTAAAGTTGGCATTTAGTGTATTAACAGAAACTGCACCTTCAATAGTTGTATCTGCCTGGCATCCGTTAGCTGAAATAACAGTTAACGTAACATCATATGTGCCCGTATCGTCATAGGTATGAATCGGATTTACATTTGTTGAAGTAAAGCCATCACCAAAATCCCAAATGTAGCTGGACCCACCGGTAGAAGTATTAACAAAATTACCATCATATGGAATACAACCCACAGGATTTGTAAGTGTGAAAGATGGTAAAGGAACATCATCAACTACTATATAACCGGGCATTGATACAGTTCCATTGCATCCTGACGAAGTGGTCACTGTTAATGTGATGGCATATGATCCGGGAGAAGAATAAATATGTGAAGGAGATTGTGAATTAGATGATGTTCCATCGCCAAAATCCCAAACCCACGTTATTGCATCTCCAACAGTACAGTTGAAATCTATGGTTAATGGCGGACAACCTACTTGTGTATTTACATCGAAAGATGGGACTAAGCTTGATCCAATATTTATAAATGAAGGTTTTGTGATCGTATCAACACATCCATTACTGCCTGTAAGGATCAAAGTAACATCATAAGTTCCGGTTGCCCCGTATACATTTGTTGGATTTTGAAGCGTAGAGGTTGTACCATCACCAAAATCCCATTCATACCCTATAACGCCTGATGTATTACATGTGAAGTTAAAAACTTCCATCACATCACATGTTGACCGGGGGGTAGACTGAAAATTACCAGCCGGATTAGGTAATATTGTTATGATTGACTGCTTTACAATAACGTCTTTACAACCCCATGGATTTTTTGCCAAAAGCTTTACAGTATATGTTCCTGCACTTGCGAATGAGTGTGTAGGGTTGGGCAGGTTTGAGGAGTTTCCATCTCCAAAATCCCAGGTGTATTGATTTGCATTTACGGACAGGTTGGTAAATGTTATAAGGTTGCCAGATAAACAGCTAGTTGTTGGTGATGCACTAAAGTCTGCTGAAGGGTTATCAACTACATTGATATAATTTGTAGCAATCAGTGTATCTCTTCCGCCGGTTAAACTGTTAATGGCAACCAGCATTACTGTATAATATCCCGAAGTTATATATACTGTAGTAGGATCCTGCAATGTAGAGGTATTACCATTACCAAAATTCCAGACATAATTAGTTGCCTGTGTGGAAAGATTAGTGAAATCTACTGTAAGAGGAGAACAACCGGTGAACTTATTAGAAGTAAATGAAGCACTTGGATTTTGAGCATAATTAAATAATGGCACAAAGCATATTGATGCTATGACCAACACTTTAAAAAACGAAAGGGAGATCTTACTCCTCCTCCCTCGTATGTAAAAAACATTCATTGCTCCCATTAATGTTTTTTCCTACTTATTTATGCTAAATAAATGCCTCTATTTGGACTTTTTTTCCGTTTCGGATTTTGCGTAATTTTCCTGAGGTGTGAAAACAGTTCCTTGATTGATGATTGTATTTGTAGCACTAAAGAACTGGGTGCCATCCCTGGTTATCTTTTTTACTCTGTAATATGAAAAACCTTCTAGCGGAGTGTTATCCATCCAACTGTAAAAAAGTTCTACATCTGTGCCTATACCTTCCTTAACACCGATCGATTCAAACTCTACCCCATCAGGACTCCTCTCAATAATATAAACGCAGTCTGCTTGTTCATTACTTGCGCTCCAATTCAAGAATACCTTTCCAGAATTATACACTGTAGTATATTCCGTAATACTACCACTCTCTGAATTATTTGCCTGTAAAATATTACCAGCAGATGCTACCTGAGCATTAACTGAACCGGCAGCAAATACAAGGATCAGAAACACAATAACTTCCACCAGAAATAAAAATTTTAAAGGTGATCCTGATCTGCCTTCACGATTGAAGTATCTTCTGGGCTTGGAATACATGACCATTCTGTTACTCTTGATCATCTCATACATTTCAAACTGATTGTTGTTGGTTTCCATGACGGATCTGTTTGTAATTATTTATTTTGAATATAATCCTGAACTGAACTTATAGTTGACAAACAACTCTTATACTTTACTTATGTAAGAATTGGCTTGTTTTTGCACCAATTTTTAATGGATCAGGTCAGATTTATGACTTCTTTCCGGGGTTTTCAAACGAGCACACGTCAAAATGGTTACAGTTTATATATGCGAACGGGTTGATATGCCACAATAAATCCAAAAATCAACCATAACGTAACCCCAGCAAGAGTTAGGAGGTATAAGTGACACATTTTGCCTGAAACAGTTGAAGCTGTTTAGGAAGTACCAGTTTAAACACCTCTTAATCACTCAAAATGGACGTATTAAATAAAACAATCAAAAAGTTAAGTGAAGAACAATACCAGGAACTACTTATGTTGGTATCCGGTAAAAAGAAAAATAAGCCATTCATTGTTCTTGAAACAACACGGGAAAGAGATATTGATGATTCAGAAATGATGGAGTTGCTGCAGGTCAATGCAAGTACTTACTATACGCTTAAGTCAAGGTTGAATTCTAAGATAGCATCTTTGCTATCTCAGAAAGTTGATAATCCAATAAGCGAACTTATAGATGAAGTGATCAAAGTACCGGCTAACTTATATGGTAGTAATAAAGAATTCTCAATACGAGCACTTAAGGAGCTTGAAAAGCAACTTATAGAATATGATCTTTCAGGAGAACTTATCACTGTATATAAAACCTTATCACTTCTGCATATTCATACTGATGAATTTCAATACTACGATAACCTTTATAAGAAACACGTAGCATTTTCATTAGCTGTCACTAAAGCTGAAGGGTTATTATATCACTTTGTTAAACTGGCAGGAAGCTATAAGCTATCCAGAAATACAGAAGATCTTGAAAAGCTTCAATCCATCAAGCGACAGGTTTCTAACATCTGTGAACTCTACGATTCACACAGGCTGTTTGTTATTTATAATATCATTAGATTTTACAATCTTTTTATTACTGAAGAATCTGTCAATACTTTAAAGGAGAAGGAACTCGAAATCGATAATATTCTCCAGGAAATGAACAAGATTTTTAACAAATACAACCTGGACACTTTTTACCAGAACATTAAATTCATTACGGATTTCATATATTTTGAATACTATCAGAAAACAGGGAACCAAGTAAGGTCTGAACATTATTTCCAAAAATGCAGGTTAATAATACCGGATCTCACTTCGAAACACGTAATGGCATTTCATTTGCTCCAATTTTTGGAGGCCCGGACTTCAAAATTCATGGTTGATAAAGATGCAGACACCTACGCTGAATTTTCAAGAGGAGTACTCGATTCAATGGATGTGAGTAAAGAAGAAACCTACAACTATGTTGAACATAAAAAATATACCGCGTTGTACAAATTTTATATGCGCGATTATTCAGGGTCTGCAAAAACAATAAACGAATTAAGGAATGAATTGTCCTTGAAACAATATTTGTTCACTGATGTAGATTGTAAGTTATTTCAAGCATTGAATTATTGTATAATGGGCGAAGATAGTCTTGCAATGCAGATCATATCAAGTTTGAAAAGGCAGATCAAGGATCATGAAGAATATTTTGTCTCTGCAAAGGTTTTTATCAAATTAATAAAAAGCGCATTAAAGCCGGCAGATTACAGACGAAAAATTAAAAAGATAACCGAATTATGGGATGAATTTCAATCTATCAATACTGGACCACATGCTGTATTACAAAATGTATTGTTGGACGAGATCACGATCAGAAAAATGACAAATCCAATTAAGGATTGATCATTCAAGTCTTAAGATTAAATAGCCTCTAAGTATTTTTCACTTAGGGGCTTATTTATATACCGTTGAACATATGGATTGGTGGAGGCCTTGTTTATGTCTTCCGGACTAATTGAGCTTGACAAAACTATAACTCTGGACTTTGATTTAACTGCGTCAGCCAGTTTTTCAAAATCTTCCAGAAAGCCAAAACCATCCTTTACCGGCATGTTAAGGTCAAGGAAGATGATCTCTGGGATCTTATCAGTAACGGCAGAATTTTCTCTCAAATAAGAAAGTGCTTCATCGGCAGAATTCATCACGAGTATGTTTTCTGCAAAAGCAGTTGAAGATATCACCTTCTCATTGATGAAGTTATCGATCTCATTATCGTCGACTAATAACACTAGTTTGAACCTGTGCTCAGTTGTATTACTCATTTGAGTGGGAATAAAATTTCGGGGGAAATTGTGGTGATGAGTGGAATCGAACCACTGACACAAGGATTTTCAGTCCTTTGCTCTACCAACTGAGCTACATCACCATACCGTTTCAGGTGGCCGCAAAAGTAAGATATTTTAAGAGATATTTGCAATTCAAATGTGTGTAATAATTTAAATCCGTCAGCTAGTTTTACTATTTTGACCCTTAAGAATCCATTCGAACATTGAAAGTAATCATAGATAAGGGAAATACAAGAACCAAGGTCTATTTCTTTGCAGATAAGGAAATTATCCAAAAAACTACAATAATCAATAATGATGCTGATTATGTGAATGTGTTGAAAGAAATTCTGGATGAAAAACCCGTAGAGGCCGCCATCATTTCTGATGTTTCCGGTGTACGCTCAAGGCTTGAAGACTCATTTTGGGGAGACACAAAAGTAGTGAAGATGGGAAACGGCTTAAAGTTTCCCGTTTCTATAGCTTATAGAACTCCTGAAACACTGGGTTATGACCGAATAGCAAATGCCTGTGCCATGCCAGAGCTCAATCCGAACCAACATAGCCTTGTAATCGATATAGGAACATGTATCAAATTTGACCATATATCCGAAAAGGGGATTTTTGAAGGAGGCTCTATATCTCCTGGTATGATGCTTCGCTACAGGTCTCTTCATGAGTTCACAGGTAACTTGCCATATATCAATGCCTTAGATCAAATTCCACCAATTATGGGAGATACCACTGAATCCTCAATTCATGCTGGTGTGATGAATGGCATTATTGATGAAATATCCGGTTTCATTGAACGTTACAGAAAGAAATATCAATCTATTCAAATTTTTGTTACCGGCGGCGATCATGAGTTCTTTGCTCCTATTTTAAAAAGTCCCATCTTTGTGGCCCCTGACCTGACTGCCAGAGGATTAAATGAAATTCTTGATATCAATTGCTGATTGCCGGATCAACCGGACATTACTTTTATTTGGCTTTCTACAAGCACTCGCCGTGTCTGTATTATTTGGGCAAACAAGCTCTGTTTCACCATATTCACGGTATGGTATCGGTGAAATAAAAAGTCAGGGCCTCTCTCACCATAGATCGGCAGGTGGAATCGGAACTGCTTGGGATGATCAGGGACATATCAATACTATCAATTCAGCAACTCTTGCATTTGATACAATCACCATTTTTGAGGTCGGACTCGATGCTGAATGGGTACAATTGTCAAGCTCTAATTCAAGCTCAAATGCTTCCAGTGGAACACTGGGGTACTTTTCATTGGCGTTTCCTGTTATAAAAAACAAATGGTCATCTGCCATAGGGCTCCAACCGGTTTCGTCAACCGGCTATAATGTAACCATCAATGATAATTATGAAGGCATAGAGAACATAAAATACATCTATGAAGGAAAGGGTGGTTTCAGTAAATTCTATTTTAATAACGGTGTGAAGCTACATCCTAACCTATCTATTGGGCTATCGGCTTCATTCATGTTTGGCACTATCGATTATCAAAAAAGTGTTGAATTCCCAACAAATGAAGACTATTTTAATAGCAGGTACATAGAAGGGATCACAGCCAATGATTTTCAATTTGATGCGGGATTATTCTATACCAAAAACCTGAAGAATCAGAATAAACTTTCCTTCGGGGCTGTGGCAGCTATTCCTACTAAGCTCTCGGCCCGTCAAAATGTATATTGGTTCAACTATACCAAAAATATTTTCGGTTTTGAGATCATAAAAGATTCTGTGCAAACCCTTTCTGATAATAGCGGCGAGATTATTCTTCCTATGTATTACCGATTTGGAGTTATGTATAGTAAGGCCAACAATTGGCGTTTAGGAGCTGACTTCAACTATACAGATTGGACAAATTTTGAAAAATTCGGTGTAAAAGACTCTTTAGCAAATAGTTATAGCTTACACATGGGTGGAGAATATTCTAAGGAAAAGTTCAGTTTCAGAGCAGGCGGGTATTATGAGAAGTCTTTCCTGGACCTTAGAGGCCAGCAACTTACAGACATGGGGTTCACCTTTGGCATAAGTATTGTAAAGCTATTCTCTATAAAACCTCCGGTTAATATCAACTTTGCTTTCATGTTGGGTCAACGTGGAACTGAAGAATCGGATCTAATAAAAGAACAATACACCCGATTTACATTCGGACTTACTATAAGTGACATCTGGTTTATGAAACCAAAATATGACTAACTGTTCTCTGATTTAAATTATTACAATGAAAAAGTTTGCTTTAATTATTATCACTACACTTTTAACTTTTAATTCTGCTTCTGCGCAAGTTGGCAAGTATGGAACTGATAGTGCCACCTGCGTTATGAATATCTCCTTATTCAATGAATATTACAAGCAGAAGAATTACGACGATGCAATTGGTCCATGGAGATGGGTATTTAATAATTGCCCGGCTGGTACAAAACGAACTTACCTGTATGGCGAAACCATGTTTGAAGAACTTATTTCGAAAACAACGGATGAAAAAATTAAGTCCGCTTACACTGATACTCTGATGATGATATTTGATCAGAGAATTGAAAACTTCGGTGAAGAAGGTTATGTACTTGGAAAGAAAGGTCTTTCAATGTATGAATATACTCCTGAGAAGAAGGAAGAAGTTGCTGCCATTTTAGAAAAATCTCTTAAACTCCAAGGGACCGAAACAGGACCACTGGTTATCTACCGTTATTTCCAGGTCAATACTGAATTATATAAAGAAGGTAAGAGATCCAAAGAACAGATCCTGGATGTATATGACCAATGTAGTGAGATAGTAGACATCAACATGGAAGGTAAAGATTCAGCCAACTATGCAAAATCACAGCAGAACCTTGAAACATTTTTTGGACCTTTCGCAACATGCGAAGACCTGGAAGAAATTTATAAACCCCGGGTAAAGGCAGCACCCGATGATGTTTCCCTGTTAAAGAAAGTGGTAAATCTGTTAGGAAAGAAAGGTTGTAACTCATCACAACTTTACCTTCAGTCGGCTGAAAAACTCTATAAACTTCAGCCTTCTTCAAGGTCTGCTGTTAGCCTTGCAAGAATGTATGCAGGACAGGGTGTTGGAGCAAAAGTAACAAGATATTATACAGAGGCTGTAGAGCTGGAATCTGACCCTTATTCTAAAGCAAGGTATTTGATAGAATTGTCTGACTACAGTTACAGGACTCAAAAGAATTATTCCCAAGCCAAAACTTATGCAAAACGAGCTGTTTCAACGTTTCCTAGTTGGGGAAGACCTTATATGCAGCTTGGTGATATCTATGTTGCAGGGTCAGGTACCTGTGGAGATGACTTTGAAAAGAATACAGCTTTTTGGGCAGCAACAGACCAGTACCAGAAAGCTAAATCAGTTGACCCTGCCTTTTCTACAGAAGCATCAAACAAAATACAGACATATTCCAAGTATTTCCCAAAACAGGAAGATGTATTTTTCAGGAATCTTAAGCCTGGCGATAAGTATAATGTTGGGTGCTGGATCAACGAAACCACCACAGTTAAGGTCAAATGATTGTTAACAACAAAGGCTGGAATTCTCCTTTCATACAGGTTAGATATTCCGGCTTTTTTCTTATAGCTTTGTTTATATCACTAGTAGGTTGCGAAAACGATATAGAGAAGATCAATATGATCACCGGAAAGGATAATTTTCCGGTAGAATCTTCAACAGATCTGGAAATTCTTTACAGTGACTCAGGAATGGTGAAGGTGAAGGTGCAGGCAGCAGTGATGAATCGTTTCGATACGGGTAAGGTGGTAACAGTTATGCCGGAAGGCTTACATGTAGAGTTTTATGATCGTGAATTAGAAATAATATCAACACTTGATGCCAATTATGCAATTCGCTTTGACTCTGATCAGAGCATGGAAGCAAGAGATAGCGTAGTTGTTGTTAATATTAAAGGAGAAAAACTTGAGACTGAAAAATTGATTTGGAATGAAAAGGCTGCCCGAATATTTACTGATCAGTTTGTTACCATTACAACTAAAGACAAAGTGATTTATGGTGAAGGCTTTGAAGCCAACCAGGATTTTACCAATTACAGAATCTATAAGATCAAAGGAACCATAACAATCAATAAAAATGAACGCTCTAAGGATTCTTGAAATATCATGGCTTGTATTAGGACTTGTTGGGTTCAGCCTTTGTATTTATAAATTGATAACTGAAGGTCCGGTAGAAGCTATCTGGCCACTTCTTTTTACAGTAATCGCAGGTGTCTTTTATATGGTCAGGAGAAAGCAACGCATTGCGTTTGAAAAACACCAGAATTCAGAATCCACAGAAAGTTGATAAATCAGGACTTGGAATCCCTCGTAAGAGGTGACTTTCCACTTTCTTATCTCGTAAATCCATCGTATATTCGCCGTCCAATAATATCCCTTTGATGGGAATTACTAAATAGTTAATTATCAATAACTTAATATAAAATTAGAATGGCTGTAATAGGCAAAATACGTCAAAGAGCCGGTTTGTTGATTGGTTTGGTTGGATTCAGTCTTGCCGCATTCGTCCTTGGTGATCTATTCACATCAAACCGTAGTTTCCTGGGTGGTACCGATACCAATGTTGCGATAATCGGTGACAAAAAGATCGATGTACGTGATTTTGAAGCATTGGTGACAGAGCTGACCGAGAACTATAAGATCAACACCAGTACTGAAACTGTTGACCAAAACACATTAGAATCACTGAGAGAGCAGGCATGGACTGAACTTTTGAACGATGAGGTTTTTATGAAACAGGTGAACAAAACCGGCCTGGCCGTAAGTTCTGATGAGATCTTTGATATGATCCAGGGTAAAAACCCACACCCCCAGATCAAACAAGCATTCACAGATCCTGCAACCGGAGAATTTTCACCAGCCAATGTAATCCAGTTTCTTAAAAATATGGATAGCGACCCAACAGGTGCTAGCCGTGCTCAATGGATAGCTTTTGAACAATACATCAAAGAAGAACGTCTCAAAAACAAGTATAACGAAATGATCAAGAATGGATTGTTCGTTACTACTGCTGAGGCACAACAAGATTATATCAATAAAGGGAAAAGCGTTAATATCAGGTTTATTGATCAACCCTATGGTAGTATTGTTGACTCAACTATCACGGTAACAGACAAAGAGATGCGTGAATATTATAATTCACATCAAAATGATTTCAAGCAAGAAGCTTCTCGTAAAATTGAATATGTAGTTTTTGAAGTGGTTCCATCAGAAGAAGATAGAGCAAAAACATATTCAGAGATCAGCTCACTGGCTGAAGAATTCAACAATACTGATAATGACAGCCTGTTCTCCGCTATCAATTCAGATACAAAACAACCAATCACATGGTACAAAGAGGGTCAGCTATCTCCGGTAATTGATTCTGTCTTCTTTTCTGAGAATGCTGCTACCGGTATGGCATATGGTCCGTATGAAGAAAATAAATCCTTTGTGATTGCCAAGTTGCTGAATAGTGAATTGCGCCCTGATTCATTAAGAGTAAGTCATGCGCTTATTTCATATGCTGGTTCAGAAAGAGCTGCACCTGAAATAACACTTACAAAAGCCGAAGCTAAGGAAAGAGCCGACAGTTTGTTTAACCTTATTCAAAGTAATCCAGCGCGATTTAATGAATTTGCCTCGTTTCAATCAGATGATAAAGTATCAGCCGAAAAAGGTGGTGACCTTGATTGGATAACCTCTGAAAGCCCTATGGATCCTCAATTTCTGAAAGGTGCCTTCAACACTAAAAAAGGTGAGGTTTCACTTGTAGAATCACCTTTTGGGTTTCACCTTATCAAAGTTACAGATCAAACCGCCACCTCAAAACAAGTTGAAGTTGCATTCGTGAATCGAAATATTGAACCCGGGTCTAAGACATACCAGCAGGCATTTTCTGCTGCAAATGAATTTGCAGGTGTCTACAACACCTCTGAATCATTTGAGAAAGGTGTGGAGGAAAAAGGGCTTACAAAACGTGTTGCTGATAATTTAAAAGAAACAGATAAGGCCATTGCAGGAATTGAATCACCTCGTCCTCTTATAGTATGGGCATACAGAAGCAATCTTCATGATATTTCAAAAGCATATGAGTTCGGGAATAAATTTGTTGTAGCCCATCTTGCCGATGTTAAGGATAAAGGGATCGCACCTTATGATCAGGTGAAAGATAAACTTGATGGCTTCGTTAGAACTGATAATAAAGCTAAGATACTCATCGAACGATTTGAAAATGCGATGAAGGGTGCTTCAGGGATTGATGAACTTGCAACTTCAATGCAGACTTACGCTAAATCTGCCAATAATGTAAACTTTGGCTCTACTTATATAGAAAACCTTGGAGTAGAACCTGCTTTGGTTGCCACAGTTGTGACAATGGAAAAAGGCAAACTCTCTTCCCCCATCAAAGGGCAGGCAGGTGTGTATGTTGCTATGGTTGACCAAATAAATGAACCTGCTGAATCTACAGATTTCAGCAATAACAAAAACCAGCTTTCAAGCCAAACAAAGCAGCGAGCAACTTATGAAGTATTTGAAGCTCTCAAGGAAAAAGCTAATATTGTGGATAATAGAGGCAAATTCTATTGATCCCTTACAACAAACCATGATAAAAGCCGGGAAATTTCCCGGCTTTTATTTTATGTATAAATATCATCCGGGATTAATAATATAAATTTGCAATCAGTGATGAACCCATTTAACCAGCTCAAGAACATAACACCGGTATTGGTGGTAGCTTATGCAGCTACTACAGCTATACTGTCATTGGTAATTTATCTTGGAATTGAGAATGGCATTGAACTTGATCATTTTACCCAGGATCCGTCAACAATAATGAATGCACCCTTTTACCTTGGCTTCTTCAGCTATGTAGGCATCTTGTTCTGGTGCGCAGCAGCAGCCCTTTGCTTTTTTACGCGTGCGATGATCGGTACCAATACCCGTAAAAAGATCAATCATAGAAATTTCCTCCTGTTTTCAGGATTAATTACCTGCCTGTTCCTTCTTGACGACCTGTTTTTACTCCATGAAGAAGTATTTCCTAAATATCTTATGATCCCTGAAAATATAGTTTACTTGATCTACGTAAATGCTATTATATTCTATATGGTTTTCTTCAGGAACCAATTGATGGATTCAGAATATGTAATACTTGCAATTAGTTTTTTTCTGATCGGAACTTCGCAGTTCGTTGACCTTATACCTATGCCCATCCCTGAAGACTCTTTCCTTGAAGATGCGGTTAAATTATTCGGAGTTGTTTCCTGGTTTACTTATTATGCAAGATATTGCCGGAAAAGAACCAGAGAATTAATAACATCTAATTTGTAATTGAATATCAGTTAGCCGATCTTTCTATTCTGATACCTGCATCCATTATTCCTTCCAAAGGATCTACCCGCATAGCCTGAATAAATTCAAATTTATATTCACCGGGTTCCGGAAACCTAACATTCATTTTAAATGGGATTCTATTATCCCAGATATCTCCTAAACCATCTCCTGTCCATTTGCCATCTGGAGTAGCTAATATACATTCAAGCGTATCGCGTTGAAGCTGTCCTAAGGGTAAGTGAGTGTTTATAAAAAGGAATAGGTTGCTGAACCTGTAATAACCTGCATTTCGAACATTGATATAAACATTATAGGTTTGCACAGTGTCAGAAATGTCCACTGTAAATATGACAGGTTGATTAGCAAACCATTCATGATCTTTCAATTCTCTATTCTCTTCAAAATACCTGTTACTATCACAGGCCTGAAGTGTGAGAAGGCAAATAAATGATATAGAAAATATAGATCTAAAGCTTTGCATTGATCACTTTGCAGGGGCATTCCCTGTCCTGGGCTTGTTATTGTTGTTGCTGTTGCTGTTATTCTTTTTCTTTTTATTCTTTCTCTTTTTCTTTTTACCTCTTTTGTCGAGGCGAGTCAAACTATCCTGACCCACAACATCAGTGTAATCAGGTTCCTTTATTATTTCAGACACCTCTTCATACATACTCAGGTCATCCGGTTTTTCGTTTTTAGCATTCATGGAAATGATATCCTTCACCCGATCTACTTTTAAAACAACCCAGGCATCTGCACCTCCATATTCTTCCCCCTTATCGGTACGTAAATATGAAAACCACATCAATCTTTTAAATATATCAGTCTTTCTATGTACAGCAGTACCTTTCGAAGTAAAAAGCTTGACATTGGAATCAGGAATATCTTTCAAGGCATCCAGATAGCTGTCTAATTCATAATTGAGACAGCATTTTAATTTACCACATTGACCGGCAAGTTTCAATGGGTTGAGAGATAGATTCTGGTATCTGGCAGCACTTGTTGATACCGCTTTAAAATCAGTTAACCAGGTAGAACAACAAAGTTCCCGCCCACATGAACCAATACCTCCCAGCCTGCTGGCTTCCTGTCTCATACCTATCTGTCTCATTTCAATCCGGACCCTGAACTCTTCAGCTAACTTTTTTATAAGCTCCCTGAAATCAACTCTGTCATCTGCAGTATAATAAAATGTGGCCTTTTTTCCATCACCCTGAAATTCCACATCACTCAATTTCATTTTTAATTTCAAACCACCTGCAATTGTCCTTGCCTTGTACATTGTTGACACCTCAAGTTCCTTAACAGCCTCCCATTTTTCAAGATCTGTAGTTCTGGCGATCCTGTATAGAGTTTTAACATCAGCTGAGTCAGTGGCTATACCTTTATTTTTCATTTGAAACCTCACCAATTCTCCGGCAAGAGATATAGTTCCTATATCATGTCCGGGATTCCCTTCCACAGCTACAACATCACCAGCTTTGAGTTCAATATTCTCGTTATTCCGATAAAACTCTTTTCTGCTGCCTTTAAATCTTACTTCAACAAATTCAAATTGTTTGTAACCATCCGGGAGAACCATATTACCAAGCCAGTCATACACACTGAGCTTGTTGCATCCATCGGTACCGCAAACACCGTTATTGCCACACCCCGGTGACACTTCACCAGTAGTTGTACCACATGAACTACATCCCATATTGCTTAAAAAGTATTGAAGTTATAACAATCATCAGGTAACCTGTAAAGACACTTTCAATAATTTACTGATCTTAAATGACAAATCTAAGAATAAAATTTTCGGATTAGCATTCCGTTCAATAGCATAATGAGCTTTATTGAACAATAACATGAGTTCTTCAGCATTATTCTCATGAATGAAGGGTGCAAACCGATCAAAATTGGTGATGACCTCATTATCAAACCTTACTAACCCGGGATCTCCATGATTCGAAATGAGACACTCTCTTACGGTTTCCTGAGCAAAAGCCAGAAAGGCTTTTTGGTTTTCTCTGCCATGAGTTGCAAACTCATCTACCCATCCTGAGATATTGATATGATTTTCAACAGGCTTTAACAATAATCTCATCCAATCAATAAATAATTTTTCATTCCCCTGCCCTTCACCTGTATTTCTAGCCATTGAAACAGCCTTACTGATGTTCCCATCGCATATGTGTGCTATGCGTCGGGCGGCTTTCAGATCCAGAGAAAACAAATTTGCCAAATAATGCATGACTTCATTATCGTCGGGCTTAGCTACTTTAACCATTTGAGTTCTCGATAAAATTGTTGCAAGCAATTGCTCGGGATCTTCAGATATCAAAAGGAACAATGTGTTATCTGGTGGTTCTTCAATGATCTTTAATAGCTTGTTACTGGTAGCCATATGCATTTTTTCCGGCAACCAAATTATTTGAATCTTATATTTCGATTCATATGTTTTTAATCCCAAGCCTTTAATGATCTCTGCAGCTTCTTCAACTGTGATGATGCCTTGTTTGTTCTCAATACCTATATGCTGGAACCAATCTTCCTGACCCATATAACAGTTATTAAGAATTGCCTCTCTCCATTGCGCAATAAAGTCAATACTCCTGGGCTTTTTAATGTCCTTTATATTGGCTACGGGGTATGTAAAGTGTACATCAGGATGCACCAGCTTATTATTTTTAATGCATGCCGGGCAAGTGCCACATGAATCCACTCCAACAGGATTATCACATTGAATGAATTGTGCAAAGGCTATGGCCAAAGGCAGCCCTCCATACCCCTCTTTGCATGAAAATAAAAAAGCATGACTGATCCGGCCTCCTTTTACCAATCCGGCCAACCTCTTTTTAAGAGGCTCATTTCCTATTATATCACTGAATTTCACTGCTCAAGCAAAAATAAGCATTTATGAAACCATGTTTGCCCCCTAGCAACAATCCATGTAAATTTGCATCCATGAAAACCATTGACGATCTTAATTTTTCCGGTAAAAAAGCCCTGGTGAGGGTAGACTTTAATGTTCCGCTCGATAAGGCCACTCTTGAAGTGACCGACCAGACTCGCCTAAAGGCAGCCTTGAACACAATTCGAAAGATTCTGAACGATGGAGGATCAGTAATACTCATGTCGCATCTGGGAAGACCTAAAAACGGTCCTGAAGAAAGGTTCTCACTAAAACACATAACTAAGGCATTATCACAATTGCTTGATCGAAAAATTCAGTTTGCCAATAATTGTGTTGGTGAAGAAGCAAAGGAGATGGCATCAAAACTTGGTCCCGGTGGAGTGCTTTTATTAGAAAATCTTCGATTCCACCCTGAAGAAGAAAAGGGTGACCAAATATTTGCAAGGCAGCTTGCTGATCTTGGAGATATTTATGTGAATGACGCATTTGGTACCGCCCATCGCAGACATGCCTCAACTGCTGAGATCGCAAACTTTTTCCCCGGTAGAAAATATTTTGGATATGTTATGGCTGGTGAAGTTGACAATGCAAATAAAGTACTGAATTCAGCTCAAAAACCATTCACCGCAATAGTTGGAGGCGCAAAAGTTTCAGATAAGATACTGATCATTGAACAGCTCATGAACAAGGTTTCCAGCATCATTATTGGAGGTGGAATGGCTTATACATTCTTTAAGGCTATGGGCGGCAATATTGGCAGTTCTTTGTGTGAAGATGATAAATTAGATCTTGCCAATAATTTATTGGAAACTGCAAAACAAAAAGGGGTGAAAATATACCTCCCTTCAGATTCAATTATTGCTGATAAATTTTCAGCTGATGCAAATAATAAAGTCTCTGAATCCGATCAGATACCTGACGGATGGATGGGATTGGATATCGGTCCTAAAGCATCTAAAAATTTCAGCCAGGTGATCCTATCTTCCAAAACAATATTATGGAACGGTCCTATGGGTGTTTTTGAAATGGGTCCTTTTAGCAAAGGCACGCAGGCAATAGCCGAATCTGTTGCTGAAGCAACTAGTACTGGAGCATTTTCTCTAATTGGAGGTGGTGACTCGGCGGCAGCTATCAATAAGTTTGGACTCGCAGGGAAGGTCTCATATGTTTCAACCGGAGGAGGTGCTTTACTTGAGTATATAGAAGGTAAAAAGTTACCCGGTGTTGAAATGCTTTTAAAAGACTAGCCTCTCAGCTTAATTTATCACGGAACTCTTCCTTGATATCATCAAGTGCAGGAAATATCCATGATGAAGTCTTTAGTATGTATGGGAATAAAACAGACTCCTGCATGATTTTTGGAGGAATAAGTTTTGCCTTGCTTTGTAATGGCAGAAACAACCAAAAGATCACGCTGATTACAAAGGCAAATTTTAAAACTCCCAGAATTGCACCGGCTAGCTTATTGAAAATATTCAATGCAGTTGCCTTTAAAATTACTTCCATGAGTTTAGCAAAGAAAATGAAAACCAGAATTATTGAGGCAAAAACAATAAAAAATGAAACTACATGCAATAAGTAACCTTCATCGTTAAGCAACTTTTGTAACATTGAATAAATAAGATCTGAAAATTTGAATGCCAGGTATATGCCCGTTATCAATCCTATTATCATTGCCATCTCAAAAACAAATCCCCTTTTAAAACCTTTAAAAGCTCCAAAAATAAGTAAGAGGACGATGATAATATCGAGGGTATTCATCTGGTCAATGAAGGTTACCCGTATTGTATCCACCTGAAGCAGCCATGCCGTCCATTGCCCTGAGTACTATCTGATCAAAAATATCAGCCTGATAAAAGTTCCCTTCTCTATAAGTTCTTACAATAATTTCCTGACGGTTATAAGGAAGATGCATTCTAAGTTTGTTGATAATAAAGTTCCGACTCAGCTTTGCCTTTTGTGCTACGGCAATAAGTTGATCCGCTGAATAGGATTTAAGTGAATCAGGCAAATACTCGGCATCTATCTTGTTAAAATCAGAATCTGAACTTTTCAGATAATCAACCAGATCCCACCTTTCCTGATGGTATTGATATTGGTCAGATATTTTATAGAATAATCGGGATTGAAAATCCATTGGTGAGCTCTTTAGCGCATATTCATCAACAGCTTTCATCATTTTAAATCTTTCTATTCCTTTTTGTCCAAAAGGTATGTAGGTATCATTCAGATCCTGAGATAAATGGTAGAGTGCTTGCTGATCATCTGAAACCAAAACCTGTGGTGCCCGCTTTTGCAAACGAAGGTCAAAAAATTCTCCTCCTGATATTTTGGCTATCTCTCGCCAGCCATAAATTTCCTTAGAATCATATCGCTTCAATCTGCAATAAACAGAGTGTACTGTTATACCCTCTTTCATTGCACTTTCACATGCTCCCCGATAAATATTTGAACCACCAACATCAACTCGGCCATTCCCAACGGTATAAATCACTTTGATTGGCCCTTCTCCCTTTGACCAACTCATTTGTTCCACTGCTGTTTCAATTGCTTTACCTACAACCTGATCACCTTTTTCAACCGCTGGACGCAATTGATTAAGTTCATATGCCAAGGCATCAAAATCATTTGTGAGGTCACTAATTACTTTTACATAATTATTCTTTGAACCAAAGCTGGGCCTTGAGAATGCTACAACACCAATTCTCAGATATGGATCTGGCTTATATGAATTGATATGATTTATCATATCCCATATTCTGTCACGTACATCATCAATGAGCCCATTGGTACTGGCACTGAGGTCTAAACAAAAAACTATATCAATTCGTTCTCTTCCACGGTCTGGTATAGAATTTGCACTGGTGAAAACAAAAAAGCTAAGGATGAAGAAACTCCGGACTATCCTGGACATATGATCAAATGTAATTCTTTGATAAATAGCTGATTTGAACAAAATTAACGGTAATACCCCTCCGTAACTGATAAACAGTTACTAAATTTGTTAACACCATGGATTTAAAAAGTTTTCAGGAATTAAAAAATGAATGGGATGCTTTGCTGAGCAGACTTACCAACGACTTTGGTTTAGAGCCTGATCTTCAGGCTGTACTATTCCTTATAGGTGTTCAGGAACTGGGTCAGGGAGCAAAAGACTTTTCAAAACAGGAAAAGCAGGACCTAATGCATATTGCCATTTGCAGAATATTGAGCGAATTTGGTTATTATCGCTTGCTTGGACTTGATGAAGAGGGGTGGCCACACTGGCAGCATGTTAAAGCACTACCTAAACTGACTTTAAAGGAACAGGATATATTATTGAAACGAGGTGCTTTGAGTTATTTCAAGAAAGAGGTGGGATTCTTCTCACCGGATCACAACTGATTTGCTCACGGTCTTTGATTGTTCGAGTCGAATAAAATCCCTACCTGACTTTAAACCCCTACTTGCTTCAATATTGAGCACAGCTTCCAGTTTGAATGAAAATGAAACACTACCTGAACCATCTGTAATACCTTCTTCATAAATACTGGCCTGAACACCGGTAGTGGAATTCACAACACTATCCTGCTTAAGTATAACTGTGGCCTGAGGAATACGGGTTCCATTAGAGTCCACAACAGTGATAACACAATCAGCCGGACCCGTCTTCTTACAAGAGATTATGGGGAATCCGGCAAAAATTACCACCAATGAAACCAGAATTAACTTGATAAGTGTTCTCATTTGTTGCTAAATTGCTAATATTGCAGGGTTTACGAGCTTAAACCTTACCCTTCAAAAGTACCATATATCAACGTCAAATTAAAGAATTAGTTACCAATTTATTGCATGTGCAATCAAATCAAAAGAAATAATATGAAAAATGCATTTTTATTGATCGTAATAGTAATTACCTCATTTACAGTTGCTCTAGGACAAAAAACTATTGCTACCGGACAAAAAAGTTTACCCAGCGGGCCTGTAGTGGAAATAAAAACCGACTATGGGACCATGAAGGTAAAGTTGTATGATGCCACGCCTCTTCACAGAGATAATTTTATAAAATTAACCAATGAGGGATTTTATGATGGCCTGTTATTTCACCGGGTTATCAAGGAGTTCATGATCCAGGGTGGTGATCCTGATTCGAAAAATGCACCTGCCGGACAAGCATTAGGATCAGGGGGTCCGGGATATACTGTACCTGCAGAGATCAATAATGATATTATTCATAAGAAAGGTGCTCTTTGCGCTGCAAGAACCAACAACCCTGAAAAAGCCAGCAGCGGGTGTCAATTTTATATTGTTCAGGGTAAAGTTTATACTAATGAAGAGCTGGATCTGTTTGAGACCCGGATGGGTTATAAATTCACGCCTCAACAAAGAGGTATCTATACCACAATTGGTGGAACTCCGCATCTTGATCGTAATTATACTGTATATGGGGAGGTTATCGAGGGTTTAGATGTGGTTGATAAGATAGCTGCCGTTGAAACCGCCAAAAATCTGGGTGATCGTCCGGTAAAAGATGTTACCATGACCATTAAAGTTGTAAAATAAAAATACAACGCAGATCACATCCATTCATGTCAGACAAGATAGAAGAAATACTCTCAGAGGTTGAAGAATTTGCAATCAATACCAAAGAAGAGGTAGAGAGCTTTCGATTGAAGTTTCTTAGTAAGAAAGGGAAACTGACCGCGATCTTTTCTGAGCTCAAGAATATTGCACCCGAAGAGCGTAAAGCTTTTGGTCAAAAAGTCAATGAGCTTAAACTTAAGGCTGAGGTCAAATGGAAAAACGCTCTCAATGAGCTTTCTGATTCCTCAGATGATAAAAGTTCAGATCTTGATCTGACCTTACCAGGTGAACCAATTAAGCTGGGAAGTGCACATCCTGTAACAATTATTAGAAATCAAATTGTCGATATTTTCAATCGTATTGGTTACAATGTAGCTGAAGGTCCTGAGATAGAGGATGACTGGCATAACTTCACAGCTCTGAATTTTCCTCCTGAGCATCCTGCCAGGGATATGCAGGATACTTTTTTTATGGAAAACCTTGATGGTACTGCGCTAAGGACCCACACTTCATCCGTACAAGTGAGGGTTATGCAACAGGGGCAGCCGCCTATAAGGGTGATATCACCGGGTCGCGTATATCGTAACGAAGCTATATCAGCACGTGCACATTGTTTGTTCCATCAGGTTGAAGGATTATACATTGATAAGGGTGTAAGCTTCGCAGACCTTAAACAAACTCTGCTTTACTTTGCCCGGGAAATGTTTGGAGAGAATAGTCAGATCAGATTAAGACCTTCATATTTCCCTTTCACAGAACCCTCAGCAGAAATGGATGTATCCTGCAACATTTGTGGTGGAGAAGGATGCAACATTTGCAAGCAAACAGGATGGCTCGAAATAATGGGATGTGGTATGGTTGACCCGGATGTTTTGAAAAATTGTGGTATTGATGCTGAAATATATTCCGGCTTTGCTTTTGGGATGGGTATAGAAAGAATCGCCATGTTAAAATATGGTATAAAAGACCTCAGACTGTTTTTTGAAAATGATGTACGCTTTCTGGAGCAGTTCCACAATCCTGACTGATCAAATTCCTGTTTCCATTAACGTAGGATAAAGGTCCTGAAGCTATCCATTTTTAGTAAAATGAATAGCAGAATAGTAAAGGACCACAACGATGATCCTCCATAACTAAAAAACGGCAGGGGTATCCCGATTACAGGTAATAAGCCTAAAGTCATTCCTATATTAACCATCAGGTGGAAGAATATGATTGAAGCCACCCCATATGCATATATTCTTGTAAAGGAAGATTTTTGCCTTTCGGCGATAAAAATTATCCGGCCTAAAAGTGTCATGAATAGAACCAACACAAACACTGAACCTACAAAACCCCATTCTTCTCCAACTGTACAAAAAATAAAATCTGTACTTTGCTCAGGGACGAAGTCAAATTTGGTTTGAGTTCCATTTAGAAACCCTTTTCCTGTCCAACCACCGGATCCAATAGCAATTAAACTTTGATTAACGTTGTAACCTGCACCACGAAGATCGGTCTCCTTACCTAACAAAACATTTATACGTTGTCTTTGGTGTGACTCAAGGATCTCATTAAAAGCATAATCTACACTAAACACCAATGCTACAGATAATGCAAACATTACTGCTATGGTGATCATATTTCTCCGGGTTTTTCGCATCATCACAACAGCAAGTATGGCAATTCCGGCAAGTATTGAAAACAAAATGATCTTGGCAAACATGAGTGACAAAACAAATAATAACACCGTGAAGAAACCAAGGATCAGAACATTTTGCGTTAACCCTTCACGGTAGAGCACAAAAATGAAACAACAAAACACCAATGCTGAACCAGTATCATTCTGCAGCAATATGAACATCATAGGAATGCCAATTATCAGCCCGGAAATAAGTTTCGTTCGCGTTTCAGATATTTTAGTGTCAGTTGCTGAAAGGTATTTCGCCAAGGCAAGACAAGTAGCAAACTTTGCAAATTCAGATGGTTGTAATTTGAATGAACCTATTTCGAACCAGGATCTTGAACCTGCCACCTCTCTACCGAAAAGCAGGACACTAAGCAGCATTAAAATAACCACACCATATATGGGAAAAGAGAATGCTTCAAAAAATTTTCCATCAATGATCAGAATTACAACTGCTAACAGCAGGGATGTTGCGATCCAGATCATTTGTTTGCCATAGTTCTGCGACACATCAAGAATACTCTGATGATCTTCATTGAAAACAGATGCATAAATATTGACCCAACCAAACCCTACAAGCACAAGGTATATCAGCACCATGAGCCAATCAAGATTTTGGAATATGCTTTTTTGCGTCCTCATTCTTCTTTAATCAATACAGCTTGCGGCCCTTGCAAACCAGGTACTTTAGGTTTGTCGGCAGGCTTGGGCTTGGATTTCAAATGATCTGGCATTAAATTTCCATTAGCAATCCTATTATAAAGCTCAGGGCGTGTTATTGAATCTGTAAGATACTGTTCCATCATCAAGCTGGCTATAGGTGCAGCCCATGTAGCACCAAAACCTGCATTTTCAACCATAACTGCTATGGCTATCTTAGGGTTTTCACGGGGTGCGAAGGCCACAAAAAGCGAATGATCTTCTCCATGAGGGTTTTCTGCCGTTCCTGTTTTACCACATATAATGGTTTCGCCGAATCTTGCAATTCTTGCTGTTCCAGCTTCCACAACACGCTGCATTCCATCCTGTACAACATCAAAATACTCAGCCTTAACACCACTTTGGTGCAGCTCATCAAGTTCACGAGTTGTGTTTGGTTGGCCTGCAATCTTTTTAACGATGTGAGGTGTATAGAAAGTTCCTCTATTGGCAATGATTGAAACAATATTGGCCATTTGTAATGGCGTAACACCTAACTCACCTTGACCGATTCCTAATGAGTAAATAGTGCTTGCTCTCCACCTCCCACTTCCATACAATTTGTCATAATATTCTACAGATGGAACAAGTCCGCTTAATTCGTGAGGAAGATCCACCCCTATTTTTCTGCCGATTCCAAAATTTAACACATACTCTCTCCACTTCTTATATCCATTTTCAGGATCATGATATTTTCGGCTATCAATAAAGGACCTGAATGTATTACAAAAGTATGGGTTGCATGAATATTGAACTGCACCTTCAAGACTTATTCCCGGAGGGTGGCCATGACACCTTACAGACTTACTTCCAACCACGAAGCTGTGAGGAAAAACAGTGTTCTTTGTAATTATCCCTTCATTTAGAGCTACTAGAGCATTTACTAACTTGAAGGTAGAACCAGGAGGATAATATGCCTGCATGGCTCTGTTAAATAATGGCTTGGTCTCTGCCGACAGCAATTGAGAATAATTTTTTGAACGAACTCTTCCAACCAACAAATTCGGATCATAATCGGGTTTCGATATTAATGCAAGTATTTCTCCCGTTGAAGGTTCAATTGCAACAACACTTCCAATCTTATTATGCATAAGCAATTCACCCAGCATTTGAAGGTCCAGATCAAGAGTTGTGACAAGATTTTGACCGGCAATTGCAATTGTATCAAACGCTCCATTTGCAAAACTTCCTTTTTCGCGATTGAACACGTCAACCATAACAACCCTTACACCACGCTGTCCTCTTAATTCCGGCTCATAAGATCGTTCAATTCCGCTAATACCTATATAATCACCTGACTTATAATATGGTTGTTTCTCGATCGTTTTTTCATCTACCTCACCAATATAACCAAGCGTGTGAGCTGCAATTTTAGCAGGATACTTTCGAAGTGTACGGGGTTGTACATAAAAACCTTGATACTTATACAACTTTTCCTGCAATACAGCATATGTTTCAGCTGATAATTGCTTTGCAAAAACAGAGCTCTTAACTCTTGAATAATTTCTGGCTTTCTCAAAACTTTTCAAAAAATCCTGCTTGTCAATACCAATAATTGTACAAAACTCAGCGGTATCGATATCCTTAACTTGCCTGGGTATGACCATAAGGTCATAAACAGCTTCATTGTAAACAAGCAATTTACCATTTCTGTCATAGATAAGTCCGCGTGAAGGATATTCAATGATTTGCCTTACAACATTATTTGTTGCAGACAATTTGTATTTGTCGTTGATTACCTGAATATAAAAAAGCCTGATAACATAAACCAAAGCCACAAGGAAAAAGATCCCCAGAATCACATATTTTTGATTTCCAGATTGTCTCATTTCTTTACCTCAAACTGATTGAAGAAAAGATATTGAAACAAGATAATAACCGTGATAGTTGCCAGAGAACTCGAAAGGGCCCTTACAAACGTTGTGAAGAATTCACTCAACCTGAATGATTCCAGGTAAAACAAAAGCAAATGATGGATCACGGTAAGTAAAGCAGTATATATCATAAACCATTTGAATCCTTGTCCTATGATAGATGGCACAGTGTCTGTTTCATAACCATCTCTTGGTGCCAAGATGCGAAGAACCATGGGTCTTGCATAGGCTAGTAAAAGGCATGCCGAGGCATGCAACCCTATGCTGTTCCCAAACATATCAACAGTAAGCCCGGTGAAAAAAGCAATGATCAATAGTAATGACTTTGGTATTCTTACAGGCAATATCAGAAGGAAAAGTATATAAGCATAAGGGTTTATAAATCCACTGTATTGAATATTATTGAGTATCAGCACCTGAACAAGTACCAATAAAATAAATTTCAGACTATACTTGAGAATCTCACTTATCATCTTCTGATTCTGTTTTGGATTCTAAATCATTTTGTTCAGACTTCATCAGGTTATCAACAATGTACACATGTGAAATATTTGAAAACTCTGTTGACAGATTAACTGTGATATCATGAAAGTTTCCACCCATGTCAGGGTTGGATTTTCTTACAGTTCCTATCATTACACCTTCGGGAAATATTGCAGAATATCTGGTTGTGACCAGGGTATCTCCTATTTTGAATACCACATGCTTAGGGATCTCTGATAATTGGGCAATTCGTGGATCATCACCGTCCCATGAAAGTGACCCAAAGTAGTTGTTATGGTTGAATCTGGCACTCACCTTGGAGTTTTTATGTAACAGTGACATGACTGTGCAATAGTGTTCAGACACATCTTTCACAATTCCCACAATACCCGTACTTGAAATCACTCCCATGTCGGGGTGAACACCATGTAATGAACCCTTATCGAGTGTAAGAAAGTTATTACGTTTATTAACACTGTTATTTATTACCCTTGCGGCGATATAACTATATTTCTGTGAACGGGAGGAATCTGCAACCATTGTTCTGACAGACCTGTTCTCATAATAAGATTCTGGCAACAAAGCTTTAAGCCTTGCATTTTCGCGAGAAAGGTTTTCATTATTTTCTTTAAGATTAATATATTCAGTAACCTCACTTACCACGCCCATGATAGAACCTACCACTGCATTAGTTGAATTAAAAACAGAAACTTGCTGAAATCGATTATTACGGATGAGGAAGTAAATGGACAAAGATTGGAGTAAAAGAAAAAGAATTGTGAAATTATTTCTCCAAAGTAACAGGAATAAATTTCTCATCCTTTGTTATTAAATGTTCCTCATTCGCATCTAATAGTTTTCAGGGGATGAGGAATTTGAAGCGATCGATATTTTTTAATGCAATTCCGGTACCCCGAACAACAGCACGTAGTGGATCTTCTGCCACGTGCACAGGCAATTTTGTTTTCATCGAGATCCTTTTATCAAGTCCGCGAAGCAGTGCTCCCCCTCCCGTGAGGTATATTCCGGTGCGATAAATATCAGCAGACAATTCTGGTGGCGTCATCTCCAAAGCCTTAAGAATAGCCTCTTCTATCTTGGAAATAGATTTATCAAGGGCATGCGCTATTTCTGAATAAGATACTGTGATCTCTTTGGGAATCCCTGTCATAAGATCGCGACCATGAACTGCAAATTCTGATGGCGGATTATCAAGTTCCGGTAAAGCCGAACCAACTTCAATTTTTATCCTTTCAGCAGAACGTTCACCTATGAGTATATTATGCTGACGACGCATGTAATCCCAGATATCCATTGTAAATCCGTCACCGGCAACTCTGATCGATTGGTCACAAACAATTCCACCAAGTGCAATAACAGCGATCTCTGATGTACCTCCTCCTATATCGATGATCATATTACCCATAGGTTCTTCAACATCAATACCAATACCTATTGCCGCTGCCATTGGTTCATGTATGAGATAAACCTCTTTACCACCGGCATGTTCGGCCGAATCACGTACTGCACGTTTTTCTACCTCAGTTATACCTGAAGGAATACATATCACCATTTTCAGGCTGGGCTGGAAGAATCGCGATCCTGAATTGATCATTTTTATCATTCCACGAATCATATGCTCTGCGGCATCAAAATCTGCGATCACACCATCCTTCAGGGGGCGTATGGTTTTAATATTCTCATGCGTCTTACCATGCATCATCATAGCCTGCTTACCTACTGCCAGTACCCTACCGGTAGAGCGATCCATTGCAACAATGGATGGCTCATCCACAACAACTTTATCATTATGGATTATTAATGTATTGGCAGTACCCAGATCAATGGCTATTTCCTGGGTAAGAAAATCAAACAAGCCCATGGGCATTTATTATTTTCGATGTGTCACTAAAATACAGGGTGTTAATTCCCGGATAAATATAATTATTCAAATGTATGAAGCGTGAATAATTGAGGCAATTTATTGACAATGTATGTTTAATGTTTAAAGTGTCTTGTACCTGTTATTACCATGGTCATTCCATTTTTATCACAATAATCAACAGACTCCTGATCCCGCTTTGACCCTCCGGGTTGAATAACAGCCCGAACCCCTTCATTAAAGGCTATTTCAACACAATCCGGGAATGGAAAGAAGGCATCTGATGCCATAACCGCACCTTTCAACGACAATCCAAAAGATTTTGCCTTTTCTATTGCCTGTTTCAGAGCATCAACCC
Source organism: Bacteroidota bacterium (assembly GCA_024643795.1). Lineage (GTDB taxonomy): Bacteria > Bacteroidota > Bacteroidia > AKYH767-A > OLB10 > JAHEMF01. The sequence continues at coordinate 75,923 of JAHEMF010000002.1, read as the reverse complement.
TTGAGGTTTGGCCCACACCTGCTGCTATCAATCGATTGTCCTTGGCCAATACAATGGTATTAGACCTGCTGTGTTTCACAACAATATTGGCAAATAACATGTCTTTCAATTCAGTTTCAGTAGGTTTTACCTTGGTAACAGGAGTAAGGTCATCTACTTTTTCAGATTTCAGGTCTTTTTCCTGCCACAATAATCCATTCAAGATGGTTCTGACCTGATTTTTAGGAAATTCCACCCTTTTCCTACGAAGTATGATCCTATTCTTCTTCGATTTTAAAATATTTAGCGCTTCTGGGGAATAAGCCGGTGCAATACAAACTTCAAAGAATAACTTATCCATTTCGCTTGCTACTTTTTCGTCAAGTTCAGTGTTCGTGATCAATATTCCCCCAAAAGCAGATATAGGATCAGACTCCAGTGCCTTCTTCCAGTTATCAAGTACGTTGCTGCCACATGCTACTCCACAGGCGTTATTATGCTTTAAAATAGCTGTAGCAGGAAGTTTGAAATCATCAATCAAATTTACGGCAGCTTCGATATCAAGCAAATTGTTATAAGAAAGCTCTTTCCCGTTTAATTGCTCAAATACAGCATTGAGATCACCTATGAATTTGCCAAGTTGATGTGGATTCTCTCCGTATCTCAAACTTATTGTATGAACTCCTGAAAACCAATCTGATATTGCCTTATCATAGGCAGATGTAACCAAAAAGGCTTTGGTGGCCTGCTTTTTCCGGATGTCAACGCCAGTGTGTCCGCCACTATCCAGAATGTTTTCAAGGACAGAGTAGTCAGACATTGAAGGGATCACCAACACATCATTATAGTTTTTTGCAGCAGCCCTGATCAATGAAACTCCACCTATATCAATCTTTTCTATGATATCAGGTTCAGAAGCGCCTGACGAGGCAGTGAGCTCAAATGGATAAAGATCAACAACAACCAGATCTATTTCAGGAATACCGTATTGATCCAGTTGCATGAGATCATCATCATTGGTGCGTCTGCTTAAAATAGCACCGAACACCTTGGGATGCAATGTTTTAACTCTCCCGCCAAGTATGGATGGATAATCAGTAAGATCTTCAACGGGAATCACTGGTATGCCTAAATTCTCAATGAAAGCTTGTGTACCACCTGTTGCATATAAGATAACTTCCTGTTGGTGAAGCTTTTTTATTAGAGGCTCAAGTCCGTCTTTGGAAAACACTGAAATAAGTGCGGCTTTGATCTTTTTCTGAATTGACATCGCTGATTTTATGGTTTATTCGGGAAAGCCGCAAAGTTAACATGATTATAGGGTTTTGGAGGCCAGGGCAGATTATTTATTTAGGATCTGAACAAATATATTCAGCGGAATTTTCACCTCAATTTTGATGAATCAACGTTTCATTACATTTGTTTGAGTTAGAACCCATATGAAGCACAGCATAAGACTTATCCGCGAAAGCATTATTATGTCATTTCAAGCTCTGAGTGTCAACAAACTCAGAACAGCTCTTTCTTTGTTAGGAATCACCATTGGAATATTTACCATCATATTAGTGTTTACTGTGGTAGACTCTCTGGAAAAAAATGTCCGCGAAAGCGTGGAATCTATGGGCGACAATGTGGTGCTTGTACAAAAATGGCCCTGGGCTTTTGGTTCTGACTATGCATGGTGGAAATATCTTCAGCGACCACTTCCATCCTATAAAGAAATGGAAGAACTGAGATTGAGAGCAACACTTGCTGAGGCAATCTCTTTCGAAGGATATTTAGATGGTAAGGTTATAAAATATCGCGGTAATTCAATTGAGAATGTAACCGTTGGTGCTGTTTCACATGATTTTGCAAAGATCAAAGCTGTGGAGTTGCTGGAAGGAAGATACTTTACAGAACAGGAATCTGCTGCCGGCAAACCCATTGCTGTTGTTGGTGCCGATGTAGCACAAAACCTTTTCAATAATGAATCAGCTCTAGGTAAAGAAGTACAATTACTTGGACGTAAGTTTACGATCATTGGTGTATTTGTGAAGGAAGGGAGCAGTATCATAGGAACAAGTTTGGATGAGATTCTGATCATACCTGCAAACTATGCAAGGGGTATCATTAATTTACGATCAGAAAGGATTCAGCCATTTATTCAGGTAAAAGGAAAACCGGGTATTTCAAATGATGAATTAACAAGTGAGCTAACCTCACTTATGAGGTCTATAAGAAGATTAAGGCCGCGTGAAGAAGATGATTTTGCATTGAATGAATCAAAGCTATTAAGTAATCAGGTCACCAGTATTTTTGGAGTGCTTAGTGCTGCAGGCTGGATAATTGGTGGCTTCTCAATCCTAGTTGGAGGATTTGGGATCGCGAATATCATGTTCGTTTCTGTAAAAGAACGAACGCACATAATCGGTATTCAAAAGTCGCTTGGAGCACGCAGAACTTTTATCCTTATTCAGTTTTTATCAGAAGCTGTAGCTTTATGCCTGATAGGCGGTATGATAGGACTGGTCATGGTTTTTGCTGTTACACTAGCAGCTCAATATCTTGCCGATTTCTCGCTTGCTCTATCACTAACCAACATCATAAGAGGACTTGGAATCTCTGCACTCATTGGTATCATTTCCGGATTCATACCGGCATATACCGCTTCCCATCTGGATCCCGTTGAGGCCATCCGTTCAGGAATATAGTCTTACCAAGACTATCAACACAATATCCGTTATATTAACTTCATGAGCCTCAATCCATGAGACAAAAGCAAGTTTGGCGTAGAAACTGATAAACGTAGTCTTCCATCATTCACACCGTTACCTGTGTGCAAGAACTCTATCAGTCCCTGATTAACTGTTGCCAATACAGGCGGTTCACCTATTATAATATCAGGCAAGAGATAACAATCAGTATGCACACTATCGGAACATTTGCAGGAAGTTGCATTTGATGTGGTGCATTGTGATAACCCCATAGCGGGCAATAACAAAACGATCATAAAAATGATCACCTTATTCATCGGGCATGTATTGTAGATGCTAATTTGGTAAAATGCAAGCAAACCCAGGTATATAACAAACAGAAAGGGTTCCCTTATACCTGATTAAGCTTTATGGTATTGGCCATACCCCTGTCCTCCAATGGCATACTGAATACATGAACCACAAAGTCGCCTGATTTCACGTAACTCGATTTATGAAGGTAGTTCCTTATATCACTTATGGTTTGATCAGAACTTTCATATTTATCGTAGAAAAAAGCTTTTACTCCCCATACCAGACTGAGGGTATTTAATATGGCCCTGTTGGCAGTAAAAATAAAAATATCGGCATCGGGTCGCTGACTAGATATTTTAAAGGCGGTATATCCTGAATGTGTCATTGCTATGATGGCTTTAGCTCCGGATTGTTGTGCCATAACACAAGAGCTGTAACAGATAGAGTCGGATATAAAAGATCTTGAATCCTTAATTGGTGGGTTGAGTCTGTTGTAAATTGCATTCTCGGTCTCCGACAAGCTGATGATCTTATACATAGCTTCGATAACCTTGATCGGGAAGGCACCTACTGATGTTTCACCTGACAACATCAGTGCATCGGCACCATCAAAAACTGCATTAGCAACATCATTTGTCTCTGCACGTGTTGGTCTGAAGTTGGTAATCATGCTCTCCATCATTTGAGTGGCAATGATGACTGGTTTGGAGGCAGCTACTGCTTTTCTCACCAGCATTTTCTGGATTACTGGCACCTTCTCCATTGCTATTTCTACTCCCAGGTCGCCACGGGCTACCATGATACCATCTGAAACTTTTACAATGTTATCTATATCACGTATCGCCTGAGGTTTTTCTATCTTGGCAATGACTCGTGCATTCTTATTCTTATCCTTTATAATGGCTTTCAATTCTTCAATATCAGATGCTGATCTTACAAATGAAAGTCCTATCCATTCAATATCATGCTCTAGTGCAAACTCCAGATCCCGTCTGTCTTTCTCCGTTAAACAAGGAAGCGAGATCTTAGTGTAAGGCAGGTTTACACCTTTTTTGGATGACAACACGCCACCGTGTACAACCTTTGCTAAAACTATATTATCATCCTCTTTACCTGTGGCAATCAATTCTATTTTACCATCATCAATAAGGATAGCATCTCCCGCATGCACATCGTTGTAAAACATGGGGTACCTGATAGTCAAACAATTTTCATCACCCATTAGCTCTTTAGTTGTGAGCTTTATAACATGTCCTTCTTTAAGGAATATTTCATTATTAACCACTTCACCTATTCTGAGCTTAGGCCCCTGCAGGTCAAATAAAATAGCAATGTTAAGCTTACGCTGATGGTTAATCTTCCGTACATTCTCAATAACCTTTCGGTGAATTTCATGGGCACCATGTGAAGCATTAATCCTGCAAACGTTTACACCTGCCTTAATCAGCTTCTCCAACATTTCCATCGAACTTGTGGATGGACCTATCGTGGCAACGATCTTTGTTTTATTTATTTTTTTCTTCATAATATGTTAACTCTCCAAAAGTATCACAAAAGCTTCAGAAGATTTAATTTCTTCCGGATCGATCTCATAAATTCCTGAAATGATATCAATTTGCCTGAGCTTGTCCATTATGATTCTGAATTGTTCCTTACTTATCGTTGAGTATACTATCAAAAAGTAATCAAAAGTTTTAAGTTCAGGTATCAGACTCCCTGACCCTCTTTTATCCTTATTGGCAACCAAGTAGCAAGGGTGGTCCTCATCAAACGCCCCGTTATAAAAAGCATGTACCGTCTGAGAACCTGGCCTTCCTGCAGGTATTGTAACATCTTCTACCCGGGTAAGGTTAAGCTCAAGCACTTTATTCACCTCAAAACAAACCCTGAAATTCCTGAAACCACTGGCAATACCCGCTACACGGTAATCAGCTGTATCAGGGATATCTAGTTTTATTGGTTTGGGCGTCATTAATACCTGTTGATTTAATTCAGCGAAGTTATGATGCAGTTATTAAATGATTATTACCAATAATAAAAAAATATACTTCATTTATTAAATCCCTTTCTATAAGTACACCAATCCAAACAGTTAGTTTTGCAATATGGAACACTCCGGAAAATCTGATGAATTCTATATGAGAGCAGCTCTGGCAGAGGCACAGAAAGCGTTGAGTGAAAATGAAGTGCCCGTTGGGGCAGTGATAGTGGCTAAAGATCAGATAATTGCAAGGTCGTACAATATGACCGAGAAGTTGAATGATGTTACCGCCCATGCAGAAATGCTTGCCTTTACCTCAGCAAGCAATCATTTAGGGGGTAAATACTTAAAAGAATGCACACTTTATGTGACTCTGGAACCATGCATTATGTGCGCGGGAGCCTCTTATTGGTCGCAAATAGGCCGAATTGTATATGGAGCAAGCGATCCTAAGAGAGGATTTCTAAATCAATGTGGTGGAATACTCCATCCAAAGACCCTTATTGAAGGCAATGTTCTCAATAATGAATGTTCCGAATTACTAATTTCATTTTTTAAAAGGAAAAGGTAAATAGTCCGGCAAACTATAAAATTATAGCATTCATCATTTTTTCTGTAAGTGGCTTATTTAAAAACCTCCTTACAAATTTGTTTTTATTTGCCTTGTTAAGGTGGGTAAAACTGTCTGATGTCGAAAGCATCACAATTTTACAATGATCTGTGATCCTGGCATCAAGTTTCTCAAACGCATCAAGGAACTCAAAACCATCCATTTCAGGCATCATAATATCAAGCAGAATCAAACCCGGCAGTTCATTGTGGCTGGAGCTTGTTAATGCATCTAAGGCGGATATCGCACCTTCGTGAATGGAAACCATCTTCGCAAAGTTGTGTTTTTCCATCAGTTGCTTGCTAACCAGATTATCAATAGCATTATCATCGATCAACATTACATGATCATACTTAATCTGGTTGTCTGAATTTAAATTGCTGGTAAGCGTTTCTTCAATCTGCATCTTTTTTTAATCTTTCAAACTTTCGTAAAAAATCAGGATCAATTTTGTTTGGTAATTCTATTTGAAAAAGTGATCCTTCACCCTTTTCAGAATCTACATAGATCTTACCTTTTAACTTTTTTACTATCTCTTTTACTACATACAATCCAAGACCCGAACCTTCAGCATGAACATTTCTTCCCTGAAAGAACATATCAAATATTCTAGTGATCTCATCTTCCGGTATTCCCACACCATTATCATGAAATAACATTATAGCCTTATCAGCGGCTACCGTTACTTCTATCTTTAGTTGAGGGTTTAATTCATGAACATGCTGAAACTTAACAGAGTTTGAGACCAGGTTTGTAATGATACTTCCAACCTGAACAATATCATTAAAGAATGGATACTCCCCATTTATTTTAATGTTGACATTGAGTTTGTGAGCATTATCCATGCTACTCAACCCATCAACACATTCATTGATCAATTTTTTGAAATCGATCTCATCAATGTTCAGCTTAAGCCTTTTTCTTCTTGTTAAATCTATCATAGTTTATTTATCTGTACTTACCTTAACTTTTTCAGTCAATGGTGTATTTCTGGGTACATAGTTTTCAACCTGTTCAATACAATAACCATACATACCAATATAGCCGGCTTCCGGAAATGGCACCAATGAGAAATGCATCATGTAATCACCTACTTCGATAGTAAGGTCTTGGTCAAGGTGACTTATTCCGGCATGGAATAATTCGGGATGACGGCTTACCAGTTCGGATGGTAACTTTTCATTAATTCTGCAATTCCATTCTTTCATAAGTGGCAAAGCCGCAACATTGGCATAAGTAAGCCTGTTGTTAAGGTCGAATTTGATCACGGGAAACATGTTCTCGTCGAACTTCCAATTTTTGTCCTGCATCATAGTAGTTGTCGCATTTATAGTCAGATTACCTGAAACGGTTACATCAAACTAATGTGACCACCCTGTAAGGCAGGGCCTTACTTATGTAAGAAAAGTTGATTTTTTGGCTGAAAAGCGCCTGTCATTTTCGAAAAAAATGTTCGGAACTCAGTAATAGCAAGCCATTTAGAAAAATCCCTCTCTGGTTTCATTATGTAATAAAACACTGATTTTTACTAAAATGACGGCCCTCTTCTTTTATTTTTGATGTTCCAAAAACAATCACAGGCCGTCCTTGTTTGATGAGCATATGATAAAACTGCTTATTAACTTTGCAGTTCAAACCAATTTATAAAAAATGCCTTATCCAGAACAAATAGTATCCCCCATGAGGGCTGAACTTACTAGTGTAGGTTTCAAAGAATTAAAGTCTGCAGCTGAAGTTGACCAAACCTTACCGGGAATCGAAGGAACCGCCTTATTGGTAATAAACTCAGTTTGTGGCTGTGCAGCAGGTAGTGCCCGTCCCGCCATTAAACACTCATTAAATGGTAATAAAAAGCCGGATCACCTGTTAACTGTATTTGCTGGTCAAGACCTTGAAGCTACAAATCAGGCACGTAAATATACTTTACCCTACCCACCTTCTTCCCCAAGCATTGCATTATTCAAAGATGGCAAGCTGGTTCACTTTATTGAAAGACATATGATTGAAGGTGCCAATGCAGAAATGATATCTGAAAATCTGCAGGCTGCGTATGATGAATATTGCTAAGACTGCCCTGACTTAAGAACGGTAGGTACTTTAAAGTAATCAGAATCCTTGAGAGGCGCATTTTTTAGCGCCTCTTCCTTTGATATAGTAATCTTCGCCTCATCGGTACGAAGTACATTCACATCTTCGTTCATATAGATCAGCGGCTCTACACCATCGGTATTTACCTGCTGTAACTTTTCCACAAAATCCAGGATACGGGACAGGTCGGCTTTGATCTCCTGTTTTTCAGAATCGTTAAATTCGAGCTTTGCCAGATTGCTCAGCTTATCTATGATCTCATCATTGATCTGCATGAATATGTTCTTTGAGGGTATCGTTAATGATGGTAAAGATACGTGTCTTGAGTGAATCAACATCCTTATCGGTTAAACCTGCGGTTGGGACTGGCTCTTTTATTATTACCCTGCAAAGCCCAGGTGATCCGGTATGCTGGTTCAACTTTACATCTGGAAGAATGTGATAATTATCGAGATATATCACAGGTAAGATCGGAACTTGTTTTTCAATGGCCAGTTTGAATGCTCCGTTCTTGAATCGCCCCAATTCAGGCGTACACATGGGTATGGTGGCTTCAGGGAAGATAGCAATGCTTATGCCTCTATCAATATCGGTTGCAGCACGACGTAACGATCGGTGAGAGGCCATCATCGAACCCCTGTCTACCAGTATGTGCATGTCGTCGAAAAACTTTCTGAATAACGGAACTTTACCTAGTTCTGCTTTTCCCATGAAATGAAAATAAAAAGGGATCACCACAAAGGTTAAAATGATGTCCAGATAAGAAGAGTGGTTAGGAGTGATCACACAAGGACCTATGTTGCTGAGGTCGGGTTGTTCAATGATCCGAAGTTTAATACCAGCAGGGGCCAGCATAAGTTTACCGCAGGTTTTTTTGAGCTTGAACGCTTTTGGGTATCTATTAGGTTTAGCAAGGAAAAAGTAAAACAGGGGGAAAAAACCCAGAAAAACGATGATCGCTACCAGAAAGAACCAAAAACGCCATAACATTCCGAACAAAAACCTGAAAAAGCGCATGGGTCAAAAGTACTTCAATTTTGGTAATTTCGCGCCATATGGAAGTTGTAGTAAGTGGTATCAGATCGACCGGAAACCTGCATTTAGGTAACTATTTTGGTGCGCTCCGGAATTTTGTAAAGATGCAACATGAGAGCCGTTGCTTTTTTTTCATTGCCGACTATCATTCTCTGACCACCCATCCTACTCCATCAGACCTTAAATACAGCGTTAAACAGGTTTTGACAGAATATCTGGCCTGCGGGATCGACCCGGAAGCAAGCACCATTTATGTTCAAAGCGACCTGCCACAGACCGCCGAACTCTATCTGCTACTTAACATGAACGCTTATGTTGGAGAACTTGAACGATGTACTTCATTTAAAGATAAGATCAGGCAACAGCCTGATAATGTGAACGCCGGACTACTGACTTACCCTACCTTGATGGCTGCTGACATCCTGATACATAAAGCTACCAAAGTGCCGGTTGGAAAAGATCAGGAACAGCACCTTGAAATGGCCCGAACATTTGCAAACAGGTTCAACAGACTTTATTCAACCGAGACTTTTCCGGAACCTCATGCCTTCAACTTTGGTAGTTCGTTGGTTAAAGTTCCTGGACTAGATGGTAGTGGTAAAATGGGGAAATCAGAAGGAGAAGGTAATGCAGTATTCTTAAGTGATGAGGATGCAGTGATCCGCAAAAAGATCATGAGGGCAGTTTCAGATTCCGGTCCAACCGAGTCCGGACAACCCAAGTCAGATGCTGTACAAAATTTATTTACCCTTATGGGCCTGGTTTCAGACAAATCCACGATCGAACACTTTGATGAATCCTATAACAACTGCACCATCAGGTACGGTGATATGAAGAAACAGCTGGCTGAAGACATGATAAAATTCATATCTCCAGTCAGGGAAGAGATAAACAGAATAGGAGCAGATACAAAACTACTCGAAAGAGTAATGAATGAAGGCAAGGAAAAAGCGACTGAAAGTGCAAACAAAACTCTCAGGGAAGTAAGGTCGATCATAGGGTTCAGAAGTTTATATTAATTAGACTACCTTGGACCATTCATGGTTCATGTAGTTTGTTTTAAAGATCTGAGAGCCTACTATATAAAAATATGGCAATAGGTTATTCAAGATATTTGACTGCAATATATGGAGTGGTCGACATTCTGTTATTGAACTTGTCATTCTGGGCCGTTAGTTTTTGGGTAGCCGGAATTCCATTTATACCAACACCTGATTTTTACATCCAGTTCCTCTATATCAATTTTCTGTGGCTTTCGCTAATGATGATATTTAGGATCACAGATTTTGAAAGAGGAGTTCCGTATGAAAAAGTCTTATCTACACTTATTAAAACCGTTATAGTACACTTCCTGTTACTTATAGCCGTTAATTATTTATTTGCGTATACACTTCCCGTTATCACCAATTTCTTTATAAAGTATTCTCTGTTCATCCTGCTGCTGATCACTTGGAGGTCTTCAATGTGGTTGTTCTTATCCTTTGTAAGAAAGCGCGGACTCAATTACCGGAAGGTGATCTTACTTGGCGGAGGTGAACTATCACAGGATATGAAGAAATTCTTCAGAAGTCATCCTGAGATCGGATACCGACTTGAAGGGATATTCCTGGACACACCTAATGCAAATCTTAACGGTGAGGTAAAAGGCAAGATATCTGAATCCAAAGAGTTTGCACTTAAAAATGAGATCGACGAGATCTATTGCTCCCTATCAGATGTTACAACTGAACAGGTTCGTGATATGATGCAGTTTGCCGACAGTAACCTCATGCGCTTTAAACTCATACCTGATTTCAGGGGCTTTCAGTACAAACAAGTGAACATTGACTTTTATCATTCTATACCAATTATCAGTGTGCGTAAAGAGCCTTTGCAGAGTTTAGTGAACCGAACTCTCAAACGTGCTTTCGATATTGTTTTTTCATCTCTGGTAATACTTACCATCTTTCCCTGGTTGTTACCCATTGTGGCTGTAACCATTAAGCTCTCTTCCAGGGGTCCTGTTTTCTTCCGGCAACGCCGTTCTGGCAAGAACAATATTGAATTCATGTGTTTAAAATTCAGAACCATGGTAGTGAATGACAGTTCACATGAATTGCAAGCCACCAAAAATGACAGCCGTATTACTAATGTAGGTGGATTTCTTCGTCGCACCAGCTTGGATGAATTACCACAATTTTTTAATGTACTTGCCGGCCACATGTCGGTAGTTGGTCCCAGACCTCATATGATCAAACACACCAATGAATATTCAAAATTAATTGATCAGTTCATGGTACGACACTTTATCAAACCAGGTATCACAGGCTGGGCACAGGTGCATGGCTTACGAGGTGAGACCCGTGATCCGGTTCTGATGGAAAAAAGGGTTGAATATGATGTATGGTATATTGAGAACTGGTCGATGCTTCTTGACCTTAAAATCATTTTTCTCACCACACAAAACCTTGTTAAAGGGGATGAAAATGCCGCCTGACAGGCAGAAAATAATCCTGAAATTACCTGTCCCTTGTTTGTGATGACCCTTTGATTTGGGTAACTTTGCACTCCGGTAAAAGAATCTGTCTTTTCCTGCTGAAATGAATCCTGAAGTGACCTTAAATCATAATTCCGGCATTAAATCCAGAATGGCTGACTACCTGCAACTGATGAAGCTGCGGTTATCTGCTTTGGTAGTGTTTTCAGCCGGTATAGGGTTTATTCTGGGCAGCAATGGCACCGTTGAGTGGAGCAAATTTTTCATGTTGCTGCTTGGAGGACTGCTGGTAACAGGATCGGCAAATGCATTCAATCAGGTTATTGAACGTGAGCTGGACAAGCTGATGGACCGCACATCCGGCCGTCCACTACCTGATGGAAGGATCAGTGTAAATGAAGGAATTGCAGTTGCCATTATATCCGGATTGGTTGGATCATTGATCCTGACTATATTCCTGAATGGGGCTAGCGGGCTGCTGGGGATAATTGCCACGATATTATACGCAGCAGTTTACACTCCCATGAAACGGATGACCCCGTTTGCAGTGTTCGTTGGGGCATTCCCTGGCGCCATTCCTCCCTTGTTGGGATGGGTTGCTGCCACAGGTACACTGGCAACTCCCGGACTGGTGTTGTTTGGCATACAGTTTATATGGCAATTCCCTCATTTCTGGTCTATTGCATGGGTCCTTGATGATGATTACAAGAAAGCAGGTTTCTCTTTGCTCCCTTCCATTCAGGGAAGAGACAAAGCTTCTGCCTTTCAGGTACTTATTTACTCTTTTAGCCTTATTCCTGCGGGATTATTGCCTTACGTTTTCGGTATGACCGGAACAACAGGTGTTGCACTAATTGCCCTTGCGGGGATGGTAATAACCTTTCTGGCTTTCAAGCTATACATGAAATTAGACATTCCTTCGGCCCGTCGTGTTATGTTCGGGTCATTCATATACTTACCGGTAGTTTTAATAGCACTGCTCATTGATAAATCCTAAAAACCCAAAAGGATGCAAACTATGAACCCCACCTTGCCTGATCAACAAACCTACACCCAGATTCCAACTCAAAAGATCTTACTATGGCTTTCAATGGTAAGTATGGTGATGCTTTTTGCCGGCATGACCAGTGCTTATGTGGTGAGGCAGGCTGAAGGGGCATGGACCCAATTCGATCTCCCTGTGGCATTTTACATATCCACAATATTGATAGTCTCAAGCAGCATAAGCATGCAATGGGCATTCAAAGCAGTAAAGAAAAATAATCCTCAACACCTGATCCTTGGACTGCTCATCACCCTAGGGTTGGGATTGGGCTTTGTTTTTTCACAATTTCTGGGATGGTCTGAATTGGTTGCTGAAAAGATATTTTTAGTTGGAAATCCCTCAGGATCATTTCTTTATATACTAACAGGGATGCATATCGCCCACCTTATAGGTGGTATAATTTACCTTATCTATGTCTCTTTCAGGTCTATCCAGCAACGATATAGTGCTTCAAACTACCTGGCCGTTGAACTGTGTGGTATATTTTGGCATTTTCTTGATGGCCTTTGGCTGTATCTGTTCATTTTCCTGTATTTCATCAGGTAAATTTCCACTACTGATAAATTTTTGTAGCCTGAGAGAAAAAAACTATTTATTTTGCACCGGAATTAGGGCCGGAGGCCCATTTCCCGATTAAAATCCTACTATGTCTGAACAAGCAACACTGGAAAAAAATAAGAAAAATCTTTGGGGAGGTGGCCGTTCTCCCTTTAACGTGAGTTGGGGGAAGATGTACATGTGGTTCTTCCTTGTATCTGACGCATTTACATTCTCTTCACTTATCATCGCATATGGTGTTTTACGACACAGATTTGCAGAGACATGGCCTAAAGCGAATGATGTTTTTACTCACTTCCCGTTTGTTGAAGGACATGTACCATTGGCATATGTTGGACTCATGACATTTATTTTGATCATGAGTTCGGTTACTATGGTACTCGCAGTTGATGCAGGACATAAGCGGAATAATAAATCTGTGATCACCTGGATGATACTTACTGTGATAGGTGGATTTATGTTCCTGGGTTCTCAGGCATGGGAGTGGTATCATTTCATTCATGGAACTGAGCATGGAGCATATGTGATGACCGATGGTACATTGGCAAGACATCCATTTGATGAACACCATCATGTAGTTGAAAATACACTGGTATTATCAGACGGACAAACAATAACAGGTGCTGCAGCTCAAAAGCTGATGGAGGAATCACCTAAGTTTCACGGTGCTAATTTGGTGCGGAATGAATACGGCAACCCCTTGTTTGCAGATTTCTTTTTCTTCATCACTGGATTTCACGGATTTCACGTATTCTCGGGCGTGATGATCAATATTATAATCCTCATAAACGTACTTAACGGAGTTTATGTACGCAGAGGACACTATGAACAGGTTGAAAAGGCTGGCTTGTACTGGCACTTTGTAGACCTTGTTTGGGTATTCGTATTTACATTCTTCTACTTAGTATAGAAAACCGATCAACAATCAATTATGTCAGAACATTCTCATAAAGACAACGAAAATAAGCAGGTTCACGGTTACTATACCGGTGATATTCACAATCAATTCATTGAAGAACATCACACTGAAAATAATGTAAAGATCATCTGGAAGACTTTTTGGATCTTGTTACTTGTGACCATTTTTGAGGTAGGCATTGCATTTACATCCATTCCACATAGCATCCTCATTGTTGTATTCATTGTTCTTACAATTGTAAAGGCCTATTATATTGTTGCCTTTTTCATGCACCTCAAACATGAGAATTCACCTTTGAAATATTCAATAGTACTCCCCTTCTTACTGATCCTGTACCTCATAGTAATGGCATTGGCAGAGGGTAACTACCTTAATCTCTTAGGGTAAAATTACCATCCTATTATACGGATGAGTAATCCAAGACTTTCAGGAAAAGCACTTATCATATTAGGAATATTATTCATTCCTGCTATTTCATACTTTTTATTATCAAGGGGCGATAATCAATTTCAACACCTTGAGATCTTTGGTCCACGCGAATTACCTCCATCGGGTACAACTGATACTACTTTTCACACTGTCATGGACTTTTCATTGATAGACCAGGACTCCATGCCTGTATCATTTGAGAAGTTAAATGCCGATATTTATATAGCCAATTTCTTTTTTGCTACATGTAAAACCATTTGCCCCAACATGTCGAAACAGATGAAACGTGTACAGGAAGATCTGCCCGACAATTATCCTGTAAAAATATTATCGTTTACTGTAGACCCCGTTCATGACACAGTAGCAGCACTGAATGCATACGCACAATTATATGAGGCCGATAACACTATCTGGCATTTTATTACCGGAGACAAGAAGCAAATTTATGATCTGGCCAGATATGGGTTTTACCTTACTGCCATGGAAGGTGACGGTGGACCGGATGATTTCATCCACTCAGAAAAATTCATTTTACTGGATAGAGAAAGAAGGATACGTGGATATTATGACGGCACTGATCCGGAAGATGTAAAACGTTTGCTGGATGAAGTTCTGGTATTACAATGGGAACAAACGCACAATTCTTCAAACTGACCCTATATTGTAATGTGTATTATACTATTTCGAGACCTATACTGTTCTATCTGAAAAACTACTTTAGCAATTAATAATGGAGATACTTAAGGATCTATCAGAAAAAGTTACACTTCGCATAGTTTATATAGTTTCTGCTATAGTTTTTTTACTAGTACTCATTCTTGGATCTCTACCCAAGGCGGAACACATACCTGATTTTGTTTCCTACTTACCAACATTAAATGCATTCCTGAACGGAACATGTTGCATATTGCTTATAGCATCATTGTATTTTATTAAAAAGAAGAAAATAAGCATCCACAAAAAACTCAACCTGACCGCCTTCTTTTTATCGACCATTTTTTTGCTTTCATACGTCCTTTTTCATTCATACGGTATTGAGACCAAATTCCCAACCGAAAATCCTATCCGGCCTGTTTATCTAACCATCCTCGTCACCCATATTATATTAGCAGCAGTGGTGCTACCGATGGTATTGGTGTCTTTTTACTATGGGTTGACCGGAAAGATCGCTTCACATCGTAAACTCACCCGTTGGTCATATCCCATTTGGTTATATGTTACTGCCTCCGGGGTAGCAGTATACCTGATGATTAGCCCGTACTATAGCTTCTGACCTGCATTATTTGTATATTTGTGCTTTGCATCGAACAATGAAAGCATTACGCATCATACTGATTATCATTTTATTGGCTGTTTCTTCTGAGTCAGTTTTAGCTCAGTGTTCTATGTGCCGTGCTGTAGCTCAGTCGAGCCTGAATGAAGAAGACAGGAAAGTAGGTGTTGGTTTAAATTCAGGTATCCTATACCTGATGGCGATCCCTTATCTTATGGGTGGAATCGCTTTTGGGATCTGGTATAAGAACCGCCGATCTTCTGCATCCTGAAAATTTATTGACCTGCATCCATGCCTCTTTACAATATATATTCGAAAGAAGAGCTGAAGAAAAGACTTGCTGATGAAGAATTCAGCAGGGTCACGCTTTCTTTTTACAGGTATGTTAACATCGAAGAACCCGATAATTTTCGAAATGAACTCTATAAAGATTTCGATGAGTTAAATATATTAGGACGTATCTATGTTGCCCACGAAGGTATAAATGCTCAGATAAGCATCCCAGAATTTAATATGGGGCCGTTCAAGGATCTGCTTGATCATACAGCGGGACTATCTGATATGCCGTTCAAGATCGCTGTTGAAGATAATGGCAAATCATTTTACAAGCTTATTGTTAAAGTACGTAACAAGATAGTTGCTGACGGACTCAATGATAATGAATTTGATGTGACCAATGTAGGTAAGCACCTTTCTGCTTTGGAATTCAATGAAGCTTTGAAAGATCCGTCTACTATTGTGATAGACATGCGCAATCATTATGAAAGTGAAGTCGGTTTTTTCAAGGGCGCGATCCTTCCTGATACTGATACTTTCAGAGACACACTACCTGCAGCGGTTGAGTCAGTTAAAGACAATAAGGACAGTAAGATTTTACTTTATTGTACCGGTGGTATTAGATGCGAAAAGGCAAGTGCTTATTTTAAACACAAAGGTTTCTCAGATGTCAATCAGTTGCACGGAGGGATAATTGATTATGCACGACAGGTTAAATTACAAAATCTCGATTCCACTTTCATAGGTAAAAATTTTGTTTTCGATGAAAGACTCGGTGAGAGGATCAGCGATGAGGTAATTTCTGAATGCCACCAATGTGGCAACAAATGCGACAATCATGTGAATTGCGCTAATGATGAATGCCATATGCTTTTTATTCAATGCGATGATTGCAGGAAAAAACATGAAGGATGCTGTGGCGATAAATGTGTAGAATTTATCCACCTTCCAATTGATGAACAAAAGAAATTGCGCAAAGGAAAGGTGAAAAAAAATGCTCACGCTGTTTTCAGAAAAAGCCGATGGAATCAGAGCTCAACAGCCTGATTTATTTCTTGTCAGCCAAAAAAATATCTGCTGTTTCATTTACAACATAATTTACAGGCTTAAATTCTATACCTATACTGCGTTTTATCTTTTGGTTATTGTAGTATGACCGCTTGGATGCGGAAACAACATTTTCTCTTGTGATAGCTGGTTTCTTTCCGGTAACAGCAGAGCGCAACGCATCCAGCCTCCAGGCAATGCCTGATAACAAAGGACCTGCATGAATTGAAGGCCGGGGCTTGTGTAAGCCATCAGCTATCAAATTAAAAAGTTCGCGAAATCCCATATTCTCAGCTGAAACAATAAACCTCTCAGACCTTACTCCACTTTCCATAAGCCTGATCATACATTGCACTGTATCTTCAAGTCCAACAAAACCATTTATTCCATCCGAATAAAATTTAAGCCCATTCCATATTCTTGTAAAAAGCATGCTACTGTCGGTTTTCCAATTCCCCGGACCAAGTATAATAGAAGGGTTAATGATCACAGCATTGAGTCCTTCGGCCATGCCCCTCCAAACTTCACGTTCAGCTGCATATTTACTTATTGCATAAATTGAATTATATGGAGAGGTTTTCCACGATGAACTCTCATCAATATTCTCTCCTTGCTCAGATCTTCCCAGGGCAGCTACAGAGCTAACATACAGCAGTCTTATTGCACCATTTTCTAAACATGCATTAACCACATTGGCTGTTCCGCTTATATTTTCATTGAGTATTTTATCTCTGTCACCTGAGTAAAAAGAAACACGGGCAGCACAATGGTAAACCATTTGCACATCGCGCAAAGCGTCCTCAATGGAATAATAGTCTGTAATGTCTGCCTCCACCCACTCTATTTTGCTGAGTAGTTCAGGATGGTTATTGAAATACCGGTTTACACAATTCATTCTTGACTGAGGCCTTTTTACAGCCCGCACAAAATGACCACTTTGAACAAGATCAAATAATAGTCGGGATCCTAATAAACCTGTGCCACCTGTCACTAATATCATGCTGCAAATGTAATCATTAGGAGTGCTTACCAATTGTTATGTAACATGTATCTTTGGGCAAATTTTTAGTTGATGGGATTTATAGAAGAGTTACAATGGCGTGGAATGATCCACGATATTATGCCCGGCACCAAAGAGCTTCTTGATTCAGGAAGCATTACCGGATATGCGGGATTTGATCCAACTTCCGATTCACTTCATATTGGAAATCTGGTACCAATAATGTTGCTGGTACATTTTCAGCGGTACGGCCATAAACCAATTGCATTGGTTGGAGGAGCCACAGGAATGGTAGGTGATCCATCAGGTAAATCAGAAGAGCGGAACCTACTCGATGAAGCAACACTTCGTCATAATGAAGAGTGTATCAAAAAACAGCTGGAGAAATTCCTCGATTTTGGCACTTCAGAAAACAGCGCAGAAATAGTGAACAATTATGACTGGTTCAAAAACATGAACTTTCTTGATTTTATAAGGGAGGTGGGCAAACATATTACGGTAAGCTATATGATGTCAAAAGATTCAGTTCAAAACAGACTTGAATCAGGTATCTCGTTTACTGAATTCTCATATCAGCTTGTTCAGGGATATGACTTTTACTGGTTACACAAGAACAAGAATTGCAAGGTTCAGATGGGAGGATCCGATCAATGGGGTAACATTGTTACCGGTTCAGAGTTGATACGCAGGATGGCAGGAGGTGAAGCATTTGCCCTTACAAACCCCCTTATAACTAAAGCTGATGGTGGCAAGTTCGGGAAAACAGAAAAAGGAAATGTATGGCTGGACCCTGAACGTACTTCGCCATATATGTTTTATCAATTCTGGCTCAATAGCAGTGATGAAGATGCCGGCAAGTTTTTAAGAATATTTTCATTGCTGTCTCAGGAAGAGATCAGTGCTTTAGAAAAAGATCATGCAGAAAATCCGGCTGCCCGTCTCCTTCAAAAAGCACTGGCAAAGGATCTGACTATCAGAGTCCACTCAGAAACAGATTATAACAATTCTGTTGAAGCATCAGAGATCCTATTTGGACGGTCAACCGCAGATCAGTTACAATCAATTCCGGAAAAATTATTGTTATCAGTAATGGAAGGGGTTCCTCAAGTCAACTTAAACAGGTCTGAACTGGAAACAGGGATAGGTGTGGTTGAATTCCTTTCCGATAAAACCGAAGTTTTTCCTTCAAGAGGCGAAGCCAGAAAAATGATAACAGGAGGTGGTGTGAGCCTTAACAAGGAAAAGGTTTCTGACATATCATTTGTCGTTGATGTCAAGAACCTTTTGAATGATAAGTATATATTAGTGCAAAAAGGAAAAAAGAATTACTATCTCGTGATCGCCGGTTAATTCTATTTTACAGAATCAATCAAACCAACCAATTCTTTCATATCATAAACCAATGTCACATTTTTAGGAGCCTTCAGTGATTGTGCCATACATACCTGCCTGCCTGAAATGATTATCTGTTTGTCAGAGTATTGGGATGAGAGATCGTTGATGAACTTTTGAATATCATCCTGCGCATTGGTTAGAACTGTAAGTATGTAGTCGCTATTACACTTATCCAATATCAGCTTTAATTCAGGACATGGTAAGTTCTGACCCAGATAGATCGAGTGATGTCCGCGTGAGCGTATGAGATAATTTGCAAATAACAATCCCAGTTCATGCATCTCACTTGAAGGCAGGTACAAGACAAAAGTTTTAGCATCTTTTTTTCTTGCTGCTGACTGTGCATCTATGGCAACTATCACCTTTTGTCTGATCAGGTTACTCAAAAAATGTTCGAATGCAGGATGAACCTGTCCGGCTTGCCACAAAAACCCGATCTTATTAAGAAATGGGAAAAACAGTTCAAGTAATGTTTTCTCAAGACCCTGTTTCATCAAATGAGTGGAAAGCATCCTTTCAAAAGCTGCTTCATCTAAGTTGAACATAGCAGACATCAGACAATCGAGTTGAACATTCGTATCCGTGGTTTCGGATGAATAGGAAAGGATCATTTTTTCCATTTCCTCTTTCGACAAAGCAGTAATGTGAGATATTTTATGTCCCTTGCGGTTCAAAAGTGATACATTCAGCAACAGCTTCAGGTCGTCGTTATCGTAAAACCGGATATTTGTAGAAGTTCGTTTTGGATTAGGTATACCATACCTTTGCTCCCAGATCCTGAGAGTATGAGACTTGATACCAGTCAAATTCTCTATATCTTTTATGGTGAAATTATTCATATTAACACCTTAACATTGCTGAAAGGACTATTGTTTTTTCTACTTACTACTAAATAACTTTCTGGTCACACATTTCATAAATTCGCGCTCAAGCACCAGACCTGCTAATTGCAAAAATCTTCCCCGTTCATCAGGGTATTCGAGTGCCTTGTTTGCATCAGTTTCACTTACATCTATTCTATACATCAGATTCCTGAATTCACTTCCAGATCTCTTGTAAACAGTTTCGAGCAATGGAACCAATTGCTGTTCAAGTTCCCGGTATGCCATGGACTCATCACCTGAGAAGGTTATATTATGACCATAGAGGTCAAAATCTTTGATAACCTGCTCTGCCGTGTTTCTGATAACCTCCAGGTCATTCCGGTACTTCTCAATTTCCTGATTTTGTGTCATCAGCATCAAAATTCATAACCAGCCTTTCAACTACCCTATCATTTTTTAGGTGACTTTCTACAATTTCATTAACATCTGTGGTATTTACACCACCATAAAATACTCCTTCAGGGTACACCACTACACTAGGACCCAGTTCACAAGTATCCATACATCCAGCCTTTTGAGCACGGATCTCGGTATTCAACCCCCTGTCTTTTATTTGCTTCTTAAATTCACGCACTAATTCAAGCCCATGCTGTTCACCACAACATACTCTACTTCCATCAGGACGCTGGTTGGTACAAATAAAAACATGCTTCTTATACTTCATATTCAACAAATTTAGGCTTAACATTAGTGTTTGATAATAGTTAAACCAATGAGAGTTGTTAAAGTTTTCAACAAATTGACTCAACAAAATACGTTAATTTTGAGGCACCTGAGGGCCTAAGGGCCTGATCAAAACTTATACTTGTGGGATTTTGTTAAATATTTGTGCAGTTGAATCGCAATAAATCTGTTCTAATAGCCGGCGGATCCGGCCTTGTAGGTCAACACCTTTCATTGCTTTTGGCCGCCTCCGGATACAAGATCAAGATCCTGACAAGAGGCCCTTCGAGACCCTCAGAAAACGTATTCCATTGGGACCCCATGAAAAACGAGTTTGATGATGAGGCATTGAATGGTGTAGAAGCTGTGGTAAATTTGAGTGGTGCCGGAATTGCTGACAGCTTATGGACACCATGGCGAAAGCGGGAGATCATGAACAGCAGAGTAATATCGACCCGGCTTTTAGTTAATAAAGTAAAAAGTGCCGGATCAGAGGTTAAGGTAATGATTCACTCTTCAGCAACCGGTATCTATGGTGATACAGGTATGTCAATAGTGCATGAAGACAGTCCTGCCGTTACAAATTTTCTTGGAAATGTATGCACTCGTTGGGAAGCTGAATCAGAAAAAGCTTCACCTGAAGTCAGAAATGTTATCTTAAGAATTGGAAATGTGCTTGCAAAGGAGGGTGGATTTTTCCCCACTACACTTATCCCTTTTAAGTTCAGAATAGCTCCGGTTTATGGAACTGGAGAACAATATTTAAGCTGGATACATATTGAAGATCTGTGTTGCCTGATATCAGCCTGTATTAGCCAGAATCAATTCCGTGGCACTTACAATGCTGTGTCGCCTGGCCCACTAAGCATGCGGAATTTGGTGACCCTTTTCAAACAGGTCCTTGGCGGCCTTTATTTGACCGTTCGGGTACCTGCGCCTATTCTAAAATTATTTCTGGGTGGCATGGCAATTCTCCTAACCGAAGGAAGCCGGGCATCTTCCGAGAAGATAATAAAAGCCGGATTTAAGTTTAAGTTCGACAGAGCTGATAAAGCCATAAAAAACCTTATTAACTGATATGGGAAACCCAAAACCGGTTTTCTTCTGGTTCAGGCGCGACCTTCGTTTAGATGATAACACTGCATTGCAGCAAGCATTGCGATCTGGTTTCAAGGTTCAGTGTTTATTCATATTTGACAAAAACATCCTGGACAAGCTCACAAACAAACATGATGCAAGGGTCACATTCATTTATAATCAGTTACTATCTATCCACAATACATTACAAGATTATGGGTCAGGTTTGATGATAAGGTATGGGGAACCGACAGAAGAATGGAAAAAAATCTTGTCAGAATTTCCGGTGCATGCCGTATACACAAATCATGATTATGAACCTTATGCTACCAAAAGAGACTATAAAGTTAAAGAACTACTTAACTCACAAGGAATAGAGTTTCATACCTTCAAAGACCAGGTGATATTTGAAAGGTCAGATATTTTAAAAGATAATGGGACTCCTTATGTGGTTTTTACACCCTATAAGAACAGGTGGCTTGATAAGCTGGACCCTAATTTTCATGCTGGTTCAAACTTCCCCATAAATAACAATTGTTTTTCCCCCATGGAAAGTGCTGAGTATCCTAAACTGGAATCATTTGGATTTAAAGCCTCAGACCTCAAAGTACCTTCTCCAAATCTGGGAGATTCATTACTCAAAGCGTATCATGAAAATCGAGACTACCCTGCAATGGATGCGACCAGTCATGTGAGTGTTCATTTACGATTTGGAACGGTAAGCATCAGACAACTTGTTTCAAAGGCATTGGAAGTTGGTTCGCAAACCTGGTTAAATGAACTCATCTGGCGGGAATTTTATATGATGATCATGTGGCATTTCCCATATGTTGTAGATAGCGCATTCAAGAAAGATTATGATCGTTTAACCTGGAGAAACAATGAAGCAGAATTTGATAGGTGGTGCCAGGGGAAAACTGGATACCCTATAGTTGATGCCGGTATGCGACAACTGAATACAACAGGATTCATGCACAACCGTTTACGTATGATAACTGCCAGTTTTCTTACCAAGCATTTGCTTATCGATTGGCGTTGGGGTGAAGCATATTTTGCAGAAAAATTGCTTGACTTTGAACTTTCCTCCAACAATGGAGGGTGGCAATGGGCAGCAGGTTCAGGATGCGATGCTGCACCCTATTTCAGGATATTTAATCCGTATGAACAAACAAGAAAATTCGATCCTGAATTTTCTTATATAAAAAAGTGGGTTCCCGAATTCCAGGAACCAGAATATCCTGATGCTATTGTTGAGCACAAATTTGCTCGTGAACGATGCCTTAGCACATATAAAAAAACGCTAGCTGAAAAATGAATCTGCCTTGTACGGCAGTTAAGATTGCCTCACCATGAGTTTCCCAGCAAATTCCTGAAGTGATTGCTTATTTATGCTTTCAACATTTACTTCATTCAAATGGCTCATGGCAATGTTATAATACTTCTCCATCTCCTTTTCTGCAAGGTCTTTGATACCTAAACTCTCATATATTTCGGTAATGGCTCTGACCTTTCCTACTGGGTCATTATCGGCATTGTTAATCCAGCTCTTCATCACCTTTTGTTCTTCAGCTCCCGATAATTCCATTGCCTTCAGAAGTAAAAAAGTTTTTTTATCCGATAAAATATCTCCGCCTTGCTGCTTGCCAAAAAGTTGAGAGTCGCCAAACACATCCAAAATATCATCTTTCAACTGAAATGCTATTCCAATATTTCTTCCAAATTCATAAAGATGATCTGCCTCCCTCTCCGGCGCACCGGCGATCTTCGCCCCGATCTTTAAACTGGCAGCCAACAATACTGCCGTTTTAAAGCTGATCATTCTAATATAATCATCAATTCCAACTATATCCATTTTTTCGAAATCCATATCCAGTTGCTGGCCTTCACATACCTCAGCAGATGTAAGCAGGAAGAGGTCCATAACATCACGCAAACAAGCATCCGGGGCTTTCATCATGAGCTGACATGCCATAACAAACATGGTATCACCCGAGAGTATAGCCACGTTGTTATTCCAGCGTTCGTGAACAGTTTGTTGTGAACGGCGGAGCGGTGCATTGTCCATAATATCATCATGCAACAATGTGAAGTTGTGGAACACCTCTATGGCCAGCGCACACGGTAAGGCTTCACTGATATCGCCCTTAAACATGTCGCAACCTATCATAAGGAGTACAGGTCGCATCCGCTTGGCCTCGAGCGATAGCATGTATTTGATCGGATCATACAGATCTTTTGGATGATCCTTTATTTTCAGATCTGCAAGAGCTGTATCTATAACTTTCCTCAGTTCAGCTGACGTGTGCATTGATACTTACGATTCTATCAGGTGTTTTGAAGACATCAGATGCTGGATACCATCCTCCAGTGTTGTCAGAGGCCGATTCAGCAGTTCTATCATTTTAGAATTATCAGGACACCTGCGTGTCATATCACCCTCTTTCAAAGCCGGCAAGTGAACAACCTTGGATTTTGACCCTGTGATCCTTATAATGATATTTGCTAACTCAAGAATAGATATCTCATTATCTGTTCCGATATTTACTACATCATTGACCATTTTATCGTTATAAAAAGCACTCAGGCAGGCATCAACATTATCATCTATGTAACAAAATGTTCTTGTTTGGCTGCCATCGCCATAAACCGTGATGTCTCTGTTGTGGATTGCAGCATTAAGGAATTTTGACATTACAAAATCCTTACTCTGCTTTGGACCGTAGGTATTGAAGAATCTGAATATTGTAAAGTCAAGATCAAACTCAAGCTTGTATGCTCTGAGATAAGCTTCGCCAATATTTTTAACGATAGCATATGCTAAGCGTGAATTCAAAGGTGTAGTGTGTTCATTTTGTGGAAACTCAACCGGCTCACCATAAACTTCTGACGAGGAGGAGAAAAAGATCCTCTTTACACCTGTGTTTTTTGAAAGGTTTAAAATGTTCTTGATACCGGTGATATCATTAAGCACCTTTACGGGATTAGAAAGTGTTCGCTTAACACCAACTACTGCGGCCAGATGAAATACGTATTGAAATCTGTATGAATTAAAAATGCTTGAGATATCTTCAAAGTCATTCACATCTGCCTTGATAAATTTCAGATTATCATGTTTGGTGACAGGGATCTTTGATAAAGTTCCTGTGGTCAGGTTATCAACAATAACAACATGATTGTCGGGATCCTTGGCTAGTTTTTGAGCTAATGCACTACCAATAAAACCAGCGCCTCCTGTAACTAGTATACGTCTTTTCATTTGCTTCAGTTTAATTTTAACAAATACTCACCATATCCGCTTTTTAATAACGGCTTAGCGAGTTCGTTAAGTTTTTTGTGATCTATAAATCCTTTTCTATATGCTATCTCTTCAATACAACCTATCTTTAGTCCTTGTCGTTCTTCAATTACCTGAACAAACAATGCAGCTTGCAATAAAGAATTAAAAGTGCCGGTATCAAGCCATGCAGTACCACGACTCAGCATCCCTACTTTCAGCTTTCCCCTGCGCAGGTATTCCTTATTGATATCAGTTATCTCATATTCACCGCGGGCACTTGGCTCAAGACCCTTTGCGATAGCAACAACTTCATTGTCGTAAAAATACAATCCGGGTACGGCAAAATTAGATTTAGGGGATTTAGGTTTTTCTTCAATGGAAACAGCTTGGTGGTCGCTGTTGAACTCTACGACACCATATCTTTCAGGATCTGAAACATGGTAAGCAAATACTACCCCGCCATCAGGATTAATATTTTGTTCCAATGTTTTTTGCAATCCTGATCCATAAAAGATATTATCACCCAATATCAGTGCAACATTATCGTTGCCTATAAATTTTTCGCCAATCACAAATGCCTGAGCAAGTCCGTTTGGAACTTCCTGAACTTCGTACATGAACTTGCACCCTAATGCTGAACCATCTCCAAGTAGTTTTTCAAATAATGGTAAATCATGTGGTGTTGAAATGATCAGCACCTCTCTGATACCTGCCATCATTAAAACAGACAATGGATAATATATCATTGGCTTGTCGTAAACGGGCATAAGCTGCTTACTCATTGCAACCGTTAACGGATGCAATCTTGTGCCAGAACCTCCTGCCAGAATAATTCCTTTCATATATACAATTAACTTTCTTCTATTTTCTCTTTTGACTTTTCCGGGGATTCACCATTACCACCAAGATCAACCTTTCTGATCTCAAGGTCATCCAATTCAATATCTTCTTCTTCATTAAAGATCTGAAGTAAAGGCTCTGACAAAAATGCGCGTGTAGTGAGTCTGCGTTCCAGCGATATAAGTAACGCAGGTAACAATACCAGGTTAGATAACATTGCTACCAATAACGTGATGGATATCAAAATTCCTAAGGAACGTGTACCTCCAAAGCCTGAGGCAGAAAAAATAAAGAAACCAAAAAACAGGATTACTGCGGTATATATCATACTAACTCCGGTCTCCCTGATTGTAACTGATACTGCTTTGGAAATGCTTAACGGGAAGTTCAGAAGTTCTTGACGGTATTTTGTAAGGAAATAAATAGTGCCATCAGAAGATATTCCAAATGCAATACTAAAGATGAGGATTGTGGATGGCTTTAACGGGATATTAAAATAGCCCATAATCCCGGCCGTTATCAACAATGGTATCAGACTTGGCAGGATGCTCACCGTGATCATGCGAAAACTCATAAATAACATAAACATGATGATTGAAATAAGTACGATGGCAAGTATGATACTTTCCATCAAATTGGAGAACAGATACTCATTACCTTTCAAAAAGATCAAACTATTACCTGTTACTGCAACCTTATATTCAGAAGGATCAAAGATTGAATCGATACGAGGCCTGATCTCATTCAGCAAACCTTCCATCTTTACAGAGCCTATATCCGCCATCTGAACACTAACTCTTGTATATCTTCTGGTTGAATCGATGAACGACTTGAACATTTGGGTCTTTTGCTTGCTGTCGGCTTCAATATAAGATGCCATTTCTGCCAGGTCCAGGCTGCCGGGAAGAACATAAAAGCGTGACTCCCCTCCACGGTACGATTGGTAAGAGAATTTAATTGCATCAACTATTGCGACAGGCTTTGACAGTTCATCATATTTATCAAGCACCTTTTCAAGCCGACTGATCTTTTGAAGGTTCAACTGATCCAAAGCCATACCGGGCTCATGGGTGTCAATTGAGATCTCTAATGGCAACACACCGTTGAAGTTTGACTCAAAAAACTTCATGTCTAGGTAAACCGGATCATCTTTAGGCAGATCATCAACAACATAACCAACTGACCTTAATTTTAACATGCCAAATACAGAGATCACTATCACGGTTCCAACTGTAATAAATACAAGTGCGGTCTTATGATTAACAAGGATGTCGATCTTTTCAAGTAACTTATTAAGTCTAGGAGCTTTCAGATGACTGATATGCTTCAGGTCAGGTGGTGGAAGAAAACTGAAAGCAATAGGTATTAGGACCAGCGAGATCAAATAGGTGAGCATTACATTCAATGCAGCAACCAACCCGAATTCCATTAAAATAGTGCTGTGTGTAAAGTAAAACACACCAAAACCAATAGCTGTGGTGAAGTTAGCTAGGAAAGTTGTAAATCCGATCCGCTGGATCATCCGCGCAAGCGCCTTAATCTTATTACCATGGATCCTGAATTCACTGTGATATTTGTTGAGCAGTAATATACTGTTGGGTATTCCAATTACAATGATCAATGGCGGTATGAGACCAGTAAGGATGGTGATCTTATATCCCAGTAAAACAATAATCCCAACCGACCATACTACTGCTACCATTACAACCATTACGCTGAAGAATACTACCCGGTGCGATCGGAAAAAGAAATATAGAATGGCAGAACAAACGAAAATTGCAAGTAGTAAAAACAGCTTTAACTCATTCGACACTTTAGAAGCTATAGCGGTGCGGATATATGGCAGTCCTGATATGTGAATATCAAGTCCTGTATTCTCTTTGAATTCACGTGTGTATGCTTTTACCTGGTCAACAATATCTATCCGTGATCTGCTATTCAGTTTTTTCTTATCAAAAGTGAGAGCCATTAAAGTTGCTTCACCATCTTCACTGATTATCATGCCCTGATAAAATGGCATGTTCATCAATGCCTCTTTCAGACTATCGAGCTGAGTTTGATTTTGAACTGTTCCTTTAACAATAGGTTCTAGATCAAACTTTCGCTCTTCATGGTTGGCTTTTACAGTATAGAGATGTGAAACTGAAACAACCGTTTCAATACCATCGATAGCTTTGACTTTCTCTCCAAGCTGGTACCATTCGTTGAAAGTATTAACAGTATAAAAGTCCTGGTCTCTTACACCAATGACCATCACACTGCCATCTTCCCCAAAAGTTGATTTAAACTGCTCATATTCCTTAAAATAAGGATCATCGGCAGGGAGTACTTTAGCAAACTCGTACGACAAAGTGATCCGCGTGGCAAAATAACCGAATAAGACGGTTACCAACGCAAATATCAGGAGGAGTAACCTCCTGTTTCTCAATATGATACGAGCTATAAATCGAAACATCGACCAAACTGCCAAGAGCAGCAGGTAAAGGTACTGAAATAAGATGATGTTACCTCATGCTCAAAGGCTTGATTACCTTTGTATTCAATGTCTGAAAAGCCCTCAAATTCCGGACTTATTTACTTTGACCACAATGCCACCACACCTGTTGATCAAAGGGTGCTGGAAAGCATGTTACCCTGGTTTACGGTCAATTTTGGTAATGCGGCCTCCAAAACCCATATGGCAGGTCGGGAGGCAGCTCATGCGATTGCACGATCAAGAGAAAAGTTGGCCATGGGCGTTGGAGCGGAACCCGGCGAGATAATATTTACTTCAGGAGCCACGGAGTCTGTCAACATGGCCCTTACGGGGATGGCTGAAGCCTACCGCTCTAAAGGTAACCATATCATAACCTGGGCTACAGAACACAAGGCAGTAATTGAAACATTGACTCATCTTGAATCGGAAGGCTTTAGAATATCAATTCTTCCGGTGAGCAGAAACGGAGCACCCGATCTTGAAAAACTAAAATCAATAATATCCGGCGACACGATCTTTGTGGCGCTGATGGCCGCCAACAATGAAACAGGATACATCAATCCGGTCAAAGAAGTTGCCGATATTGTTCATAGAGCCAACAGCATTTTGTTTTGTGATGCAACACAGGCGATCGGAAAAATAAGATTTGATGTGAACGAATTGAACATTGATGCAGCATGTATCTCCGCACACAAATTTTACGGACCAAAAGGTGTTGGAGCACTTTATTTACGGAGGAAAGATCCGCGGGTGGCATTAAAACCGATCATGTTTGGCGGAGGTCATGAGAAAGGTATTCGTCCGGGAACCCAGAATGTACCCGGAATTGTAGGTATGGCACATGCAATGGAACTTTGTTTATCAGAACAGTGGGATGATTCAGCCCGAATGTCAAAACAACGCACAACGCTTGAACAAATGCTTGAGTCGTGTGGCGGCATCCACATCAACGGGGATGTACGAGACCGTTTACCCAATACAACAAGTTTAAAGATCGCCGGTGTTCATAATGAGCAACTGATGACTGCGATACCGGAACTGTGTATCTCATCAGGCTCTGCCTGCACTTCAGAACTACCGCAGCCGTCACATGTTTTAAAGGCTATGGGACTATCTGATGCAGAATGTAAAAATTCTATCAGGATAAGCTTAGGCAGATCCACCACAGATACTGA
The DNA here is from genome assembly GCA_024643795.1 of Bacteroidota bacterium. Taxonomy (GTDB): domain Bacteria; phylum Bacteroidota; class Bacteroidia; order AKYH767-A; family OLB10; genus JAHEMF01. Next base: position 46,430 of record JAHEMF010000002.1, on the reverse strand, counting down.
AATAGAAATTGCTGTCACAAAACTGAAACAAGCCATCGAAAGTTTAAGAACCAAGAAAGTGTAATCATTAGCTTTGTTGAATATTAATTATAACTGATGAAAGAAAAGAAATTATTTCTGCTGGATGCAATGGCACTTATTTATCGTGCATATTTTGCTTTCAGTAAAAATCCCAGAATTAATAGCAAAGGATTGAACACATCGGCCATGTTCGGATTCACCAATACATTGCTTGATGTACTCAAGAATGAAAAACCCACCCACATTGCCGTAGCGTTTGACACCATGGCTCCTACAGCTCGCCATGAAGGATATGCAGATTACAAGGCACATCGTGAAGCTATGCCTGAAGACCTTGAAACATCTATTCCGTATGTGCAAAAGATACTGGAAGGCTTTCGCATACCTGTGATCATGTGTGATGGTTATGAAGCTGACGATGTAATAGGTACACTAGCAAAGGAAGCTGAGAAAAATGGCTTTGAGGTTTTCATGATGACACCTGACAAAGATTTCGGACAGCTTGTGAGTGAGCATATCAAGATCTATAAACCGGCTTCGTTTGGAAACAAAGCGGAGGTGCTGGGTGTGGCCGAAGTACTTGAAAAATTTGGGGTGAAACGTGTAGATCAGGTGATTGATATGCTGGGATTATGGGGCGACTCAGCAGATAATATTCCTGGAATACCGGGTGTAGGTGAAAAAACCGCCCGCCAGTTATTGGCCGAATATGATAATGTAGAAAATGTAATAGCTAATGCTGACAAATTAAAAGGAAAGCTGGCAGAAAAGGTAAGAGATAACAGTGACAAGGCATTGTTATCAAAAGAACTGGCAACCATCATTACCGATGTACCGGTCAAGTTTGATGAAAAAGATCTCAGGTTAGAAGAAGTTGATAAAGATAAAATACGTGAAGTATTTGCCGAACTTGAGTTCAGGCAACTTTCCAAAAGAGTACTTGATGAAGATGTATCTATCAGCAACGGGCAACAATCTGCATTATTTGATGATGAAACAACTGAAGAAGCTCCCGCAAATGAACCTTTGACCATCTTAACGGTAGAGCACAAGTATCATTTGACAAACACTGAAAAAGAAATCACTGCTCTCATTAAGAAACTTGAGAAAAGCAAACTGATTTGTTTTGACACGGAGACCACTGATATAGATGCCAACCAGGCTGAACTTGTAGGTATGTCATTTGCGCTGAAACCTTATGAGGCATGGTATGTACCGGTTCCCGACAACTATGATGATGCGCACAAACTAGTATCGCAGTTCAAACATATATTTGAAGACTTGTCCATTGAAAAATGCGGACAAAATATCAAATACGATATGATGATGTTGCGCTGGTATGATATTGAGGTGAAAGGACCTTTGTTTGACACCATGATGGCCCATTATCTCATAGAGCCCGACATGAGGCACAATATGAATCTTTTATCAGAAGTTTATTTGAATTACAAACCGGTTTCAATTGAAACACTGATAGGCGAAAAAAGAAAAGGCCAGTTGAGCATGCGCGAGGTTCCTGTTGAACAGGTGGTTGAATACGCAGCCGAGGATGCTGATATAACTTTACAACTCAAAGAAGTGTTTGAACCCGACCTGAAAAAAAATAAACTTACTAAACTTTTCAGCGAAGTTGAAATGCCATTGATACCTGTTCTGGCATCTATGGAAACCGAAGGAGTTGCAATTGACCCAGTTGCCCTAAAAGAATTTTCTTCAGAACTAGAGAAGGATATTATAAAAATTGAAAAGAAAATATATCAAGAAGCCGGCGAGGAATTCAACATTGCAAGTCCGAAACAATTAGGTGAGATCTTATTTGATAAGCTTAAGATAGACCCCAAGGCCAAGAAAACCAAAACCGGACAATATGCTACCGGTGAAGATGTGCTTTCAAAGATCTCAGACAGGCATAAGATAGTTGAGATGGTGCTTGAGTTCAGGCAACTGGTTAAACTCAAGAACACCTATGTAGATACGTTACCCGAGATGGTAAACCCCCGAACCGGGCGCATTCACACTTCATACCAGCAAGCTGTTGCAGCTACCGGACGACTAAGTTCAAATAATCCGAATCTGCAAAATATTCCAATACGCACAGAAAAGGGCAGAGAGGTGCGAAAAGCATTTGTTTCAAGAAACGATAAATACATTCTATTGTCAGCCGATTATTCGCAGATAGAATTGAGGATCATAGCAGCATTGAGTAAAGACCCTAGCATGATTGATGCGTTTAAAAAAGGGATAGATATTCATACCTCTACAGCCTCTAAGGTTTTTGAAGTAGAACTAAAAGATGTAACAGATGAGATGCGGCGCAGTGCTAAAATGGTGAATTTCGGAATCATATATGGCATCAGTGCTTTCGGCTTATCACAACGGCTGAACATACCCCGTAAGGAGGCTGCGTCCATCATTGAAAATTATTTCATACAGTTCCCTACCATCAAAAAATACATGGATGGAAGTATTGAGTTTGCAAGAAAACATGGGTATGTTGAAACAATACTCGGACGTAGACGACATTTGCGCGACATCAATTCGGCGAACGCAGTTGTAAGAGGTTTTGCGGAGCGAAATGCCATCAATGCACCCATCCAAGGATCAGCCGCTGATATGATCAAAGTGGCAATGATCAATATTTACAAAGAACTGCAACAGAGAAAGCTACAAACCAGGATGATACTACAGGTGCATGATGAACTGGTATTTGATACTCCACTGAATGAAGTTGATGAGGTGAAAAAACTGGTTGAAGACCTGATGAAAAATGCGATCAAGTTAGAGGTACCTATTGAAGTTGGGATAGGAACAGGCAGGAACTGGCTGGAAGCACATTAATTCAATTCAACAGCATGAGCAATGAACCATATCTTCAGAACAGATTCAGAACATAAAGATTTTCATAAGCTTGTAAAAGAACTGGATGCTGACCTGAAGATCCGTGATGGAGAAGACCATGCATTTTATGCTCAGTATAATAAAGTTGATACAATAAATCATGTTGTGCTGGCATCAATCAACAATAATGTGGTTGGCTGCGGTGCCATTAAACAATTTGATGAAGTTATTATGGAAATAAAACGAATGTATGTACAACCGGAGTTCAGAGGAAAAGGTCTGGCGTCAGGCATACTGCATGAACTTGAGATCTGGGCCGGAGAACTTGGATACAACAAGTGTATATTGGAAACCGGCATCAATCAGCATGAAGCAATAGGTTTGTATAAAAAGAAAAATTATGTTATCATTCCCAATTACGGACAATATGCGGATGTGAAAACTAGCTTTTGTTTTGAAAAATTAATATAAAAGACCTTTATGAAAACCTTTACGATCTCTCTTTCTTTAATTTGCACTCTTTTATGTGTATCAGGGTGTAAAACAGGAGAATTAAATTCTGCTGTATCAGGCAATGAAGTTAAATTAGAAGGTAGCTGGCAGCTGATATATATCACTGATAATAATCTACCATGGAAACAAATCTATCCTAATGGATCACCTACCATCAAATTTGATGAGAACGAGCAAAGAATAAGCGGATTTGCCGGATGTAATAATTACACAGGTTCATTTGTTGCTTCTGGGTATACATTATCCATACCTGACCATATGGCCATGACGAGAAAAATGTGTGTTGACGGAGCTGAAGGTGAAGATCTGTTCACCTCCACCATTGGCCGGGTAACTAAGTGGAAGATGAGTAACGACTCAACACTTAATTTACTGAGTGATGATATTACTATTATGAGATTTCACAAACTGCTCGTTAACTCGCCTGAATAAACAAGGGCCGGCGATGCCGGCCCCTGATTTTTGAAAAGGCATGCAAAAACCATAATGCATGCGCCCAAAAAAAAATACAAACCCCTATACTATCATTCAGTTGAAGGAAGCAGAAGCACGTGTGGGTGCAAATGTTGCCGATTCAACGCTATCTTTTGCTGCATGATGGGTAGAGTCAACGGAAACTGTGATAAAATCTACCTTTTTGTCAGCATCATGCATGAGGTCATAATAGTTCCTGTCTTGCACCACAGAATTATCGTAGTACTCAACCAGGTTCTTGAAATAAATAAAATGCACGATCAGAATAAATCCGAACGTAAACAAGAGTACATGTTTACTTCTCATAACTGGAGGATTTAAGGTTATGAAACAAGTATGTAAAAGAACGATAACGGTTACGTATGTATGTTGATTTATCATTAACCGCAATACCAAATTAGAAACAGCATAAACCACTTCCTAATCAATTCACTTTTTTTTGGTTAATGACCCGAGTGTGTAGGTGACTGCATACAAGTAGTAGGTGATTCTATTGAGCAATAAAATTCTGACTTGACGTTAACAATTCAGACACTAGATTTGGCAAACACTTGTTGAAGCACGGTGAATGAATGAAATAAAATGGTAATTGAAGTTTGCGGGTTTGGTGAACATAACAGATGGTTGGGTGAATCACCCTATGAGTGAAAAAAGCCTGCGGACCCTGAGTAGATAAGACCTGGTCTATTCAACTTGCTTCGTTTAAAACCTGACAATTGCTACAAAACATCTTCACGTTAATAGACCTGCGTTAGGGGGCGAGTGGCATTACCCCGCCACCACGCAAAGCGTTGCGGCGTGTAATAGCGAGCACCCGGCACTAAGTAAATGCCGGTAACGGCAGTTTACGTAGTGAACGCCCAAAAAAATAATTTAGTCGAGTTTAAGGACCGCAAGAAAAGCCTGCTGAGGTATTTCGATGCTACCCACCTGACGCATACGCTTTTTACCTTCTTTTTGTTTTTCGAGCAGCTTACGTTTACGTGAAATATCACCGCCGTAACATTTTGCTGTTACATCTTTGCGTAAGGCCTTAACGGTTTCTCGTGCAATGATCTTGGAACCGATAGATGCCTGAATTGCGATCTCAAACTGCTGACGTGTGATAAGCTCTTTAAGTTTTTCGCACATCTTTTTACCGAATGAATATGCGTGGTCGCGATGAATAAGTGCAGAAAGCGCATCAACGGGATCACCATTAAGTCTGATATCAAGTCGCACCAGATGACTTTGTTTGTAACCGATAGGATGATAGTCGAACGAAGCATAACCCTTGGAGATGGATTTTAATTTGTCGTAAAAATCGAAAACGATCTCTGCCAATGGCATTTCAAAGATGAGTTCCACCCTGTCGGTTGTAAGATAACTTTGATTGATAAGCATACCTCTTTTACCAATACAAAGTGTCATGATAGAGCCGATGAAATCAGACTTTGTGATGATAGTAGCTTTGATATAAGGTTCTTCTATACGGTCCAGTTTACTGGGATCTGGAAAGTCTGAAGGGTTGTTGACTTCCATGAAATCACCACTTGTAAGGTATGCATGATATGATACGTTAGGCACTGTGGTAATGACGGTCATGTCAAACTCACGTTCGAGGCGTTCCTGGATGATCTCCATGTGGAGCATTCCTAAAAATCCACAACGAAATCCGAATCCAAGGGCTGCAGAGGCTTCAGGTTCAAACACCAGGGAAGCATCGTTAAGCTGAAGCTTCTCTATAGATGTTCTCAGATCTTCATATTCATCGGTGTCAACCGGATAAATTCCTGCAAACACCATGGGCTTTACATCTTCAAATCCTTCGACAGCTTTTTCGCATGGGCGCTTAACGTGAGTAATGGTATCTCCTACTTTTACTTCACGTGCTTCTTTGATCCCTGAAATGATATACCCTACATCGCCGGCTCCGATTTTCTGCTTTGGAGTTTTTTCAAGTTTAAGGATTCCTATTTCATCAGCCTCATATTGCATTCCTGTGGCCACGAATTTCACAAGGTCATTTTTGTGGATCTCACCATCCATCACTTTGAAATAAGCGATGATCCCTCGGAATGAATTAAATACTGAATCAAAAATAAGTGCTTTAAGAGGAGCTTTGGGGTCACCAGTTGGTGCAGGGACCCGATTAATGATAGCATCGAGAATATCTTCTATACCAATTCCTGTTTTGGCACTTGCGTGGATGATCTCATCTCTATCGCATCCAATAAGATCTACTATCTGATCTTTCACCACCTCAGGCTCGGCGCTGGGAAGATCTATTTTATTGAGCACAGGAATAATGTGCAGGTCGTTTTCAAGGGCCAGGTAAAGGTTTGAAATGGTTTGTGCCTGGATCCCCTGAGCGGCATCAACTACCAGCAGTGCTCCTTCACAGGCTGCTATGGAGCGGGAAACTTCATATGAAAAGTCAACGTGACCCGGAGTATCAATGAGATTGAGGACATATTTTATGCCCTGTTTTTCGAAGTCCATTTGTATGGCATGGCTCTTTATGGTGATACCACGCTCTCTTTCAAGGTCCATATCATCGAGCACCTGAGCCTGCAGGTCACGGGCCGTTACGGTGTTTGTAAACTCTAACAGCCTGTCGGCCAGTGTACTTTTGCCGTGATCGATGTGGGCAATGATGCAGAAATTGCGGATGTTTTCCATATGGGGCTGCAAAAATAGCTTTTTAACCAATGCCAAGGGCGGTCTGGTTGTTTCCTAACGCCCTAATTCTTAGATTTGTAAGAGAAAAAATAAATGACCCCTGTGCAACCCTATCGCCTTTTTATGGGTCTTTAACCTGAGCATCAAGCCAATGATACCTGATGAAGAACTCGCAAAGGGTTGCCGTGAAGGCGATCCTAAGGCACAAAAACAATTATTCGACCGCTTCAGCGGCCGGATGCTTGGTGTATGCGCCCGATACGCAAGTTCATCTGATGAGGCTGAAGATATCCTGCAGGAGGGCTTTATAAAGGTCTTTTTCAGGATCAGCAGTTTCAAAGGAGAAGGGTCATTGGAAGGATGGATACGAAGAGTTATGGTAAATACCGCATTGGATCAGATAAGGAAGAATAAATCGTTCGGCAAGATGATAGATCTTGAAGTGGCCAGTGCAGAGGCATTTGCAGAAGATCATACAATTGAGTCTATGAATGCCAAAGATCTTCTCAAATTGATGAGAACCATGCCACCAGGATTCAGAACAGTATTTAATTTATATGCAGTAGAGGGTTTTGCCCACAAAGAGATAGCTTCAATGCTAGGAATCTCTGAGAGTACCTCAAAATCACAATATTCACGGGCAAGGGTTTATTTGCAGAAATTGGTAGAAACAACAGAAAAATTGGTTTAAGTGGAACCGAAAGAAAACATAGAAAATTTATTCAGGGACACCTTCAACGGTTATGAAGAGCCGGTCAGGCCTGAACTTTGGGATTCGATCAAGAGTCAAATCCCAACACCTTCAGCACCGTCATCCCCTTCAGGGAATTCAGGTGGTGTAACATCAGCAGCCAGTGGTGCCAAAGGAGGGCTTGGGCTGGGTGTATGGGGAGGTGCAGCTATCGTGGCTGTTACTGCTTCCGTACTGTACTTCGCATCTCCAAAAGAGGAAGAATCTGCAAATGTTCAGAACAGTCAAAGCACTGAGCAAGCCGGTAATATTTATGAAGATCCCTCGCAGCAGATGGAACCATCCAATACAACTGCCATGTCGATGGGTGAAGAATCTGATTTGCAGGAAAACCGATCTGAGGAGAATACATCCCATTCAAGTAATAGTTCAGCTGTTGAAAATAATTCAGCTGTTCAGAAACGCGCAAAAAATAACACTCCTGTTCAGAAGCTTAATCCTTCAGCACCGGTAAGTGTAACTCAGTCAGGAAACCAAAGGGCTACTGATCAGAGTGATCCTGTATTATTAGCTCATGCTGAAAAAACTGTAGTTGAAAATAGTCCCACACAACAAAAGCAAACTCCAGGTCAAGTAACACGTGAAAATATTCCTGATAAATCAGCAACTCAGCTGAAGCAATTTGAGTTGGTTGCAGATCCTGTTAAGGGTGTGGCACCTTTGGGTGTTGACCTTAAAGTTCCTGCCTTCCATGGAGAAGTTGTTTGGGAGTTCGGAGATGGAGCATCAGGATTTGGTGGTTCAGCAATAAGTCATGAATATGAGATACCCGGCACATATACTGCATGGGCAAGTTTCAAAGATGGGGATGGAAATACACATAAAGAACCCGTGTTGGTTACAGTTGAAGAAGATGATTTTCTAAAAAATTTCATTCCTAACGTATTTACGCCAAATGGAGATGGTATCAATGATATTTTCACCATCAGGTCTGAGCAACTAGCCTCAGTTGATGTGGCAATTTATGACCGTAGAGGTAAGCAGGTAGCACGTTTCACTGATCCTGAACTTGGATGGAATGGCAACCTTGGTAATGGCGAAGCAGCTCCTAAGGAAACTTACTTTTATGTGATATATGCTACAGGAAATGACGGTAAGGTTCACAATCATAAAGGAACTCTGAAACTCATGCGTTGAAACTAAGATATCAGCCGGGGATCATTTATGAGGGACCATCAGATCCGCTGACCCCTGTAATCTGAAATTTATTTTGCTTAAAAAGACGTCCTTTGGGACGTCTTTTTTATTTTTATGGCCTGAATTTGAGGACTTTAAAACACCTTTTTCAGGCTAAATCTATTTAACTAACTGAATATAAACACTTTATACTTATATAATATTTCCTTTTTATCTTCTGCAGCTGCAACTAGAATGCGCTTCAAATCGTCTTTTAACAAAAGGAAATACATTATAACTATCCCAAGATCTTAAAAACCAAAACGAAAAAATGAAAAAGCTATTATCGATCCTTGTGACAGCCCTGGTTGCAGTATTTGCACTACCTGCTGACGAGGCATTTGCCTCTCATGGCGTAGGTGCCGACGTTACATATGAATACATAGGTCCTAACCAATACCTAGTAACCTTAAGGTTTTACAGAGACTGTGACGGTATTACAGCTCCAACCAGCACTACAGTGAATTATAGCTCCAGCTGTGCGGCAGGAGGAAATATTACCCTGCAAGCCATTCCTGGAACCGGGCAGCCGATCCCGCCATCGCCATGTCTACCTCCGGTAACAACTACTTGTAATGGAGGATCAGGGTACGGAGTGCAAGAATGGATCTATCAGGGAACCGTTAATTTACCGGTTGCCTGTTCTGACTGGCAGTTTGTATTTTCATTATGTTGCCGTAATGCTCAGATCACAACTATTGTTGGTCCGGGTGGAGATGATATGTATGTGACCAGTTTCCTGGATAATTTAAATGCACCTACAAACAGCTCACCGGTATTCTCAAACATTCCGGTAACTCAATTCTGTGTAGGTAATCAGTTCTTCTACAACCAGGGTGCTACCGATATTGACGGAGACTCACTGGTATATTCACTGGTGGATGCTCAGGGTAATCCCGGTGCTACTTCATTGCAATATCAGCCAGGCTACAGCGGTTTACAGCCTGTAGCAACTAACGGTCCGGTTTCTATTGACCCACAAACAGGTACCATCAACTTCATACCTTCTCAAATAGAGGTGGGCGTTATAGCCGTACTGTGCGAAGAGTTTCGCAATGGATTTAAAATCGGTCATGTAAAGAGAGATATTCAAATCAACATAGTGGGTGGATGTATCGGTTCTGCTCCGGCATGGACCCCTCCTACCGATCCACAGGGTAATCCTACCCAGTTCTATACGGCTTCATGCGCCGACACTACTTTCATTCTGGTACTTCAGGATCCTGTTCAGTGTGCTTCCATTGTGCCTACCGATATACGTGTGGTAACACCTCAGGGAACACCTAATCCTGTTCTTAATGCTGTGCCTATCAATTGTACCAACGGACAAACCGACAGCATTCTGGTAACCGTATTTTATCCGCTCACTGCAGGTATAACTTATGCCTTTACCAAGACCGGGTTCGACGGCAACACATTCCTGAGTGAATGTGGTGTTGAGATGCCTGAATTTGATTCACTAGGTTACGAGGTTATCGATCCAGGTATCTTTGATACTGAGGTGCTCAATGTAGGATGTACCTTCAACGATATTACTGTAACCTTCCAGTACAATGTGCAATGCAATACCTTATCGGGTGGCGGATCCGAATTCTTCTTGGTGGATGCCAACGGAACCCAGTATCCGGTAACTGCAGTGACGAACTGCCCCGGTGGTAACGGCGTTTCAAACTCCATCACCTTCAGTGTGGGTAGCAACATTTCTCCAGCTACTCCGGTGTACCTCATTGTTCAAAATGGTACCGACAACAACACATTTACGAACGATTGCGGAACCTATATCAACGCCGGTGATACTCTGGCGGTGCTTAATATCATCAACAACCTTATCGTGAGTGCCGGTCCTGATATTGCTGTGTGCGATACCGACCCTACTCCTGTTCTTGATGCCGGACTTTCTAACTTCACTTATATATGGGCGTTAAACGGCAACATCCTGCCTAACGAAACCAATCAAACCATCACTGCTTCTCAATCCGGTACCTATGTGGTTACCGTTACAGCATCACCTGCCTGTTTCGGTACGGATACTGTTGAAGTACTCATTGAACAGTCTCCTGTTGTTAACCTGGGGCCTGACCTGAGCTTATGTAACACCGACCCTATCCCGCCGCTTAACGCTGGTAACTCCGGTGCCAACTTCCAGTGGTTCAATAGCGGTGTAGCTATACCTAACGCTACTGGTCAGTTCTATCAGCCTACTCAGGCTGGTAACTATTCCGTGGTAGTATCTACTTCAGGTACCAACTGTGTGGGTACCGACTCGGTAGCTATCAGCATTGCTGCTCAGCTGGTGGTAACCATCGGCCCGGACCAGACCATTTGTGATAATGATTCACCTACAGCATTGGTGGCCAACGTTCCCAACTCATCGTATGTGTGGTTGCTCAACGGCCAGCCTATTTCAGGAGCCAACAGCCAGACCTATCAGCCGGGACTGAACGCTCCGGGAGTCTATACAGTACAGGTGACCACCCTATCTGGTTGCCAGGGTACCGATAGCATGCAGATCAGTGTGATCGCTTCTCCTTCGGTTTCCATTACCGATGTGTTCGCTTGTCCGGGTGATGCCTTTGCTCCTCTGGATGCCGGAAACCCCGGATCAAATTATCTGTGGAGTACCGGTGAAACCACTCAAACCATTACACCAACCTCAGCAGGTACCTATACCGTTACTGTTACCATATCTGGTGCTACCTGCGACGGTACAGGCACTGCTAATGCGGTGAACCTTACGGCTCCTGCTCCGGTGGTGACCGGTGATACCGATATCTGTGACGGTGAGAACTCTGTGTTCGATGCCGGTGCCGGATTTAACTCCTACCAATGGAGTACCGGTGAAACTACCGCTACCATCACTGTTAGTTCTACAGGCACCTATGATGTAACCGTGACCAATAACGACGGTTGCGATGGCTCTTCAAGTCTCTCACTTACCGTGAACCCCAATCCGGTGGTTGAGCTGGGTGAGAACCAGCTCATTTGCGGTGACGGATCTACGCCTCCTTCACTGGATGCCGGTAATGCAGGTAGCTCCTACGTGTGGTCACTCAACGGCAGCATCATCAGTGAAACCGGACAAACCATCACCCCTGCTGCTTCAGGAGTATATACCGTAGAAGTTACCGATCCTAACGGATGCCGAGGACAGGATGATGTTACCATCTCACCTTGTGATGTGGTGATCCCTAACATATTTACCCCAGGTAATGGTGACAACAAGAATGATGTGTTCTTCATCAAAAATCTAGAGGCTAATCCTAACAGCGCACTCAAAATATTCAACCGATGGGGTAACATCGTGTATGAGTCAGGAAACTACCAGAATAACTGGGACGGTGATGATCTGCCTGACGGAACTTACTTCTACTCCCTGAATCTGCAGAGCGGAAAATCATACCAGGGTACCGTGAAATTGCTCAGAGAAGTCAACTGAGCTCGGTAAACTGAAATTTATTTTACTCAGAAAGGCGTCCTTTGGGACGCCTTTTTTATTATCACTCCATCATATTTATTATCATTGCAGCCATGAAAATTACAGATCACCTATCAGGCACAGATAAAACTTTATTTTCAATAGAGATATTACCACCTCTCAAGGGACGTAGTATAGAATCTGTGTATAAAATGATAGATCCGTTAATGGAATTCAACCCTCCTTTTATTGACGTAACATATCACCGCGAAGAATATGTTTATAAAAAGAGAGAAGGCGGATATCTTGAAAAAATCTCGATACGTAAAAGGCCTGGAACTGTAGGTATTTGCGCAGCTATAATGAACCGCTATAAAACAGACGCGGTTCCGCATATCATATGTGGCGGGTTTACCAGGGAGGAAACAGAGAATGCATTAATAGAACTAAATTATTTAGGTATCAATAACGTTTTATTGTTGCGGGGTGACCCTATAAAAACAGAACCTCATTTTGCACCGGAGCAAGGTGGAAATAACTATGCCATAGACCTGGTTAAACAGGTTGTGAGTATGAATCATGGAAAATTTTTAGATGAAGATCTGAAAGATTCAGAACCATCAGATTTTTGTATTGGTGTAGCCGGATATCCTGAAAAGCATTTTGAAGCACCAAACATTGCAATGGACGTAAAATATTTGAAGCAGAAGATAGATGCTGGTGCACAATATGTAGTAACTCAAATGTTTTTCGACAATGCGAAATTCTTCAGCTTTGTAGATAAATGTCGTGAAGCAGGTATTAATGTTCCGATCATCCCGGGATTAAAACCAATAACCACACTCAAACAAATAAATCTGCTACCTAAAACTTTTCATATTGACTTGCCGATCGACCTAATGAAAGATCTGGAAAACTGTACGTCGGATACAGAAGTAAAAGAACTGGGAATTGAATGGTGTATTTCTCAGTCAAAAGAACTCATGAAAAAAGGGGTCCCTTGTTTGCATTACTATACTATGGGTAATGCCGAGATTGTGAAACGAATAGCTGAAAAGGTATTTTAATTTTTCTGATTCTGCATTCTGGCAAACTTTTAATCGCTGTGTTATTTTTTGGCTTTTGATCAAAAAGTCTAATTTAGAGCAAACCAAAAACACAAAATCATGGAAATGAATTATCTGGCGATCCTGGTGGCTGCCCTGATCCCACTGCTTACCGGTATGATCTGGTACAACCCAAAAGTATGTGGCACTGCATGGATGAATGCCTCTGGCATGACCGAAGAAAAGGCAAAAGGGGCAAACATGCCTCTGATCTTTGGATTGACCTTTATAATGAGCCTACTATTTTCGCTTGGAACCAGCCTTCTGGTAATACATCAATCTCACTTTTACTCAATTCTGTTGAATGAGCCAGGGTTTGGTGAAAGCGGTTCAGCAATTCAGAATTATGTAGATGAATTTATGTTAAAATATGGGAGCAACTTCAGAACATTCAAGCATGGTGCTTTACATGGGTTTATCTCATCGGTTTTATTGGTTTTACCTGTTATCAGCATTAATGCACTATTTGAAAGAAAGGGATGGAAATATATCTGGATCAATACCGGTTATTGGACATTGAGTATGATCATAATGGGGGGTATTATTTGTAGTTGGATTTAAATAAGCTGATTTTCAATTACTTGTGATTGGTTAACCAAGTTTGTTTATCCAAATGTGTATAAGTCATTTACCTATGGTAATTAATTTGGCGTATTCCTTTTTACTTTCAATTAAACCAAAACCAAAATATCATGAAAACACAAGTACTTGTTGCCACTCTTATTGGTGCAGTTGTTGCTTTCTTAGCGGGTTGGGTCTTATGGGGAATGTTGACCATGGACTACTATGAAAGTAATATGAACGAGCTGTTTGTAAATGAGATTTCCAGACCAGAGCCTATTCTCTGGATGATCTTTGTTGCCCAAATCTTTTGGTCTTTGATGCTTGCTTACTTATTTGATCAAATGAATATTCGTGATTTTAAAGAGGGTGCTAAATGCGGTGCTATGATTTGCATTCTGATGTTTCTGGGCATGAATTTGATGTTGCAAGCTCAATCAGAAATGTTTACAAATTATACTATTATAGCTGTTGATGTTTTGCTCAATGCCGTATTCGGAGCCGTTGTTGGCGGAGTTATCGGTTGGTGGCTGGGCAGGGGACAAGCTGCTGCTTAAGAAAATTTAAAAATCGTCAGTAAAAAGCACCTGTTATTTCACAGGTGCTTTTTTATTTTAAACTAAGTCCGTAAACCACCGCATCCATCTGTCTCATGTAATCCTTTTTGTCAAACTTAGGAGAGTATAGGAATACGTCTATAAAAATAACCTCCTGCTTTTTTTCATCCAGGACACTATACAAAGCAAAGGGTCCTCCCATGAAATCATTTTCAGTTTTCCACAGCCCTCGCAAAACTTTTGTATAACAATCTGCAACACGGTCATAATCAACAACAGGCTGAAATCTTGATTCGGTGATCATATAACTTCCTGCAGATGGGCCTGGAATATTCAACTTAGAGACTGAGTCGCGGATATGAATGATTTTTGACTCATTAAATAAGGAATCTGAATCGTATGGTAACCGATATATTTGCACCCCTATGCTTACATATTCCGTCTCTCTTCTTATCCAGCAGTAATTTTCCTTTTTTGTTGCAATAAAAAAATCATGCGTAAGTGGCATGCGTACACTAAGCTCAGATTCAAGTTCATTGTTGAGCAAGGGATCGGAAAGACTTGAATACCCATTTATCATTCTTTGCCTGTCTTCAAGATAAAACTTTTCTCTTATTGAAGTTGCAAAATTCAATACAGCAGCCTGCAGCCAGGATTCATCAGTGCCAAATAAATTAATAACCAACTGACCCTTTGACCATTTGTTCCGGGTTTCACTAATGTTATAGTTTAATTCTCCAACAGAATCAGATTCAGAAATAATAAGCACGTTTCTGTGGGAACGTAAAATGCTTTTGAACTCCGAACTTTCAACCTGTATAAGCCTGAATAATGGCTCATTCTGAGGTAAGCCGGGGAAGTCCGGGGAAATGGAATCGCGGATCAACTTACCCACTTCTCCATTCCATAAAGAAGTATCAACCACTACTATTAGTTCACCATTCTTACCTGTTGCATCAGAGAGAATAGATTCATCACATCCATGAATGATAGAAGATAAAACAATGATGAATAAGAGCCTGACCTTGCCCGGTAATGACTGTATTTTAGCCATTTACCTTAACCTTTATGCGTGTACCCGGTTTGAGGGACTTTGAATCTTTAATGCTGTTTAATTCCATGATCTGCTCAACAGTAGCACCATCATATCTTTTGGCAATGTTCCACAAAGTATCACCTTTTTCAACCATGTGATAAACAACTTTTATCTGAATATCATTTTCCTGAACTTTTGGTTTGATAGCAGACTTATCTTCTGTAGCACTTTCAGGTTTTGCAGCTTCCAGATCAACAGATTGTGAATACACCTTTACCTTTTCAGTACGATATACAGCCAACCTTTGACCCGGGGTGATCATATCAGATCTGAGTTTGTTCCATGATTTCAGATCATTTACAGAACATGAACTTCTTGATGCAATAGCTGATAAATTATCACCACTACGAACTACATATGTTTTCCGAACCTTTTTATATTCGTAGGTAAATGGCCGATCTTCAGTATTATCTGAAACAATTGATTCCTGATTACTCGTTTCGGCAAGGAGTGGCTTGAAAAGGGTTTCCTCAGCATCAAGGTAATCTGATATTTTATTGACAGGTAGTCTCAAATACTCTTCTCCATTGCTGGCAGGTATCACTCCTCTTTTGTATACCGGGTTGAGGTAGGTGAGCACATCAATTGGTATGTCAATAGCTTGTGATATTTTGTAAAGCGAAATTCCGGCACTTACCGACACAGTATCAACTTCAAAGTAATTATATGCCGGCAGCACCGGGAAGATATAATGTTCGGCACTATAATTCATAACATAACAAACTGCAATAAAAGCAGGTACATAGCCTCTGGTTTCTTTAGGAAGGTAGGGGCTGATCTCCCAGAAATCCGTTTTACCTCCAGCTCGCCTGATGGCCTTGTTTACATTACCTGGTCCGCAATTATATGCAGCTATCACCAGCAACCAATCGTGGTAGATATCATACATATTTTTAAAATACTGGCAAGCAGCATTAGTTGCACTGATTGGGTCACGGCGCTCATCATAATATGAGTTGACTTTTAAGCCATATAACTTACCGGTATTATACATGAACTGCCAAAGCCCTGTGGCACCAACTCTGGAGACCGCAGTAGGGTTAAGCGCTGATTCAACAATAGCAAGATATTTTAATTCAAGAGGCAACGACTCCCTATCAAGAGTTTCCTCAAACAAAGGAAAATAAAGTTGCGACAACCCCATTACCCTGCTTGTTAAATTACGACGTTTGTAAGCGTAAAGATCAATATAAGCTGCAACCTGTTCATTGTATGTCAATTTGATCGGGCTGTGAATTTTTGATATCCTTTGCGTGTAAACTTGATCGCTATATTGCGGATAAGTGTTCGGCCTGTCGGTTAATCCACTATCACCCGATGTTGAATTTAGTTCCTGATAACGTATAACATTATTCAGGTTTACCAGACTATCAAGCATATCAACAACCAGATCAGAAGCAGATTCATCTGACACTTTATTTTGTGCCATTGATGTTGCAGATGAAACCATCCACAAACCAAACAGCATTAAACTAAAGGATCTAAACATGATATGATTATTTGACAGGGGGAATACTAAATTAACGCCAAAATTATCAATTCTGTTGTCAAAATACCTGCTAATTATAACATGCTGACAAACAGGCTTATAGGTTTTGAACAACTTCAGCAAAAGCCATCATTGGGCCTTCATTGAATTTAGACGCCATTACCTGTAACCCAAAAGGCAGCCCGTTAGAATGGCTTCCGGTTGGGATGCTTATGGCCGGGATGCCAGTGAGGTTCGCCTGCACAGTATAGATATCCTGCAAATACATTGTTACCGGATCTTTTATTGCACCAGATTTAAATGCTGTATCAGGTGTAGCTGGGAGAAGAATAAAATCATGATCATTAAATATGGCTTCGGTTTTCTCTTTTAATATCCTTCTAACTTTTTGAGCCTTGTTATAATAAGCATCATAATAACCCGCACTAAGAACAAAAGTTCCCAGCATTATCCTTCGCTTTACTTCTTTTCCAAAACCCTCACTTCTTGACAAACGAAATGCTGAATCAATATCAGTTGTTTTATTACTTCTGTACCCATATAGTATTCCTCCATACCTTGAAAGGTTAGATGATGCTTCAGCAGTAGTAAGCACATAATAAGTAGGTACCATAAGGTTGAGAAAAGGGAAGCTGACCTCCGAAACTATATATCCTTTTGACTTTAAAGATTCTATTTTATCAAGCAAATGATTTTTTATCTCCTGATCAAGACCTGGGTCTTCAATGCATTCTTTTATTACTGCTACTTTTTTCTTTTGTGAACTATCCGATTCAAGAAAAGTAGTGTACAATTCTGGAGCTACCTGAGAAGCTGTTGAGTCATAATCATCGTGACCAGCCATTATTTCCAAAAGCAGAGCAGCGTCGTATATGTCATTTGCAACTGGTCCTATCTGATCAAATGAAGAGGCATAAGCTAATAGTCCATGACGTGAAACTCTTCCATAACCCGGTTTTAATCCTACCAGCCCACAAAAAGATGCAGGTTGTCTGATAGAACCCCCTGTATCTGATCCTAGAGCTGCTGTACACAACCCTGCAGCCACAGCTGCCACCGATCCCCCTGATGAACCTCCGGGGACTCTCTCATTATCAATCGGGTTCTTTACATTTCCAAATGCTGAATTCTCGTTTGAAGAACCCATTGCAAACTCATCACAATTTAATCTGCCAATAATGATGACATCCTCTTTTAAAAGTTTTTCAACTACAGTGGCAGAATACAACGACTCAAAACCTTCAAGGATCTTAGAAGATGCTGATACTTTATGTTGTTTATAACAGATGTTGTCTTTTAAACCGAGTACCATTCCGGCAAGCCTTCCCGCCTTTCCTGATCTGATCCGTATATCTATTTCTTTTGCTTTATTCAAAGCTTCTTCTTCAAAAACCTCAAGAAAGGCATTGAGGTGTGAATTCTCTCTGATGCGAGAAAGGTATGCACCAACTATGGAAGTGCAGGATTCTTTGCCACTATCCAGCTGTGTCTGGATCTGTCTGAATGTTGCTTTAGGATTCACAAGTGATCAATCTGATTCGCAAAGATAACAAGTGGATCGTGAATTGCCCTAAAATAACATAGCTAGGTCTTGATATTGTAAGTTTTGCTTTTGGGAATGACAAACCTGATCAAAAAGGGTGAAATACTGAGTGCGATTGCCATGATCACCAGAATCATAAGCAAAGTGAGACTACTTATGTCTCTCAGCACCAAAGCAATGAAAATAAAGAAAAGGTTTATGCCAAATAGTATAACACATGCCAACCTATGTGACATGCCAAGGTCAAGCAATTGATGATGAAGATGGTTTCGGTCAGCTTTAAAAGGACTTTTACCATTGAGCAGCCTCACAACAAATACCCTGAAAGTATCCACCAGTGGAATTATTAATATAGCAACGGCCATAGCAGGACTTGAACGGAATGGGAATGCGTAAGGTGGCGAAGAGAAACTCAATTCAATGAAACTTACAGTGAGGGCCGCAAGGATCAACCCCACTATCAATGAGCCGGTATCTCCCATAAATATTGTGGCCGGTGAAAAATTATATACCAGAAACGCGAGTAAAGAGGCAAACAAAGTAAATGCTAGAATACACAAAGTGATCTCATTATAATTGTAAAACCACAAGCCAAAAGTAAAAGCAGCGATGGTGCCAATACCTCCGGCAAGCCCATCGATACCATCAATCAGATTATATGAGTTTATTATTACCAGAATGGTGAAAATTGAGAAAAGAATACTGAACCAATAAGGCACTTCGTATACGCCAAAGATCCCATACATGGAGGTTAGTCTGATATTTGCAAACAATACAATAATGATAGCACTTATCAGTTGCCCGGCAAATTTCTTTCGTGCTGTTAATTCTACAATATCATCTTTGATCCCTACAAAGAAAAGTACAATGATAGCTGCGATTATATACTGAGTCATCAGGTTATCGAAACCGGCAGACCAGAATGTGAAACTAAAAACAACTCCAGCAAATATGGCAAGCCCTCCAAGGGTTGGAATACTTGATTTATGTGATTTCCTTTCACCAGGTTCATCGATCAGGTTCTTAATTATAGCAACCTTGATGATAGATGGAATTGCCAGAAAGGTGATGAGAAATGCAGTGATACAACCGAATGCAATGTTGATCATATTTGGTACTTAGCTAGAGTTCAAAATTACGGCGCAATACTCGTAATAAGGTTAAACTTTCATTAATTAATTAACCTAAGTAATAAAGGCTGAAGTGTCAATTTAGTAAATACGACGTAAACATCCAAAAAAACTGACAAACAAAGAGTTAGAAATCAAAATAGGCATTTGTTAACCTAGTACTTAATCCAATTGAGAAAAATGTAGTGTTGAAATCTCCGTTAATATTAGATGAGTTCCTGAATCTGACACCGGCTTGAATAGCAAGGTTATAAGCAGGGTTAATTACATACCAGGTCCGTAGAGATACGTTAAGAATATCTGTATTCAACCCTTGCCCGGTCTTATTACCATATTCATTATCTCTGGTTTCATAGCTAAGCAACACGTTATTACCATAGTTAGTCTTAGTTCCCGTGCTGTCATAATCATACCCTACTTCTGCCATGTTCACCATCACATCCATATTAAATCCTTTATATGACCAGGACACACCGGTAACTGCCTCTTTGAAATTACCTCCCAGCGGATGTGCGAGAGGCTGATTATAGTGAGCATAAGCGGTTCGGGAACTGCGGTGCTGATATAGGTATGGCCGTGCATAGTTATACTCAGCAAACACATCCAGATGCTTTACACCAAATAAATGCATTACACGCCCACCCAGCTGGAAACCCTGCTTGTTTCCCCACCACCCATCACCAGCCCTCACCTCCTCAATCTTGAATTCATCAAGCATAAGCTGGCCGTAAAGATAACTGTGTTCCGTGGTCATGAACTTTAAGTTTAACCCGAGTAAAGCATTATCAGGAGAACCTATCGAAAACTCTACAGGACGTAAAAAGATGATAGGGTTCAGGTAATTAATATCGTACCCTCGAGAGCTGTCATCCCAGATGATAGCTTCCATAACTCCCAAGGATAAACGTTTACCTATATTAATATCAAGATAATGGAATGTTCCATATTTTCTGTCGAACACTTCATCATTGATCGTTTGGTATGGCCCATCCTGAAAAAATGCATATAGCACCATATATTTTATCTTCCAGAATTTAGCATTGATCTTAAAGAACGGGTAGTTGTAACTGTTATCTGATAAAAGCATAGACCTGTAACCATCTCCAATAAAATTCTTATCATGCCCAAACTGGAAACTGAAATATTTTTTTAAACGATATGAAATGGTTCCGGATACAACTCCATAATCATATTTTCCATTAAGGGTCTTGGTTCTAGACCCTCCAGGTATTACATAAGTTTGTTGTATAGCTGAATCAACATATGTAGGAAAATCAGATAGAGATTCAAGAAATGATGTTCGGAATGAAAAGCGTTCTCCAAACTCTCCTCCGGCTATCAATCCCCTGGAATTAATAAGGATATTCTCATCACCATAGTCATCAGATGACCTGCCTCCGGTAAAATCAAAATATGGACTTAAATAAATGTGATAATCTTCCTCACGATGATCGAGCAAATGTTCACGCCAAATTTTTCTGCCTATCCACTTATCACTCCATATTTCCTTTTGTCTGTCAAAATATGTTACACTGTCAGGGTTGGTATATTCAGCTACCTCCTCGCTGATATAAGGTTTAATAGAACTGTGAAAATCCGGATGAAAGCCATATACATGCTCATCATATGATCGCAATATATCCTTTTGAAGGGGTGTATAATAATGTTGAGCTTGCGAAAAGGCCGGGAATAAAAGTATCCATATCACCGTTACGAGATAAAAGCCCTTATGGGAGATTGGTTTTATCATATAACAAGTTTAAGTATTATCCTGCAATTCCGGTTGCAACCAGCTCTGAAATCTATTCACAGAGTTTTCAAGTTTCTTTTCGTATGAAGCTGCAACGACTTCCCAACTGAATGGCCCTTCAATTTTGGTTAAATTATTTTCTGTCATCCTGTTCCTCAGGGCTTCGAGAGTACCCGGGGCATCCAAAACACCGGTAATTTCATCTACAGAACTGAAATACAACGCGTCATCGCCTGTCACCCATTTATTGAAATCGTTACCGTGAGCCATTATCAGACATCCTGAAGCCATAGCTTCAAGCAGTGATGGGTTGGTGCCTCCAACTGAATGTCCGTGGAAGTATATCTTGCTAAAATGCCTCAGGTTATTAAGGTGTCCGATGTTGTATATACCTCCTAAAAACCAAATCCTTTTATCGCCTGAATACTCTCTTTGCAGATCTAAACCATATTTGGTGTTCACTTTGCCGATCACCAATAAAGGTTCCTGAAGTGCCGAAGCCGAATACCCTTGTAAAACCATTCTGATATTGTTCTCAGGTTCAAGCCTTGCAATGAGTAAACTATACCTGCCCGGTTCAACTTCATATTGCTCTATCACACTTTTATCAAATGAGCTGATCATATCGCTGCCATAAGGAATACACACCGGATCAATATTGTATTTTGATACAAGATAATCTCTGATCCTTTCGTTATCAGCAATATGAAAGTGTGAATATTTTGCTGCAAGCTTTTCAAACCACAGCGCAAGTTTTTTAACCGCACTATTCCACTTATCGCGTTTCCATTCCAGACCATCCATATTAGTAACCAATGCTGTTTTTCCAAAATCCATTAATGGATAAAACATACTTGCTGTAGTATAACCCAACATCAGAATCACATCAAATTTATTGACTATTGCATATCGCATGCATAGATAATCATAGATAAAATTTCCTGCAGCTCCAATGTTATTTTCAGGATTATAAATATGCTTTATAGCTACACCTTTATAAGTGGATTCTTTGAATTGATGATCATGTGAATTAAAGACTGTGACCTCATGTCCTTTTTCAGCCAATATAACTGAAAGGTATTGAGCACACTGTTCAAAACCACCATAATCATTAGGGATACCACGGGTACCAGCAATTGCGATCTTCATATCCAATGGCGAAAATAAGCAATGCAAGCGGGGAAATAAAAGACTACAAATGTTTAAGGAAGAACCCGGCGGTTGTATCAATGGTAAGTTTAAGGTCTGGCGGTAATGTACCAGATTCCATTGGGTGCGAAGCACCGAATGCATGGTCTGACCCAGGGACTTCAATTAGTTGTAGTGCAGTATTCAATTGAACCATTTCTCTGGCTCGTGAAACAGGGATAGTTTCATCATCAGTACCATGTACCAGCAATACCGGTTTGGCCATAGCACTAACTGCATTTCTGATATTGAACAGATCCCTGTTCTTTAAGAAATCATAATATAATTGAACATATAATGGCATAAGCTGACCGGTTCTGGCGTTCTCAACATAAAGTACACCATCATTTTTCCATTTGCGGATATCACTGATACTTATATGTTTTGAAAAGCTGGTGACCGATCCCCATCCGGCTACAGCCAAAATTCTTGAATCGGTATGTGCTTTTAAAATACTTATGCCACCACCTCTGCTATGGCCCAATAAAAAGATCGGTTGGTCAGAATCAATTTCCCTGCTATTCTTGATCCAGCTGATCACTACATCCAGATCATTTAACTCATGAGTGAAATTATTTTGGCCAAATGCATCCAGATCAATAAAATCACAAGGTGATTCAAGAGTGGTGCCATTGAATGCGAAGTTGAATTTCACAAAATGAAATCCGGCTTGAGCAAATTCCAAAGCCATCATATTGAATGGGCCCCAGTCCTTGAAACCTTTAAACCCGTGTGAAAATATTATTATCGGAGATTTTGAACCGGTTGCACTGTATGCAATATCCGTAAGGAATGGCCTACCATGTTTCCCTGTAAGTTTCAGGTCTCTTTCAATAGTGATGTTCGTGGCCGGATTTGAATTTTGCACTTTGATAATTTAATGATTATTAACTGAGAAATCAAGTTGCAAAGTAACGTCAATTCAATGAATTTTGCCTGTAATTTTTGTCACCAACTCCTATAAAATGCGATACCCGTGATATTTAGTCACGGGTTCGCGATAAACCGAATGAAGCGCACTCAGGTTCAATGTGAAGTTACTAAGTTACGTTCCGGATAAAAATCACATATAAATGTATAATTGCATGAAAAACCAATACCTTATACTTTTAATTTAGTTCGCACGCTATGAAATATCGTTTATTGGAACGCTTACTAGTATATATCACCCTTACGGGGATATGGACTACAGCTACCTCTCAACCAATTTCCCTCACCCTAACCGAAGTAACAAGAGGAATTGTATCACCGGTTGGGATGGCTTGTCCGGATGATGGCACCAACAGAATGTTTGTGCATGAACAAGGCGGTAAGATCAAAATCATAAAGGATGGAAAATTGCTGGAAGAACCTTTCTTAAACATTTCATCAAAACTGGACGGCTTGAATATCGCTTACAGTGAGAAGGGATTATTAGGACTGGCTTTTCATCCCGACTATAAAAATAATGGCAGGTTATTCGTTTATTATTCAGCACCGTACAAACATCCTTCACTCGACCATAAAAGTATCATAGCCGAGTACCATGTTTCAAAAACTGACATGAACAAGGCAGCTCCAGAAGAGATCGTCATAATGGAGATATATCAGCCGGAATCAAATCATAACGGAGGCATGCTGGCATTTGGTTCGGACATGTATTTATATATTGGCACCGGTGATGGAGGCGGTGGTGGTGATCAGCATGGCACCATTGGGAACGGACAAAACCTGAATACATTGTTGGGTAAGATCTTACGAATTGATGTTAACGGGAGAAAGCCCTATGCTATACCCTATGACAACCCATTTGTAGGACAGGAAAATACAAGGGCAGAGATCTGGGCTTATGGACTTAGAAACCCTTGGCGGTTCTCATTCGATGCTCCCAGTGGAAAACTGTTCTGCGGTGATGTTGGTCAAAATACATATGAAGAAGTCAATATCATTGAAAAAGGTGGGAACTACGGTTGGCGTATAATGGAAGGACTACATTGCTTTGATCCAAAAGAAAATTGCCCTACAAATAACCTGATCAAACCCATAGCAGAGTACGATCATGGAAAGGGTATTAGTGTTTGTGGCGGGTATGTTTATAGGGGCAATAATAATCCATTGCTCCAAGGTCATTATATTTTTGGCGACTGGTCTGGCAAACTATTCATCCTGGCTCCACAACCCGGAGGTACATGGAAATTTATAATACCTGATGTAGATGATTCCGGCTCCAATGATATCAGTGGTAAGATCAACGCCATGGGTCAGGATCAAAACGGTGAGATATACCTGCTAACCCAAAAATTATTTGGCCCTAAGAGCCCTACTGGCATTGTATACCGTGTATCTCAAAAAAAGTAAATAGTTGCATTTCAGACATTCTCATCACTCTGCATACTGTTCAGTAACGTACTTCGTCTAATCATCACTATTATCATGGAAGTAAGTATCAGAGAAACAACTACCAGCTTCCATTCACCCTCTCCGGTACCAATAGTATCCTGATCAAAAGGTAGTGCCATGTCGCGATTAAGCCATGCCAGTGTAACTGCCAGCGCATTATTAACAAAGTGAGCAATTATAGGCAACCATAAACTGCCTGTCCAGTATAGCAGATAGCCAAACAAAACTCCCAGCAGCATTCGTGGAATGAATCCATAAAACTGCATATGGAATGCACTAAAAATAATTGCTGCCAAAATAATTGCAATATGAATGTTACCGGTAAGTTCTTTGAATAGCCGCTGAATAATTCCTCTAAAAATCAATTCTTCACCTAATGCCGGCAATACTGCCATCATAAACAGGTTGAAAAGAAGATCGGTAACTGAATGCATATCCAAAAATGCAACAGTAAGATCTTGTGCAGCTGCCTCACTTTGCCTCATCCATTCTTCCAGTGATGAAAGGAATTGTGGCAATTGCATATTCTCATTGAATGCAATAAGAAAGTTGACCAATGGAACTGCAACAATCAATAATGTTAGTATAAGAACTACCTGAAATCCACTTACACCTTTCCGCAAATTCAGGTATCCGAAAGTATCATTACTAAAAAGATACCCTAAGATAAATCCCGGGATCACGAACATGCCTATTCCGGTTCCAATAGTTTGAATCAATTTCAATGAACTCAGGACCGCAGGATCATCAGTTTGGGATAATATATCCGGTGAAGACATCATATCTACACCGTACAAGATTTTACACAAAAAAGCGGTGCCTATAGTCAATACCCCGGTAACAAGGAGCACCACACCAATTACAATAAAGAACTTGTTGAGAATGGGTTTGTCCTTAAAAAGTCCTGAAAACATGATTTTACCTAATTTTGCACGAAGTTATTACAATATCATAGAAAATCTGAGTTGAAACAACGTTGATTAAGATCGGTAATATAGAATTGGGTGAGTTTCCATTATTGCTTGCACCTATGGAGGATGTGAGTGATCCACCGTTCAGGGCTGTTTGCAAGATGAACGGTGCCGATCTTATGTACACTGAGTTCATAAGTAGTGAAGGCCTTATCAGGGATGCTGCTAAAAGTGTACAAAAGCTTGACATTTTCGAATATGAGAGACCGATAGGCATACAGTTATTCGGTAGCGAGATCACCAGCATGAAGGACGCCGCTGCGATCGCTAATCAGGCCAATCCTGATCTGATAGATATAAATTACGGCTGCCCTGTTAAGGCAGTGGCATGCAAAGGAGCCGGTGCTGCTTTGCTTCAGGATATCCCCAAAATGGTTCAGATGACTGCAGAGGTTATCAAAATGTCGGATCGGCCTGTTACTGTAAAAACTAGATTAGGTTGGGATGATAGCACAAAAAATATTGTTGAGGTAGCAGAACGCTTACAGGATATTGGTATTTCTGCATTAAGCATTCATGGCAGAACCCGGTCGCAGATGTACAAAGGTCCAGCCGATTGGACACTGATTGGTGAGGTGAAAAATAATCCTAGGATACACATACCCATATTCGGGAATGGTGATATAGACAGCCCACAAAGAGCGTTGGAAATGAAGAATCGCTATGGAGTTGATGGTGTAATGATTGGCAGAGGGAGTATTGGATACCCGTGGATATTCAGAGAGATCAAACATTTCATAAAAACAGGCACCTACACATTGCCTCCTACTATTGAAGAACGTGTAGAGACCTGCAGACAACATCTGGTAAAATCACTTGAATGGAAAGGTGATATTACAGGAATTCACGAAATGAGAAGACATTATGCCAACTATTTCAAAGGCCTCAGCCATTTCAAAGATTACCGGATGAAGCTGGTCACCAGTTATGATCTGAATGAGATCAATTCACTTTTGGATGAGATAAAAATTCGCTACCGCGACATCGCCGCATGATGTGGTCATGCCAACCTTACATATTCCTTATCAACCAGATTTCTTGAAGTATAGTATGCAGCTGAAAAACCGATAAGTATTACTGCTGCAAATACACCGGCAAAATCCATCAGCTGCATTGCTACTGGATAAGAGTCGATAATGAATGATTCTGCATTTTCCAGTTTGATAAATCCGAATTGCTGCTGAAGGTAGCAGATCACAAATCCGGCCATCATCCCCGCAAGGGCGCCTGTCATAACAATTATCATACCCTCTGTAAGGAAGATCATTCTTACGAACGAACGCGTAGCTCCCATTGCTTTTAATACTGCCACATCTTTCTTTTTTTCAATAATGAGCATGGTAAGTGATCCTATGATGTTAAAGATTGCAATCACCAGTATGAGAGAAAGTATCAGGAACACAGCCCACTTTTCAGATTTTAAGATCTTATAAAGAAAATCGTGCTGCATCAAACGTGTTTTAACTTTGTACTGATCGCCGAGTAATGTGCTGATCTGCGCCATTGCCTGCTCTTCATCAATACCAGGCTCAAGACTGATCTCTAAAGCACTGATCCTTGTATCCTGATCTAACAGCCGCCTGGCAAATTTGATCGGGACAAGAATATACCGAGAGTCGAAATCCTGTTGGATCGCAAATATTCCGGCAGGTTTTAATAGTCCATTGTTGAACGCTGAAGTGGGATCGAGTGTGTTTACATTCTGCCCTTTTTTAGGAACGTAAATATTAAGACTACCCAAAGGATCATTAACATTAACTCCGAGCGAATATGCGATGATGCTACCCAGCACAGCCATTTCAAGACCGCTATCAGAAACCGTGAACGCACCTTCAACTATATATGGCTCAATGGAATTTACATTACTAAAATTACTGTCAACTCCTTTTATAACGGCTATGAACTGCCTGTCGCCATATTTAACCAGAGCGTTCTCCTCCAGAGAAGCTGATATCGCACTAATACCTTCTACTTTGAGTACATTCTCAAAAACAGCTGGTCGGGGTTCAAATGTTTTACCGGCTACAGGAGTAACCTTGATATCGGGGTCAAAAGAATCATAAAGTGAAACAACAAGGTCACTGAATCCATTAAAAACAGATAATACGACAACCAGCCCCATTGTAGCTACAAAAACTCCTGAAAGGGAGATCCAGGAAAGTATATTTACAACATTGTGTGACTTCTTGGATAAGAAGTACCTACGGGCTATAAAGAAATAGGTTTTCATTTCCAGGCTTTTACTATCAGTCCTGTACCGGTTTTATGTTTCATATTAACATCAAGGCAATTGAGAACAAATGCAAACGGGTAAGTTACAAGATAGTAAAATGGCAAGATCAAAAATCCCAGAAACTTAGGAACGGCTCCTAAAAAAGTTATTGGATACTTCATTGATAGTCGCCACGAAATTTTTCCGGGTGCTCCGTAGGAATATCGCGCCTCCACCTTATTGAAGCCGGCAGTTTTTAATTTTTCAATGATCTCGTCAATATTGTATCCATCTCTTACATGTTCTTCTATGAACGATGATTCTCCTTCACCATGAACATCTGAGCCACCTTGGTCTGAAGGGGTAGATATAAGCAGCATGCCTCCATCTTTAAGTGATCTGTGGATATTCCTGAAAACGCCTCTGTCATCTTCTATATGTTCCATCACATCGACTGATAAAGCAAGGTCGAATGAATTGTCTTTGTAAAACTGTGTAAGGTCAGCAACCATGAACTTTACATTGGATGCACCGATCTTTGAAAAATACTGATTACAATCTGCAACCTGTTCATCTTTTACATCCACTGCAGTAATTGAATATGCCGGTCGTTTGGAATTTAACCATGAAGTATATTGCCCGAATCCTGCTCCGGCATCAATTACAGAAGCGTCCTTGGGGGCACTTTTTAACCAAACCCTCAGCTCCTTGTGAACATGCCATGCTCTTAGTAATAACAGGTCCAGTAAATTGTAAAAGAGCTTTCTGAGAAAAGGTGTTTTATTAAAAACAGTACCCAGACTTCGCTTTATTGGGTCGTATTGCATAAATATGAAAACAGCTGTTGAGAGGTTAAAAATATCATATTATTGATCGGACTGCGGTTCTTGATCAGGGGGAATATTTAAATCGTTAAAGATCTTATCCATCTTCTCGGCATAATCAAGTGAATCATCAATAAAAAATTCGAGGTCAGGGATGACCCGAGCCTGATTTTTTATCTTATTTCCCAATTGGTGTCTGATCTCACTTTTGTGAGCATTCAGCTTAAGCAGCACATCCTCCCCTTTCTCATGGAAGGTGCTTATATAGATGCGTGCTATTGACAGATCAGGAGTTACCCGTGCACCTGTGATAGTTAAAAAGGAGCTTCCGAAGTAGTTCCTGCCATCTTTTTGGAAAATATCTCCAATCTCCTTTTGAATGAGCCTTGCAAATCGCTGCTGGCGCTTTGAATCCATGGTTCAAAGTTAAGATTTTATCTGCACGGAGCTTGAGCCCCTTTCGTAAACGCTTTATTTCCATATCATTATATTTGCCCTGTGAAAACATACTTCCGTATAATCAAGCTCATAAGACCCTATATGGGCTATGCATTATTAAATGCTTCATTTAATATTTTTTCGGTTTTCTTTTCTCTGTTCTCACTAACCATGGTGGCACCATTCCTTGATCTCCTGTTCCTGAAAGATGAGGCAGATTATATATCGCGTCTTGAAGGTGGGCAACCGGAATTGAAAATGTCAATGGAATCACTGATCGACAATTTCTACTATTACTTCACATCCATAATTATGGATCCTGAAAAAGGAAAGATGTATGCTCTTTCACTTATATGTGTCCTGGTTGTTGTAATGTTCTTTCTGAAAAACTTTTTCAGATATTTTGCAATGTTCTTTCTGGCACCTGTCAGAAACGGTGTTGTAAAAGATATTAGAAATATGATGCATGATAAGATAGCCCGACTACCTTTATCATTTTATTCAGATGAAAGAAAAGGTGACATCATAGCACGGATGACCACCGATGTTCAGGAGATAGAATGGTCGGTGATGAGTTCACTGGAGGCAACATTCAGAGATCCGGTTTCCATTGTAATATTTATGATTACAATGATCGTCATTAGTCCGGCACTTACACTCTTTGTATTTATAATGTTACCCATCACTGCATTTGTTATCACACGCATCGGTAAGAGCCTTAAACGTACCTCCGCACGCAGCAAAAGCAAGCTGGGAGAGCTTATGAGCGTAATGGAAGAAACATTGTCGGGGCTGAGGATCATAAAAGCTTTCAATGCCGAAGATCCCAATCACAATAAGTTCATGATGCTCAATCGCAGGTACACCACTATCATGAACCGTATGTACAGAAAAACCGATCTGTCATCGCCCATGAGTGAGTTTCTGGGAGCATGTGTGCTGGTGGTTGTAATGTACTTTGGAGGAAGACTCGTACTCTCAGAATCAGCAAGCCTATCAGCTGCCATGTTCATTACTTATGTAGCTATTTTTTCGCAACTGATACCTCCGTCGAAATCATTTACCAATGCTTTTTATAATATTCAAAAAGGGATTGCATCTGCTGACAGGATCTATTCAATATTAGATGCTGAAAATAAAATCACCGACACGCCAAATGCTAAAACCATCAACAGCTTTAAAGAAAAGATAGAATATAAAAATGTATATTTTTCATATTCACGGGGAGATAGTGGTTACGTATTGGAAGATATCAACCTTGTGATACCAAAAGGAAAAACAATTGCACTGGTAGGACAATCAGGTTCAGGAAAAACCACCATGGCCGATATGCTACCACGATTCTATGATCCTTCAAAAGGAGAGATCTTACTGGATGGAGCATCATTGGCTGATATCAAAATTCAGTCGCTTCGTGGGTTAATGGGCATTGTATCGCAGGAGTCTATCCTGTTCAATGATACGGTATTCAATAACATAGCGTTTGGGAAAAGCAACGCCACCCAGGAGGATGTTGAAAAAGCAGCCATGATCGCCAATGCCCATGAGTTCATTGTTAAATTACCTGAAGGATACCAGACCAACATTGGCGACCGGGGAGGCAAGCTTTCAGGCGGACAACGTCAAAGGATGAGTATTGCCCGTGCAGTATTAAAAAACCCTCCTATCCTTATTCTAGATGAAGCCACATCTGCTCTCGATACAGAATCTGAGAGGTTGGTGCAGGATGCATTGGATAAACTTATGAAGAACCGCACCACCCTTGTTATAGCTCACCGTTTATCTACAATCATGCATGCCGACGAGATCATTGTATTAAGCAACGGTAAAATTGAAGAAAGAGGCACACACGAAGATCTGATCACGATGAACGGCCTCTATAAGAACCTGCAGGATCTTCAATCATTCAGCTAAAAAAAAACGGCACCAAATTGGTGCCGTCAAATTTTCACAATCTCTTATTTGTTATTTGGAAGCTGTTCCACCTTTTTTAGTTGAGTAGTTAATCTTTAATGCATTCAACTTTCTCAGCTCCTGTTTTATATCTGTAACTATACCCATTCTGGTATCCTTATCGATCTTCAATGAAGTGGTGAGATATGGTATCTCTGCTTCATCTCTCGACTGTCTTTCCTTTTCAATGAATTCTGCTATCTCATCTACAGTAGCGTATGTATCATTCAGCTGGATACGTGGTTCCGTACCAAATACCGAGCGTAGTGCAGGCGTTGATGGCGGCCCAACATAGATGTAGGAAACAAGTGATTTCTTCTCCAGCTTCTGTATCTCAGTGGCATTTGGTGTTACGATCTTCACTTTTAAACTTGCATCACGTATAGTGGTTGTTACCATGAAGAAGAATAACAACATAAATACAATATCAGGAAGAGATGCTGTATTGATGCCCGGAGTGCCTCCTGCTTTTTTCTTTTTAAATTTCGACATCAGTTGTTCCCTCCTATATCCTTTGGTTCAGCTTCAGAGATCTTGATAGGATACGTGTTTTGCACTTCCTTTCGTTGATCTGATGTAAGTTCTTCAAACAACTTACCATACTTGTTCTGTGACTCTTCATTCCGTACTTCATTGTACGCGGCCTTGAGTTCGTTTTGTACCTGAATGTACATGTCGTAACTAGTGCCTCTGTCGTTCTGAAGTGATACCACAGCTTTGGTAGGGCTTTCGGGAAGATCTTCTCTCTTTGCCGGATTGACTATGAATTCCTTTGTAAGAGTCCGAAGGTTACTCACATCAGTCCATTCGCCTTCTACAAGCAATTGGTCGCTGGCATTTACAAGCACTTCGAGAACGTTACGTTGGTTGATATCTGGTGGTGGCTCCTGATCTTCTTCCGGCATGGGAGGAAGTTTTGTAAGGATACCGCTATCGGTATCCATAGTAGTAGCCACAATGAAAAAGATCAACAAAAGGAAAGCAATGTCGGCCATTGAGCCGGCATTAATTTCTGGAAGTGATCTATGTTTCTTCTTGGACATATTTTATTTCCTGGAAAATAATTTTTTGATCTCTACATAAAATATCGCTGCAACAGTGATAACACCCATCAGGTACAACATAATAAAACCTGCACCTATCATTTTTGACATTGATTCAGATGCTTGAAGATTTACCATGCGAGGTGTAAGCTCACTTGAAGATACTACCCAACTAAGGAGAAAGAGTACTACAATGGCTCCAACTCCCATAAGTGTGTATTTGGCATTTTTTGGATTGCCAATAATATTGCGGATCGAAAACACCAACATCCCGGCTGCACCGGCCATAGCCAGCAGATAACCGATCCATAATCCAAAATCTATCATAATAGTATAACGGTTAAATTGTTGGTTTAATTATTTCAATTTGTGCTTTACCAGCAGGTCGATTAGACTTATAGAAGCATCTTCCATCTGGTTAACAAGGCTATCGATCTTTGAAACCAGATAGTTGTAAAATACCTGAAGAATCATCGCTACAATAAGTCCTGCAAGAGTAGTAAGAAGTGCAACCTTGATACCACCTGCTACAAGAGAAGGAGAAATGTCACCGGCTGCCTCAATTGCATCGAAGGCTGATACCATACCAACTACGGTACCGAAGAAACCAAGCATAGGAGCAATAGAAATAAAGAGTGATATCCATATCATTCCACGTTCCATATTACCCATCATAACACCTCCATATGATATAACGGATTTTTCAACGATCTCAATTCCTTCGTGTTCACGATCAAGACCCTGATAAAATATAGAAGCCACAGGCCCTTTAGTGTTACGGCAAATTTCTTTTGCAGAATCTACACCACCTGAAGCCAATGCACCTTCAATGTCATTCAACAATTTATCGGTGTTGGTTGTAGACATGTTCAGGTAAATGATCCTTTCAATGATGATGGCCATGCCCAAAATGAAGCAAAGCAAAAGTGGTGTCATAAAGATCGGATCACCTTCAATAAATTTTTCTTTTATGATCTGGTGAAATGAAGATTCACCCGCGGCCGGAGCATCTGCGCCCCCCTCCTGAGCAAAAACAAAAGAAGTAAAGCCAACGGTCATTACGGCTGTTACAAGCAGGAATGAAAGAAATTTTTTCATAAGATGGTTATTAATGTTGTTGTTGTTTTTAGTTTTTATGATGACTCTATTTTATAGGCATTTTGCCAATATTTCACAAATATATCCCTTTGCGGAGAGAGTGGGATTCGAACCCACGATACCCTTTTGGGGTATACACACTTTCCAGGCGTGCTCCATCGACCACTCGGACATCTCTCCGTGTTTACCCCTGATTTTAAGGCGTGCAAGATAGAAAAATTCCAGATGTCATAATACAGTTAATTGTTAAGAGAACGTAAATAAATCAATCACTTAACTCACCACATATATTTTTTGACACCATTCTGATAAACTGATTTCTGGTTACTTTTTGTCCCAACAGGTACATCACTTTTGTTGTGGCCGCTTCCAGGGTCATATCACCCCCCCCAATAACCCCAATGTCGCTCAAAGCCTTGCTTGTAGCATATTTTCCCTGTTTTACATGCCCGGCCGGGCATTGACTTATATTTACCACATAAATTCCCGACGATATGGCTTGCCGGATCTCTTCCAGGAACCATGATGCCGTAGGTGCATTACCTGATCCATAAGTTTGCAGGATCACAGCTTTCAACCCCGGTGTACTCAAACAACTCTTCAACCATGCCCTGCTGATTCCAGGAAACAGTGTAATCAAACCTACATTGCTATCCATCCCCTTTTTTACACTGAATTTTTTCTCTTTCTTATTGATAATCAATAGGTTGTTGAATTTAATGTTCACCCCTGCCTCGGCCAGAGCCGGATAATTTGGTGAATGAAACGCCTCAAACTTGGAAGAGCTGTATTTACTGGCCCTATTACCCCTAAATAACGAATAGTCAAAATAAACCGCAACTTCAGGTATCACAGGCTTGCCTTTCACTTGCGTGGATGCTATTTCCAGTGCTGTGATCAGGTTCTCAGGAGCATCGGTACGCACTTCCTTCACGGGAAGCTGGGCACCTGTTAATATCACCGGCTTGGTAAGTCCCTCTAACATATAACTGAGTGCTGATGAAGTATAAGCGAGAGTATCTGTTCCATGCAGTATCACAAAACCATCATAATTATTATAATGCTCTTCTATAGACTCAGCCAAACGTATCCAGGTTGAAGGTTCCATATTTGAAGAGTCGAGCAGCGGCCTGAACGAAATAGCATCTATTTCAAAGTTAAATTTTTGAATCTCAGGTATTTCCGAAAGAATCTTATTAAAGTTAAAGGGCTTGAGCGCCATGGTCACCGGATCCTGGATCATACCAATAGTGCCTCCGGTATATATAATGAGTATTCTGGTCTGACTTCCTTTGCGCCTGCGGGTAACTTTTTTAGCCATTGGGTAGTTGTTTGATTCCAAATAATCTGACAGCATTTTGTGTGGTGATCCGTTCAATCTCATCAACCGATTTTCTGGTCATTTCGGCTAACTTCTCAGCAACTTTTCTGATATACACAGGTTCATTTCTTTTTCCTCTATAAGGAACGGGGGCCAGATACGGGGCATCGGTCTCAAGTATTATCCTGTTTGTAGGAATATCATGAATCACCTTATCAAGACCACCATTTTTAAATGTCAACACACCCCCAAGTCCAAAATAAAAATCCAGTTTATTTACTCTTTCCACTTGTTCTCTTGTACCCGAAAAACAATGAAGAACACCTTTTAAACCATCGCTTTTACGGGATTCAAGAATTGAAAGAATTGCATCGAGCGAGTCACGTGAATGTATAACAACCGGCAAATCGTACTCCATGCACCAGTTGAGTTGGATATTTAATGCTTCCTCCTGTTCATTGGAATAGGTCATATCCCAATAGTGGTCAAGTCCTGTTTCACCAATGGCCACTGTTACTTCCAGATTCCTAAGCATGAAATCCTTGATCTCGTCAAGTTTCGATAAGTAATCAGTCTTTACATCACAAGGATGTAACCCAAACATTGGAAGGCACCTTTGAGGAAACTTCTCATTCAATGCCATCATAGGGCCTATTGAAGCAATATCAATATTCGGCATCAGGAATATGCCAACTTGTTCATCAATGGCTGCCCTGACCAACTCATCTCTGTCAGTATCGAATTGATCAGAGTATAAATGTATGTGAGTATCTATGATCACCGCATCAAAGTTAGAAATAGAATCACACCTGATAATGCAGAGGGAGAATTTGCTTTACATTTGTACCAATGCCAAAGATTCTGGTCATACGTTTTAGCTCTATTGGTGATATTGTTCTTACAAGTCCGGTAACACGTTGCATTAAAAAACAATTACATGATGCAGAAGTGCATTTCCTGACCAAAAAACAGTTTGCCCCTATTGTGGCCTCCAGCCCTTACATAGATAAGGTGATCGAATTTGACAACAACCTGTCTGATGTAAAGGAGCAGTTGGCAAAAGAAAACTACGATCACATAGTTGACCTTCATCACAACCTGAGGAGTTCGCTAATCAAAAAAGCACTGAAGACTCAGGCAACTTCATTCAACAAATTAAATTTTGAGAAGTGGCTGCTGGTTAATCTCAAGATCAACAAACTCCCTGCTGTTCACATTGTTGAAAGATATTTTGAAACCGTAAGAGGTCTGGGAGTATCAAACGACAAAGAGGGACTTGATTATTTTATTGGTGATAATGGAACATTAACTGAATCTGTCTTGACCAAAATTGGTTCTGAAAAATTTGGTGTTGTGGTAGCAGGCGCCAATCATTCTACGAAAAAAATGCCTTCATCACTTATGAATACCGTTATTAAAGATATCCATCACCGGGTAATTGTATTGGGTGGGCCCGATGATATCCCTTACGGGGATGAGATCTGTGAAAATAATGCGAACTCGATAAATTTATGCGGCCAGCTAACCCTTGCTCAATCTGCACAGGTGGTTAAACACTCAGTAGTTGTCATCACTCCGGATACCGGCCTTATGCATATCGCAGCGGCATTCAAAAAACCGGTGCTCAGCATCTGGGGTAATACAGTTCCTGAATTTGGTATGTATCCATATATGCCGGGTCAAGAAAATAATTCTGTCATTTTTGAAGTTAAAGGTTTGAAATGCCGGCCTTGCAGCAAGATAGGTTATGAAAAATGTCCCAAAGGCCATTTTAAGTGTATGAATGAGCAGGACATCATTAAGATAAGCAATACCGCCAACAATATACTACGATCTGTACAATGAAAAACTCCCGGATTCGTTCAACTTTGTTGATCGTTTTTCTGATCACAACATTATTTTCCACTTCAGCTAAATGTGCGGTCAGGTTAAATGGTGCTGACAGTGTTATTGTTTCAACAATAACTGACCATAAATTTGACCCGATCCTTCCTCCCGGATACGAAACAAAACAAGGCGGAATTGAAGTTACCGGACATAGTAAGTTGACTACCGAAGATGCAAAGTTGCTTTTAGACCGGATCTACGAAAGGTCGTCATACGGCTCTGCACAAGCCGTTACTCCTGTATACGATGTTCAGATCATTTTTTACAAGAAAGGATCCATCAAAGCCCTGGTTGAAATATGTATGTATACCAACAACCTGTATGCTAGTTTTCCATTAAAAGTTCAACGGCAGGGCGAGTGTATGTGCAAAGGAAAAGGTGGCTATTGCTGTACAAAGGGAGGCATCAGTTCAGAATTTAAACATTATCTCACACAACTTTTACTTAAATACAAGCTACCTGTTGATGTAGAGATGATCGAGTTAACTGATTAGGTTGTATATTAAAAGATCAGCCCATCTTTCGACAAGCTGATCTTTACACCGGCGGACCCGAAGGGATTCGAACCCCCAACCAACAGAACCGGAATCTGTCATTCTATCCAGTTGAACTACGGGTCCTTAAGAACTTAATAAAAAGCCGCCGCAAAAGTAATCCTTTTTACAGAACTGTTGCCTGATCCCCACTACAAACAACTTACAGGATTGGTTCCTGTTTAATTATAAAATTTTTATTATTGTATTGACGTAGCCAAACAATAACCTAACTAATTAATCATATTATGAAAGTTTTAAAACTCCTGGGAACAGGCTTGGTACTCATTATTCTGTTGTGGGTATTTATCTCTTTATTTCTTCCTTCCACCGTACATATTGAAAGGTCTGTATTGATAAACTCTAATCCTGAGTTGGTTTTTGATCAGATCAACAATTTAAAAAAATGGCAATACTGGTCGTATTGGGACAATCTGGATCCCGACATGACTTCTGAATTTGAAGGGCCGGATGAAGGTGTGGGTGCAGTGCATAAATGGAAGAGTGAACACCCTCAGGTTGGTGATGGCAGCATGACCATCACACAAAGTGAGCCTCCGTCAAAGGTTATAACTTCAATTGCATTTGGAGAAATGCCACCTAATGATGCCGGGTGGCTCATTAAAAACAATACAGCTGCATCAAGCGAAGTGGTAGGTTATATCAACATAGATGTCGGATTTTTGGGTAGGGTATTCCCTGGGCTTATGTTAGATGGATGGATGGGGCCCGATTTTGAAAAAACATTGAACAACCTGAAAGCCTATTGCCAATCAGTGATCATTGAAAAGGAACAGCGGTACCCTATTGAAGAAGTATTAACTCCTCAGGTACAGGTAATGTCTATGGAGGTCACCTGTACCGCTGCTGATATTTCAAAAGCTCTGGGAGAGTCGTATGGCAAATTAATGGCGGAGGTGATGAAACAAAAACTGACGATGACAGGAGCTCCAATGGCAATTTATCATTCATACAGCGATGAAGAAGTTAAGATGGAACCTTGCATTCCTGTACAGAAAGCCGGAAAGAGTAATGATGATGTAATTGCTAAGTCACTACCATCCGTTCGGGCACTCAAGGTTGATTATTTGGGGAACTACAATAACCTGGGTGATGTGCATGATTTCATTGCTGAATACGCAGCCGAAGAACATATTAGGCTCGAAGGTTCTCCTTGGGAATCATATGTTACCGATCCCGGTGCTGAACCTGACACATCCAAGTGGCTTACACAGGTTTATTACCCATTGCCCACGCCCTGAAATTTGACTACTGATTAAAAAGCCCGCAGAAATGTGGGCTTTTTGCTTACAAATATGCTTAACTGAGGTTACGTATATTTGAGTGATCAAACTTGTTTACCATGAAAAAACTAATGATTTGCATTCTGGCTTTATTTTATGTGCAAACAACCTTTGCCCAAATGCAGTATCACAGAGTAAAGGTGTACACTCCCGAAAACAGTATACGCGATCTGGCAGCCCTTGGCATCGAAACTGATCATGGACAGTTAAGACCAGGCGTTTGGTTTATAACAGACCTTAGCGATTTTGAAATAACCAAAATCAGTAATGCAGGTTTTAGATATGAAGTGATGATAGCTGATGTTCAGAAATTTTATACCCAGCAAAATATCATATCCACTCCTGTTGTTAGTAAATCTACTGCTGCAGGTTGCAGCGGGATAAATGCACCAGTATATCAGACACCTGTAAATTTTTCCCTTGGATCAATGGGGGGTTATTTTACTTA
This sequence comes from Bacteroidota bacterium, assembly GCA_024643795.1. Taxonomy (GTDB): domain Bacteria; phylum Bacteroidota; class Bacteroidia; order AKYH767-A; family OLB10; genus JAHEMF01. The sequence continues at coordinate 7,750 of JAHEMF010000002.1, read as the reverse complement.
CCAGCAAATGCTGGATAACCTTGATTCTATGGCATCCAAATATCCTACGCTTATTTCTATCAAACAACCTGTTGGGCTGGGAACAACCATTGAAGGAAGACCCATTTATTATGTGAAGATCTCGGATAATGTAAATATTGATGAACCGGAACCTGAAATGCTGTATACTGCAGTGCATCATGCACGTGAACCTGGCGGCATGTCACAACTGATATTTTACATGTGGTACATCCTGGAAAATTATAATTCAGATCCTGAGATCACACAAATAGTGAATGATGTAGAATTGTTCTTCATCCCATGTGTCAACCCTGACGGATACCTGGAAAATGAGGTCAACAATCCCGGTGGTGGTGGAATGTGGAGAAAGAATAAACGTCCGAACCTAGATGGCAGTGTTGGCGTAGACCTTAACAGGAACTACGGGTATAATTGGGGGTTTGATGATGATGGCTCATCACCTGTTGGTATTGATGCCACATACAGAGGCACCGGCCCCTTCTCTGAGCCGGAGACACAACTGGTACGCGACTTTGTGAATACACGGGAATTCCTCATTGCTTTGAACTATCACACTTATGGTAACCTGCTCATATATCCATGGGGTTATGATTACGATATTTATACACCAGATTCCGCATTATTGGTGAATTATGGTAGTTTACTCACAACATACAACGGTTATACTTATGGAACCGCAAACCAAACCGTTGGATATATAGTTAACGGATCATCTGACGACTGGATGTATGGCGAACAAATTGCCAAGCCCAAGATCCTTGCCATGACCCCCGAAGCAGGGGATGGTAATTTTGGTTTCTGGCCACCTTCATCACAGATCATCGGGATCTGTAACGATAATATGTTTCAGAACATAAATGCAGCTTTGCTTACCGGAAAATATGCAACAGTGGCGGAAACCTCACCTGTTTTGTTTAACACTTATGCTGACATGGCAAGATTCACTATTTCACAACTTGGACTTGATACAACCGGCTCCTATACTGTTTCGGTTTCTGCAGTCACCTCCAATATAACTTTCATAGGACAGCCCAAAGTGTTTTCAGGTCTTGGTCTTATGCAACAAGTAAATGATTCAATTGAGATACATGTCTCTTCTCCTATGACTTTTGGAGATCCGGTCGTATATGTATTGAAAATTGATAATGGTACAACAGTTCGTTCCGATACCATTTACAGAACATTCGGAACACCTGTTGCGATTTATAGTAATAATGGCGGCACACTTGGCGGATGGAACCCGGGTGGATGGGGATTAAGCACCAGTGTGTTTTTCAGTGCTCCTTCCTCGATCACAGATTCTCCCTCAGGTAATTATCAGGATAACAATACAAACACATGCACACTTAACACAACACTTGACCTTTCAAATGCAATTGATGCAAAACTCCGATTTATGGCACGTTGGGAAATTGAACCAGGATATGATTATGTGCTGGTTCAGGCTTCTGACAACAATGGTCTTAACTGGACAACCTTGTGTGGAAAATATACCAAACCGGGCAGCTCATCACAAATACCGGGCGAACCATTGTATGACGGATTTCAGACTTCCTGGGTGGAAGAAGAAATGGATTTGAGTGCCTTTGCAGGTTCATCCAATGTGATCATAAGGTTTATTATTCAAAGCGATTTCTTTCTCAACTATGATGGATATTATTTTGATGATCTCAGTGTGCAGGTTGTACTACCCGGTTCAACCGGATTAGCAGAATTCGGAGAATTCAATTTCTATCTGGCTCCTAACCCCGCAAAAAATGATCTGGTAGTTAATTTCTCCCGATCAACTTTATCAGAAAGCAGACTATTGATCTACGATATAAGTGGCCGTATCATTAGGCAAATGAAGGTTCTGCCCGGGGTCAGGTCCATTCAAGTTGACCTTACCGGTATATCTGCCGGAATTTACGTCGTAGAATTACTTGAAGATTCTGCAGGAAAGAAAAGTAAAAAACTCATTATTGAATGATAAAAGATCAATGTGGGATCTGAGAAGAGGTATATCTGATAAAGTGCATTAAGTATATGGAAGCTGCAAATAACAGAAATGCTGTAGCCTGATGTATCACACCTAATGTAACCGGCACTTTGTAGATCAGTGTAAACACGCCCAGCAAAAATTGAATCAAGACTACGAATCCTAAAATATTGTAGCAGGTCTTAAGTTCTCGGCTGCCGCTTTCTTCATTTTTAAGTTTTCTGGATTTTAGAATACCCAAAACAATTACTGCCAGTACCAAATAAGCCATATAACGGTGCAGAAACTGAACTCCGGCTAATGAGTCTATTAGCCCTCTGAACCCATCCTTATTCCATACATATGGAACTGCTTCAGCTATCCATGTTTCTCCCATCTTGGGAAAAGTATTATACACAAATCCGGCATCCAGTCCGGCAACGAATGCACCGAGAATTATCTGCAAAAATACGATCAGAAAAATAACAACAGATCCTGCTCTGAATTTCTTTACAATAGAATCAGCCAGCTGTTCTTTATGTGCTATGAGGTCCAGTGCAAACCAAAAGGTGAGGCCAAAAGTTAAAAATGCTGTTGAAAGATGTAAAGCAAGTCTGTAATGACTCACACTTGGTTCATTTACAAGTCCACTCTTAACCATGTACCATCCTACAAAACCCTGCAAGCCACCCATAAAAAACAAAATCATGCTCTTCCATATCATGGTACGACTGATCTGTTTTGTAATTATGAAATAAATGAAAGGCACAAGGAACACTATACCGATCAGCCTTCCTATCAACCTGTGGATATACTCCCACCAGTAGATCGACTTAAATTCTTCAACTCCAAAATGACTGTTTATCTGGTTAAATTGAGGCGTTTGACTGTATTGTTCAAACTCATGGACCCACTGTTGTTCGGTGAGCGGTGGAATGGTACCGGTAACAACTTTCCACTGAGTGATGGATAAACCTGAACCTGTGAGACGGGTAATTCCGCCAACGATCACCATCAAAAAGATCAGTGCACAACCTGCCAACAACCAGGTTATAACATTTGCTTTGCTCCGAGGTGATTCACTACTGATCATTTATTGGGATTCGGAATTTCGTACAACAAACTGTGCCGTATGCCGGCTTCGCTGTTCAACCAACACTTCCTTTCCTGCTGTAAGCATCTCTATAGTAGAAGGGTAATAATGCCGGATGGTATACAACAGTAAGTTATCATTATATAAAACTTTAAAACTCCTATTAAGTTCTTCCAGTAGTGCAGGAACCTTAAATGGATCATTATCAATACAGGCACTGAAACTGATAGCAGAATTCTGCATCATATTGATCTTCACCTTGTGTTTTGCAAAAATTCCAAATATCACACTCAGGTTATCTTCGGCAATAAAGGAGAAATCTATTGCACTGATACTAACTAGCTCCTGATTAAACTTCATAATGAATGAAGGAATGAGTGGTTTGGTTTGAGCATTTGTTCCCACCAAAGTTCCTGTTGCGGTAGGATTTAAAAATGACTTAACATACAGGGTAATATTTTTGTTTTCAAGGGGCTTTATTGTTTTGGGGTGTATAACAGATGCTCCATAATATGCCAGCTCAATGGCATCCAGATAACTGATCATTTCCAGTTTCTGTGCTTCCGGAAAATGCTTTGGATCGGCGTTGAGCACACCGGGTACATCCTTCCAGATATATACTTCAGGAGCATCAAGGCAAAAGGCAAAGATCGCAGCTGAAAAGTCACTTCCCTCCCGCCCTAGCGTAGTAGTATAATTTTCTGAAGTACAACCGATGAAACCCTGAGTGATCACAATATTCGAACGGTTGAATAGTTCTGCTACCTGTTCTGTTATAAGTGACTGTGTTACTTCCCACTGGATTTTACCTTCTCTGTATGAGTTATCGGTTCTGATACAACCTCTTGCATCCAGCCAGTTATTCTTTAGTCCACATTCTTTCAAATATTCACTAATGATCTTAGTAGATACAAGCTCACCTGTTGATACGATCTGGTCATAGGCAAATGCATATCCTTTAGAAGGCTGCTCTTCAAGAACCCATTCCGCTTCAACAAAAAAATTATTTACCGCATTACTCAATTCCTTATTTCCTTCGGGGAACAGGTCTTTCATGATATGTAAATGATACTTTTTTACTTCATTGAGAAGCTTAGATGATTCACCGGTATTGTTTATATAGGCAGCTACAACTCCTTCCAATGCATTGGTGGTTTTCCCCATGGCAGAGACCACTACTACCAGTTTCTCATTCTCATAATGTCTGAGAATACTTGCGATATTCTTTACTGCCTCAGCATCTTTTATGGAGGCACCTCCAAACTTAAATACCTTCATTTAAAATTATTAATTTGCTCTTCTGTAAGTTTACAATTGATCCACTCTGAATCTAATTCTGCATCATACTTTTTATAAAAATCGATCGCATCAGAATTCCAGTCGAGCACCTGCCAATGCAATTGTTTAGCACCAAGTACTTTTGATTCTCGCACCAGAGCATCAAATAATTGTTTGCCTATTCCTTTTCTTCTATACTGCTCTTTAACAACAATATCATCCAAATAAACACCTTTACCTTTCCAGGTAGAATATTTAGTGAAATAAATTGCCATTCCTACCAACTCATCCTCCTTTGTAGCAACCAGTAGTTTAAATACAGGAGAACTTCCTGTAAAGTCTTCGATCATTGCTGCAACATTATTAGTAACCTCTTCCGGGGCCTTTTCAAACTCGGCAAGTTCTCTGATCAACTCCAGCACTGCAGTAAGATCTTCCGTAGTTCCTTTTCGTATCCTGATATCTTTCATGGGGTTACAAAATTACAATAATTGAAGGCTATTGAAACCTAAAAGTGTATTCTCTTAGCTTATGTTATTTTTACGGCATGATACTAAATCATAAAATCATTGGAAATGGCTTTCCGGTGATCATACTTCATGGACTCTTTGGCTCTCTGGACAACTGGCAGGGATTTGCCCGTCAATTGAGTGAATACAACTTTAAGGTGATCACTGCCGACCTGCGAAACCATGGGCGATCATTCCATGACCCTGAATTCACTCTTGAATCAATGGCCAGAGATATCAATGTGCTGATCAGGAATCTCGGACTTGATAAAATTTTTCTGATAGGCCACTCCCTTGGCGGGAAAGTGGCCCTGGAAGTTGGTAAAGCTCATCCGGAACTCCTGAAAGGGATGGTAGTTCTTGATATTGCCCCCCGTTACTACCCGGTGCACCATCAACGGATCATTCAGAGCTTAAGAAATGTAGATCTGAAAAATATTGATTCCAGACAGGGTGCTGATAATATTTTGAAAGCAGGTATCCCTGAGGTAGTGGTCAGGCAATTTCTGTTAAAAAACCTGTATCGAACAGAGCATGGATACAACTGGCGATTTAATTTGAATGTGATCAGTGATAAAATTGAAAATGTAGGCCAGGCTGTAACTTTTAATTCACCTGTCACAACACCTACACTATTTATGAAAGGTGACCGCTCAGATTATATTACATATGAGGATGAAAAGAATATTTACCTCACATTCAACAGTGTTAATGTTGAAACTTGTGAAAATTCAGGACATTGGTTGCATGCAGATAACCCTGAATGCGTACTTCGTCAATTTTTAAATTTTTCTAATGCGGCGAAATAAGTTGAATCGGGTTAAGCTTTATAAATTGAATTCCTGTTTGTAACCCCAGGCACATGTGATATATCTAACGATCAATTACTTTTTACATGAGAAAATTCCAGATCTACCCAAGGAAGAGTATTCTCTGATTATTAGACGACGATAACGCATATTTTATAAATTTGTCTTCCCATCAAACCTATAAATATGAACAGAGGACCCATTTCACAATACATTCAGCACCATTTCAGGCATTTTAATGCAGCAGCACTGATTGATGCCTCGAAAGGATATGAGACACACCTGGCTGAGGGTGGCAAAATGATGATAACACTGGCCGGAGCAATGAGCACAGGAGAACTTGGATTGTCATTGGCGGAAATGATACGTCAGGATAAAGTGCAGATAATTTCCTGTACTGGCGCCAATCTTGAAGAAGATGTCATGAACCTTGTAGCTCATGATCACTATAAGCGTGTCCCTAACTACCGCGATCTTAGTCCTCAGGAAGAATGGGATCTGCTTGAAAATGGCTTTAATAGAGTTACAGATACCTGTATACCTGAAGAGGAAGCTTTTCGAAGGATACAAAGTCATATTTTTAAAATATGGAAAGATGCCGAATCAAAAGGTGAAAGATATTTACCTCATGAATATATGTATAAACTTTTGCTCAGTGGAGCAATGAAAGATTCTTACCAGATCGATCCAAAAGATTCTTGGATGATGGCGGCTGCCGAAAAGAATCTTCCTATCATCGTACCCGGCTGGGAAGACAGTACCATGGGAAACATTTTTGCTTCTTATTGCATCAAAGGTGAATTGAAACCTTCAACCATGAAATCCGGAATTGAATATATGACCCAACTATCCGACTGGTATATCAAAAACAGCGGTGGTAAAGGTGTTGGATTTTTTCAGATAGGCGGTGGTATTGCGGGTGATTTTCCAATCTGTGTTGTACCAATGCTATACCAGGATCTGGAAATGACTGAAATACCATTCTGGAGTTACTTTTGTCAGATCTCTGATTCAACCACCAGTTATGGTTCCTATTCTGGTGCTGTACCCAACGAAAAGATCACATGGGGAAAACTAGATATAAATACTCCAAAATTTATTGTTGAATCAGATGCAAGTATCGTAGCTCCTCTCATTTTTGCATGGATACTGGGATGGTAAATATTAATGATATCGTGATTAATGGAACGTTTTTTTATACCTTGTTTCCCAACAATATTTTACTGAGTCGTGTCTGATAGTCTGGTCATAATCCCCACCTATAACGAAAAAGAAAATATCGAAGCGATTATTCGTACCGTATTTTCACTCGCTAAACCAATGGATATATTGGTAGTAGATGATAATTCCAAAGACGGAACTGCACAGATAGTTGAAAAACTCCAGACTGAATTTCAGGGTAAACTTCATATTGAAAAACGAGCCGGCAAACTGGGCTTGGGCACAGCTTACATTCATGGGTTCAAGTGGGCCTTGAAAAGACCTTATGAATTCATTTTTGAAATGGATGCCGATTTTTCGCATAACCCAGAGGATCTTGTCAAATTATATAATGCATGTGCCAATGGCGCGGACTTGGCTATTGGCTCACGTTATATCAAAGGAGTTAATGTTGTGAATTGGCCCATTGGCAGAGTTATTATGTCATACTATGCATCAGTTTATGTTAGAATGATCACAAGAATGCCTGTCAGAGATGCAACCGCCGGCTTCAAATGTTACAGAAGAAAAGTGCTTGAGCTTATGGAACTTGACAAGATCAAGTTCACCGGTTATGCATTCCAGATTGAAATGAAATTTACTGCCTGGAAAATGGGATTCAAACTTGTTGAAGTACCAATTGTTTTCACAGATCGTCAGGATGGTGAATCCAAAATGTCGACCGGTATATTTTCAGAAGCGTTCATCGGAGTAATGGAAATGAAAATCAAATCATGGTTTCGGAAGTTTCCGCAAGCAAATTCTGGTATCAATCATTGAAACTAAATAAATGAACTCATCCAGAACTTACCTGATTTTATTTTTGATGATAATCTGCACAAGCCTTACTGAGTCAAGCGCACAGTGCGAAGTAAAACAAAAA
>JAHEMF010000055.1 GCA_024643795.1 Bacteroidota bacterium | reverse complement strand
CTCTTAGGCTATATCATTCCCGGGCATATGCTCAAAAGCCGTTATAACGCACATCAACGGTCTGTATCATCCGCATCTTAATGTAACCCGGTATGTTCAAAGATCTCGATCCCCTTTTACATTCCCAGCTCCGGCTGCAGATCATGTCGCTCTTGTACAGCACCATAGAAGCTGAATTTAAATACCTGAAGGAAAAAACAAGTGCTACTTCCGGCAACCTGAGTGTACAGATCACCAAGCTGAGTGAAGCCGGTTACATTGATGTGCAAAAAAGTTTCCGTGATAATTTTCCGCTAACTACCTGCAGTATCACTAAACAAGGCAAGCAGGCTTTTGAAAAATATGTTGAAGCACTGAAAGGGTATATGCCCTAATAACTGCCAGGTAACCTCGCTTAAATTTTTACCTTTAGTAACATATATGCTGTCATTCTTATGATCAGACTAAAGGCACTCCGTATCTCAGTAATAGTTTTATTGTTCACATCAATTGTGCCTTTTGCCCATGGCCAAAAACCGGTTATTGAATGGCAACAAACTTATGGCAGCCGCGGACGTGAAACGCTGAGTGCATTTGTTTATTGTAAAAACAAAGATCTTATTCTCGCCGGCCATTCAAATGCAGGAACATCACCTCGTACGGATAAACCCTGGATCGGAGGAAGTAATTTTTACTGGATATTACGGTCTGACTCTGCAGGAAATATATTGCGGGAGAAAAATCTGGGAGGGAAAAATCTGGATTATCTCACCGCCATGTCAGCTACGAGCGATGGTGGCATTATTTGCGGAGGGCATTCCAACTCAAAACTCAACATACCGGGATATACAGGGGGTATAACTGATAAAGGATCTGACTTTGATTTTCTGATCTATAAACTGGACAGTGGTGGTACTGTCCAATTCGAAGTAGTGCTGGGAGGTAACAGGGATGAATATTTGTGTTCGGTATTTCAAACCACAGATGGAGGATACATTTGTGGAGGTACATCCTATTCACACCCTTCAGTATCGAAAACTTCAGCAGCATTTGGTGAAACAGATTACTGGCTGGTAAAACTGGACAGTGCTGGAAATATTATGTGGCAAGCGACCTATGGCGGCGATAGTTACGATAGATTAACTTCAGTAACTCAAACCGATGATGATGGTGGATATATTCTGGCCGGTTATTCATTGTCAGGCAAAACCGGAAACAGAACCATCAAAAACAAAAACCACGTTGGTTACGATCTTTGGATAGTTAAAATAACTAATGAAGGAAATGTGATATGGCAAAATTCATTTACGGGTTTATCACGCGAAAGCGATCCTGAGGTGATAACCACACAGGATGGTGGCTATATGATAGGTTCAACCACCAGCGTTCAAGGTGATGCAAAAAGTGTAAAGAAAAAAAACTTCAGACTCTTAAAGCTAGACCCTCAGGGTAAACTGCATTGGGAAAAAACTTATGGAGGAAGCGCAAACGATCTGTTCAAATGCATCAGGCAGTGTTCGGATGGAGGTTTTGTCATTGGAGGTGATTCTGATTCGAAAATATCAGGTAATAAAAGTCAGAGAACATTGGGCGGGTATGACTACTGGATCGTTAAAACTGATTCCATTGGAAAAATGGAATGGGATGTGACCATAGGTGGTGTAAACAATGATAACATCAGCGATATTCAACAGATCTCAGATAATGAATTCATCGTTGGCGGAACAACATCTACAGACGGGTTTGGTAGCACATTGGTTAAAGTTGAAAACAGGCGCAAGGAAGAATATCACCTGGTTAAGCTAAAGGTCATGGATTGAAATGGCAGATGGTGGATTGTTTTCCAACAATTTGGAATTCAACATCACCACAGTGATTGCACCTAGTGGCATATTTTCTGTTTATGATCGACAAGTAAAGCTGGTGTACATCCAAAACATCAGCCGTGTGTTGGAAAAAGTAACAATAGATTGTGAAACCTTCCTCCGGGAACTTATTTTATGAAACTTGTCCGGGTGACAATAAATACAACGGAACGTGGATAAAGGTTTCTGAATAATTTGTATTCAATCGTGTTAAATATTATTTTGCAATAAGCTTTTCGGTAAGTTCACTGCAAAATACTTTTATCTCATCACGTACTTTACGAAATGAATCCCTGATCTCATCATCAGTACCTTCGGTCAATACAGGATCAAAAAAAGCGTGATGCAAGTGCTCCTTTGCCGGTATGTATGGGCAAGCCTCCTGAACGGGGTCGCAAACAGTTAATGCAATATCCCACTTTATCTGAGGCAGTTCGTCAATTGCTTTTGAAGTATGAGCCGCCATATTAATACCAATCTCTTTCATCACTTCTATTGCAAAAGGATTAACCTCTGATTTTGTGGTGCCGGCACTATATACATTAAGCTGACCTTTTCCGAAATATCTAAGAAAAGCTTCGGTGATCTGTGACCGGCAACTGTTTGACGCGCATGCTACTACTATATTTTTCATAATAAATGAATCAATTTATACAACACGGCTGATCAGATTCGGTTCCTTTTTCATAGTGCGGGTCGTTGAATTCTGCATCTTCATGAAAATAATATACCTCCCATTGAATACCATCAGGGTCGGTGGACCAAAATTTATCCTGTTTGGCATAACAACAGTTAGTACCTTTTTCTTCTTTTGAAACAATACCTGCCTTTTTGGCCTGCCACATTCTGATGTTCAGGTCTTCTTCGGTGGCAACCTGGAATCCCATATGTCCAAAATGAGGCTGTACCCGCGCAGGATTCTCAATGAATGATATAACAAGCGAAGGTTCATTCAACACATACTTAACATATCCGGGTTTTACTTTAACAGGTTCGGTGCTGAAGAATGTATTATAGAATTGAATGGTTTTTTCAATGCTGGTCACATAAAAGCTACTGTGCATTCTTGGAAATTGATCTTTCATAGTTATATATTATTAATCATTAACATTTACAGGCATTATCGGTAACCTTACTTAACAGAGAGGTCAGTGACTTTCCCAGTTGTTTCCATTGTGCATGATCTATACAATAACATACAGAGTTACCGGTTATATCTCCTTTAATAAGTTTTGCTTCTTTAAGCTCGCGTAAGTGCTGCGATACTGTAGGTTGTGCGAGCGGAAGTTCCTGAACTATATCGCCACACACACATGTATTTACTTTTAGCAGGTGTTCAATGATGGCAATCCTTGCTGGATGGCCCAAGGCCTTGAGCTTAAGCGCCAGTTCATTTTGTTTATCAGTATAGTGATCGGTCCGGGTGGCTCCCATTTGTGTAATTATTTATCGCAATATTACGATAATACAATTGAAAAAGCAAGTTTCCTTCAAAAATATTTTATACAGAATTATGGATTATGGTATCTGGCCTCATCTAATAGTCTGTTAACCAAAAAATAAGAGGTCATGAAAAAGAACAGTTTAATCATTGCAACATGTGTAATATTCATCCTTGCAGGAGCAGGATGGATCACCGCAAAACAGTATTTCTCACACACTGCTATCAAGGTAGAAACGGTAGATGGCGAAACACGAATAGAAGGTTGTGTTTTCAAAACCGCCTTTGAAGGTGAAGGAGTTGGCAATTCAAAGCCGCACCCTTCTCCCGCCAAGGTGGTACGCTCCATTGATGAAGGGCTTGAATTTCTTGCCGATGCCCAGGCTCCTGATGGCGGATATGGAGCCGGATTACATAGCGCACAAGGTATTATGGATCCGCATGCCGTTAAAACCGATCCTGCAACAACAGCCATGGTAGCAATGGCCATGTTACGTACAGGCAGTACGTTAAAATCGGGTCAGTACTCAAAGAATCTTAAACATGCGCTGGACTATCTGCTTGAAACCGTTGAGGAGTCTGATCCCAACCATGCCAACATCACCACAGTCACAGGAACACAAATACAGGCCAAGCTGGGACAGAACATTGATCTGGTACTCACATCGCAATGTTTGACCAACATGCTGGATCAAACCAAATACGATCAGGCATTGAACAAAAGAGTTAAACGTGCAGTAGAAAAATGTGTAGACAAGATAGAGAGAGGAATAAATTCCAGTGGTGCTATGAATGGTTCAGGATGGGCAGGGGTTTTACAATCCAGTTTTGCTGCCAATGCATTAGAGTCGGCACAGGCAAATGGAATAGAAGTTGAAGAAGAAGTGCTGGATGACGCTCGTGATTACCAAAAGCAGAATTATGATGTGAAGACCAATTCGGTTTCAACAGGTGATGCTGCAGGTGTAGTGTTGTATTCTGTTTCCGGATCAGCAAGAGCCAGTGCTGCAGAAGCACGTGAGGCGAAGGAAAAAATTGCTGATGCAAAACGTGCAGGAAAGCTAAAAGAATCTGATGAGGTGAGCGATATTAACCTTCAAAAAGCAGGACTAACTCCCAGCGAAGCTATGAAATTAGAGACCGCATACAAGGTGAATGAATCAGCCAAGAGACTGGCCCAAAGTGATAAAGTTATGTCAGGTTACGGCAATAACGGTGGCGAGGAATTTCTAAGTTTCCTGCAAACCGGTGAGGGTTTGATAGTGAGTGGCGATGACGACTGGACGGTATGGTACGACAACATGAGTGATCGCTTGTTAAGTATTCAAAATCAGAATGGTAGCTGGAATGGCCATCACTGCATCACAAGTCCGGTATTTTGTACTGCAACCTGCCTGCTAATTCTGTCAGTAAATAATGATGTTGAAAATCTGAGACAAGTCAATTACCGGAGTAATTAACCGTTATGTGTTTTGAAGTTGGATCTGTTAATGGTCGCTTCTGTGCAGTCCCGCCGAAAGGCGGGATTTTTTATGACTGGTCAAAAAGCATGGGATACCTTATGATTATTCCTCAAGCTTCTGCATTAGTTGCCTCCCTGGCAGTAGTATTGGTAAAATGAATTTTATCTTTTATTTTAGATTTAAATTCAAATAATCATGCGAACTTTTCTATTCTGCACGTGCCTGTTAGGCATTTTTTCCCTGAACTCCAACGCTCAATATTCCTGGACCCAAAAGTCTGATTTCAGTGGAGCAAAACGGTATGCCGGTGTTGCCTTTGGTAATGCCGCACATGGTTATTTCGGTATGGGTGCTGATTTCAGTCTTTCATCAACGAGTATCTATAAAGATTTCTGGCAATACAACCCGGTAAATGACACCTGGACACCTTTGAGTTCATTGCCCGGTTTGCAACGGTATGCCGCAACCGGTTTTAACATCGGACAGGATGGATATGTTGGATTGGGATGGTCAACATTAGGCGGAGGTGCGCAAAATGACTTTTATAAATTTGATGCGAGCACTAAGTCCTGGATAGCCATTCCAAATTTCACAGGCAGCAGCCGATACACAGCCATTGGTGTTTCATCACTAAACAAAGGGTATGTAGGCTTTGGTTATGCATCTTGGACCAATGATCTTTATCAATACAATCCTTCATCACAAACCTGGACCAGCATGCCGCTATGTCCGGGATCAGCAAGACAAAGTCTGGTGGGTTTTGCATACGATCAGGATGTATACATTGGAGGAGGTTCAAATAATCAATCCAACACACTTGCTGATTTCTGGCGGTTCAATACTCAATCTCAAACATGGACACAGGTTGCAGATTATCCACATGCAGTATATGCCGCTTCTTCATTTGTAATTAACGGTAAAGGATTTGTAGGCACAGGGAGAAGTGCAGGAACTTTTTATCAGGATTTTTATTTTTATGATTACGGTCTTAATTCGTGGACCGGCATTGCACCGTTACCGGGAATCGCACGTGAACACGCTTCAGGGTTCGCAGTAAACAACAAAGGATACATTATATGTGGCCGCACACAATCAGGTGCATATTTAAAAGATGTGTGGGAGTTATCCATGACCACCGGCCTTACAGATATCTCAAAAATTGAAGCTCAACTTAAAATGTATGGAACCGGATCCAACGAACTGAACATTGACTTCAGTCCTGATCTTGCACACCGCTACCGATTACGGGTATTTGATATTAACGGCCGGATGCTGCATGAAATATTTTTACAGGGCAGTACACATGAAACTTTATCCGTTAAAAATGGGCAGGCCATACTTTACCTATTAGATCGGCCGGGTAATCCTGAAGTATTATCAGGCAAGGTATTGGTTATTTAAGCCACCGCTTTATAAAGCATGTCTACTTAAGGAAATTTATTCAGCAGAGATTAATGCTTTTACGAATTACATATTAAAAAAAGTCGTTAAATCAGGCGATTATTCATGATTTCGAGGTCATCAAGTTGAGTAGCACTTTAACAATCATGAATATTCATGATTTCAATTAACCTCTTTATAGGTGGGCATCTCAGGAGACCGGTGCACATTTATAAGTAACTAATTAACTTTTTTTGCTTGGTTATCTGACTGAACTGTATACATTTACAAAAACTCAAAAACCTAACTATTATGAACAAATTACTGTTATGCGCTCTAGCAGCGTTTCTATTCCTATCGACTCAAGAAAGTGCTAATGCACAAGCAGCCGACGGAAACTTAGTACACATAACCAAACTCAAAACTGTTCGTCCGGAAGGTGGTAATATGATGGAAAGAGATTCTTTGATAGCAATTTACAACAACAATGTTATCAAAAAGAACAAATTCATCCTTTCGCATCGTGAATATGCACACTACTTTACAGAAAACAGTTCAGACTACCTTATCATTGAAGAATTTAAGGACTTTTCATCATGGGAGGAATCAGTAAAAACTACTGAAGAACTAGAAAAGGCAGCATGGCCTGATGAGGCTAAATTTGATGCCTTTATGAAAGAGATGAACAAGTACTTTGAGAATTGGCATGGTGATATGTTGATGCACATCAATCCTAAGCTTTCAAAAAACTAATTATATAACACTTTGGTTAAAAGACCGGCGAAAATTCGCCGGTCTTTTTTTTTGCTGTAACATTTTATATGATTCAGCCATCTTACAATTACTAAAGCGGCAAAAGATATGAGGTTTGGTAGCGTTAGGGATTGAGCCGGCACCCCCGTGCGGGCCGGAGCATAGCGTACGGCAACGGTGTACAGGCGAAAGCCCGACCCCCTGATGGTGCGATGAAGATCGCCCGTCAGGGGGAAACGCCAAAAAGAAAACCGACGAAAAGGTTCTGCTTAGATTATTCAATTGAAATGCGTTAAAGATCGTTCAACCTGATTGGGGAGACAAGCTCCCCTCCCCGGAGTAAAGTTAATGCGATAAAAATAACCTGTCAACAACCGTTGAGTAAACAGCGCATTTGAGTGAGGGAACGGTAAGTATGAATGAGGTAACGTACATTCAAAAAATAAAACAACAAAAAAGTGGGGAGACACGCTCCCCGCCCCGGAATAAAGTTAATACAGTTATAAGAATCCAACAACAACCGTTGAGGGAACGGCGCATTTGAATGAGGCAACGGCGAGTATGAATGAGGGAACGTACATTTAAAAAATAATACAACAAAAAAGTGGGGAGACAAGCTCCCCTCCCCGGAGTAAAGTTAGTGCGATAAATATAACCTAGCAACAACCGTTGAGGGAACGGTGCATTTGAGTGAGGGAACGGCACATTTGAGTGTGGGAACGTAGCATGAATAAATTTTCTAGCGTTGTTTTGAGTACCATGCTTTCGATCTATTGATCATTGAGAGCGGGCACTTGAGTTTTTATATGTATAACATCATACATCCCATCCAACTTAAACCAACTCACATGTTAATGCGATACAGTATTTATCATCGCATACGTTTGCTGGCTACAATGTATATTATATCTTAGCCCTATAATCATTTTGAATATGAAACTTACCATTTCTAATCTTTCCAAAACATATCCTAACGGAGTAAAAGCACTGGATGATGTAAGCCTTGAGATCCCAACGGGCATGTTTGGTCTTCTAGGACCTAACGGTGCAGGCAAGTCCACATTAATGCGAACACTCGCCACGTTGCAGGAGGCCGACAGCGGCACTGTTACATTAGGAGATATTGATGTACTGAAAGACAAAGGTTCGGTACGCAAAACCCTTGGTTATCTGCCGCAGGAGTTTGGCGTGTACCCTCGCATGAGTGCATATGCCATGCTGGATTATATAGCTGTATTGAAAGGTGTGTACCAAGCTTCGGAACGAAAGGAACTCATTAACGCATTACTTGAAAAGGTGAACCTGTACCAGCATCGTAAAAAGAACATCAGTGGCTTTTCGGGAGGGATGAAACAACGGTTTGGTATTGCTCAATCGCTTATTGGAAACCCAAGTCTGATCATTGTTGATGAACCCACGGCAGGACTTGACCCTGGAGAACGAAACCGGTTTTACAACCTGCTTGCCGAGATAGGTGAGAATGTTATTGTGATACTTTCTACACACATTGTACAGGATGTGCGCGAACTGTGTCGCCAGATGGCGATCATTGACAAGGGAAAGCTGCTGTTCTCAGGCTCTCCCGATGATGCTATAAGCAGCCTGCATGGCAAGATCTGGGAGAAATCGATCAGCAAAGATGAGATGGACTCACACAGTAAAACGCACAGGCTTATAAGCAGTAAACTTGTGGCAGGCAAGCCTCTTATTCATATATACGAAGATGCTGATCCCGGTAATGGTTTCAGATCCTCTGAAGCAGACCTTGAAGATGTTTTCTTTACACGTATAGCCGGACTGGCATAAATACATATCACTGCTATGAAGTTTTTTCTGATTGAACTGAAGTACTGGTTAAGGCAACCCATGGTATATGTGTTTCTTGCCATTAACACACTAATGATCTATGGTGCTACCTCCAGCGACAGTGTTCAGGTAGGGGGTTCGTTCGGTAACATTTATAAGAATGCCCCTTTTGTGATACAAACGTATTACTCTATCATGTCGATCATTACCATGTTAATGACCACCGCATTTATTGCAGCATCCACACTTCGTGATTTCACCAATAATACCTACCAGATAATTTTCAGCACGCCGGTGAACCGGATCAGTTATATGCTTGGCAGATTTCTGGGTGCCGCCACAGCATCGGTGATCCCAATGCTGGGCATATCTCTGGGAATATTGCTGGGATGCATTATGCCATGGGTAGATGCGGAAACAGTAGGACCTGTAATTTTGCAGGCGCACGTTTCATCTATACTATTCATTGCCTTACCAAATATGCTTTTTACTGCCGCTGTTATATTTCCGGTGGCAGCATTCACCCGGAATTCCATGACAGCCTTCATCAGCACACTTGTATTATTGGTGTTAACTATTGTGGCAGGTGAAATGGGTGACGACCTTACCAAAGAATGGCTGTCCATTTTAACAGACCCTTACGGCAGCAGTACCTTTTCAATACTTACAAAATACTGGACTGTACATGATAAAAACACGCTGGTAATACCAATGTCGGGGTTGTTTCTTGCCAACCGGCTGATATGGCTTACGGTAAGTTTTATAATCATTGCAATTACTGTAACAAGATTTTCTTTTACTGAAAAGAAAAAAGCTATAAAGAAAAAAAATGCAGTAGCTGACGAAGAAACTCCTGCAACTGCAACAGTACATATTCCTAAAGTAAACACGTATTATCACAGTAAGTCGATTCGCAAGATGTTATGGACCGAGATATCGCGTGAGGTGAAAGATGTACTGCGATCGCCGGCATTTATTATAATATTGATAGTAGGTCTTTTAAATTTTGTACCCGGACTCTTTTTACGTTCGGGTGCCTATGGCCTTACCACTCACCCAGTAACGTGGTGGCTTATTAATATGTTGAATGGAAGTTTTTACATGTTCCTGATCGCCATTATCACCATTTATTCAGGATTACTGGTGTGGAAAGAACGGGATCATGGCATGGATGAGATCTATGACTCTACTCCACATCCTACATGGATCAGCTTCCTGTCGAAATTCATTGCTCTTGCTTCGCTGATGTTTGTGATACAGTGTATCCTGATCCTGTTCTGTGTGACGGCACAATATACTAAAGGGTTCACAGACATCAGGCTGGACGTATATGTAAAAACACTGCTGGTGATAGACATGTCGGGTTTTCTGTTGCTGATAGTGATATCCATGCTCATGCATAATCTCATCAACAACAAGTATGTGGCATTCTTTGCCTTTGTAGTTTTTCTGATAGTTGACGGATTTATTTGGGGTGTACTCGACGTAGAATCATACATGGTGAGTTATGGTGGCCGTCCTGAATATATTTATTCTGACATGAACGGCTATGGACCTTTTGTAAAAGGAGTGGTATGGTTCAGGATATACTGGTACCTTTTTGCACTGATGCTTGCCGGGCTGATCATTATGTTATGGACCCGTGGTAAAGAGTTTACACGAGCCAGCAAATTCGCTTCCATGAAAGAAAGGTGGAATGCCGGTCTTAAGCCAGTGTTTCTGGTAGTTTTAGGAATTTGGATCCTTTGTGGATCATTTGTTTACTACAACACAAAGGTTCTGAATAAGATTGTTACCGGCGACCGTGAGGAAGAGCTGGCTGCGAAATATGAAAAGACTTATAAAAAATACAGCACCACCCCTCAGCCACGGGTTGTATCGGCATTTTATAAGATTGATCTGTTCCCTGAAAAACGAGCATTGCATGTAGGCGGTTCGTTATGGATAAAAAATACCCACTCTGTTGCTATAGACTCATTGCATTTTACCTTGCCGCAAAATTTTGATGTAGGCGTTAATATTTCCGAAGCAAAGATGGTGCTTAATGATGAAGAACTTAACTATCGTATCTACAGACTCAACAAGGCCCTTGCTCCGGGTGATAGTATGCGAGTATCTTTTGGCTCGGATTACGAGGCTAAAGGATTTGAGAATAGTGTATCGATGACTGCTATAGTTGACAACGGCAGCTTTTTTAACAACATTGACTTCTCTCCAATGATAGGATACCAGGAAGGAAATGAACTGGACAGAAAGGATAAGCGTAAAGACCAAGGTCTGGATCCTAAAGAACGTATGCCCAAACTGGAGCGCAACTGTACCGATAAGTGCATGAACAATTACATCAGCAACCACGCCGACTGGGTGATGGTTGAAACCCTATTCAGTACCAGTCCTGACCAGATAGCTGTTGCACCCGGCTCA
>JAHEMF010000054.1 GCA_024643795.1 Bacteroidota bacterium | reverse complement strand
ATGATTCTGGTTTTAATCGGGTGAAAGATAATCGCTTATTGCTTAATTCAGGCCTAAAGATTGTAATTCAGGCCAATGAAATGAAGAGAATCATGCTGAACGGGGTAAATCAGCAGCTGAATCGGGCGTGAGAGGTCATTTATTCGCAGTAAGGTTAAACCGAATAGTGAACTCATCATGGATCATCTTGTCGCCAAGATCTTCGAAAAAAGATGGGGATCTGTACTTAACATCAAACTTTGACCGGTCAACGACAGCCTCACCATCAGCAGTCATAATATTTCCGCTAAATTGAATATTGGCCGGGAAGGTGATCTCATGAGTGATCCCTTTTATGGTAAGGTCGCCGGTAACATTATAGTTTGGCTCGCCGGGCGATGAACTTGCCATAGGTGTAATGGATTTTATCAGGTAGGATGAATTAGGGTGCTCATCCACTGAAAAAAAATCTTCAGATTTAAGGTGATTCTCAAGCTTGTCCTTGCCCTTACCTTCAAGGTCAGTTACTGTTATTGAAGACATATCAAGAACCAGATTGCCGGTTATCTTTCCATGTGTATTACTTATGGCTCCAGACTGGATATCAATCAGCCCCTGGTGTTTGCCAGTCATTTTACGGCCCTCCCATTCAACTTTACTTTTCGATTTATCAATAGTGTAAGTATCAGAGTGTGAAGAGGTTATGGCTGTGGAGTGTAATGCGCACAGGCTTATAACACTGAACCAAAGGGCAAGTTTTTTCATAGTAGATCTTATTATAAGTTTGAAATATCAGGGGTTAAAACAGTGATTAAACACAAAATATTGCTTTTGGTTTATGATGTTGTGGATTTGATATTTTACTAAAAATTATCATATACACATAGGGTTAGCACAAACTGTACACAAAGTAAGTGAAATTTAGTGTTTATCTTCAAATTGAATCTCCTTTTTGTTTAGCTCTGAGTAGGTTACATTTGTCGCCGGCAACTCCTTATGGCAGCAAAGCGTTCACCTGCACTAGTCTTTATTTTCATCACTCTGATGCTAGATGTTACAGGGTTGGGTATAATTATCCCGGTCATGCCCACGCTCATACAGGAGCTAACAGGTGTGAGTTTGAGTGTAGCAGCTGAATACGGAGGAGGGCTGCTGTTTTCATTTGCGATCATGCAATTCCTGTTTTCACCGATACTTGGGAATCTTAGCGACCGTTTCGGCCGCAGGCCCATATTACTAGCTTCTTTGTTTGGTTTTGCACTTGATTATCTGCTGCTTGCTTTTGCCCCTACTATTGGATGGCTCTTTGTTGGGAGGATCATAGCGGGCATCATGGGGGCATCCATAACTACAGCTATGGCATATATAGCCGACGTTAGTACACCTGAAAAAAGATCCCAAAATTTTGGAATAATAGGTGCTGCATTTGGAGTAGGCTTTATTGTGGGGCCGGTTATTGGAGGAGTCTTGGGAGAGTATGGGCCAAGGATACCATTTTTTGCTGCTGCAGGATTAACAGCACTCAACTGGTTGTATGGATTCTTCATTTTGCCGGAATCACTTCCAATGCGTAAGCGTCGCCGGTTTCAATGGAAGCGTTCAAACCCGTTCAGATCGCTATCAAATATCCGCACAAGACCTATTGTTTGGGGGCTTGTGATCTCACTGTTTCTGATACATATTGCTTCGCATGCTGTTCAAAGCACCTGGTCATATTACACCATGTTCAAGTTCAGCTGGAGTGAAGGTCAGGTGGGCTACTCTTTAGGTTTTGCAGGGCTCTTGGTAGGGCTTGTGCAAGGGTTGCTCATACGCATTGTAACACCTAAAATTGGTCAGAAGAGGTCCGTGTTTGTTGGTATGTGGTTTTACTTTGCCGGTCTTGTATTATTTGCCTTTGCAGAAGAGGGGTGGATGATGTATGCCTTTCTGATACCCTACTGCCTTGGCGGGATAGCAGGGCCTTCTATCCAGGGGATCATGTCAAATCAGGTGCCGGATAACGAACAGGGGGAGCTGCAGGGTGGTTTAGCATCAGTGATAAGTTTAACTTCAATCATAGGCCCTTTGTTAATGACCTCATTGTTTGCAAGATTCACCATTGTTTCCACCTCATACTATTTTCCCGGCGCTGCATTTATTATGGCAGCAGTGTTGTGCTTGTTTAGCAATTTTTTTGCAGGCAGAGCACTGGCCTCTCATAAATAGTTCTCACTGTTAAATTCACATATTTTAATATCTTCATCGTATAAAAAACAAAACCTGACAGCATGAAATACAATCTACTTACAACAATTTGCCTGATGCTTTTTGCCGGAATCTGCTCGGCACAGGACCATGAAATGACAGAAGCTGATGAGAACTGGATGGCATATATGGCTACAGGTCCAATGCATGAAATGATGGCTTCATGGGATGGTAGCTGGAAAGAGGAGGTAAAAGTATGGATGGAACCGGGTGCTGAGCCAATGATCAATGAATCATACTGTGTCAACAATATGATCATGGGGGGAAGGTATCAGGAATCAAATCACACAGGTGATTTTAACGGGATGCCATTTGAAGGTAGAAGTATACTGGGTTATGACAATGCAATGAAAAAGTTTGTTTCCACGTGGGTTGATAATATGGGTAGCGGCATCATGTACTTGGAAGGTACCTGGAATGAGGAGCTTCAAACCATAGAGTTTGCCGGAAGCAGCATTGATCCTGCCACAGGCAAAAAGATGAATGTCAAAGAAACATTTCGTATAGTAGATGAGCGTACTCAAGTTATGGAGATGTTCATGGTTCAGGATGACGAAGATGTTAAAACCATGGAGATCACCTTTACAAGAGAATAGTGACTCTTATGAGGATAGGGAGATTATTGTAACTACCTTTGATGCTCTTTTAATGCAGCACTTTTGAATTTCGAAGACCTAAAACTGCATCCGGATCTATTATCGGGTCTTGATGCCATGAACTTTCGCAACGCAACACCTATTCAGGAAATGGCTATACCCCATATTCTGAATGGCCGTGATATTGTAGCCTGTGCTCAAACAGGCACCGGCAAAACAGCAGCATACCTTCTGCCCATACTGAACAATATTTTAGTTACCGGTCACCGTGGGCTTAATACACTTGTTCTGGCACCTACCCGTGAGCTTGCTCAACAGATAGATCAGCAAATTGACGGCTTCGCATACTTTGTTCCTGTTAGTTCCATTTCCATTTACGGGGGTGGCGACGGAGCAACATGGGACCAGCAAAAAAGAGCCCTGGATGAAGGTGCTGATATCATAATTGCAACACCTGGCCGGCTATTGTCATTTTTAACATTAGGCAACAGAAAACTTCCGGAATTAAAACATTTGGTCCTCGATGAAGCAGACAGGATGCTGGACATGGGGTTCTATGACGATATTGTAAGGATAGTAAAAGCATTGCCTGAAAAAAGGCAAACTCTGCTCTTCAGTGCTACCATGCCACCAAAGATCCGACAACTTGCCAACTCTATTTTAAAGGATCCGGCAGAGGTTAATATTGCTATTGCCAAACCTGCGGAAGGTATAACGCAGAAGGCGTATATGACATATGATAATCAAAAAGATTCACTTCTGATCGATATTTTGAAAGATGAGGCGATACAATCGGCCATAATTTTTGCAAGTACAAAAGATAAGGTCAAGCAGCTTTTTAACAGGTTTAAAAAAGCAGGTATAGGTGCTGAAGCTTTTCACTCAGACCTTGACCAAGCCACTCGTGAAGATATCATGCGCCAGTTTAAAGGCAAAAGACTGCGCATATTAATTGGCACCGATGTGTTGTCGAGGGGGATTGATGTAGAAGGGATAAACCTGGTGGTGAACTATGATGTACCACCTGATCCTGAAGACTATGTGCATCGTGTAGGTCGTACCGCCAGAGCCGACAAGAAGGGAACTGCTATAACATTCATTAACGAAGATGATATAAAGAGATTCAGCCGGATAGAATCGTTGATAGGTTATGAAATAGCTAAGGATCCGTTACCTAGTGAACTGGGACAAGGACCTGCGTACAATCTGCAGTCTAAAGGAGCCTCTGGCAAAAAAAGATTTTCAAATAAGAACCGTTCTAAATTTCAGAAGAACAGGAAACCAAAATCTTAAATACAATTTATCTTACCAAGGTTACTTTGCCTTTGAACTCTTGTTTAGAGTCAAAGATGTTATTAACCTTCACAACATACACATACACATCTTGTGGACATTCCTGACCTGTAGAGTTATCAGTACCATCCCAGGTGTCAGATAAACTGTTGCCCCTAAAGACCAAATTTCCCCACCTATTGAATATCAACATCTGCATGTCAGTGATACCTATACCTACAACGCCAAAAGTATCATTGATGCCATCAAAATTTGGAGTAAAGGCGTTAGGTATATATACTGTAGTGCTGCCCTCAATTATTACTTCGCTGTATGCAGTATCTGTGCAACCAAATTCATTTATCACATATAAACTGATATGATATGTTCCTGTATCCGAATAAACATGCGTGAGATTTTGTAAAGTTGATGTAGCATTATCTCCTAAATTCCAGAGCCAGTGAGATGCACCAATACTCTCATCAATAAAATTGATCTGTGGATCAAGTATTGAAGCAACCGATGGAGAAGTATAAAATCCAGCTTCAGGAACCGGATAAACATGGATAGTGTCATACAAGGCAAGTTGTTTTGTACAGCCCTCAATTGAAGTAACCGACAATGTGACATCATAAGAACCGGGATTCAAATATTCATGCCAGGGCTCAAATTGTGAACTCTGTGAATGATCACCAAAATCCCAAACGTATGTAGTACCGAAGGTTTGAGGGAGGCTATTATTAAGGAAATGAACAAGCAGTGGAGTGCAGCCACTGGACGGAATAGGAGTGAAGTAAACTTCAGGTAACGGGTTCACCACAATTTGCACCTGATTATTTACTGGAGGTGTACCACATCCATCAATTACAGAAATCATATAAGTAGTAGTTGTTGGTGGGGTAACGGCCATTGAGCTGCCAGAACCGGATGCGTTTATCCATATGTACGTATATGGCCCTCCGTTACCACCAGATGCAAATGCATTGATAAGACTGGTTTGGCCAAAACAAATTGTATCAGGTTCGGATAGTAATAAAGAAAGAGGTGGATTTACTTCAAGAACCATAGAAGGTGAATTACCAATACAACCATTACTATCCGTTACAGTTACAAAATAGTTGGAGGTTGCCGCAGGAGACGCCTGGATCAAGGGTGTTGTTTCGCCGGTGTTCCATAAGTATGAGTATTGACCATTACCACCAGAAGCAGACACTGCAAGTGTTGCACTTTGGCCGATACAAATAGGAGAGCTTCCTGAAATAGTGCATATTATCTGAGAGGGCTCATCAACAATCATGTTTGCCATGCCAGAACAACCATTGGTATCAACAACCTGTAGCATATAAGAACCCGCATCCAACAGATTTATTGATGTCCCCATACCACCGTTACTCCAATTAAAAGAATATGGGCTGGTGCCACCAACCACAGTTGCAGATATGGAACCATTTGCTGCGTGATAGCAAGTAAGATCTGATTTCAAAAGTGTAATGGTTATGGAATCAGGCTCTGTGATCCAGATCGAATCCGTTCTTACACATCCATTGCTATCTGAAATGGTGACATAATAGTTGCCGGCAGAAATATTTATCTGTGAAGCTGAGGATGCCCCATTTGACCAGCTGAATGAATATGGAGTAATACCTCCCGATACACTTATAGCGGCAGAGCCCGAATTCTCACCATAACATAAGACATCTGAACCGGACAAAGTTGAAATTAATTCTGAAGGTTCATTAATAGTAAAACTGATGGAATCATTGCAATCATGACCATCTGTAACTATAACACTATATGTTCCGGCAGGTGAGCCAATGAGCTGGTTTCCGGAAATATTCAATCCCGACCAATTATAAGAAAGCATACCAGATCCCCCACTCCCATTCACCGTTATAGAGCCATTTGAAAAACCAAAACAAGTTACATCTTGAATGGTTCCTTGAATGTTTATCAATGAAGGTTCAGATACATAAAGAGAATCTGTTACCATGCATCCGTTCGCATCAGAAACATCAAAAATATATGTCCCTGAGAGCAGGCCGTTCAACAAAGAGTCTGTAGTGGAAAATCCTTGCCAGTTGTAACTATAGGGCGTAATACCCCCGCTTACCAGTAAAGACAAACTTCCATCTGATGAGCCGTGGCAATGAGCGGGAGTCGCTAATCCTAAAACCACCAATGGCGGAGGTTCAAACAGTATGACAGTCTGTTCCATTGAACAACCGTTTGAATCAGAAACGGATACTATGTAGTTGCCAGGTGATAGGCCTGTAAAACCAGAAGAAAGTTGAAATGTTAAGCCATTATTAATGGAATAATTTAATGGAGAGGTCCCACCATTTGAATTAATTGTGATAGATCCATCATGTGCACCATAACAAGTTATATCAGTGTTATTGAGTAAGGCGATCGTCGGTCCTGGAGCATCTCCAATCGTATCAATTAGAGATAATTTGCATCCATTTTGATCTTTGATCACAACATTGTAAGTCCCTGAATATAAATTGTTGAAGATGGAATCGTTTTGATATACCAAGCCGCTGTCAATGGAATAAGCAAGTGGCCCTATTCCACCTGTTGCAGTTATTTGTAAGAGACCATTTGTGCCGGAACAAGTTGTATTTGATGCAGCTACAATAGCAGATATCGGGGTTGGCTCAATAATAATAGCAGTTGTATCTGCTGAACATCCAAATTTATCGGTTACCAAAATGGAATATATTCCTGGACCCAGATTTTGAAACAGATTCGTAAGCTGAAAGGTTGTGCCATTATTGATGCTGTAATGTAATGGTAGCGAACCTCCATTAGAAATGATTGAAAGGGAACCATTACTACTGCCATTGCAGGTAACATCTTTTATGTTTAAACCACCTATTACAGGAGCAGGATGATCAACAAGTAAAAATGGAGAAGAAGAATTACAACCATTTGAGTCGGACACATATAAACTATATGTTGCTGCAATAAGGCTGCCAAAATATGCTGTTGACTGGAAGGTGACGCCATTATCAATGCTATAACTATACTGTCCGTTTCCTCCACTGGCTATTATGTTGATTGAGCCATTACCACTGCTGCATGTCTCATCAGATTTTGTTGCTTGTATTTGAATCGGATCCGGCGCCGATAAAGTTGCATTTTGTGTTGCAATGCAATTGGTAGAATCCACAACAACAATAGAGTAAACTCCATTGCTCAAACCGGAAAAGTTTGGTGTCATTTGAAATGTAGCCCCATTATTGATACTAAAACTTAATGGACCGGAACCTCCAGCCGCATTAATACTGATTGTTCCATTTGATGATCCAAAACATAAGGGGTCTGTTATTTGTGTGGAGGTAATTACAGGGGAATTGGTGTTACTTATTGAACCCACCAGCAAATGGGAACACCCACTTGTGTCAGTCACTATTATATTGTAATTGCCGGCTCCTAAATTTTGAAAATTTCCGTTACTCTGCGGTATCCCACCGTTAATACTGTATAATAATGCACCAACTCCACCTTGTGCAACGGCACTGATTGATCCATCATTGTTGCCACAAGTTGCCGTAACAGAAGTGATCGATCCTGTAATGTTTGGAGGTTGACTTATGTTCGCTGTTGAGCTGGCACTACAGCCGTTAGCATCTGTAACAACAATTTGATAATTGCCGGGGCTGAGGTTATTAAATGTACTGCCGGATTGCCAGCTAAATCCACCATTATGAGAATAGTTAATGGGCAATGCCCCTCCTGTAACACTAACATTTATAGAACCATCTGCATTACCGTAACATGAGATGTTACTTACAGGAGTATTATTGATCACTGGCCCAGAGGAGCTATTTACAGGAACAATACCAAGACTTTCGCAGTCTGTGCCATCTCTTACAACTACATCATAGTTTCCTGCAATTAATCCGGAAAACGTGTTTGATGTTTGAAAAGATCCTCCGTTATCAATACTGTAGGTATAGCTTCCTGAGCCTCCTGAAGCTACAAAGGTTATGGCACCATTACTATTTCCACAACTGGCGTCTACCACAGATGTTGAATAGGTCACTTGTGATGGTTGTGTTATAATTATACTGCCTGTGGTGGTACAATTATTAACATCTGCAACAACAACTGAATAAGTACCTGGACCAATTGAATCAAAAACATTAGATCCGACATAAGAGCCTCCTCCATCAATACTGTAAAGAAGAGGAGAAGTTCCTCCGGAAGCAACTATTGTTACAGAACCATTATCCATCCCAAAACAATAGACATTTGTTGCCAATATTAAACTTATTGAAGGCCCCGGGGCATCTCCTACAGTAGGGTTAAGTTGAAGAGTGCAACCATTATTGTCTGTAACCAGGATATTGTATGGTCCAGGAGAAAGATTTTGAAATGTAGATCCAGACCCAGATCCAGACCCATTGAGCGAATAAACAAATGGGGAACTTCCCCCGCTTACATTAACACTGATTGATCCATTATTGTTGTTACAGGTTGAAGGTGCTGTGAAGTTCGTAGCAGATAATGCTTGTGGTTGACTTAAAGTTGCTATGGAGGTTGCGCTGCAACCATTAGCATCTGTTACAGTAATATTGTAAGTTCCGGGTGAAAGATTGCTAAATGCTTGAGAAAACTGAAACGAAAATCCTCCATTAATACTGTATTTGATAGGCAAGGCCCCCCCGTTTACATTTATTATTATTTGACCATCATTACTGCCAAAACATGAAAGGTCATTAACATTTACCGATTGTATGGAAGGGGCTGCAAAGTTATTTACTACTACATTATTCTGTGTCATGCAATTATTACTATCCCTAACTACTATAGTATATGTGCCAGCAATGAGTGCATTAAATACATTTGAAGACTGGAAAGAGCTGCCGCCATTAATGCTGTAAGATAAAGGCATTGTGCCTCCGGAGACGCTAACAACTATGGCGCCATCATTATTTCCACACGTGGCAGAATTAACATTGGAAGTAAATGATAGCGAATCGGGCTCAACAATTGTTGCAGTTTGGCTAGCAGAACAACTATTTAGGTCGGTGACAATAATTTGGTATGTGCCAGCCGACAGTGAATCAAAAATGTTTGTGCTTGAATATGTCAAGCCATTATCAATGCTATAAAGCAAAGGCGATGTGCCACTATTGGTATTAATTGTTACCACACCGTTGTTAGCGCCAAAGCAAGTAATATCAGTTACCCCAGCAGATAAAATAACAGGCCCCGGAGAGTTCGCTACTATTACAGCAGATGAATGAGTACAGCCATTAAAATCATATACAGTTACGGAATAATTGCCTCCGGGTAAGTTATTAAACGAACTAGCTGATTGTGTACCGCTCACTCCTGAGATTGAATACTGCAAATTACCTGTTCCTCCTGAAGCGTTTATTGAAATTGTGCCATTTGATGCTGAACATGTTTCGTTAGTTACACTTATGTTCATTGTGAGTGCAGGGGGTTCTGAAATAATTGCAGTCCCTGCATCCTGACACCCATTCAGGTCTTCAACAACAACATTATAATTACCTGCCGAAAGCCCATTGAAAATTGAACTTACCTGAAAATTTATCCCATTATTTATACTAAACATAAGTGTTCCCGTACCACCTGAGGCATTTATATTAATTGAACCATCAGATAATCCAAAGCATGATACATCTGATACCGTAATATTATTGATAACAGGGGCAGCGGCATTATTTATGGAAATATTTGCTAAAGTTTGACAACCATTAGAGTCCTTTACGATTGCAGGGTATGTACCTGCGGTGAGATTTACAAAATTTGATGAAGCTTGAAATGAGATACCATTGTTAATACTATAAGTATAAGGAGCTGTGCCTCCGGATGCATTGATGGAAAGTGACCCGTCATTATTTCCACAGGAGGCAGGGGTTGTGGTACTTGAAAAAACAAGTGCCGATGGTTGTAACAAAGTAATTAAGCTATCATAAGCGCATCCATTGTTATCTTGGACAATTATGCTGTAGGTTCCTGCTCCAAGAGAATTAAAGGTGGAATTAATCTGAAATGTGCTGCCTCCGTCAATGCTATATTCAATTGGCATGGTGCCACCAGAAGAAGTAATGCTAATGGTACCGTTCAAATTGCCAAAACAGTCAATGTCTGATTTAGTTAAACCTTTAATCTCAGGCCCCGGACTGTCAGATAACAAGGCATTTGCAGTAGCGGTACAGGAGTTGCTATTTGTAATGATAACCGTATAATTCCCTGCAGCAAGATTTGTAAATGTATTTCCGATTTGATTCGTGCCGCCATTCAAGCTGTATAGCACCAGGCCATTAGTTCCTGTTGTAGTAACTAAAATTAATCCATTTGCAGCAGAACAGGTGGTCTGTGTGACCTGAAGATTACAGGAAAGTTGTTGAGGTTGTGCAAGCACTACTGTTCCTGTTGCCTGACAGCCTAAAGAATCTTCTACAATTATATTATAGCTTCCGGCATTTAAATTCGAAAATGAACCGCCAGTTTGAAATGTACTTCCATTATTGATACTGTATAAAAGCGGAGCCGAACCACCAAGAGCATTCACCTGAATAGTACCGTCGCCGGAATTAAAACAAGTTAGATCGGTTGTCACAATAGTATTTATTGAAGGTGCAAGAGTGTTTGTAATGGATGCCAAAATGACAATTGGACATCCGTTTGAATCTTGAACTAAAACAGAATAATTCCCGGCAGGTAAACCTTGAAATGAAGGAGAGTTTTGAAAAGTGGTACCACCGTTAATACTGAACCCATAAGGGGCACTACCACCATTAGTATTAACAGTCAATGATCCATTACTTGCACCACATGAAGCCGGTGATGTATTGGGAACTGCAACTATTGGAGTGGGCTCACTTACAGTAGCACTAACGGATATGGTACAACCGTTGGCATCGGTCACCACCACGGTGTAGTTGCCTGCGGTAAGGTTGTTAAAGGTTCCTGCGGGTTGGGCCGGTGCACCGTTCATACTGAATGCATACACCGGAGTACCTCCGTTAGCATTAACGGTGACGGACCCATCGGCGCTGCCGTTACACAGTGCATCAACAGGAACAATAGCGGCCTGCAACAGAGTAGGCTCACTTACAGTAGCACTAACGGATACGGTACACCCGTTGGCATCGGTCACCACTACGGTGTAGTTGCCTGCGGTAAGGTTGTTAAAGGTTCCTGTGGGTTGCGCAGGTGCGCCGTTCAGACTGAATGCATACACCGGAGTACCACCGTTGGCATTAACGGTGACGGACCCATCGGCACTGCCGTTAC
>JAHEMF010000053.1 GCA_024643795.1 Bacteroidota bacterium | reverse complement strand
CTGTAGTAAGTCCTACAGGATATGGCCCTACCGGAGATGGTCCGCTGACTGTTACGCCCACACAATTATCGGTTGCTGTAGCAGGTGTCAGCATCACATTGGCACTGCACTGGCCCGGATCAGCTGTTACTGTAACAGTTGGTGGACATGTGATAACGGGACTGATAGTGTCCTGTACAGTAACTGTAGCAATGCATGAGGATAGGTTTCCATTGTTATCAAGCACCTCAAGGGTTACAACATTTGCTCCAACATTTGAGCAATTAAATGATGCTTGACTTAACGTTAGCGAAAAGATACCACAGTTATCAAAGCTACCATTATTGATCTGCGAAGGTGTAATACTCGCATTACCCGTAGCATCCAGTTGTACTGCTATGTTCTGACAAATGGCAGTAGGCGGTATATTATCCCCTACCGTTACTATGGTGCTGCACGTTGATACATTACCGTTGTTGTCTGTCACCGTAAGGGTCACCGTGTTGTTGCCAAAATTGGCGCACGTGAATGTATTCGGCGATACGGTCATACTTTGTATGCCGCATGCATCTGATGAACCTGCATCAACCTGTGCTGCGGTGATACTTGCATTACCTGTGGCATCCAGAAAGATCACAAAAGGTGAAATGCAGGATGCTACCGGACTTATAGTATCCAATACCGTTACTGTAGAGGTGCAAGCAGATACATTACCGTTGTTATCAGTAACCTGTAGTGTAACTAAATTAGGTCCTACATCTGCGCAAGCAAATGAGTTTTGCGACAAGGCAAGAGTTAAGATACCGCAGTTATCAAAGCTTCCGTTATCTATTTGTGACGGTGTGATAGATACTGTTCCCGCAGCATCCAGATAAACCGTGATATCCTGACAAATAGCTGTTGGAAGGATCAAATCCTGAACTGTGACTATAGCTGTACAGGTGGATACATTTCCATTGTTATCCGTCACTGTCAGAGTTACTGTGTTGTTACCAAAATTGGCACACGTAAAGTTAGACTGTGATAAGGCAAGCGAGAAGATACCGCAGTTATCAAAGCTTCCGTTATCTATTTGTGACGGTGTGATACTTGCATTACCTGTAGCATCCAGTTGTACTGTTATGTTCTGACAAATGGCAGTAGGCGGTATATTATCCCCTACCGTTACTATGGTGCTGCACGTTGATACATTACCGTTGTTGTCTGTCACCGTAAGG
Organism: Bacteroidota bacterium; assembly: GCA_024643795.1. Taxonomy (GTDB): domain Bacteria; phylum Bacteroidota; class Bacteroidia; order AKYH767-A; family OLB10; genus JAHEMF01. Next base: position 10,375 of record JAHEMF010000053.1, on the reverse strand, counting down.
GTCACCGTGTTGTTGCCAAAATTGGCGCACGTGAATGTATTCGGCGATACGGTCATACTTTGTATGCCGCATGCATCTGATGAACCTGCATCAACCTGTGCTGCGGTGATACTTGCATTACCTGTGGCATCCAGAAAGATCACAAAAGGTGAAATGCAGGATGCTACCGGACTTATAGTATCCAATACCGTTACTGTAGAGGTGCAAGCAGATACATTACCGTTGTTATCAGTAACCGTAAGTGTAACCAAATTGGCTCCCACATTTGAGCATGTAAATGTATTTGGCGAAACGCTCAGGCCTTGTATACCACAAGCATCGTTCGATCCATTATCAATCTGTGATGCTGTGATACCGGCGTTACCGGAAGCATCCAGATAAATGGTAAGATTCTGACAAAGTGATGTTGGCGGTTCTATATCAGTTACAACTACATCCTGATCACAGGTATTAACATTACCATGAATATCGGTAACAGTCCAGGTTACAATTGTTGTACCAACAGGATATGGTCCTGTATTAGAGAGAACTACTGTAGAAACTGCACAATTATCAGCTGTAACAGGTGTACCTATGGAAGCTGTAGAAACACAAAAACCTGCGTCTGTATTAATGTTTGCGACAGGAGGACATGTTACAGATGGGATTTCATTATCAGTAACGATTACATCAAAGCTGCATATAGTTACATTACCATATATATCAGTGGCTGTGTAGGTAACAGTAGTTGTTCCTTCAGTAAAGAAATCACCACTGTTATGAGTACTTGTAAATGTGGCTATGGAGCAATTATCCGATGCAGTTGGCAATACCCATGTAACAATTGCACCACATTGTCCAACATCATTGTTGGCAGCTATGTTAGACGGACAGCCACTTATTACAGGTTGTTCATTATCGGTTATAACCACATCAAATTCACAACTATCAATACCACACTCGTTAGTAGCAACAACATACACAGTTGTAGTTCCAACCGGGAATGAGGTACCACTGCTTTGAGAATAAGTGATCACCGGTAAAGGTGTACTTCCAATTGCCACGGCAGCCGGATAGTTTACAATAGCTGCGCATTGACCTATATCATTATTTTGATTTACCGCAGGGGGACAGAAAGTAATCTCTGGAACATAATTCACAATTGCTGTCAATGTATTACTGCTCACAAAAGATCCAAGACACGCTTGCTGTAAGGTAAATGTGCCACTCGTATCTGTGGTATACGTTGCATAGGTGGCGCCAGGAATAGGGTTACCGCTTTCATACCATTGATAACTGATGCCAACCGCTGAATCAGCAATCATTGTTATAGTGTTAGGATAACAAACGGTATCAGATCCAATAAATGATATTGGCTGAGAAATGATTGTGCCTCCTATATTAAGCGTATCATGATTTATCACCGTCCAAACACCTTGATCATTTTTAGCCCTTATGTAAACAAAGTGTTGCCCGGGGGAAAGACATGGTGCAAGAATTGTTGTATCAACAATTGCTGAATCACCATAATTGTTTGTAATCTGTAAAGGAGTTCCATTTCCAACACCAGGATCAGTATCAACAAAATATTCCAAATTATTTATTGAAGTAAATGGTGGTGGTTCAGGTGGTGCTATATAAAAAGGACGATGCTCATATGTACTCCAGGTGCCCGATGAGGAGCGAGCCCTAACATATAATTGATGAAATCCGGGTGACAGTCCAGTGGTAGGTAATGAAGTTGTAAAATCTACTGTATCGCCAGGTGTAACCGGAATTGGTATACCATTACCCGGACCCGGATCATTGTCATAAAAATATTCTACATCATGGTTGTTTGTATAGTCTGTTGCGATTGAACCATTAGGATCGATTATGTAAAAAAGGTGCGGTTCTGAAACACTCCATAATCCATCAGAGGTTTTAGCCCGGACATACAAATAATGAAACCCCGGAGCATATCCGGTCATGGGTAAAGAAGGAGTGAGATGCAATGTATCCCCAGGAGTAACAGGTATATTTATTCCATTCCCGGGACCCGGATCAACATCAACAAAATATTCAGCTGCTACGTTGGTGGTATAATCTGTGATATTAGAACTAGATGCACTTTGAACAAAAAACTGATGTGCGTCCACTACACTCCACAGCCCATTTGATGTTTTAGCCCGGATATACAAATAGTGAAATCCCGAAGCAACTCCTGTCATGGGTAACGATGGAGATATCTGTATCGTATCTCCGGGAGTTACCGGTATATTGATACCATTTCCGGGACCGGGATCTGTATCAACAAAGTATTCTAATCCTACAATTGAACCAAAATCAGTTGGTAGTGTGCTAGCGGGATCTATAATATAAAATAGCTGAGCATCAGCTACACTCCAGACGCCCAGATCATTCAATGCTCGAATATACAAATAGTGAAATCCGGGAGTTAATCCGGTAGTAGATACAGATGTAACAATATTGACTGTATCATTTGGTGTACCGGTTGCCAAAGGCAATCCACTACCTACACCCGGATCGGTATTAAAAAAATATTCGGCAGCTACTATATTTTGTGCAATACCCGCATAACTACATAGTAGAATAAATATAATAAGTGATAGTTTTTTAAACATCGCCTGTGACTTAAATTATTAAAAAAGCAAAAAGAGAATATAGCTTTGGTGACGATAAATCACCTTTGCATATTATTCATTCAATGGTTTAGTAATTGTCACATCAATGTTGAGGTTGCCATTCACCGGAATAGCACCATTAGTGATAGTAAAATCTCTGACAATAGGCGAGTTCAGTGGCTCTCCGCTTAAGCTGAATACGCTTGTTGTTCCATATAATCCGATCTCACCACCATCAATTGCTGCCGTTTTACCGGGACTTCCTGCTTGCAGGTGATAGTCACGGTTATATCCAAATACCAGATTAATTGCATTATCTACAAATAATGGGTCAGATCCGGAAATGTTATTGCTACCAATATTCGATCCAGGAGGTAATGTATTATCGGTAAGATTAAAACTTAAACAATTGTTAAAAGTTGATAATGTTACAGAGCCAAAAGCACCGTCATAAAAAATACAATTTTGCACCACTGCTCCAGAAACTGCAGCCAAATGGGAATTTCCTTGAAAAATGCAATATTCAACAAGCAAGCTACCACTGCTATTGGATATTCCTGATCCTTCAAAAATGCAATTCGAAAGTGCTGCTGATGAATTTATTTTTGATCCTAAATTCACATAATCTAATACAGAGTTTTTAATTATCAGATTGGTGGCTGTGGCATAATAGAAAATGAAATAGTTATACATTATAACATTTTCAAAATACAGACTATCAATCTCAAGACCAGAAAGGGTAGGATTATCTGAAACTAGTGAGATTCTGCAGCCATAGAATTTTGATTCATCAGCACCGGCTCCAAGTGTTATGTTTCCCAAAGTCGTATAAAATGGATTAACCTTTTGTACATTAAACCCACCACCTATTATCACAAGTTTTTTACTAAGTGTGAAACTGCCATAAGTTGTGGCTGTAGGATGCACTAATAGAGTATCGCCGGTAGCTGCAGCTGTAATGGCCGCTGCCATTGTGGAATACTGACCGGGATTCTGGGTTGAATTGGATACGCTGATCTGGGTTGCATTTGCAGTAAATCCAACCGTAGCACAAAGTGCCGTAATTAAAAGTTTTTTCATCGCTAAGTGTATTTGGTTAGTTAATTTATTTCCCTGAAATAAACTATACCAAATGCCTGTTAGCCATTCCTCATGCTTCATATTTTGTGCAGAGAAACTCTAAGTCTTATTATGAAATTAAGGGTTTAAATGTGATTTTTCTGTTTAGTTGAGGTTAGTACAGTTTTATTTCAGGTTAAGGTTAGTTCTACTACAAGTGACTATATATTAATAAACTACAACTTATTTATCCTTAATTTATTACTTTAGTTGTCACGTCAAAACAATAATACTGAAATTTTCTATTCCTGACAAGTCATATCATGAATATTACTGATTTATTAACACACTTATAGAATTCGGCTACTACAATTTTCTACTTCTCTAATACCGTGGATCGGGCACCATCTCCAGTTTAGCCAGCTTATCCACCTCAATGCTTGGAAATCCAAACTCCTCCACTACTTTACCCAGTATGAGGTAAAGTCCCCGTCCCCGAAAGGGATACCGGCTCAGACTATATGAAAAATGGGTGGTGTCGAAAAAATCACCTTCGTCGTCCAGAAAAGTTCCGAAATTCATCATGTCACGCTTCACCGTGGTAACATATTTAATAGTTACCAGATTGCCTACCATCTTAACCTGTTCACCAACGTGACCTGCCAACTCCTTTGCCTTTATATCACCACGGAAAGGCGTCTTGAGCATATCAAAAAGTGTCATGGAAACCGGAAAACCAATATATTCCAGTTCATCATAGGCATCTTCTACAGGCTGATGCACCAGTTGTGGAAGTATAAAATCTCTTGATGGCTCATTAAAAAGTACCGGACCGGCAACCTGCTCTACCTTTTTACCAAGCAGCATATGAGCCTGCCACAGAAGTTCTTTTTTCTCAACACCTGTAAACCGGAGAGCACTTACGTGGATAAGTATCAGCAACTGATCAAGTGTTATGCAAGTTCTTGCAACCAGGTCATCAATACCGGAGTAGTCTCCGTTCTCGTCACGTTCTTCAACAATACGATGTGCCGTACCTGATTCAAAGTTTTGCACCAGATTAAGACCAAGATAAATTTCAGAACCATAAATCGTTGTTCCGGTATCACTGTTATTTATACATGGAAGGTTAATAGCAGCTCCCCATTTCCGCGCTTCGTTAACATACACCCATGTGTTATAGAATCCGCCAAAATTATTGATCACTGCCACATGGAATTCATGTGGATAATGCGCTTTGAGGTACAGGCTCTGAAAGCTTTCCACTGCATAAGATGCCGAGTGAGCCTTAGAGAATGAATACCCGGCAAACGACTCTATCTGGCGCCATACCTCTTTGGTAAGATCTTCAGGATATCCCTTATCACGGCAGTTTGCAAAAAACTTATCTACTATGATCTGAAATTCTTTTTTACTGCGCGATTTTCCACTCATAGCCCTTCGCAGCACATCGGCATCCGACAGGTCGAGGCCGGCAAAATGATGACAAACCTTTATAACATCTTCCTGATACACCATCACACCATAGGTCTCCTTCAACTGATCTTCCATAACGCTATGTAGATAGGAAAAGGCACCCGGATTGTGAAAGCGATGAATATATTCCCGCATCATACCACTCTTTGCCACACCGGGACGGATGATAGAGCTGGCCGCAACCAATGACACATAATCATTACAATGTAATTTCTTCAGCAACCCACGCATGGCAGGGCTCTCTACATAAAAACAACCTATAGTGTTTCCCGACTTCAGTTGAGCACGTATCTTTTCATCCTTTTTGAATGATGGAATATCATGAACATCAACTTTGATACGCCGGTTTCTCAGAACAAGGTCTGCGGCTTCTTTTATATGGCCAATACCTCGCTGGCTAAGAATATCAAGCTTTTCAAAGCCTATGTCCTCAGCCACATACATATCCCACTGGGTGGTAGGAAACCCTTTCGGGGGGAGGTCAAGCGCCACATACGAGGTGATCGGTTCTTCAGAGATAAGCACACCACCTGAATGAATGGTACGCATGTTAGGGAAGTCGGACAGCTGCACACCCACCCTGAAAATATTGTCAGCAACCGAGTCGCGCAGCGAAGCATCGTTGGGTCGTTCAACCAACGCATCGATCTCACCTTTGGGCAACCCGTACACCTTACCCAGTTCGCGGATGATCGATTTACCTTTGAAGGTAGACATCGCGCCAAGTAAAGCTGTATGTTCACGACCATAACGTTTGAATATATACTCTAACACCTCATCACGTTCTTTCCAAGAGTAGTCTATATCAAAATCAGGTGGCGATTTCCGTTTGGGATTAAGAAAACGTTCAAAGTATAGGTCAAGCTCAATGGGATCAACATCGGTGATACGTAAACAATAGGCCACAGTACTGTTGGCACCACTACCCCTTCCTACATGGTAAAAGCCGCGCGACATACTGTAGCGGATAATGTCCCACGTGATCAGGAAGTAGGATGAAAACCCCAGCTCATCAATGATCTCCAGCTCATGCCTGATACGTTTTATAGCCTCTTTATTCTTTTTACCATAACGGTATTCGAGTCCGTCCCATGTAAGTTTTTCCAGAAGCAACTTATCATCATAACGGCTTCCCGTAAATGTTTTTTTATTTTTCACCGACCTCAGATCCATATCTATCGTGCAATCGCGCATAACATCCTGTGTATTTCTGATCACCTGAGGCAAGAGCTTAAATTGTTCTTGCAGCTCCCTTGCGGGGACAGGTATTTCATCTTCATGTGCCAACATATAAGGTTGTACCTGAGTGAGAAGAATGTTATGATGGATAGCTCTAAGATGGCGGTGCAACTCAAACCCCTTACCTCCTTTTTCGAAAGTAACGGGAGAAAAGATGATACCCCGTTCGGCAGCAAATGTTTTCCGCACCGACGTACGCAGGAGGTTAATATCGCTTACGCGGATGCCGTTGAATTCATTTTCACGCAACCTGAAAGACAGACTACCTGTCCATGGATAAATTACGTAAACCTGCCTGAAATCAGGTGCCTGAAGTGGATATGGGTCTCCCGAAAGGTTGTGTTTCGTGATAAAATCATTGATCTCACGAAAGCCTTCATTATTCCTTGCAAGCAGCGTGTATAAATGATCATCATCGGTTCTGATCTCTGCACCGGCAATAGGCCGGATACCATGCTCGTTACAAGCTTTTATAAACTCCGGGATACCGGTTGTATTATTTATATCGGTAAGTGCCAGCTCCTCTGCGCCACACTGGGCAGCAAGTTCCACGAGCCGGTCGACCGGAAGTGTACCATAACGAAGGGAGTACCATGAACGAAACAGCACGTATATATGAACTTGTTATAAATGATCAATAATTTGGTTTGTGGTCTGCACAAAGCTTACTTAACTTTTTTCTCGATATACTTCGAATTCATGATCCGCAGTATCCCCATATAATCCATCTCAAACTCCAGCATATCACCTACTGAGTAATTTCGTTTGTTTTCACCCAGATCTATCACCAGCATATCAGATGAAGCACCAACGATCTTCAGATCTGAATTCTTAAGCCGGATATGGCTTTCATCTATATCAAGTAACCCCAGATCAATAATAGCTCTGAACGATGTTTCATTCTGATCTTTTTCAGAGAATTCAAGCTGCTCGCCCTGCAAATTTTGGCCCAGCTCACCCATCGGGACCACCGGCTTTTCAATGAGTTCAATGATCTCGGCATGCAACTGAAACACATCATTCCTCATCTTTTTGAATGTTGTGTTGTTATACACATCAGTTCCGAGGAACAGGGTCTCACCCACCCTGAAGTGGTTTATACCTTTTGGCAGGAGGTTTTGAAAAATAAGAGGAATGGTCACTGAAGATCCACCTGAAACATAGTGAAGCTCTCTTTGAAACTTCGCCTCGATCAATTGTTCATACAAACACAGTTGTATCAATTTGTCATGACTTGGAAGCACACCATACATACAGGTCAGATTGGTCCCCAGTCCTATAACATCAATATTAGGCAGTTCAAAAATGTGATCATAAAACGCAATAAGGTCCTCTCTTAATACACCTTCCCTCAACTCACCCATTTCAATCATTATGATCACCTTGTGCACCTTACCCTGTTCTTTAGCTGCTTTAGATAAAAGTTCAATGGTATTGATCTCGGTGTTGAGGCTTACATCAGCATACTTTACAACCGACTGTACCAGTCGTTTGGGTGGCGGTTTAATATAGATGGTCTCAACCTCAGGTGCAATCGATTTAATTGCCTTAAGGTTTGATAATCTGGAATCGCACAACTGTTTAGTGCCTAATTTTATCAACTCAGCGAGGTATTCTTTGTTTCCGCAAAGCAATTTTGATACAATAGCCCATTCAATGTTATTCTTTGAGAACAACGCATCGAGATAGTCGTAATTGATTTTAAGTTTTTCAGTATCGAGCGTTATGAAAGCCATGATTATTTTTTTGTCAAATATTGAACAGCAATAAAACTTATGATTGATAAAGTGATCCCATAAAATATAGCATCGAGCCCGAAGGGCATAGATACATCAAGCACTATGAGTGTCAAGGTAACGGCACCTCCAACCACCATAGATATTAACGCGGCCCAGGGCGATGGTTTTTTCACGAACAACATACCCATTACAGGCACTACCAGCCCTGAAACCATGAATGCATACGAATGCAACATCAGCTCCAACACATTACGCATCTCTGTTGCTAATAATATAGCCAGTGCTCCTATCACCAATGTCACCAGTTGAGATATACGAATATTGTGCGACTGATCCTTATGTTGTAACGGGGATAAAATATCAGTGATAAAGTTTCCCGATGCGGCCATCAAACAACTATCTGCGGTTGACATGATAGCTGAAAAATATGCCGACATCATCAGTCCCAGAAGGCCAACGGGTAAAATGTGGTTTAATAAAAGAGGCAGTCCCAGCTCTGCATCAGGGCTGTTACCCGGACCATATCCGATATCGGTGAACATTCCCTGTTCAAAGGCCACACGTGCAAACAATCCGAGCAACACTCCCATGAATGCCATTACCGGCCACTCAAACAGTCCGGCTATACGCCAGGCTCTTTTAGCTGTTTGCTCATCCTTACATGCATAGATCCGCTGATACAATGTCATACCCACAAACCAGATAGGCACAATGGTTATGAGCCAGTTCAAAAACTGTACCCCTGAAATATTGAACATGGATAACATTTCAACTCCAACCACTTCACGTATGGCCGAATACCCACCTACTTTGTAATACGCCATAGGTATTCCTATCAGCACCATGCCCGCCATTAAAATGATCCACTGTATGGTATCGGTATATATAACGGCCTTTATTCCTCCGATCACAGTATACACCACTGCGATCACTCCCATGATGAGAATTGCACTTTCAATACTTACTGATGGAAAAGTTGCCGATGCAAGTTTGGCACCCGCCAACACCTGAGAGCTGGTAAAACCAATATAGCCAACCAGCGAAATGATACCTGCTATAAAAGCTACTTTATTATTATAGTAATAAGCAAGTGCTTCAGGAAAGCTCAGGAATTTATGCTCCCGTGCTACCGAATATATCCGGGGTATAAGTATTACCGCACTAAGCCATGCGCCTAACAATCCTGTAAATAACATCCAGCTGCCTGAAAGACCCAACACAAAACCCAGACCTCCCAGACCTATCGAAAACCCTCCTCCTACATCTGTTGCAACCACCGATAAACCAATGTGTGATGCCGACATATTTCTACCGCCAACATAATAGTCGTCTTTGGATGTGTTCTTATTAAAAAAATAAAAACCTACGCCCAGCATAGCAACCAGATAAATGATGAATATTGAAAGATCGATCCAGTGAATTCCCATCAACCTTTATCTTTTTAATCTCATTTCGAGATAAGGGTTTGTAAATCCGAATTTCTCATACAAACCTTTTGCCGGATTATCTTTCTCAACATGAAGGGCAATATCACCGGATGCCTGTTCCATGACCTTTTCCATTAATTTTTTCCCAACACCTTTTCCCCGCTGATCTTTTCTTGTTGCTATATACACCAATATATTATCCGGTATGTATCCTTGCATTCCTGTCCGGTTCACCACTACAGCACCTGTCATTTCCCCGCTCTCATTGGTCATTGACAGCACAAATCCACCAAATGAAGGAGTCTCTTTTAGCGCATAATCAAGTGCTTTGCGTATATGCTCCATACTATCACCATATTGCTCAAGATTTTCAAACAGAAAACTCACTATTTTACTCTTTTCCAGTTCAGTAGCTTTATTCTTCTCATCAAATACCTGTATCATCATTGTTATTTGGGTTTGCGACATAATATCATATTATATCAGTAATGCAATTTTTTTTTGATTTTATTTTTCAAACGTCTGTAAGTAGTTAGCATATAGAGTATTGAGCAGGATCAGATTTTAATTTAATAATTAACATTATAAATTTTCTCCCACTCCAACTCCGCGTATCACAGCATCATCACCAAACCGTCGTTTCATGCGATCGATAGCCTGATACAGATTCACCATTTCAGTAGTATCTTCAAACAGGTTTATCTGAGGGTGTCCTTGTACCAGATGACTGAACCGGACACCTACAAGCCGGATAAGCATTCTGCGCTGATACAGTTTACTGGACAGTTCACGTGCCCTGGCTATAAGTATATGGTCAGATGCCGTATACGGG
>JAHEMF010000022.1 GCA_024643795.1 Bacteroidota bacterium | reverse complement strand
TACTATCGTAACACAATTTTTTCGTGTTTCCAGTGATCTCCCTGGCGTATTTGCATCAAGTAGGTGCCCTTGGTAAAATTTTTTAACTGATATTCCTTTGTTACGCTTCCCATCGCTGTAAAGCTGTCAGTGACTATTGTTCTTCCTCTGCTGTCTAAGATCTTCACATCAACAGATTCATCATTGACCGGTTCAAACTTAAGAGTTACAATGCCATTAGTAGGATTAGGGTATACACTGACATTCGATTCGGGAATTCTGTAATTAAGAATTTGAGATTCAGAGGCACTTCCGGGATCAGTGCTTTCAACAGATTCAATCTCTGTGAAATCATCAAATTGCAGTAAGTCAGTTTCACCTTCACTTGTCTTTTTAATAAAGACCATGACTTCGGAGTTGGCATTGTCTGCTAAAATAAAATTGTTCTTAAGGTCATCACAAATATTGGTAATGTCTATGGTGCCATCAAGATCTTTTGGTATCCAATTCATCCCATTATCTGCTCCATCAATTATCATCTCAATTTTTTTGATGCCATCTTCATCTTCGATCTCAATATTCATTTCATGGAGTTTCTTCAGAGCCTCTTGTAATTCTTTTTCAGAGCCTTTGAGTTCCTCCCTTGATCGGTTCAATTCTTTTTCGGCCTGTTCAAGTTCTTCTTTAATTTTAATATGTTCGATAACGACCGTTTCTCCGTCTGATTCTCCATCACTTGTGCTAAGTGTGTAGGTTTTTGCATTTCTATCATGATCATGGATTTTCATGCCAACACCTGAAGACTGCATGAACGCTTCGAGTTCTGCTTCTGTGTTGAATGTTGTATCCAACCTGGTTTTTTCACCATTTTCATCGGATACCATTACAATATGGAACTTTTGTTTTTTTTCGGCATTTTGTCCCTGAACTCCACCCGGAAAGAACAGATAAGCTGCCATCATCATTAATGAACCTGTTTTGAATAATTTGTTTTTCATGGCTGTAAATTTTTATTCAAATGTACAGTCGCACCTTTCCTGTTCTGGTTAAAGAGCGGTTAAATACAGTTAATGAAATGTTAATTGTTATCGAAAAAACCTGGTAAGAACCTATGTATTAAAGTCAGATCACATCAAGATGCTATAAAATTCAAAGTAATTTTTGTTTGTATAATTGTATAGTGTTCTCTAAACCAAAATACAAGGCATCACAGATCAATGCATGTCCAATTGATACTTCACTAAGTTGAGGGATATTTTTTTTAAAGTATTCAAGGTTTAAAAGGTTAAGGTCATGTCCCGCATTAATTCCTAAACCTGCTTCCGCAGCTTTTTGAGCTGTGGATCGATAAGAAGAAATGGAACCCGTAGGGTCACTTTTAAATCCTTTTACAAAAGCTTCTGTGTACAATTCAATTCGATCAGTTCCGGTTTGGGTGGCAGCGATTACCATGTCTGGGTTAGGGTCAAGGAATATCGAGGTTCTGATTTTTTTACTCTTGAGGTGTGTGATAACTTCTTTTAGGAAGTCCAAATGAACTTTAGTGTCCCAGCCGGCATTTGAAGTTAATACACCTGGTGGATCAGGAACCAGTGTTACCTGGTCAGGAACCACTTCAAGTACCAGGTCTAAAAATTTTGGATCAGGAAACCCTTCTACGTTGAATTCAGTCTTGACCACCTTTTTTAATGCAATTACATCACTATACTTTATATGTCTTTCATCCGGTCTCGGGTGTACAGTAATGCCATCGGCACCAAACCGTTCACAATCTGAAGCAACTTTCTCCACATCAGGCAAATTTCCCCCTCTGGCATTCCTGAGAGTGGCGATCTTATTGATATTTACGCTTAATCGAACCATATCGGCATTAATTTTGTTCTTTAAATAACAAATGTATTATGTTTGCTGCAACCGGAGATATAACCCTGACGTATTAACAACATGCTCGTTAAAAACCATATAAAAGACAACCTGCCACCATTAAAGTCGTCAGACAAAGTGGCTAAAGCTATTTTATGGATGGAGGAATTCAGGTGTGCTCAGCTTCCTGTAATCAGCGAAGTGGGATATATAGGAATAGTGATGGAAAGAGACCTGAGACTCCTAAATGAACCTGAGGCTAAGATATCTGAGGTGTCAGTGCCAATAAGTCGACTGTTTGTATATGAGAATCAACATATTTTTGAAGCTGTTAAGCTTGCCGCCAATAATAATTTTGGAATAGTGCCTGTTTTGAATGAGGCTGAGCAATATGTGGGGCAGCTTACCCTTCCAGATATCATAGGGGCCATTGCAGAGGCCAATTCGGTGCAAAATCCTGGAGGAATCATTGTAGTTCATATCAATAGGAATGATTACATATTGTCAGAGATTTCACGGATAGTGGAATCAGAAGGTGCTCAGATATTAAGTTCCCACGCTACCATAACAGATGATCCTGACATTATAGAAGTTACTTTAAAGATAAATCGGATCGACCTTACCAGAATATTGGCAGGATTTTACAGACATAACCTGGAAGTAAAAGCTTCGTATCATCAAAGTGAATTTCAAAAAGATCTGCAATCCCGATACGACGAATTCATGAACTACCTTGGTATGTAAAGTACCACAATAATGCGCTATTCCTTTTCAATTCTATTCTTAATATCTGCGTTATACTTACTGCCATTTAGCGTATCAGCCATCGGAGGAGGTTTAGAAACTACACCTGCAGCAGTGCCTGATACGGTCATTGTAGATGATATTATCATCACAGGATATAAAGTCACGAAGTTACCTATCATTACCAGAGAATTATATTTTCATGAGAATGATACATTGCCAGGGTTCGTGTTTTTAAAAGCAGTTGAGAGAACAAAAGAAAATCTTCAAAACACTACCCTTTTCAATGAGATTAGTATTCAATATACACATGATGAACATGGTAGAACTACTGTGTTAATTGACCTTGAAGAGCGATGGTATGTTTTCCCATTTCCAATCTTTGAACTGGTAGACCGAAATTTTAATGAATGGTGGAGAACCAAAGATCTCGAAAGAATCAACTATGGATTTTTACTTAACTGGAATAATTTCCGAGGCAGAAATGAGAGTCTGCGATTTTTAGTGCGTTGGGGGTATACAAGAAGGGTAGGACTGTATTATAACATACCTTATATCAATAAGAATCAGGAAGAAGGACTTTCGCTGGGTATCACATATTCACGCAGTAGGGAGGTGCCCTATAATGTTAATGAAAGTAAGCTCGTATTTTATAACAATCCAAACAAGTTTGTCAGGGAAGAGATAAATACCTTCTTAATGTATACCCATCGCAAAGGATTTTATAATAGTAACATATTTTCAGTTGAATACAGGCAGAATAATTTGAGTGATACAGTTGCAAAACTTAATCCTGATTTTTTAGGTGATGGTGCCAACAATCAGCAGGTGTTGAGTTTTGCATGGACTTTTCGCCGCGACCGGCGCAACTTTAAAATATACCCTTTGAAAGGATATTTATTTCAGTTTGAAGCAGTGAAACACGGAATAGGTTTAATGTCAAACGAACCTAATCTACTTTATTTCACATCATATTTTAAATATTTCAAACCTTTAAATGAGAGGTTTTATGCAGCTGCAATGGTTCAGGGTAAATTGTCTGGAAGATCCTTCGCGCCATACTTTAATCAACGAGGTTTTGGATACAAAGATGAATTGGTCCGGGGGTACGAGTATTACGTAGTGCCAGGCCAAAATTATATTTTAGGCAGATCTACTTTGAAGTTTGCGCTCTTACCTACCAGAAATGTAAGAGCCAACTTTGTTCCTCTCGAAAAATTCAGGAATATCCCCTTTGCCTTTTATTTGAATGTTTTTGGAGATGCCGGATATGTGCGCGACCGACAGTGGCCAGAACTGAACCCTATAGGTAACGAATGGGAATTTGGTTATGGCGTTGGGATCGATTATGTAACCTATTATAGTCTTGTATTCAGGCTCGAGTATTCGTTCAATAAATTTGGTGAGAACGGATTTTTTCTGCACTTTACAGCTCCTATTTAATCTTTCACCGGAGCCTATAGGCTAAGTTCTGCCAAATGAATATTGCTATTTATTCCCGAACCGGATCAAATACTGTTATTCCCTTTCTTGAAAAGCTACTACTTGAAATAAAAGCTGTAGGTGGTGAATGTGTTATCTACCATCCCTTCTATAACTACCTCAGGCAGAACTCTGTCCAGGTTTCACCTGACATAAAAGCATTTAATACCCACGATGAGATCCGGGATAAGGTTGACTTTATATTTGCCCTTGGGGGGGATGGCACATTGCTCGAGACCTTAACCATGGTAAAAGATAGTGGGATACCCGTTCTTGGTATCAATACCGGCCGACTGGGTTTTTTGGCAAGTGTGGCAGGTGATAAGATCAAAGAGGCGGTCAATGCCATCTTTAAAGAGAGGTATACTCTGGACGTAAGATCACTTATAAGGCTGGAAACCAATCGCCCCCTGTTTGGGGATACCAATTATGCCTTAAATGAGATTACTGTACATAAAAAAGATTCATCCTCCATGATCATCATCAATACGTATCTGAACGGGGAATTCTTGAATTCTTATTGGGCCGATGGATTGATAATTGCAACCCCCACAGGATCAACAGGTTACTCTCTCAGCTGCGGCGGTCCAATTATTGTTCCTCACTCCGATAATTTTGTGATCACACCTATAGCCCCGCATAACCTTAACGTGCGCCCCATCGTTGTATCAGATAAGTATGTTATAACCCTCAAAGTAACAGGAAGGAGCCAATATTTCCTTGCATCGCTTGATTCTAGGTCAGTTACGATTGATTCAGGTATTGAATTAGCGGCCAGAAAAGAGGATTTTGTGATGAATATTGTTCGGATGGACAATGATAATTTCCTTGGAACGCTCCGGACTAAACTCATGTGGGGATTGGATGTAAGGAATTGAAAGCGAAATTGTTTGGAACATTAGGTAATTTATTATTTTTGTATGCTACCATTGAAGATTGACATGAAGAAACTGACTATAATACTGACCTTATTAGTGCTGCCTTCTTTACTTTTTGCCCAAAGAAGCAGGCAACGCTGGAAAGCGAACAGAACGGAGTTTCAATTCGGAATTGGAGTAACAAACTTCTTAGGTGAACTTGGCGGTGCAAACCAGATCGGAACGGACTATTTCAAGGACCTCGAGTTGTCTGAAACCAATATAGCAATTGAAGCTGCACTCAGGTATAAGCTATCTCAAAGAATGGCTCTGAATACCCACCTTTCATATGGAAAAGTTTCGGGTGATGATAAACTTACAGATGAATTCTTCAGAAACTACCGTAACCTTAATTTCAAATCCAACATCTGGGAGTTAGGTACCAATTTTGAATTTGCCTTTGTTCGTGAACAGCCGGGACACCGATACAGACTTAGAGGTGTAAGAGGCAAAAGAGGATTTGAGGTTGCTATTTATGGTTTTGTTGGTGTATCGGCATTTTACTTCAACCCAAAGGGCGAGTTGAATGGCGAATGGTATGAGTTGCAACCACTAGGAACTGAAGGTCAGGGTGTGGCTGAAAACAGAGATAAATATAAGAGGTTACAAGTCGCCATTCCGGTTGGATTCGGATTCAAATATAACTTTGATCGTCAATGGGGAATTCAATTGCAATATGGCTTAAGAAAAACATTTACCGATTATATTGATGACGCAAGTAAGACCTATTATGACAATGCATCGCTCGCTGCTGAAAATGGAGCTTTAGCTGCTGCATTGGCTGATAAGTCGTCTAAAGATTATCCTTATATAACTGCAGCAGGTGAACAAAGGGGAGACCCTAGAGACAAGGATTCCTATATGTTTGCTGTGATCAGCGTCGTATATAAGTTTACAACCGGTCGTTCATCATATCCTTTGTTCTGATCTGAAATAATAATATTATTCATCAGACGTTTTATCCTGATTTGTCTTCCCCTCTAAATGATCAATAAGACCACAAGGTTTTTAATAATTGCCTTATTTATTTCGTCCTTTTCATTCGGACAAAGTTCCGAGCTTGGATTCTTTTTGGGGTTCTCCGGTTATAAAGGAGAGCTGAGCGAAAGTTTATTCAAAACACAGTTTTGGAGACCCGCAGTTGGAGTTCTGTACAGAAGAAACCTGAACAGTCATTGGGCCTATAGGTTAGGAATCAATTATGGGACTGTGGCAGGTGATGATGCCAAGTCTGATATAGAATACAACCAACGCAGGAATTTATCTTTTCGGTCAAGGGTACTGGAAGCACACGGGATGTTCGAGTTTAATTTCTTCCCATATCAACTTGCGAATTCTGACTCCCGTTGGACCCCTTTCCTGTTTGGTGGCCTTGCAGTTTATCGGTTCAACCCTCAGGCAGAGTTGGGTGATGATTGGATAGACCTGCAACCTCTTGGAACCGAGGGGCAGGGTACATCAGTTTACCCGGATAGAGACAAATATAAAAGAGTGGCAATTTCAATTCCTTTTGGAGCCGGGTTTAGGGTCAAACTAGGCAGACGTTTCGGAATTTCCGTCGAAGTTGGGGCAAGGCGAACCTATTCAGATTACCTTGACGATGTTAGTAAAACTTACGCTGATAAAGATGTCCTTTTATCGGAAAATGGCGAATTAGCCGTACAACTATCAGACAGGAGTATTGATGGTCAGTCAGTTGGCAATACTGACAGGCAAAGAGGAAATTCAACTGATAATGACTGGTACATGTTTGGAGGGATAACTCTCAATTTTACGCTTTCCAATAAGTACGTTGACAACTGTTCACCCTTTAAGAGAAAGCTCAGGTAAAGCATGATGAATCATGTTCCATGGCTTGATTTTCTTACATTTGCACCTCGTTTTCGGCC
Source organism: Bacteroidota bacterium (assembly GCA_024643795.1). GTDB lineage: Bacteria > Bacteroidota > Bacteroidia > AKYH767-A > OLB10 > JAHEMF01. The sequence continues at coordinate 37,744 of JAHEMF010000022.1, read as the reverse complement.
ATGACCCTACCTAATGATCTTGACTCGTCCAGGCTGCCCCAGCATGTTGCCATAATAATGGATGGCAATGGCAGATGGGCTAGACAACAAGGAAAAATAAGAACCTTCGGCCATCAAAATGGAGTATTAGCTGTCAGAGATACAGTAGAAGCAGCTGCTGAACTGGGGGTCAAGTTTCTCTCATTATATGCTTTTTCAACTGAAAACTGGAAACGGCCCAGATGGGAGGTGAATGCACTGATGGAATTGTTGATCGATACTATCAGCAAAGAAACCAAGACCTTGATGGACAATAATATAAGGCTTCAGGCTATCGGCGATATAAATAGTTTGCCGGAAAAATGTCGTAAACAATTGGATGAGACCATTCAAAAAACAAATTCTAATACAAGAATGACTCTCATTCTTGCGTTAAGCTACAGTTCCAGATGGGAGATCACTAATGCAGTGCAGGAAATTGTGTCAGAAGCTATCAAAGGAAATATCAAGCCTGAAGACATCAATGATAACGTCATTAGTGATCATATGTGTACCAGATTTTGTCCTGATCCTGAATTGTTGATCCGAACCAGTGGTGAATACAGGATCAGTAACTTTATGTTGTGGCAAATTGCTTACACCGAACTCTTTTTCACAAACAAATTATGGCCCGACTTTAGAAGAAACGATTTTTTTGATGCGATCAGAGATTTTCAAAAACGCGAACGCCGGTATGGAATGCTGAGCGAAAACCAACCTGATGATAATGATGCCTAAAAGGATAGCTAGCTTTTTACTGCTTCTATTATTGCTTCCGGCTTTTTCTTATGCCCAGGTATCTGTTACCGAGGATGGCGAAGATGTAATTGATTACTCCAATCCCAGGGAGTTTGAAATTGGGGGTATCAGAGTTACTGGAATCAAGTATTTGGATGCTGATGTTCTCAGAACTCTATCGGGGCTTAAGGTCGGAGATAAAGTAGAGGTACCCGGTGAAAAGTTTTCAGGGGCAATTGAAAACTTATGGAAACAGGGGCTGCTCTCTGATATTAAAATAGTGGCTGAGAAAGTAGAAGGTAATGTGATATTTTTAGATATCCAGCTCCAGGAACGCCCTCGCTTATCAAGGTTTTCATTTAAAGGAGTAACTAAATCTGAAGCTGATAAGCTTCGTGACAGGATCAAGTTGGTAAGTGGCAAGATCATAAATGACAACCTGATCAATACTACTCATACAGAGATATCAAAATATTTTGTTGAGAAGGGATTTCTGGATGTTAAAGTTGATATAGTTACTGAAGACGAAAAAGAGATCAGCAACAGCCAGGTCATGACCATGAATGTTGATAAAGGTCACCGGATAAAGATCAATGATATAAAAATAAATGGTGCTTCACAGGTCCCTGAAGGGAAGCTTAAAAGTTCCATGAAAAACACCAAGCAGAAAAGATGGTATAGCATATTTACTATGTCGAAATATACGCCGGAAAATTTTGAAAAAGACAAACTGAAAGTTGAAGCTAAGTATCGTGATGAGGGTTTTCGGGATGCGGTGATCACATGGGATACAGTATATCGTATCCCCGGAAATACTGTCAATATTGAAATGAATGTTGAAGAAGGGGATAAATATTATTTCAGAAATATCAGCTGGATCGGTAACACCAAATATTCTGCTTTTGAACTTGATCGTATACTGGGTATTTCAAGAGGTGATGTATTCGACCAGAAAAAGCTTGATATGGGTTTGTTTGGCAGCCCTTCCGGGAGGGATATAACCTCCATGTATATGGATAATGGTTATCTGTTCTTTCAGGTAACTCCTGTTGAGGTCATGGTTGAAGGGCAGAATATTGATTACGAGATGAGGGTCTATGAAGGAAAGCAGGCTCGTATCAACAGGGTAACGGTTACCGGTAATACGAAAACCAATGACAGGGTTATTATGAGGGAAATCCGGACTCAGCCGGGTCAGTTGTTCAGTCGGTCGGATATTATCCGGACCCAGCGTGAGCTTGCCCAATTGGGTTATTTCGATCAGGAGAAACTAGGTGTAAACCCAAAACCGAATCCGGAAGATGGAACTGTAGATATTGAATATGTAGTAGAAGAACGACCCTCTGACCAACTCGAACTTTCAGGTGGTTGGGGAGCAGGTCAGATCGTTGGAACACTTGGACTATCATTCAATAACTTCAGTGCTCGTAATTTTTTCAAAAAAGGAGCATGGGCACCTCTTCCATCAGGTGATGGACAGCGATTGAGCCTCAGAGTCCAAACAGATGGAAAATTTTATCAATCATATAGTGCATCATTTACTGAACCTTGGTTAGGTGGTAAAAAACCAAATGCTTTGTCATTTTCAGTTTATCGTTCAATACAAAGTAACGGTCTCAAAAAAACAGATATTAACCGTCAGTCGATTGCCATTAATGGTGTATCAGTAGGGTTGGGACAACGACTTCAGTGGCCTGATGACTTCTTCAGCGTTTATCATCAGGTGAGTTTCCAGCATTATCAGCTTGATAATTATAATACCACATTCCTCTTTCAGGATGGTTACAGCAACAACCTGAGTTTTACAGAATCCATTTCCAGAAACAGCATTGATGCTCCTATCTATCCAAGAATTGGTGCTAAGACTTCTTTTACAGTGCAGTTCACACCGCCGTATTCATTGTTTAATAACATTAATTATAAGATCGCACCTGATCAGGTTAAGTATCGCTTCATCGAATATCATAAATGGAAATTTGAAACTCAATGGTATGCTCCTGTAGCTTGGAATAAGCTGGTGTTTTATTCAAGGTTGAATTTTGGCTTTCTCGGATATTACAACGAGGATATTGGTCCTCCTCCATTTGAGCGGTTTTATCTGGGTGGTGACGGACTTTCAGGATTTTCTCTGGATGGCCGTGAGATCATTGCACAGAGGGGATATCCAAATAATTCTCTTAATCCTGCAGGAGGTGGCACAATTTATGATAAGTACACCTTGGAGCTTAGATATCCGATTTCTCTAAACCCCTCAGCAACAGTTTATATACTGGGGTTTGTGGAAGCCGGTAATGCCTTCAACCAATTCCGTGATTATGACCCTTTCAATATTAAGAGGGCTTACGGTGGGGGTATTAGGATCTTTCTCCCAATGTTTGGTCTTTTAGGTCTGGATTGGGGTTATGGAATAGACAATATTCCTGGCCAAACAGGCAAAAGTGGGGGACAATTCCACTTTACTATCGGCCAGCAGTTGTAAAAAAAGTATAAATTTGCAAACTCTTAAAATTAATTCAAAATGAAACGGTTATCGATTATTTTCACTCTGTTGGCATTGGCATTTAATGTTTCTGCACAAAAATATTGTTGGGTCGATACAGAATATATTCTTGAGAACATTTCTGAATATAAGGCCGCACAACAACAGTTAGATCAACTTTCTATCTCTTGGCAAAAGGAAATTGAAGAGAAATACACTCACATTGACAAACTCTATAAAGATTTCCAGGCCGATCAGATCCTACTAACCGAGGAAATGAAAAGGAAAAGAGAAAGTGAGATAATTGATAAAGAGAAAGAAGTGAAGGAATTTCAAAAGCAAAAGTTCGGTTATGAAGGTGAGATCTTCAAAAAGAAGCAGGAGTTGATCAAGCCGTTGCAGGATAAGATCTATAACGCTATCCAAAAAATGGCAGTGGACAGAAGTTATGCCGCAGTTTTTGACAAATCAAGTGATCTTATCATGCTTTATGCCAATGAAAGATATGATAAGAGTGACTATATCCTGGAGCAACTGGGATATAAAGTTCCTGAATCCGGTGGTTCTTCCTCAGGAAGTTCGGGATCATCAGGAAGTTCACCTAAAACTTCACCTTCTCAAGGTGGGGGTTCTACAGCTCCTGATTCCCGAGATACAGATATTAAACCTAGATAATATAAATTTAAAATAAGTAATAATGATGAAGACCCTTAAAATTGCTGCACTTGTATTTTTGTGTTCAGCTTTCTCAACATATGCTCAGAATTTAAAATTCGGACATATTAACTCAACTGAACTACTGGCAATGTTGCCTGAAACCAAGCTTGCAGATTCAACATTGCAGAAGTTTGGAATGTCTCTTGAAAGTCAGCTTAAGACCATGTCAGCTGAATATCAGAGTAAGATCAATGAATACCGTGCTAATGAGGCAACAATGCCTGACCCTGTAAAGCAAGCAAAAGCCAAAGAGATCAATGATCTTGAAGGCAGAATCCAGGAGTTCCAGGATGATGCTCAGCAATCGATTCAAAAAAAGAAGGAGGATCTTTACTCCCCTATTGTTAAGAAAGCAGAAGATGCTATCCAGGCTGTGGCTAAAGAGAAGAACTATTCTTATATTCTCGACACTAGTGTAGGTGTAGTACTTTTTGCACAGGATTCAGATGATATCATGCCTTTGGTGAAATCAAAACTTGGCCTGAAATAAGGTAACGGTAATTATTACCACAAAGCCATCCTTAATGGATGGCTTTTTTTATGTTTGCTAATTATTATTTCTTCAACTTGAAAGCCAAACACCCTAAGCCCAAACCTTCAGCACCTATCGGGATATTTGATTCCGGGATAGGTGGTTTAACCGTAGCAAATGCTATTAAAGCAAGGATGCCACTTGAAAGAATAATTTATTTTGGTGATACTGCACATTTACCTTACGGCGATAAGGCTCCGGGCTCAATAAAAAATTATTCACTTAAAATAGCTGAATTTTTATTCTCACAAGGGTGTAAGATCATTGTGATAGCATGTAATACAGCTTCTTCCATAGCATATGATCATGTAAAAAATAACATTGGTGAAAAATGCCCTGTTTTGGATGTGATCTCACCAGTTGTTGATAAAGTGAGCCGATCCAAAAAGATGAAGAAAATTGGTGTGATAGGTACCAGAGCAACCATTCGGTCAGGTGAATATGCAAATCAACTTGTAAATGTTAACCGGGACCTGGAAGTTGTTTCTGTAGCAACACCTTTGCTGGCTCCAATGATCGAGGAAGGTTTTTTTAATAATAATATCAGTCGTACGGTCATTAATAGCTATTTGTCAAAGCCACGCCTAAAAAATATAGATGCATTGATCCTTGCATGTACTCACTACCCCCTGATAAAGCCAGAGATCAGCGAATACTACAACGGAAAGGTGTGGATAGTTGACAGTGCTGAGATAGTTGCCTCCAGAATACACTCAATATTAAATGCCAGGAAACTGCTCTGCACCAAAAGGAGTGGTGACCACCATTTTTATATCTCAGATTATACAAGCTCTTTTGAAAAGAGTACCAAGATCTTTTTTGAAGGCAAGTTAAAACTTGAGCACCTTGATCTTTGGAAATAGCAGATTCAGTATAATATGAATGAAACTGCAAGAAATAGTAATGAGCAGATGATCGCGCATACGCTATAACTTAAAAATATCAAAATAGATTTAAAGATCGTAGTGCGCCACTCTTGATCATAAACTTTTTTCAATGCTATAACAGCATAAATGATAAATATTATGGTCACTAATGCTTCCAGCGTAACAGAAGTACTCCAGGCTACTAGTGTTGCTATTATGAGTAGCATGAAAATGAACGAGTGAACATGAAATGAAAATATAAGGTGATCGATATAAAATTTATCTTGCTTATAAAAAAATAGTTTTAATAGTAAAGCAAATACCGGCATGAATAAAAAGATCATCCAGGGTAATTTATCTAGCAGATATTTTGAGAATTCAGCCTGATTATAATTCACAATTTTCATGATCCACATGTATGTAAATTTGTTTGACAGAGTCCTTTCTTTACCAAGCGAGTCAAGTAAAATCTCAACGTCTGTGACACCACCATCAAGCAGATCTCTGATTTTGCCATATGAGCTGAATACACTATTGGTGTCAGGCTCCACATTTTCTTCAATATTTTTAAGGTATTCATCATTATAAGCCGGATTTGGAACGGAAAAATTCAGGTTTTGTGATTTTCCTGTTGTATCAATTGTCACAGTCACAGGGGATTTCCCTCCATTTGGCAGACTTGAGCTTAATAAGGACGACAACAGAAAGTAGGCAACTACAAGAGTCAGGAATAGACGGGCAGGGTGAATATATGTTTGTCTACGTCCTTTAATGAATTCCAGTGTAAGAAAACCCGGTTTGAAAAGAATCGGGATAATACTGTTGGCGACTTTCGAGTCAAGAGAAAGAAAATTTTGTACAAGATCTAAAAGCACATAAGAAATTGGCTGTCGTTTGTTATCATTTTCCTGCCCGCAATCAGGGCAATAGTTAACATCGGTAGAGAAAGTTGCCCCACAATTTAAACAGCTGTCTGATTTTATTCTTTTTTTTGCCACATCGCTATTTTGAAAGTGTAATCTACACTATTTTATTGCGTCATACCATGAGGCATACATTACATAGTTATTGGAAATACGTTCATTGATCTCTTTGAAGTGTTCAGGTGTCATCTGCTTCACTTTCCGGGCAGGCACACCGGCATAAATTGAGCCCGGTTCAACTACCGTGTTTTCCAACACCACCGCTCCGGCAGCTATCATTGAGTTTTTACCTATAACAGCATGGTCCATAACTATAGCTCCCATTCCAATCAATACGTTCTCTTCTAATGTGCAGCCGTGAACTAAAGCGGAATGTCCTATAGATACATTATCACCAATTATGGTCTTTGCTTTTTGATAAGTGCAATGAATAACTGCCTGATCCTGAATATTGACACGGTTTCCGATGGTTATGGAATGAACATCACCCCTCACTACTGCATTAAACCATACTGAACAGTCGTTTCCCATAACAACCTCTCCGGTAATAGTAGCATTGGGTGCCAAAAAACAATTTTCGCCGAAAACCGGACTAATACCTTTTACTGGGAGAATAAGAGCCATAATATTACGTTTTGCTTACGAATATAATAGTATCAATTGTATTCCACTAAACTATCCAATTTCATAACTTTACAGTATGGGTAAAAGAGTTTGGATCACCCTTACGGGGATGTTTATTGTGTTTGGAATAGGTGCAGGATGTAAAAAGGATGACTCTTTTCCAATTACGCCTGAAATAAGCTTTGTGAGCCTCGTGAAATATACCTCTCAAAATAATCAGGATTCTTTGGAGTTGATCTTTGATTTCAATGATGGAGATGGTGATATAGGTACGCCTGAGTCTAATACCAGTGATCGCGATATTTTTGCAAAACTTTTTGAATTGAAAAATGGAGTTTTTACAGAAGCTAACCTTGCCGCTCCCTTAGAATATCGTTTACCTTACCTTAAGCCTTCTGGTAATAATTCCTCTCTTAAAGGATCAGTGCAGATCAATATTGATTACAATATTTTAAAGATAAATGATACTATCAGATATGAGTTGTATATTAAAGATAGGGCAGGGCATTTGTCTAATACCATCACCACATCCACTATCATTACAAGGGTTCAGTAGATCAGTTTTTGAATGCAAATCCATTGGGAGCTATTCCTACTTCCATAGAATCAATTAATGTTCCAGTATTTTGAAACCGGAACACATACCCATTCTGACTAAAGCCGGGTGCCATTCCTGCATATATCAATCCATCATATGGATCAACACCTAGTCCATAAAATGTTCTTGCGTTGATCTGCGTTGACCCGTTGCCAGGAATAGAAGGGTCAAGTGATACTACCTTACCTGTGTAACCATCTGATCCCATAAGAAAATACAACTGGTTGGAAATAGAACTGTATGTCAGCTTCAAAGGATGATCAAATTGCTGAAGTGTTTGCTGGTAGGTAATGTTATAGTTTGAAGGGTCAATTTTGTAAAGTGAACCTGCAATATCATCCGCAGTACCTCCAATAAAGTCGGGCCCGGTAGAACCTCCACAAAGGATCCAGATATTATTGTTTAGGTCAGTTGAAATACTGTTGGGATTAATACCAACATTTATTGTTGCTTCTACTGCCTGCAATGCAGTATTGATCACAGTAATGGTACTGTCGCTACCCCATCCGCCAATATTGCAAACAAAGATGCGATCGTTCACAAGCGCCATCTGTTCGGGTCCTGTTCCGGTTGGTATTGAGCCGGTGACAGACATAGTGTTAAGGTCTACAATTTTAACATCGTCAGAAAACCAGTCCGTTACATAGCCTGCACCATTGTGTATGAGCATATACCTGGGTCCGCTGAAACCTGTTATGGTTGACTGTGATGTAAAATCATTGATATTAACCACTTCTACTTTTTTAGAATTGTTTACAACAACAAATCCTGAACTACCTGATATAATCATTGATTGAGCTACATCACCCAGAGGAAGTGAGTTGGCATTTGAGAACATGTTGCTAATCATGGTTTGTGAGCTCTTGTCATAATACGATACGGTAGCATCACTATTACCAAATGCGCCTTCATTTACTACATACACCCCTTTGCTACCTGCCTGAGGAGTTGGGTCTGTCTGCTTATCTTTTTTACATGCATTAAATGTCAGTACTGTTAAAATTGTGACCAAAATAGTCTGTAGTCTCATCATGATATAATTTTATAATAAATCAAATACTTAATCTTATTCCTGCTAAATACCATCTTCCGGGCATAGGTCGCCACGCAATTATCTGGTATGTTTCATCAAATAAATTATTTACATCTCCAAAAACACTTATGTGAAAATTATTTATGGTAAATGTTTTTTGAATATTAAAACTCCCAATTAAATATGGGTCAAGCCATTGTGTGTTATCACTTTTAACATACTGATATCCCGTATAGGATTGATTATATGCAAAAGTAAATCCTGATACTGAGATCGAGAGCTGCATGCCACCTGAGTGTTCCGGGATGTAGATGAGCTGTTTGTCAATTGAAGATGATGAATAGGGTTCATCTGTTTTACTGGTTACAGATCTGCACCAGTTATACCAAATCCGGCCATTCAATTGATAATGTGAGATCACCCTTGAGTAACTTCCTGTTACCTCCAACCCATGAGCATTCACTTGTTTAATGTTTGCTGCTTCATAATATCCATTTGGGCCTGGATACCATTTTATCCAATTATCAATTTTATTAATGTAATAGGATATCTGCAGATTTGGAAGTTTTATTCCATTGCCAAGAATCAACCCCAACTCAGCGCCATAACCTTTTTCACTTTCAAGCTCCGGATTTCCTCCAGGGGTCCAGAAAAGATCATTTAAGGTAGGTGCATTGAAGACATTACCGCCCGATACCATCACAGAAAGTTTGTCAGCAATAACGGTATATTTTGATTCAATATGTGCTAGTATAGTAGGAGTTTCAATTGTTCCGAACTCTTTTCTTATTGATATAGAAAACTCGGTCCTTTTGTTCGGACTAAAAGTTGATCCGGCAAACAAAGAAGTAATGGAACGCGACTGATGTCCATTATATTCATCAAATGATGCCCCGCAATTATTGTACATGATGCCTGTATTTAAAACAATAGCCGGAGAGATATGATACCTTAGGTCTGCATTTAAGTATCCATTCCTAACATTATATTGAGTATTTAAACCTGTGGCATCATCCCAGTATTTTTGGTCTTCACTAAACCATGCACCACCCAATGTGAGTATTGATTTACCAGTATGTTTCTGATATCTCACATAAGTTCTGATCAGGCTATCCTTTTGACCGGCTTCGCTCGATGGTATGGTCATGAGAGGTGGGATGCCGCGTTCGGTGTTCTGGTACCACACTCCTGCAGATAAATAACTCGTGTTGCTAAGCTTAAATGAAAAATCCTGCGTTAATCCAATATTGGTAAGTTCAGCATTGGTCATTTCCTGTTCAGGAGCTCCCGCAACAGCTGTATTGTAAAATGAAAAATCATTTTTGGATGATTGAAAATAAAATCGACTTTTGCTCTCAATAAATTTATTGGCAGCAATCAATGTGAATCCGGTGCCGGAATTTTTATAACTGCCGGCAAAAGCATACAGGTCAATCTTGAGATCCTTCTTAAAGCCGGGAGTGCCGACATTCATAGATATAACACCTCCGGGAGATGATGTGCCACAAGCTGTAGAAAGTTCACCTCTCATTATGGATATGCTTTCCAGAAAGTATGTTGGTATTAATGAAAGGTCAGATACGCCCAAAGAAGTTGAATTTATATTGTACCCATTCCATGATATTTGAGTGTGCCTGGGTTCAAGTCCCCTGATTGATACGGTAGACGACCCTGCCATGCCGTAGCTTTTAATATGTACAGGTGACTCTTTACGAAGTAATGACCCAAGAGAGCTATATTGATTTCTTGAAATAGCAGCACTATCAATTTCAAAAGTAGGCCGCGCAGGAGAAAATATTTCTGGTCTGTTTGAGGTTATAGTAACCGACCTGATAGCCATGGTATCATCAGGCAGGAAAATGAATGCCAAACACAATTGATTTGACAGAATGAGTAAACATACAATGATTGCCTTTTTCATGGCAATGAAACAGATTTACTAAATGATGCTGAGCCGGATACTATTTTATACCTGGATCAGTGCTTTTCCTCCGAAAGCTTGATCACCATTTTTATCATGGCAGGTCTTCTGACTCAACCTCTTCAGGTAACCTTCCCACCACCCCGGGGAGGGGTGGAAGTGGTATAAAATACCTGAAACACGCAGGTTTCACAGCAGCGGGGACTGTAACGGAATTACACCATTTTCCCTTTTAATACCGGATAGTTTATCCGGTAACCACATAGGAGCAAAAGTAGATAATATAATTATGATTTATTGGAACGCAGAAAATTGGTTACAAGCTTTGGCAGCGAAGTTTGCATATGCAAGTTGTTTTTCCATGATCCATTTACTTTATCGGGAATTGTTAATTCGTTCTGCAACTGAAAAGGAAATCCAAATTTTGCACTTATATTCCTTGCGAGATACTCCTGTTCTGTTTGCCCCGGAGTGGGTACAAACAACACTTTTGAGTGATCTAATACCAATAGATCCATCAAAGTTGAATAACCTGACCTTCCTATATAAAGGGTGTCGGGATGAAGAATTTTTATCAGTTCCGCATCGGTAATAAGTGATCTCACATCTATATTATCCGGAATGTTGAAAACAGGGTCCAAAGAATTTGAAACCCCTCTCACCAGCAGACTGGGTTTACCATAAACCCCCAACTCTTCAATAATCTTTTTTTCAAACGCTGACCTGGACGGTTCAGGACCTGACAACACAGCAACAGCATCATATTTTTTTTGTGATATTTCTGCTGATCTCTTGAATCTAGATAAGATACCTGACAAATAAACCGGAATTTTTATACTGTCAGACTTACTTAATTTGCCAGATAGGTTTATTTCTTCATTATCTGGTATCCAGCATTCTGAAAATTTATTTATAAATCTTTTTGAGATTGTATTTACAATAGGTTTAAAAATAGAAAGAAATCCCGGAGTCTGTATATTGATCTGATGTGTGATAATTGCACATTTAACTTTTTTTGAATACAACCCATACCGGTTATCAGAAATAACGTGGGTGATCTTTTCATTGGTTATAATCTTACTCAGCTGATAATGTTCCTTTCGATAAGTTCTGAAAAATTTTGCTGACTGATTAAGCATCATGAGCCATATTGGTAAATGACTGCCATAACGGATTTCGATGTCTGGAATATGAACAAACGGTAGGTTAGGGAAATGATCAGCCAATATTAATTTGCCGGTTCCGGATGCTGAGAGAATTATATCACATTCATGTTTTTCCAGCTCTTCAATCACCGGAATGCAGCGAGTTGCATGCCCCATGCCCCAATTGAGAGGTGCTACAAGTACTCTGGCCTTTTTAAAAGATTCGTCCATCGCCTTACAAATGTATGATATTAGCACACTTGGGATTTGTATTTTCGCAACCTGTATGGGAAAAAAGAAACTTCAGAGGTTTGAAGAGTTGAGAACTCTTGAGCGTGTTTTTCAACCGGAAGGTATGTTCCTCGACCGGGTTTATGAATTAAGAGGTAACTGGAATAAGAAAGTATTCAACAATAACCAACCTTTAATTCTTGAACTGGGTTGCGGTAAAGGTGAATATACTGTTGGTCTCGCAAAACGAAATCCTCAGAACAATTATATAGGTGTTGATATCAAAGGAGCAAGGATATGGAGAGGCGCTAAAACAATAAATGATGAAAACATTTTAAATGCCGCATTTCTGCGGACTCATATTGATCAGTTGGCCGCATTTTTTGATACGAATGAGATTGCAGAAATATGGATCACTTTTCCTGATCCTCAACCTCAGCTTTCCAGGACTAGAAAGCGGCTTACCTCACCAAAATTTCTTACTATCTACAAAAGGCTACTTGCACCTGGTGGGGTCATCCACTTGAAGACTGATAACAGACCATTGTACGAATATACTCTGGAGGTCATAAAAGCTGAGGGTCTGGAACTGATAAGCCATAGTGACGATATATATTCAGATCATAAGGAAGGTGTGTTGACAGAGGTCCAAACCACTTATGAGAAGAGATTTCTGGCTCAGGGACTGAGTATTCATCATATAGCATTCGGGCTCAATACACAGCAAGCATAATTTACGCTCCGGGAAGTTTTTCAACTTCTATTAAGATTTTTAAAATTATCTTAACTAATTGAATATAAATAGAATAAGTTGAGCTACCGGGTTCATATTCAATTTTGTTCCATCCTTTTTTTCACACTAAATTTGTAACCGTTAAATCATATTACAGATCAACATCATAATACATTCAAATGGATCAAAATAATTCGGTTTTAGAGAGGGTTATCATCAAGTTTGCTGGTGATTCAGGGGATGGTATGCAGCTTACCGGAACGCAATTCACTAACACAGCCGCACTTTTTGGGAATGATATAAGCACCTTTCCGGATTTTCCTGCAGAAATACGAGCTCCACAAGGAACCCTTGCAGGTGTATCAGGATATCAAATACATTTTGGAAGTGTGAATATTTATTCTCCTGGCGATAGATGTGATGTTTTGGTAGTGATGAATGCAGCAGCATTAAAATCAAATTTACGCCATCTGAAAAGTGGAGGTACTATAATTGCAAATATAGAAGGGTTTGATGCCAAAAATCTTAGGTTGGCAAATGTGCCTGAAGGAAAAAATCCACTTGAGGATGATTCACTCAGTAACTATCGTTTGGTCAGGATTGATGTAACCAAACTTACCCGGGCAGCATTGGTTGATTCAGGATTGGGAACAAAAGAGATTGACCGTTCCAAAAACATGTTTGTTTTGGGATTTTTGTATTGGATGTATAACAGGGAGCTTGATAACAGTATTAAATTCCTGACTGAGAAATTTTCCAAAAAACAAGATGTACTTGATGCTAATATCAAAGTGTTAAAAGCAGGATATGCTTATGGTGAAACAACTGAAGCTATAGAGACACGGTATATTGTTAATCCTGCGAAAATGAAACCCGGTATTTACCGTAATATCATGGGGAATCAGGCTGCAGCTTTGGGTTTAATCGCAGCTTCAAAAAAAGCGGGAATTCCGATGTTTTATGGAACTTATCCGATCACCCCAGCATCAGACATTTTACATGAACTTGCCAAGTACAAGAATTTTGGCGTACGGACATTTCAGGCTGAGGATGAGATTGCCGCGATCTGTTCCTCAATAGGTGCTTCTTTTGGTGGACACCTTGGCGTTACCGCCTCATCAGGACCTGGTATTGCTTTAAAAGGAGAGGCAATGGGATTGGCAGTGATGTTAGAGATCCCTCTAGTAATCTGCAATATTCAGCGAGGCGGGCCTTCAACAGGATTGCCAACCAAGACAGAACAATCTGATCTTATGCAGGCGTTATACGGAAGAAATGGTGAAGCGCCTATGCCGGTAATTGCAGCCACTTCGCCAGCTGATTGTTTTAGAACAGCATTTGAAGCTTGTAAACTAGCAATTGAATTCATGACACCGGTTATGTTTCTGTCGGATGGTTATATAGCTAACGGAGCGGAACCTTGGCAGTTTCCCAAGTCTGCAGATCTTTCAGAAATAAAAGTCACCTATGCGTCTGCCAAAGAAGGAGAAAAGTTTTTACCCTACAAGCGGGATGAAAAACTATCCAGACCCTGGGCAATCCCTGGTACTAAAGGCCTAGAACACAGAATTGGAGGACTTGAGAAGGAACATGAGACTGGCAATATATCATACGATCCGGAGAATCACGAGTTTATGGTTAATATGCGGGAAGCCAAGGTTGAGAAGATCGCAGATTATATCCCTGAAATTAAAGTAGACTCAGGTAGTGATAAAGGAAAGCTACTTGTGCTCGGCTGGGGTTCAACCTTTGGAGCAATAAAAACTGCTGCGGCTGATGCCAGGGCAGAGGGTTATGATGTTTCGCATGCACAGGTACGTTATATTAAACCATTCCCTAAGAACCTGGGTGAACTCCTTTATAATTTTGAGCATGTGTTGATCCCTGAAATGAACAGTGGGCAGCTTATAAGAGTTATCAGAGATAAATATATGATTCCTGCAATTGCACTCAATAAAGTTCAGGGAATGCCATTTACCGCTTCTGAGATAAAAGACAAGATCACTGAACTCCTGAAAAAGTAATTAGTAAAAATAGAAACCATTCAATATGTCAGATATATCAACCTCCAGTCCACAACCATTGTTCACTTCTAAAGATCTTGTTACTGATCAGGATGTAAGATGGTGTCCGGGATGTGGTGACTACTCAATATTAAAACAAGCACAAACAGTGATACCCGAATTGGGGATTCCAAAAGAAAAGATCGTTTTTATTTCAGGAATCGGATGTTCGTCACGATTTCCATATTACATGGAAACTTTTGGTATGCATAGCATCCACGGTCGGGCAACTGCTATAGCCAGCGGGCTGAAGGCTACCCGCCCTGACCTTAGTGTTTGGCTTGTAACGGGTGATGGAGATGCGTTGTCTATAGGAGGTAACCACTTTATTCATATACTGAGAAGAAATTTCAATTTGAATATTTTGCTTTTCAACAACCAGATCTATGGATTGACTAAAGGGCAATACTCCCCTACATCTGAAGAAGGCAAGGTTACCAAATCAACTCCATTTGGATCTCTCGACCATCCTTTTAATCCTATTGCACTTGCAATAGGTGCAGACGGTACGTTTATAGCCCGTTCAATGGATCGTGACCCAACACATCTTAAGGATATGTTAAGAAGATCACATGCGCATTCCGGAACTTCATTCCTTGAGATCTACCAAAATTGTAATGTATTCAATGATGGCACTTTTGAGATCTTTACTGATAAAGCAACTAAAAAAGAGGAAACTCTGTTTGTGGAAGATGGCAAACCTTTGATCTTTGGAAAAGAAAATGAAAAGGGAATTAAGTTAGATGGGTTTACCCCTAAAGTGGTTGAGTTGGGCGCATCTGCATCACCTGATGATCTTTGGGTTCATGATGAAAAAGATCGTGTAAAGGCAGGAATACTGGGCAGGTTCTTCGATAACCCTGCATTAAAACCTGATCACTTTCCACGCCCATTCGGGGTATTCTATACAGAAGACAGAAAAACATACGATAGCGATATAAACCTTCAGGTTGAAAGGGCTACAGAGAAGTTGGGTGAAGGGGATCTTGACAAATTGCTGAGAGGGAAAGAAGTTTGGGAGATCGTTTGATCTCTTTAATTCTTAACAATTGTTAACCCAGATATTTTGCAACCAGCGGCATTCTTCTGCCGAATCCGAATGATTTACACGAAACTCGTATCACGGGAGCAAGCTGATAGCGTTTATATTCATTACTGTTAACAAGTTTCAATACCTTCTGAACAGTATGTTTATCGTACCCTGCTTTCAGGATACGATCGTAGCCTTGTTGCCGCTCAATATATTCATAAAGTATTTTGTCAAGCAAATCATAATCGGGGAGAGAATCGGAATCTTTTTGATCAGGACGTAATTCTGCTGAGGGAGCTTTAGTGATGATATTTGATGGGATCAACTCACTGTTCATATTAAGATGTTCTGCAAGCTCATACACGTCGGTCTTATAAAGGTCGCCTATCACAGAAAGGCCGCCACACATATCCCCATAAAGGGTGCCATAACCAACTGCCAGTTCACTTTTGTTGGAAGTGTTGAGCAAGATGTAACCAAACTTATTTGACAGCCCCATGAGCAAAGTGCCCCGGATCCTGGCCTGAATATTCTCCTCTGCCACATTAAATGGCAAACCTTCAAAATGCGGCTTAAGAGCTGATAAAAACTCATCATAGATCCTGTTGATAGAAATGATCTGATTTTCGATCCCAAGATTTTTGCAAAGATCAATGGAGTCTGATATGGAATGCTCGGAACTGAATGGTGAAGGCATGAGAACCGGAAACACATTTTCTTTCCCCAACGCTTCCACAGCCAGAACCAACACAACGGCAGAGTCAATGCCTCCTGACAGCCCAAGGGTAGCTTTAGTAAAGGCCATTTTATTAAAGTAGTCCTTTATACCGATTCTTACTGCTGCATGAATCTTTTCAATTTTACTACTGACCTTACGCTTTACAGGATTCGAATTTTTGAGTTGATCAAGATCAATGGTCTTTTGATCTTCTTCGAAATATTTTAATTCATGACAGATAACTCCGGAAGAATTTATGGCCATTGATCCTCCGTCAAAAACAAGGTCGGTCTGAGCACCTACATGATTTACGTAAAATAAAGGGATTTTGTACTTGGTCACATTACGTTGAAGTATTGACTTTCTCTTGAATTCATGATCATAATCAAAAGGTGAAGCAGCGATATTAATGATAAGATCAGGCTTTTGTTTCATCAATTCATCCATGGGTGAATTAATGTACATAGGATCATCCTCCTCATTCCAAAGGTCCTCACAAATAGTGAGAGCGATCTTTATTCCATTCGATGAAATCAGTTCAAACTTATGGTTAGGTTCAAAGTACCTGTATTCATCAAAAACATCATATGTGGGTAGCAGTGTTTTGTGAATGATATTTTGAACTTTCCCTTTTGAGATAAAGTATGCACTGTTATAAAGATTCTTTCCTTCTTTCACAGGGTTGATCGAAGGAGAGCCAATTATGATATCAATTTCATTTGAATGCTTTTCAAGCAGACTAATTGCCTTTTCACATTCTTTTGTGAAATGATTGAATTCCAGAAAATCAAGCGGAGGGTAGCCACTAATGGCAAGCTCGGGAAACACTATTAGGTCAGCGCCTTCCGATCTTGCATTATCAATGAATCTAAGGATCACCTCCGAGTTTCCCTGGAAGTTTCCAATGTGACAGTTGATTTGTGCAAGAGCGATCTTCACAGCTTGAGGTTGAGCTGTAAAAGTACTAATGATTATTTAACCGGCTAAGTGCTGAAATTTAAAAATATACCCCAAGGTTCAGGGCTATGTAATCAGTTTTTAACTGGGTGTTATTTTCCTTCAAAATATCAATGAAGCCATTGTTATAAAGCAATTCCACCATAAGCGATGTTTTTCCACTTATATTGTATTCGGCACCAACCCCAATAATTAACCCGACATTGAATATGTTCACCTCACTGCTGAATTTTTTGTCTTTAACACTTGGAACAGCAGGTTCGTTAGAATCTATATCATAAGTGGCCTTTACATTGAAACCCGGTATGAATCCAAATTTTCCGAAGTATTTCATATATCCTATCTCATTGGTACTTAACTTCAAAGCAACAGGAAGATCGATATACTGAAAATCGAATTTAGTGGAATAGTCCAGAGTGTTATGTTTGGTTTTTCCTTTTCTTTGGGATAGCTCAATACCAGTTGAGAAGGCATAATTCTCGGTAAACCGGAAGTCGGTCATAAGTCCATAAATAAAACCGATAGAAGATCCGTCATCTTCCTGTCCTTCAATATTAGTGTCTGACCATGAAAGAATCGGCGCAAGCTTTAACCCAAAGTGTAGAGTTTGGCTGGGAGCTTGAGCCCAAGATCCTGAAAGGATCAATACCATTAAAGCGGAAGTTGTAATAAGTTTCTTCATACTTTTGAAGCGTATAGATTTATGAAGCAAGTTTACAAAAAAGATGAACAAAGTATTTTTAGTTTTTTTTATTCTATTAACAACCGGTTTGTTAGTAGGATGTGGTCCTGAAAAAGAAGCCGATTTTTCTGATAATGGAGAAGAATTGGTTTTTAATCGGTTTGAGCAGAAATTGTTCTCCCTTGGTGACACTATCAGTTTGGAAGAACTTGCTGTTTTAAAAAATGAATTTGGCCCATTTTTAGATGTGTTCGCATATGATATCATGTCTATGAGCGGGTCAAATGATACGTTACTTTCGTTGAGTCTGAGCTTTTTTGTGAGTGATACTAATATTTCGGCTTTGTATGATAGTGTCATGGTCAGGTATGCAACTATGGATGTACTAGAGTCAAAATTGCAAAAAAGTCTGTCGATTCGTAAAAGCTATTTCCCATCCAAAACTATTCCAAAAGTGTATACTTATTTATCTGCATTTAACTATGGTGTGGTTACAGCCGACAGCATTCTGGGCATAGGCCTGGACATGTTCCTTGGGTCAGATAATCCTTACTATCAGTTGATAGGTTTTCCAACATATTTATCAAGCCGGTTTTCAAAAGAATATATCATTCCCAATTGTCTGAGAGCAATTTGTCAGTCAGATTATGACCCCCTTGAGGTCAAGAATGAATTATTGAGTCAAATGGTTTATCAGGGGAAGGTCATTTATTATATAAAAAACCTTGCGCCTGATTTGAATGATACATTAGTGACCGGATATTCCGGCAAACAGCTGGCATGGTGCGATGCCAATGAAAGTAGCATCTGGGGGTTTTTCATAGAGAATAAACTTTTATTCAATACTGATGCATCCGAGTATATGAAATATGTTAGTGAAGGACCAACCACTAAAGGGTTTCCCGAAGAGTCTCCCGGTAAAGTGGGTGCTTACACCGGCTGGCAAATTGTTAACAGATATATGGAAAGAAATGAGGAGGTTACTCTCGAACAATTAATGAATAACAACGACGCACTACAAATTCTCGAAGCATCAGGATATAAACCCAATAAATAATATGAACAGATCAGAGATAAATATCACGGTTGAACTGGATGAATCAAAACATCCGGTGAATATGGAATGGACCGCTACAGATTCAGGAATGGATGGAACGCGTCCCTGTAAAGGAATAATGATATCATTATGGGATGGCAATGATGAGTGTACTTACAGAATAGACTTGTGGACAAAGACCATGATGGTTGAAGAAATGCAGCATATGATGTATGAAACAATCAGAGGTATGGCCGATACTTACCAAAAAGCAACAGGTGATGATGAGGTTACAGAAGCCATGAATGAGTTTGCACAGAATTTCGGTAAGCTTGCAGGTGTTCTGAAATAGATCAGTTATTGTGGTACAAAGACCACAGATACTTTTTCAATATAGTCCAGTACTTCATCCCGGCCGGTTGATTTTTCAGCTGAGGTAAGGAAATATACCGGAAGCTCTTCCCATGTTTTTGATAGTTCCTCCAGATATTTTGGAATAGCTTCACGGAGTGCATTGGTTGACAGCTTATCAGTTTTTGTGAAAATAATGGAAAAGGGGAGGCTATTCTCTCCCATCCATTCCATGAATTCAAGATCAGATGCTTGTGCATTATGGCGGCTGTCGACCAAAATGAAAGTATTCATGAGATTTGGCCTGAAAAAAAGATAGTCACGTATCATCTTTTCCCACTTTCTCCTGTTTGTCTTTGATGTTTTAGCATATCCATAACCTGGGAGATCGGCTATGTAATACTTTTTATTAAGTAAAAAGTGATTCAATGTTTGAGTTTTGCCGGGAGTTGAAGATGTCTTGGCAATTTTTTTATGACCAGTGATCATATTGATCAGGCTTGATTTACCAACATTAGATCTTCCTATAAATGCAAACTCGGGCAAATTGGGCGTTGGGCATTTCTTAAAATCTGTATTAGACTCAAGAAAGATTGCTGATTCAATATGCATGCCCAATTAAATTAGTTTGTCTTTGATATAAGTGGTCAGGTGTCTTTCTTTTTTTGAGTCATAAATTTCACTGATCGTTACCATGATGCCTGTTTCTTCCACATCTCCAAAGTGGTCGTTGAAAGCGGTTCCAAAAGTTTTCATGGTGGCAGAAAGGTTCATATAAGAATTAACAAGTGGAGGTATATTCTCACCAAGGTCTCGAACTTCCCGATTCAGAATTCTGTGACCGTCTTTATAATTTAAATCCTCCAGCTTCTTCAAAAACTCAGTGACATCACCGTTTAAGGGCAGAGGTACATATGGTGTAACAAGCTTATCCTTGTCGGGAAAGTAATAGTGCATAAAAGCAAGGATCATATCCCGGGCTTCCTTGTTAAAGTGAGTGTACATTGTAACCTTACCGAAAAAATATTTAATGTCCGGATTATCTATGACCAATGCACCCAGGCCATCCCATAAGTTGTCCAGAGAGAATAAACCTTTGCGGTTCTGACTGGAAGGCTGATATCTGGGTTGTACGAAAGATCTTCCCAGTTCAATAGTGTAGGGTATATAGTCCTTTAGAAAAATATCCGAAAATTTAAACAACTCTGTTGTGGCCAGCTTTAATTTGTTCTCATCATCCATTTCGGCATCAGCACATTTGATGAATCTGTATCCTCCAATAATCTCTTCATCATCAGGATTCCAGACAACAAGTTGTTGATAAGGTGCTTCAGTAATATCATAATGATCAATGTCAATAGATTTGCCAGTACCGCCACCGGCTTCTCTGAAAGTAACCTCACGAAGCCTGCCTATCTCCTGCATTACATTGGGTGAATTCTGATTATTGATAATGTAGATCAGGTTGTTCCCATTGTTAACACGACGAATAAATCTGTCAGGATTAAGTTCCTGACGTAAGATCTTTCTATCAATAGGAGGAATGATTTCCTGCATATACCAAAGCTAAGTAAATCTGATCAGCAAGACCAGTTGCTAATTTTGCAAATTATAAACTTTTTCTTTCACCCATGATGCTATTTCCTGATCACTCATTTCAGAAGGAAAGGATTCAGGAAAAAGCTTCTCACCAAATATAATAGGAATTGCTTTACCTTTCTGTTTATACATTTCGTCAGGTAGCAGCATCATTTCAATATTAGCCTGGATACCTATTTTCTTTCTGAAATTTGCCAGTGAATAAAATCTGGAAGTGTTTGTTCCCCCAATATAGGTAGGTATTACCGGTACGTTGTACTTTTTGGCCTTGCTAATAAAACTTTTTTTCCACTCAAGGTCCCTGATGGTACCATCCGGTTGTCTTCTTGAGACCAGCCCTGCCGGAAATATCATAACCACCATCCCTGAAGCATAGAGATCATCAATATTGCTGAGTACTCCCAACCGGGTCTTTCCGAACTTGTTTACTCCCGTAAAGATCTCTTTTAAGTTTTCAAGTTGCAGCAGAACGTCATTGACTATGAATTTGATGTCGGGACGGGTCTTCGCAACAGATTGTATGAGTGCAATGGCATCGAGTCCGCCCAAAGGGTGATTGGCAGCGATCACGCATCCCCCAGTTTTAGGGATATTTTCCAAACCATGAGACTGTGGTTTGGCGCCAAATTCAGAGATGATATCATCAACGAATTCAAGGTTATAGTGATGGCCAAAGGTGTCTATGAATAAATTTATCTCTTCAGCATGAACGAGTCGGGAAAGAGCATCGATAAGAAAATTTGGGGTCCACCTATATAATGATGGGTTTTTCTCATGAAAAACCTTGTGTATATCTATAAACTTCTTGTTTTCAGACACTTACTAATTGATTTTTGGAGTGTAATTAATAGGTCAAAGGTACATTTTTGTGTATTTGATAATTGCTGTTTTTATAAAGTTCCCACTTTTTACCATTAAACAATAAAATCATTAATTCTAGGTTTTATAGTCATTCTGTAGGTGTATTGACATACATGACTGAATAAATGTATCTTGCAGAAAATAATTTATCAACAATTGTGGTAAATAGTGGTAAAAAGTGGGAGACATTTTTTTACCTTTACCCACCCCTTAGTACAAGGATGAAAAAACCGTTCACATTCGGGGTGGGTGAAAGCCAGACCAAGCAGCTATGACGCAGTTTTTAGGCGAATACGAAATCAAAATGGATGACAAGGGAAGGATACTCTTTCCTGCTGGTCTCCGCAAGCAACTTTCCCCTGAAAGTCAGGAGCGATTTGTTGTGAATCGTGGTTTCGAAAACTGCCTGGCCCTTTACCCATTAACCGAATGGCAGAGGATCAGTTCTCAGGTTAACACCCTGAATCCCTACGTTCAGAAGAACCGTGAATTCATGAGGTTCTTCTATCGTGGAGCAACAGAACTCGCACTTGATGGTACAGGAAGACTGCTGTTACCAAAGAGATTGCTTGAGTATGCCGGCATTGAAAAGGAGATAATCCTTGCCGCATATGCAAACAAGATCGAGATCTGGTCCGAACAGAAGTTCAATGAAATGCAAGGAACAGAATCTGATGATTTTGCTGCATTGGCTGAAGAGGTAATGGGTAAACCAGGGTCGGAGGAGCGTGCATAGCAGAGGTTACCATGAACCTGTAATGCTTAGTGAGTGCCTTGAAGGCCTTGCAATAAAAGAG
This sequence comes from Bacteroidota bacterium, assembly GCA_024643795.1. GTDB lineage: Bacteria > Bacteroidota > Bacteroidia > AKYH767-A > OLB10 > JAHEMF01. The sequence continues at coordinate 15,092 of JAHEMF010000022.1, read as the reverse complement.
AACGGAATTTACATCGATGCAACATTCGGGGGAGGAGGACATTCAGGTGCTATACTGTCAAAGTTAAGAACAGGGCGTTTGATAGCCTTTGACAAGGATGAAGATTCACTGAGAAACAAAATAGAAGACCCAAAATTTATGCTGGTGCAGGATGATTTCAGAAACATTGGTAAAAGGCTTTCAGATATGGAAGTGGACCAAGTTGATGGTTTGCTTGCCGACCTGGGAGTTTCTTCGCATCAGTTCGACGCCCCTGAAAGAGGCTTTTCAATACGTTTTGAAGATGAGGTTCTTGATATGCGAATGAACAAAGATCAAGAATTCAGTGCTTTTAATGTTATCAACGAATATGAAGAGTCAAGACTGGCTGATGTGTTTTACCAATATGGTGAGATAACCCAATCACGAAAACTGGCAAGAGCAATTTGTGAAAGTCGTACTGTAAATCCTATCAGAACAACGGGAGATCTTAAACGCTGCATTTCCAAATTCATTCCTAAGCAAGCAGAGACACAATTTCTTGCCAGAGTGTTTCAATCTCTAAGAATAGAAGTGAATGATGAGTTATCGGCACTCAGGGATCTGCTTGAGCAGGCTCCGGGACTAATAAAAAAGGACGGAAGGCTTGTGGTGATGTCGTACCATTCTCTTGAAGATCGTTTGGTCAAGAATTTCATCCAACTCGGCAATCTTTCAGGTGAAGATAAAAGAGATCTGTATGGCAACAAGCAAGGCAGAAGTTTTGAGCCTGTAAACAGGAAACCGATTCTTGCTACTGAGGAGGAGATGACAAGAAATCCGCGTTCAAGAAGTGCTAAACTAAGAATAGGTAAAAGGATCTGATATATGAACCGATTTAAACAAGCACCAAAACCTAAAGCTGAAGAAAAAAAATCGCCGGTCAAATTTAAAGCTGCGCGTCGCTATGTAAAAGTGCTGAATATTTTCGGTTACATCAAAACCGATACCCTGATTAAAGTGATGCCTTTTATTTTCTATGGAACACTGCTTACCATCTTATATATAGCCAACAGCTATATGGCTGAAAAGACAGTGAGACGGATCGATGCCCTCAACAAAGAGTTAAAAACATTACGTGCAGATTATATATCAGGGAAAAGTGAATTAATGTTTGTAAGTAAACAATCTGCTGTTGCTAAAGAAGTAAGTGCTCAGGGAGTTAAGGAGTCGGTTACTGCTCCACGAAAAATAATTGTCAGTTTAAATTCAAATCAAGAAGAAAACAACTGATCGTTTATGGGCGAAAACAGAAAGTCGGTCCTAATTAGAGTTTATTCAGTTTACGCCTTCATGGTAGTCTTTGGTCTGGCTATCATTATTCAGGTTTGCAACCTTCAGTTTGTTCAGGGCGATTACTGGAGAGCTAAGGCAGACAGTCTTACAACCCGACTATTGCCTATAGAAGCGTCCAGGGGAAATATATATTCAGTTGATGGTCGTTTGCTTGCTACTTCGGTACCAATCTATGATCTGAGAGTTGATATGCTTGCTGATGGCATAACCAGAGAGGTTTTTGCCACAGAACTTGATTCACTTTCTATCTGCCTGGCAAGGCTTTTTAAGGATAAGCCAGCAGGTGAATACAAACGCATTTTAAGAAATGCCCGCTCAGATAATAACCGGTACTTTTTATTAAAGCGTAATGTTTCTTACCGTCAAATGACTGAAGTCAGGACATTCCCGATATTCAGAAGTGGTAGGTATAAAGGTGGCTTGATCATTGAACAAAAAAACAGAAGAGAAAAACCATTCCGACTACTTGCTGAGCGAACCATCGGGTATAGTCGTGATGGGATTCAGCCCATAGGAATTGAAGGTGCTTTTGATGAAGATCTGAAAGGTGAAAAAGGCCTTAGGCTCATGCAACGTATTGCAGGAAATGTTTGGAAGCCTGTAAGTGATGAATACCAGATAGACCCTCATGATGGTAATGATGCTGTTACTACAATTGATATTAACATTCAGGATGTAGCAGAAAATTCTTTGTATACACAACTGAGTCAGCATAATGCTGATAAAGGATGCGCAATACTCATGGAAGTCGCTACAGGTGAGATCCGAGCCATCGCAAATCTTCAACGAACAAAAGATGGAGGCTATTATGAGGATTACAATTTTGCAATTGGAGAGAGCACTGAGCCCGGTTCAACTTTTAAGCTCGCCTCTATCATGGCAATGATAGAAGATGGCTATGCAAGCACTGATGATCTTGTTGACACACAAAATGGAAGGATACGTTATGCGAACCGGATCATGAAAGATTCGCATGAAGGTGGTTATGGAGTGATCCCACTTCAGAAAGTATTTGAGGTTAGTTCAAATGTTGGAATATCAAAAGAGGTTGTTAAATATTATTCACGCAACCCACAGTCTTTCATTGATCGTGTGCGTTCATTCGGACTGGGTGAGAGACATGGAATTCAAATACAGGGAGAGCCGCAGCCGATCTTGAGGAACGCCGACAATAAATTGTGGTCCAAGGTTTCATTACCCTACTTGTCCATTGGGTATGAATGTTCATTTACACCTCTACAGATCCTCACCTTTTATAATGCCGTAGCAAACAATGGTAAAATGATGAAGCCTCTTTTTGTAAAAGAGATACAGAATAAGGGCCAGGTAGTTAAGAAGTTTAGTCCGGAAGTAATTCGGGATTCTATTGCATCTGCCCGCACTATAAAAATGGTACAAGGAGCGTTGGAGGGAGTGGTTGAGAATGGTACCGCCACAATTTTAAAGCATGCGCAGTTTAAAATAGCCGGTAAAACCGGAACTGCCCAGATAGCTTATCAGAAAGGCGGTTATAAGATCGACAAAGTGAGGTATCAGGCATCGTTTGTAGGCTATTTCCCGGCAGATAACCCTAAGTACAGTTGTATAGTAGTGGTTTATGCACCAAACAATAACCTCTATTATGCGTCACAAGTTGCTGCTCCAATATTTAAGGAGATAGCTGACAAGGTTTTTGCTACCAGTATTGACATGCATCACAATCTTGCAGAAGATACTCAGTTGGCTCACAACATTCCCAAAACTAAATCTGGTGAATATAAAGCAACCAAAAATGTAATGGATGCACTGAATATTCCGGGAGAGGTTTCATCAGGCGACTTCAATTATGTGAAAGCCAATAACAATGAAAATGCACTTGAACTGAGTGGAATACACATAAGGCATGATCAGGTTCCTGATGTCACCGGGATGGGATTGAAAGATGCAATTTATCTGCTTGAGACAAAAGGATTGAATGTTAAGGTGACCGGAAGGGGGACTGTGAAAAAACAATCTATTTCTGCGGGGTCATCATTTAAAAAAGGACAAGAGATAGTAATTCAATTAGGTTGATGAGGAAGTTAAAGGATATAATTTATAAAGCAGGCATCCTTGATGTATTAGGGTCAACTGATATTGATATTGATACAATAACAGCGGACTCCCGGGAAGTTAAAGAAGGAACGCTATTCATTGCCAGGAGAGGGGTTTCAGTAGATGCTCACGATTTTATATCTGATGTTGTTGAAGCAGGCGCTGCAGCTGTAATTTGTGAAGAGTTTCCGGAAGTTATACGACAAGGTGTCACATACATCAAAGTATCAGATAGTTCCGCAGCGTTGGGTTATATCGCTGCCAACTACTATGATAATCCTTCCGAAAAATTTCAGCTCATCGGGATAACTGGCACCAATGGTAAAACCACAACTGCTACTTTGCTATTCAGGTTGTTCAGAAAGCTTGGCTACCCTTGCGGATTGATATCTACAGTTGAGATACGTATCAACGATGAAGTAATTCCATCTACACATACAACTCCTGATCCTATAAAGCTTAACGGATTGATGTCATTGATGGAAAGAGAAGGTTGTCAGTTTTGTTTTATGGAGGTCAGTAGTCACGCAGTAGTACAACACAGGATTACCGGCCTTAAATTCAGAGGAGGAGTATTTACAAATATCACTCATGACCACCTCGACTATCACAAAACATTTGATGAATACATAAGGGCAAAAAAAGGCTTTTTTGATATGCTCCCTGCTGATGCCTTTGCATTGTATAACACTGATGACAGAAATGGTGTGGTAATGGTGCAGAATACCAAAGCCAGCAAAAGGAGTTTTGCCCTGAAAGGAATGGCAGATTTCAGATGCAGAATAGTTGAAAATACTTTTGCGGGATTACTTCTGAATATCGACGGACAGGAAGTGCTCTGCAGGTTAATAGGGAGCTTCAATGCATACAACATACTGGCAGTATATTCTGTTGCCGTGTTGTTGGATGAAGACCCGTTGGAGACACTTACTATTATCAGCAACCTTGAGCCTGTTGAAGGAAGATTTCAATATGTTGTTTCTAAGAACAAGGTTGCAGGAATCATTGATTATGCTCACACGCCAGATGCCTTGCAAAATGTGTTGAGTACCATCCGTGATATAAGAACAGGAACTGAAAAGGTTTATACCGTGATCGGTTGCGGTGGAGATAGAGATATACTCAAGCGTCCTATCATGGCTAGAATAGCCTGTGAGTTATCTGATAAGGTTGTGCTCACATCAGACAACCCCAGAACAGAGAATCCTGAAAAGATCATTGATGATATGAAGAAGGGTGTTGAGACGCATAATACCAAAAAAGTTTTAAGTATCACTGATCGCAGTGAAGCAATCAAAGCAGTATGTAGCATGGCTGCCGCGGGTGATATTATACTCATTGCCGGTAAAGGTCATGAGAAGTACCAGGATATAAATGGTAAGAAATTCCCATTTGACGATATGAAAGTGTTGCAGGATTCATTCAAAATATACGAGAGCTGATGCTTTACTATTTATTTGAATATCTCGACAATATGTATGACCTGCCCGGAGCCGGGGTTTTCAAGTATCTTTCTTTTAGAGCTGCCATGGCTATTATAGTATCACTTTTCATTTCCTTGATACTTGGAAGAAGGATCATTGCGATGCTCCTCAAAAAGCAGGTTGGAGAAACCATACGTGACCTTGGACTTGATGGTCAATCAGAAAAACAAGGTACCCCAACCATGGGTGGGTTGATCATATTGGCAGCGATTCTTATTCCCGTAATTCTATTCACTAAGATTGATAACATCTATATCATTCTGATGATTGTATCAACAGTGTGGCTTGGACTTATTGGATTTCTGGATGATTATATAAAGGTTTTTAAAAAAGATAAAAAAGGTCTTGCCGGAAAATTTAAAATTATTGGACAGGTAGGGCTTGGGTTTATTATTGGTACATGTCTTTATTTTCATGAGGATGTGGTTGTTCGTGAAAAAAATGAAGGGTCGGTCATTGTGATGAACAATCAGCAATCCGTAATCGATGAACTTCAGCAAAGTGAAGTTACTCTGTACAAGTCAGAAGCTATAAAATCAACAAAAACCACGATCCCCTTTTTTAAAGATAATGAGTTCGATTACTCAAGACTTATCAGTTGGATGGGACCTGCTTCAGAAAAGTTCACATGGGTCCTTTATGTCTTAATTGTCATATTAATAATCACTGCAGTATCAAACGGAGCTAATATCACTGATGGTATAGACGGACTGGCAACAGGATCATCCGCGATCATCGGGGCAACACTTGCAGTGTTTGCGTATGTATCGGGTAATATGGTGTTTGCAAACTATCTTAATCTTATGTACATACCTCACACAGGTGAGTTAATGGTCTTCATGAGTGCCTTTGTAGGGGCCTGTGTAGGCTTCCTGTGGTATAATTCTTACCCTGCTCAGGTATTCATGGGCGATACCGGTAGTCTGGCATTAGGAGGTATAATAGCTGTTTTTGCCATCGCTATTCGAAAAGAATTATTGATACCTATCATTTGTGGGATATTTCTGATCGAGAATTTATCCGTAATGATTCAGGTGAGTTACTTCAAATATACCAAGAAGAAGTATGGAGAGGGCAGAAGGGTTTTCAAGATGTCACCATTACATCACCATTATCAGAAATTAGGATATCATGAATCCAAGATCGTAACACGATTCTGGATCATAGGAATAATGCTTGCAGTTTTAAGTGTAGTTACTCTGAAGTTGAGATAAAGTTGAGCAAAGCAGTAAAAATAGTTGTGTTGGGAGCAGGCGAAAGCGGCTGCGGTGCTGCAGTGCTTGCCAGCAGAAAAGGGAATGAGGTTTTTCTGTCAGACAATGGTGTAATAGCAGAAAAATATAAATCAGCACTCACTACAGAAGGTATCAATTTTGAAGAAGGTACACATTCTATGTCCAGGATCCTGGAAGCGGATGAAGTAATTAAAAGTCCCGGCATACCGGATAAGTCAGAATTGATCAAAAAGATAAAAGAAAAAGGTATTCCTGTTATCTCGGAGATAGAATTTGCATCAAGGTTTACAAATGCATTCAAGGTTTGTATCACAGGTACAAATGGTAAAACAACTACCACCTTGCTAACCTATCATATACTTGAGAAGGCTGGATTAAACGTGGGACTTGCAGGAAATGTTGGTAAGAGTTTTGCAATGCAAGTGGCGGAAAATGACAAAGACTACTATGTGCTTGAGTTGAGCAGTTTTCAACTCGACGGGTTAATTGAATTCAAAGCAGATATAGCGGTACTGTTAAATATAACACCGGATCATTTAGACAGATACGAGTACGACATCACCAACTACATCAATTCAAAATTCAGGATCACTAATAATCAAACATCTGAAGATGCATTTATCTACTGTGCAGATGATACTATTATTTCTGAAGAATTGAAAAAGAGGGATCTGAAATCCCAAAAGTATCCATTCTCAATCACTGCAACTGAACAAATGGCAGGATACATAGATAATAACGAACTAATAATAAACACACAAAACCAAAACATGCATATGTCAATATTCGAACTAGCACTCCAGGGGAAGCACAATCTTTATAACAGTCTGGCAGCAGGGATCGCATCCCGTCTAATAGACATCAGAAAAGAGGTTGTTCGCGAGAGCCTTTCTGATTTTAAAAATATTGAACATCGTCTTGAGTATGTGATGACAGTTCATGGAATTGATTTTATCAATGATTCAAAAGCAACCAATGTGAATTCTACCTGGTATGCTCTTGAATGTATGGAAAAGCCAGTAGTTTGGATCGTGGGTGGAGTTGATAAAGGAAATGACTACGAGATGCTCAAAGATCTTGTGCGACAGAAGGTAAAAGGCATTGTGTGTCTGGGAATTGAAAATGATAAGATCATTGAAACATACAAGGATGTTGTTAGTGATATAAGACAGGCACGCACTGCAACCGATGCTGTAAAGGCAGCCTATGAAATTGGAGGAAAGGGTGATGTAGTATTGTTGTCACCAGCCTGTGCCAGCTTTGATCTGTTCAAAAACTATGAAGATAGGGGTTGGCAGTTCAAGTCGGCAGTAAAGGCTTTATAATAATAATTATCAGGTTAAACAGAGTTATATGAATGTGCTGGGTAATTTATTTAAAGGCGATAAGTATCTGTGGTTCACAGTAGGATTGCTGATGCTTTTCTCTTTGTTGGCTGTTTACAGCTCAACAGGATCTCTGGCATATAAATATCAATCCGGAAATACAGAATATTATTTATTTAAACATCTGATCATACTATTGTTCGGATTGGCATTGATGTATTTTGCCCATACAATCAAGTACACTTTTTACGCTAGAATTTCTAAGATCGCCATTTTTGTTGCTGTGCCATTACTTTTTTTGACATTAGTAATGGGTACAAACCTTAACGAAGCCAGCAGGTGGCTTACGGTGCCTATCATCAATTTGTCATTTCAAACATCAGATCTTGCGAAGCTTGCACTGCTTTTGTTTGTAGCAAGAGAGCTTTCAAAGAAACAAGAGAATATAAAAGATTTCAGAACAGCATTTTTACCTATCATGCTGGTTGTGCTATTAACATGCGGGTTGATCCTGCCTGCAAATTTTTCTACATCGGCTGTCTTGTTCATGACATGTGTAGTTTTGATGGTGATAGGAAGGATCAATACTAAATATATTGGGCTGCTGCTTGGGGCCGGTTTAATATCGCTTTTACTTTTTATTGGTATCTCTAAGTTGTTACATATTGAAGGCAGGATCTCTACCTGGGAAAAAAGGATAGAAACCTTTATGGATGATGACGGGATGGGAAGCTACCAGTCGCAACAGGCCAAGATCGCAATAGCTTCCGGGCAAATAGTGGGAAAGGGTCCCGGGAACAGCACACAGCGAAACTTCCTGCCTCACCCTTATTCTGATTTTATCTACGCAATAATTATTGAGGAATACGGATTGATAGGTGGTGCACTAGTTGTATTGTTGTACCTGATATTATTTTATAGGGCTATCAAGATCGCAAAAAATAATCCCAGGGCCTTTGCTACATTCTTATCTATAGGGTGTGCATTCAGTCTCACATTCCAGGCAATGATAAATATGGCAGTAGCAGTGAATTTATTTCCTGTTACCGGCCAGCCATTACCAATGCTGTCTATGGGAGGTACAAGTATTTGGTTTACAAGTATTGCTGTTGGAATAATATTGTCGGTGAGTCGTGAATCAGAAAAGGAAGGAGGATTGAAAGCAGTTGAAGCGTGAGTTAAGAGTGATAATAAGTGGTGGCGGAACCGGTGGTCATATATTTCCGGCATTAGCTATTGCCAACGCAATAAAAAAAAATAATCCGACGGCAGAATTTTTATTTGTCGGCGCCAAGGGGAAAATGGAAATGGAAAAGGTACCTGCAGCAGGGTATAAGATCGAAGGACTGTGGATAAGCGGACTTCAGCGAAAGCTGACGTTGACCAATCTGTTGTTTCCCTTAAAAGTTATATCAAGCATCATGCGATCGTATGCATTGATCAGGAAATTCAAGCCGGACGTGGCTATAGGTGTTGGTGGTTACGCCAGCGGACCCATGTTGTATGCAGCAGCAGGAAAGAAGATACCTGCACTTATTCAGGAGCAAAATTCCTATCCTGGTATTACCAATAAAATCTTGGCCAAAAGAGTTAAAAAGATCTGTGTTGCATTTAAGGGGATGGAAAAATACTTCCCGGCTGAAAAGATAATTCTCACAGGAAACCCTGTCCGCGAAAACATGGTGGATATAGAAGGTAAGAAAGCTGAGGCTCATCAGTTTTTCAATCTGGACCCTTCCAGGCCGGTCATATTAGTAGTTGGAGGAAGTCAGGGTGCCAGAAGTATAAACCTAGCCATTGAAAGTAACTTGAATTTGTTGGGTGAAAGTAACATTCAACTAATATGGCAGTGTGGCAAGTTGTTTTATCAAAGATCTGTTGATGCAATTAACAAAATGCCAGGCAACATGGGGTTACATTCATACGATTTTATTACCAGAATGGACCTGGCATATGCTGCGGCAGATGTAATAGTATCAAGGGCGGGAGCGAGCACGGTTTCAGAGTTGGCTATTGTAGGCAAACCGGCCATACTTGTTCCGCTTCCTACAGCAGCAGAGGACCATCAAACTAAAAATTGTCAGGAATTGGTTGATAATGATGCAGCAATACTGATAAAAGATACGGATGCAAATTCTGTACTCGTCAAAAATGCAGTGTCGCTGGTGAAAAATGAATCAAAGCGGAATACATTATCTAATAATATCTCGAAGATGGCACTTCGGAATGCCGCAGAAGTAATTGCAACTGAAGTAATAAAACTTTCAGAATCAAAGTGAGTAATCCACACTTACATAAAATTAAATATGTATACCTGGTAGGTGTAGGTGGAATTGGTATGAGTGCACTTGCCAGATTTTTTAATTCAAAAGGATTAACTGTATCCGGGTATGACAAAACAAGAACAGCACTGACAGGTAATCTGGAAAATGAAGGTATTGATATTTCATATGAAGATAATGAGGATCAGTTGCCTGCTTTCCTTGATGATGCTACGATTCAGAAAGAGGTACTAGTAATTTATACTCCTGCCATCCCTTTAGACCATAAGGGAATACAAGTGCTAAAGAATCGAGGTTTTGATCTTTTCAAAAGATCTGAAGTGTTGGGTATGCTTACAGAAAATCATTATACAATTGCAGTTGGAGGAACTCATGGTAAAACAACTACTTCATCTATGGTGGCTCATATTTTAAGGTCATCAGGAGTACCTTGTACAGCTTTTTTAGGTGGCATCGCCACAAATTATCAGACCAACTTATTATTATCACCTGTAGATGAAAATGTTGCCATGGTGGTTGAGGCTGATGAATTCGATCGCTCTTTCCTTAAGTTGAACCCCGATATTTCTGTGATAACTTCTATAGACGCTGATCATCTTGATATTTATGGTAATGCAGAGTCAATGGTATCGGCTTACAGTGAATTTGCAGGTAAGTTGAAGCCGGGTGGGGTATTGATTTTTAAAGAGGGATTACCATTTAATGATCATGAAGACACTATTATTACTTACTCAATAAATGACCATGCTACTGTTACAGCTTCATCAATAAGGATAGATAATCATACTTATAAATTCGATATCAACCACGCTGGTGAATGTTATAAAAATTTCACTCTTACCTGGCCCGGCAGGCACAATGTTGAAAATGCACTAGCTGCTTTTTCGGTTGCAAGATGCATGGGTGTTGAAGTTGAGTTCATAAAAAGGGCTATAGAGTCATTTACAGGGGTGAAAAGAAGGTTTGAATATAAGATCTGTGATGATAAGGTCATTTATATCGATGACTATGCCCATCACCCCAGTGAATTAGAAGCTACAATAAGCTCAGTGAGGGAGTTGTATCCCGGTGAAAGGGTGCTGGGGATATTTCAGCCACACCTTTTTTCAAGAACACGTGATTTTGCTGATGGCTTCGCTCGTTCTTTGTCAATGCTGGATGAACTTATCCTGCTTGATATTTATCCTGCAAGGGAGAAGCCAATACAGGGAATTAGTTCGGAACTGATCTTTAATAAAGTGAAATTAACTGATAAAAAGTTAGGTACCCTTGCCAATATCACTGACCTAGTTACCCAGTCCGGTGCTGGGGTGATTTTAACTCTTGGGGCAGGAGATATTGATACAGTAACGGAAAATATCAAAAATGCACTCATCAATAAATACTCAATTGGGATATGAAGTTCATTAAATTCAAAAAAGGGGTACTGGCTACCATTGGGTGGGCCTTTGGGTTAACGGCATTTATTGTGTTGATGGGTTTTGCCAACAAGCGCCATAATATGAGAGCATCAGCAGGCTTGCGGGTCAACATAGTTGAAGGAAACAACAATTATTTCATTGAGTCTTCTGATATAAAGGAGTTGATCGATACAAGAGGGAGAAACCTGAAAGGTATGCCTATGAACGATATCAACATGCCTATGTTGGAAAAAATAGTATATACAAATCCATACGTAGACAGAGCAGAAGTATATTCAACGATTGATGGATACGTAAATATACAGGTGTGGCAAAGGAATCCGGTGATCAGGATAATCAACTCTGAAAATGAACATTATTACATAGATGAGAAGGGGGAGTTTATGCCTGTAACTGATAAGTTTTCAAAAAATGTGGTTGTGGCCAATGGATTTATATTCGACAAGTTTCTTCAAAAAAGCCTTGCATTTGCTTCGCCGTTTCCGGGAGACAGTGAGCAAACGCCAGTTTTGATACAATTGTATGAAGTTGCATCAGTTTTGGAAAACGATCCGTTCTGGCAATCACAAATTGAGCAGATATATGTGAACGAGAATTTTGAATTAGAATTGATACCAAGAGTTGGAAGCCAGCGTATATTAATTGGTGATACAAAGGATCTTGATAAAAAGCTTGATAACCTGTTGGTATTTTATAAAGAAGGGATCAGCAAAACAGGATGGAACAATTACTCCGTGATCAATCTTAAATATAAAGATCAGGTAGTTTGTACAAAAACAAATAATAATTAACCTAAGATAACAACCCCAAACCTTAATTAACTAAATGGATAATAATGAAATAATTGTTGGACTTGATATAGGTACTACAAAGATCTGTGCCATTGTTGGCAAGAAAAATGAATTTGGTAAAGTTGAGATCCTCGGGATGGGTAAGTCAGAATCCCTAGGGGTGATGCGAGGAGTAGTGGCGAACATTGAAAAAACAGTTAACTCTATAAAGATGGCTGTTCAAGAGGCTGAACAGAAGGCAGGAGTTGAGATCGCCGATGTTTATGTGGGTATTGCAGGTCAGCACATCAAGAGTTTACAACATCGCGGTATGTTAACCCGTGCCGATCTGAATGACGAGATAAGTAAGAGTGATATCAATAAGATCATCGAAGACATGTTCAAGTTGGCCATGCCTCCCGGTGAAGAGATCATTCACGTAATACCACAGGAATTTATTATTGACAATGAGCAGGGTATCAAGGATCCGGTAGGAATGTCAGGTATCAGGCTCGAAGCAAATTGTCATATCATAACCGGACTGGTAACGGCGGCACACAATATTCAAAAGTGTGTTACCAAAGCTGGGTTGAAACCAATTGACCTTATATTAGAACCGTTAGCTTCGGCGGAAGCAGTTCTTACAGATGAAGAGAAAGAAGCCGGAGTTGTACTTGTTGATATAGGTGGTGGAACAACCGATGTTGCAATTTTTCAGGATGGAATAATCAGGCATACTGCTGTTATTCCTTTTGGAGGTAATGTAATAACCGATGATATCAAAGTTGGCTGTACTATTATCAGAAGTCAGGCTGAGTTATTGAAACTAAAGTTTGGTTCAGCTTTGGCAAAGCAGATGAAAGATAATGAGATAGTATCTATTCCCGGATTGAGAGGGAGAGACCCCAAAGAGATTTCAGTAAAGAATCTGGCAAATATAATTCAAGCCAGAATGGAAGAGATCATTGAAAGCGTTTATTATGAGATCCGTAATTCCGGTTTTGAAAAGAAACTCATTGCTGGTATAGTGGTAACCGGTGGTGGTAGTCAGCTGAAGCATATTAAACAGCTGATAGAATATATCACAGGTATGGATACCAGAATTGGTCTTCCTAATGAACATTTGGGTAAAGGCTTTGATGAGATCAAAAGCCCGATGTATGCTACCGGTGTTGGTCTTGTAATAAAAGGAATTCAGGATCAGGAAGAGCATGAGAAAGCACCTGAGATGGCAGGAGTAAAATCAGAGGTCCCAAAACATCGGGGAAACTGGTTCAGGCACATTTTCAAAGAATTGCTTGCCGATGAATCTGACAAAAGTTTATAATCTTAATAACTGAAACAATAACCCTAAAAACCTAAAGATATGATGCAGTTTGAGATCCCTAAAGAAAGACCTTCAATAATAAAGGTAATTGGTGTGGGAGGCGGCGGAAGCAATGCAGTGAACCATATGTATAAACTGGGCATCAAAGGTGTTGAGTTTGTCGTTTGCAACACAGACCACCAGGCACTTGATAATAGTCCGGTTCCAAAGAAAATTCAACTCGGCCCAAGCCTTACTGAAGGCCGGGGAGCTGGTGCTATTCCAGAAGTAGGAAAGAATGCAGCTATAGAAAATTTGGATGAATTACGTGAAATTCTCAGAGAGAACACTAAGATGGTATTCATTACTGCCGGAATGGGAGGTGGTACCGGAACAGGAGCAGCACCTATATTGGCAGGTGTTGCAAAGGAACTTGGAATATTAACTGTTGGTATAGTAACTGTTCCTTTCTCATTTGAAGGTAGAAAGCGTAAAGAACTTGCTGAAAAGGGTATTGAAGAATTACGCAATAATGTTGATACGCTGCTTGTTATCTGTAATGATAAATTAAGGTTGATGCATGGGAATCTTAAGCTTAGTGAGGCTTTCGCTCATGCGGATAATATCCTTTCCGTTGCTGCAAAAAGCATTGCAGAGATCATAACTACAAATCTTCATTTGAATGTTGATTTTGCAGATGTACAAACAGTGATGAAAGAAAGTGGTGTAGCTATTATGGGTGCATCGCAGGCTGAGGGAGAGGACAGAGCCCTTTCGGCAGTTACAGCTGCACTCGACTCGCCATTACTAAACGACAATCAAATTGAAGGTGCCCGATATATATTGCTAAATATTACTTCCGGAAATCTTGAAGCTACAATGGATGAGATCGGGGAAATCAATGACTTTGTTCAGGAGCAAGCAGGAAATTCAGCAGACATTATCATGGGTATCGGTACCGATGAATCTTTAGGAGACAAGATAAGTGTAACTATAATTGCTACCGGGTTTAATACTAATGACAATCTAAATGGAGTAATTGAAAAGAAAGTTGAAAAAGTTGTTTTTGATATAAATGGTGGATCTATCAGCTCAAATATAGATGCTGAATCCTCTCCTGTTGTTGAACCTGAAGTGACGGCATCTGAAACAGAATTTGTAGATGAAGAGATAAATGAAAAGGTTGAAGCATCCGGAATCAAGCTAATTACTAAGGATGAAGAGTCTGTAAACTTATTGCCTCAAGCTACTGTCAATACCTTTGATCCTGTGGAAGATGAGGAAATTACGATGCCGCTGCAGACGGAAAACAATGAAACTGTAGTACATAATTTGTATGATGAAGTTGATGTGACAGAAGATGAACTGACGGATGATCAGTCAAATTCAGGAACTATATCTGAATTATCTTCAGAAACGGTAAGTGATATTACGGTTGATAAAGAGGAGGAGGAGATTGTTTTTGAATTTGATGTCAATAATGATGTTGTCAATGAAGAGACACCTGTGAAATCAGAACCTGTTTATGAATCTCTTCCACCTGTTGAAAGGAATACTGATGCCGAAGAAAATGAAAACCATGGCGATGAGATCTTTGGAGAAAGCCAACTTCAGAAGACCAGAGAAAGAATTCAGAAGTTGCGGGAATTGAGTTATAAAGTAAGAAGCACTGCCGAATTAAATGAACTGGAGAAAGAGCCTGCATATAAAAGAAGGAACATTGAATTAAAAGATGTCCCTTCATCAACAGGAGAAGAGGTTTCAAGGTATACTTTAAGTAACGACAATGAAAGTAAGCCAGAGATCAAACCAAATAATCCGTTCTTACATGACAGAGTAGACTGATATGGCGCTTGAAGACAAAGTGAACCAACTAATAAAG
>JAHEMF010000021.1 GCA_024643795.1 Bacteroidota bacterium | reverse complement strand
GTTGCGAAATTAGACCATAGGAAGGTATATGGTACCGAACCTCCTGTTACTGTGAGATCTATTGAACCGTCACTACTTCCAAAACAACTGATGTGATGTATACCGTTTAACTGTGGAATGCTCGCGTTCAATAAGATTGGAGCGGGTTCACTTATAAATACAGACCTAATAGCCACGCAACCTATTGAATCTGTGATTGTAAGTGTATATGTAGTATTTCCAGCTAAACCGAAAATGAGATCACCGGTTTGAGCAGTATTTGACCATGAGTAAACATAAGGAGGAGTGCCTCCTGAAACCGATACTTTAATAAATCCATTATTGAGTCCGGCGCAAGTAACATTTGCCGAATCTAAAACTGTTATCACAGGAGCAAGAATATTAGAAACAGAAGCATTGAATTCTGATTCGCAATTATTGCTATCTGTAATAATTAAGGTGTAAGTGGCAGCAGCAAGATTATTAATATTTGCAGTTGTTTCGCCATTTGACCACAAATAGGTGTAGCCGGGTACTCCACCGGAAACAGAAGTATTGATGGCTCCATTCGCAGAGTTACATGTAGAAGGATTTGAACTGAATACCGCAGCAATTGGATCAGGTTCGGAAATATTCTGACTAATCGTAGAACTGCACGAATTGAAGTCAGTAATTGTTATAGTATACAGTCCGGAACCAAGCCCAACAACATCTTCAATAGTGGCTCCATTAGACCAGTTATATTGGTAAGGTGTAGTACCTCCCACTACAGTTATATAGATAACTCCGGATGAATCAAGGGCACATAAATTATTGGTAACAGAATCAATGACCACAGAAGGGCCAGGCAAGTCAAGGATCGTTATAACAGAATCTAACGTACACCCTAGTGAATCAGTAATAGTTACAGTATAATTTCCTGCAACGATACCACTAATAGATTGGGTTGTTTGGCCCCCACTCCATAAAAATAAATAAGGAGAGGTCCCACCAAAAGGAAACAACTGAATTGAACCGTCACTATTACCACAGTTCGCATGACTAATATTTAATGTATCCTGAATAATATCTGGCTCAGTGATATTAAAACTCTGTGTTTGTATGCAGGAATTTATATCAGTTACTGTTACAGTATAGCTACCTGCTCCTATACCACTTATATCTTCAGTAGTTTGACCATTAGACCATTGAAAAGTGAATGGGCCATTTCCCGAGACTACACTTAATGAAATAAATGCATTATTATTGCCATTGCAACTCACATTGGATAAACTGTCCAGCGAAACGACCGGTCCTCCCAGATTAGAAACATTTATATTAGTTGTAATCTGACAGTTTTTATTATCAGTGATTGTTACGGTATATGAACCAGCCTGTAACCCGGAAACGCTTTGTGTTGTAGCACCTGTGTTCCAACTATAAGTATATGGAGAGGTCCCGCCATATGGATAGACCATTATACTACCATTAGCAGTACTACAGGTAGCATCAATAACAACAGATGAATCATTTAACACAGAAGGTTGTGTTATAAGATAAGAATTTGTTAATGTGCAATTATCCTGATCCGTTATAGTTACAGAATAGTTTCCTGCTACAAGACCTGAAATATCTTGAGTTGTAGCAGCATTGGACCATAAGTATGAATAAGGCGAAGCACCTGAGGTTACAGAAATATAAATGCCGCCATTGTTTTGTCCATTACAATTTACCGAAACAGTAGAGTCGAGAAGCAACTGCATTACAGGAACTGCAAAGATCTGAGCAGAGGATGATTTAACACATCCTTTACTATCAGTAACTGTTAAAGTATAGGATCCGGGGTTGAGCGTATTGATAGCAGATGTTGTCTGGCCATTATTCCATAAATAATTATAAGAAGGACTTCCTCCAGATACAACAGAAGTGGCAACACCGTTCGCAAGTCCACAAGTAGTAGAGTCACTAATTAATGCTACACTCAGTAATGTTGGCTGAGAAACAACATATGAAGATTGAGCGGTACATTGCCGCGAATCTGTAACAGTAACAGTATATATACCAGTAGCCAAGCCAGTGATATCCTGTGTAGTTTGACCGCTTGACCACACATAAGTAAAGGGTGATGTACCCTGTGATATACTA
The DNA here is from genome assembly GCA_024643795.1 of Bacteroidota bacterium. Classification (GTDB taxonomy): domain Bacteria; phylum Bacteroidota; class Bacteroidia; order AKYH767-A; family OLB10; genus JAHEMF01. The sequence goes on along the minus strand of JAHEMF010000021.1, from coordinate 42,822 downwards.
AGATAGATTGCTCCATCAGAACCACCATTACAAGAAACCTGAAGAGTTGAATCATTTACAATGCCTGGTCCGGAAACAGAACCAACATTATAAGAAAAAATACGGGTACAGCTATTAGCATCAGTTATTGTAACTGTGTAATTGCCTGCGACTATTCCTGCAAGGTTTTGAGTGGTTTGAGAATTACTCCAGAAATAAGTATAAGGAGAAATACCTCCTGAAGGTGTAATTGAAACTGAACCATTAACACTTGAACAGGCCTCTGGTAATATATTTGCTACAGAACTTATCTGGGAAGGTTGATTAACAGAAGTAGTAACTTGAGATGTACAACCATTTTTATCAGTGACAACAACTGTGTAATTATTGGCAATGATATTCTGAAGATCCTGCGTGGTACTTCCATTTGACCATAGATAAGTGAATGGTGAAGTACCTCCATTCACCGAAATGTATATCGATCCATTGATACCTGAGAAACAAGTAACCTGATTTACTGAGTCAAGAACAGCTTGAGGTCCGGCTATGTTGTTCAATGAAACAGTGCGCTGTCTGGTACAACCATTGAAATCTGTGATAGTAACAGAATAGTTACCCGGGTTTAGGTTTGCAATTGACTGAATCGTTTGTCCTGTACTCCATTGGTATGAGTAATTAGGGGTTCCACCGTATGGGAAAACTGTTATCCCTCCATTAGGCAAACTGCATGTTGGATCGGCTATGTTAACACTGTCTTGTAATTGTACAGGCTGCTGAACTGTTGAACTGATTATGACAGCACAAGAATTTGCATCATTTATAGTAACTGTATAAACCGCAGCTGCAACATTTGTAAGATCTTGTGTGGTGGTTCCATTTGACCACTGGTATGTATATGGACTTGTACCACCAGACACTGAAATAAATACTCCACCAGTATTACCACCAAAGCATTTAACTGCTTTTATTGAATCCACCACAACAGCTGGTCCGCCTATATTACTAATATTAGCAACATCCACAAGTGTACACCCATTTGCATCGGAGATGGTTATGGTATAACTTCCAGAATTAAGATTGAATATAGTTGATGTAGTTTGCCCAGTATTCCACAAATATGAATATGGCGATGTGCCACCATATGCAAACACTGTGGCGCTTCCTGTTGGTGCTCCACAATTAGCAGTTGTTAGTTGAAGCGAGTCTCCCAGTGTTGGTAATTGACTAATGGTAGCATTCAACTGAACAGTACATCCCCCATTGTCTGTAACTGTTACCGTGTACGGTCCAGCTATAACATTTGTAAGATCTTGCGTAGTATTTCCATTTGACCATAAATAACTATAGGGAGTTGTACCACTGGAAACACTTATATAAACAGCCCCAGTAGAAGTACCACCACATTTTATTGATGATACAGAGTCAATCACTGCGCTTGGACCAGGCACTGTTGAAATGGTTGCATTCCTCAACTTTAAACAACCATTACCATCAGTAACGGTTACAGTATAGGTACCAGCAGCTAGTCCTGTAGCACTTTGTGTTGTTTGACCTGAACTCCATAAAAAGGTGTAAGGTGGTGTTCCACCTGACGGATTTACATTAGCTGTCCCATTTGGTAAACCACACGATGCATTGAAGATCTGTATTTGTGCAGAAATAGCAGATGGTTCCGTGATGGCAGCAAACAAAGATATTATGCAGTTATTATCATCAGTTACTGTAACAGTGTATGTGCCGGCTGATGCATTCTGAAGATCTTGAGAGGTTGATCCATTGGACCATAAATATGAGTATGGCGGAACCCCACTCATTATGCTGATATAAATACCTCCTGTTGCTGCTCCATTACATGAAACGTGCTTAATTGAATCTATTGATCCTGCGGGACCATTCAAATTGGTGATTGTACTCGATCTTGTTCTGGTACACCCATTAGCATCGGTGATGGTAACACTATAAGTGCCTGTTGATAATGTATTAATTGACTGTGTTGTTTGAGCATTGCTCCACAAATAAGAATAAGCCGGAGTTCCTCCATAAGGAAACACAGTTAAACTCCCATTGGGTTGACCACAGGTTGCGTTCACCTTTTGAATGGAATCATTCAGTATTGCTGGCTGGGTAACTATTCCACTTACCAAAGAAGTACATGCATTTGCATCTGTTACAGTTACTGTATAGGTTCCTATTCCAACCCCTGTAATATCTTGCGTAGTGGCACCGCCAGTCCATAAATAAGTAAAAGGTGCAGTTCCCGAGTTTACGTGGATAAACACTCCACCAGTATTTCCGCCGTTACACAACACATTCTTAACTGAATCTAATATGGCGATTGGTCCTGGTGTATTGCTAATATTAGTCGCTCTTGTTCTGATACAACCTTTTGAATCTGTAATGGTAAAAGTATAGCTACCTGCAGCTAACCCAGATATTCCTTGTGTGGTTTGACCTGTATTCCACAAGTATGTATAACCTGGAGTTCCACCATAAGGAAAGATTGTGATGCTTCCATTTGGGAGGCTACATGTTGCATGTACTTTCTGCAATGAATCATTCATTGCTGTTGGCTGAGCCACCGATCCACTCACTGAGGAAGTACATGTATTGGCATCTGTGACTGTAACCGTATAAGTACCTACACCTACTGATGTAAGATCCTGTGTAGTGGCTCCACCGGTCCACAAATAACTGAATGGTCCGGTTCCTCCGCTTACGCTAATATATACACCTCCGGTACTACCACCATTACACAACACACTCTTTACTGAATCCAAAATGGCGGTTGGCCCGGGTGTATTTGTAATGCTTGTACTTCTGCTACGGGTACATCCTTTTGTATCGGTAACGGTAACTGTATAGGTTCCGGCCGATAAAGTATTTATGGTTTGAGTTGTTTGAGCATTGTTCCACAAATAAGTATAACCGGGAGTTCCTCCATAGGGGAATACTGTAATACTACCATTAGGCAGCCCACATTTAGCATTGGTTTTTTGAATGGAATCATTCAAGGCTGCCGGTTGGGTAACTATACCACTCAATGATGAAGTACATGTGTTAGCATCTGTGACTGTAACTGTATAAGTACCTACACCTACCGATGTAATATCTTGTGTGGTGGCTCCACCGGTCCACAAATAACTGAATGGTCCGGTTCCTCCGCTTACGCTGATATATACACCACCGGTACTTCCACCATTACACAACACACTCTTTACTGAATCCAAAATGGCGGTTGGTCCGGGTGTATTTGTAATGCTTGTACTTCTGCTACGGGTACATCCTTTTGTATCGGTAACGGTAACTGTATAGGTTCCGGCCGATAAAGTATTTATGGTTTGAGTTGTTTGAGCATTGTTCCACAAATAAGTATAACCGGGAGTTCCTCCATAGGGGAATACTGTAATACTACCATTAGGCAGCCCACATTTAGCATTGGTTTTTTGAATGGAATCATTCAAGGCTGCCGGTTGGGTAACTATACCACTCAATGATGAAGTACATGTGTTAGCATCTGTGACTGTAACTGTATAAGTACCTACACCTACCGATGTAATATCTTGTGTGGTGGCTCCACCGGTCCACAAATAACTGAATGGTCCGGTTCCTCCGCTTACGCTGATATATACACCCCCTGTACTACCACCATTACACAACACACTCTTTACTGAATCTAATATGGCAGTTGGTCCTGGTGTATTTATGATAATTGAGGTGTCAGACTTAGAACACAGATTTTGATCTGTTACTGTGACTGTATAGACAGCCGGACTCAATAATGATATCCCTGATGTAGTTGCACTGGTTGACCACAAATAAGCAAGAGTACCTGTGCCACCACTTGCAATAGATGATGCTGCACCATTTGACAAACCACACGACGCTCCTGTTGAATTAACTGTTAAGGATATGGAGTCTGGTGTATTAACTATAAAAGATTGAGTTGCAACACAACCTGTTGTATCAGTTACTGTTATTGTATAGGTTCCACCGATAACACCAATGAGATCCTGAGTGGTTGCACCTGAAGACCACAAATAAGTAACGGGTGGTATTATTGCTGTGGTTGAAACATATACTGCTCCATCTGATAACCCAAAACAGCTAACATCTTTTATAGAGTCTGAAGCAACGGAGCAAACTCCTTGAGCATTGTTCACTGTAGCTGACACCGAGTTGGTACAACTATTAACATCAGTAACAGTCACCGTATAAGTTCCGGGCAGCAATGAGCTAATTGAAGATGTTGTTGCACCATTATTCCACAAATAGCTGTATACAGGTGATCCACCGGTAACAGAAGTACTCACTTGCCCATTGATAGCTCCATTGGCATCAGTAGGTGTAGCAATGGCATTTAAGATAGGTGGATCATCAACTAAAGTATCACCACTTGAAATACATCCATTCAGATCAGTTATTGTTACCGTGTATGAACCGGAATCAAGTCCGCTGATATCTTCGGTTGTGGCTCCATTGGACCACAAAAAACCATATGCCGGAACGCCACCGGTTGGAGTAATGTTAATACTTCCATTTGCATTGCCATTACACAAAGCATTTTGAACAGTAGTGAAAGCCAGCAACAGCTGTGTAGGTTGCGTTATGTTTAATGAATCAACAACTGTATCAAGGACAGCATCTATCACAGTAACAATATAAGTACCTGCAGAAAGCGAAGATATATCTTCAGTTGTTGCACCCGATGACCAAACAATATCAAAAGGTGCTGTTCCACCTGTTACGGTAAGGTCAATTGAGCCATCAGAAGCACTGTTGCAAGTAACACCAAATCCATTAAAATCACTTGAAACTAAAGAGAGTGTAAACGCTGCCAGGGTTGTGTTAGAAGAATTTTGAGTGTCAACTTCCTGTGAAGCATAAGAAACTGACCCACCCATTACGAAAAGGATAATAAATGCTAAAAAAGCTACTGCAGAAGACACTTTCCTTAAAAAAGAAAACATCTCACTTTTTTGAGATTGAGTGTGAAATTTGTGCATATAGATTAAAGAGTCAGATGAGACGGGGGAAAATCACCTGAATACCAGTGTTTCAATTCGTTCAAATTTACAAAACAGATAGGTGCTATACCAATCATAAATCCCTTTAATTGTTGGCACTTCAGGATTTACAACAGAAAAAGTAGAAAGAATATCTATTAAAACAATTAAGTACCTGAATATCAATACTTAAGTTACAACCAACCTATAATCAGTTGAGGAAATATCCCTAAAATCAGGGTTATTAAAAAACAGGTCCAAAGCACAATATTCTGGTAAATGGTAAACCTGAAGGATGCTGATGTATGTCCTGTAGGTTTATACATAGCGATTATCACTTGCAAATAGTAGTAAACGCCTATCAATGAACTAATTATGGCAATTAATACGATTGAAGTGTTTCCACTTTTCAATGCAGCATAGAACGCATAGTATTTACCCATAAATCCAGCTAAAGGGGGTATTCCTGCAAGAGATAACAACAAAACGGAAAATAGTATAGCTTTTATTGGGTGCGATTTTGCAAAACCATTCAATGAATCTATACTCTCATCATCATTTTCAGACATTACCGATACCAGTGAAAAGATACCAATTGACGCAAACGCATATGCAGCACCGTACAATAGCAATGATGTTCCGGTAAGGTCACTTAAAGTCAGAAGTGGGAGTAACATATACCCGGCATGAGATATACTGGAGAAAGCAAGTAGTCTTTTAAAGCTACTTTGCCGGGTTGCCATTATGTTACCCACTAACATGGAAACCACTGACAGTATAATGAATACTGTTGTCCACCATTCATTTATTTGAGAGAAACAACCAGCCATTAATCTGTACAACGCACCAAATGCTGCAACTTTTACAATAGTAGACATGAATGCAGTTATGGTTGTTGGTGATCCTTCGTAAACATCCGGAGCCCAAAAATGAAATGGTGCTGCAGCTATTTTAAATGAGAGACCTATTATCATCAACAGTACTCCTGTGTACATTTGACCGGAAAGATCTGACTTATTGGTTGCCACAAATGCATTGATTTCCTGTAGGTTAAATGTTCCGCAAGCACCATAAATCAATGCAACTCCAAACAGAAAAATTCCGGTAGCAAAAGCACCCATGATAAAATACTTGAAACCAGCTTCATTTGAAAGTAGGTTATTCTTATTGCTGGCAGCTAGAACATACAAGCTAACAGAAAGGATCTCGATCCCAAGAAAGAGCATTGCCAGATTTGAAAAACTTACCATCACTACAGAACCGGCAAGTGAAAATGCAACAAGTGCAGATTTATCAGAATAATGATTACCGGTTTTTAGATCAGGAACTGCCATCACAAACCAAATTATTGCAATTACGACTATGAGCAATGAAAATGCAGCAGCATAATTGTCGAAAAACATCATATCATTGAAATACCGGGTGTTGGTGTTCCAATCACTGACAGCTGTGAAAGCTGCGATCGCAAGTCCTGCCATAGCTACAGGAAAAATGATCTTTCTGATACGCAATATATCAGCGATCATCGCAACAATTCCTATCCCTGCTATTGCAATAAGTGTATTCATATTATATCAATATACCTTACGGTACATTTTATTTTAATTGAGATAATTTAATAATGTCCATAACTGCCGGCTCTGTTAGTTTTAACAAACCTTCCGGAAAAACTCCCATAACCAAAATAACAAGCCCCACAAGCACTAGTATAACTGATTCAGAGGTGCTCAAAGTAATACTTTTCGATTTTTCAATATGTCTGTCACCAAGCATTATTTTCTGATACGATCGCAACATATAAACAGCACCAAGTACAACAGTAAGACCCGCAAACATCGTAAGAGAAGCGCTATACTTGAACAACCCTGTCAACATCAGAAACTCGCCAACAAATCCGTTTGTTAAAGGCAATGCGACACTACCAAGTAAAATTATCATAAAGGTTACAGCAAATAATCTGGAGTCAGTAACTAATCCACCCTGAGCATTCATATTTCGTGTACCGGTATAACGTTCAAGAATATCCGCTACAAGGAAAATCCCTATTACATTAACACCATGACTCACCATCTGAAATACACTACCCTGTAGAGCTTCTATATTAAGTGTAAAAATAGCTGCAGCAATAACACCAACGTGTGCGATTGATGAATAAGCTATCAGTCGCTTAAAATCGCTTTGTGCCATAGCCATCAACGATGCATATACAATACCTGCCACAGCTAATGCTGCAGCAGTTGAACCCCACTCTTCCACCCCGACCGGTATCACCGGCAGCATCCATCGAAGGATACCATATAATCCCATTTTCAACATAATCCCGGACAATATCATAGTACCCTGAACCGGTGAATCAGTGTAAGTGTCGGGCTGCCAAGAATGAAACGGAAAAACAGGGATCTTAATAGCAAATGCCAAAAAGAATGCCCAGAACAACCAAGACTGTTGCTCAGGATTCAATTGAACTGTATAAATATCCTGTAAACTAAATGATGCTGAATCACCAGGCATCTGAATCACCAAGTAAATTAAACCTAATAACATCAGCAAGCTACCTGAAAGCGTATAGATGAAAAACCTCAGCGTTATTTTGACTCTTTCCTTTCCTCCCCACAGTAAACAAATAAACCAGATAGGAATAAGTGCTAACTCCCAGAATACATAGAATAAAAATCCGTCGAGTGCTGTAAATACTCCAGTAAGCGCAAACTGCATCAATAATATCAATCCGTAAAATGTTTTATACGATTTGATCTGATTATTGAAAGATGATAATAGTATTAGCGGTGTAAGAAGGTTTGTAAGCAGAACCATTGCAAGGCTCAGACCATCGATGCCAATATGAAATGAAATCCCTAATTCAGGTATCCATGCAAGGCTATATTCATGTTGAAACCCTCCTTGAGGAGAAAAATTAATATAAAGGAAGATTGATGCGAGTGCAGATACAGCCGATACCCCGGTTGCAATTGTACCTGCCGTTTTTTGATCTCCTGCAAAACGGAGAATCAAGGCACCTAATACCGGAAAAGCTAATAATAGAAGTAGTATCATCCTGCTATATCATGAATTTTATAACCATAAATGCAATGAGTGCTATAACCATGGCAAATAAATAGGTTCCTGTTTTTCCCGTTTGAATTGTCCTTATCCCCAATCCTAATGCACCAACTACCTGAGCAGTACCATCTACCACACCTTTAATGAGCCCTGTTTCTATAAATTTATATCCTAACCCGGAAATAGCATTTAATGGTTTTTCAATGAGATAAGTATATATCTCATCAACATAAAATTTACCGGCCAGTGTTTTCCCAAATCCTGCAATATCTTCATCCGGCTCAGGTATAGCCTGGCGTTTAACATACTTATTATAAACGAACCAAATGGCAACCAGAAGGAAGAGAAGAGTAGATACCAATAATATAATCTCGGTTTCATGAGATACAGCACGTGCTGAATAGCTGGATGAAAAATGAGTGACCGGAGCCAGGTATTCTGAAATTAAATTTGGTGCATGGAATATCTCGGGTATCCCTATAAATCCACCTAAAGCTGAAAGAATAGCAAGAACGATCAAAGGAAATGTCATTGAAGGTGGAGATTCATGCAAATGTTCTTCCTGATGATGACTGCCTCTGAACTGACCTTTAAATGTTACAAAGTATAACCTGAACATATAGATTGCTGTGAGCACCGATGCTAATGCAAGTGCACCATACATCCATGGAGAAGATGCAAATACTTTTACAAGGATCTCATCCTTTGAAAAGAAACCGGCAAAAGGAGGTAATCCGGCAATAGCTAAAGTTCCGATCAGAAAAGTTAAATGGGTAACAGGTAGTTTAGCTGAAAGCCCACCCATCTTTCTGATATCCTGCTCTCCTCCCATAGCATGTATCACGCTACCGGCACAAAGGAACAAGAGACCCTTAAAGAATGCATGGGTGACCACATGAAACAAAGCCGTAGTATAGGCACCAACACCAAGTGCTACAAACATAAACCCGAGTTGACTCACGGTAGAGTATGCCAGCACCTTTTTGATATCATTTTGTTTAAGTCCAATGAATGCAGCAAGCAGTGCTGTAAGCAAACCAATAACAGCGATGAATTCCGGCGTAAAAACAGATAATGTAAACAATACATTCGCTCTAACAATCATGTAAATACCTGCCGTAACCATTGTAGCAGCATGGATTAGAGCTGACACAGGGGTAGGACCTGCCATTGCATCAGGCAACCATGTAAATAAAGGAATCTGAGCACTTTTACCCATTGCACCAACAAACAACAGTAATGTTATTGTGGTCAAGACAGGCTGGCCATACGCATAGGTCATGGCATTGGAATGTACCTCATCAAAATTCAAGCTTCCAAAAGTCTGATAGATGAGGAACATACCTAATAAAAAGCCAAGATCACCGATCCGATTCATGATAAATGCCTTCTTGGCAGCATCATTGAAATTATTATTAGTAAACCAAAAGCCTATCAACAGGTATGAACAAAGTCCAACCCCCTCCCAGCCCACAAACATCAAAACATAATTTGAACCCATTACCAACAAAAGCATGAAGAATACAAACAGATTCAGATAAGCAAAGAATCTGGAGTAATCTTTATCATCATGCATATATCCTATTGAATACACATGTATCAAAAAACCTACACCGGTTATCACAAGCAACATTACAGAAGTAAGCCTGTCTACCATGAATGCCATATCAAGCTTCAAATCGCCAACATGAAACCATGTAAAATATTTACTTGTGAAGGATAAGTTCTCATCCCCCAACAGGGAAATAAACAGGAGCAGTGAAACAATGAATCCTCCTAACACTGCAACAGAAGCAATAATTCCAGAAAGTGACCGTGGCACCTTGTTTCCAAAGATTCCATTTATCAGAAACCCGATAAATGGTAAAACCGGTATGATCCACAACAATGATTCCACTATGACTAACCTTTTAGTTTATTTAATAAATCAATATCCACGCTTCCGGAGTTTCTGTAAATCAATACCATGATAGCCAGCCCTACAGAAACTTCCGCAGCAGCTACGGCCATAATAAAGAATACAAAGATCTGCCCACCCGGATCGTTATGCATTGCTGAAAATGCTACCATCAATAAATTGACAGCATTCAGCATTAGCTCTACGCACATCAGAACAATGATGGTATTCCTTCTAAATAAAACACCAAACACTCCTATACAAAACAACATGGCCGCCAGTAGAACATAATTGTTCACCGGCACATGTTGCAATATTTGTAATGATAAACTCATATTTCTTTTTTACCGATCATTGTTGCTCCAACCATTGCTGACAAGAACAATAATGCCGAAACTTCAAATGGTAACATATATTGATCATAAAGAACCTTTCCAAGACTTTCAACCATACCCAGGTCACTGTTAAACTCCGGACTCGACACGCTCATTGCTGCGCTCTTAAAAGTTGCGATAAGTACAACTAACAACATTCCTCCGGTAACTACAGAGGCTCCTTTTATAATAAGAGGTTTGTGTGGTTCTGTTTCAGCATTAAGATTCAATAGCATGATAACAAACAAGAACAAAACCATGATGGCACCTGCATAAACTATTATATGAACAGCAGCTAAAAACTGTGCATTGAGTAAAATATAATGACCCGCTATTGTGAAAAAACAGAATATAAGATACAACACGCTGTGTACCGGCTTACGCGACAATACCACCATCAAGGCACTGAATATTGAAAGGAATGATAATATGTAAAAGAGGTAGTTTGACATTTATTTTTTAGAGGCGGTTTCTGTTAAGGCTGCGAATTTAGAAATTATACTATTATGAATTCAGTTTCCTGTGTGCTTGCAATCTTCCACTGAGATCGATCCTTTTGTCATTATCAACCGGTTCAACAAGCTTATCCTTTCCATAAATAAATCCTCCTCTTTCGAAGTCTGAAGCAACTATCCTGTCTGTAAGAAATATTGCTTCCTTGGGACATGCTTCTTCGCATAGTCCGCAAAATATGCAACGGAGCATATTTATTTCATAAACAGAGGCATATTTTTCTTCACGGTAAAGTTTCTCTTCACCCGGTTTTCTTTCTGCAGCAGTCATTGTAATAGCTTCGGCAGGACAAGCAACAGCACATAAACCACATGCCGTACAATTCTCACGGCCCTGCTCATCGCGTTTCAATACATGCTGACCACGATAAACGGAACTTAACTCACGTTTCACTTCCGGATATTTTATAGTAGTCTTTTTCCTGAAAAAGTGTTTGAATGTGATGAACAGACCCCCTATAATAGCAGGCAAATACAGTTTCTCAACAAAACTCATTTGTTTATCTACTACTACTTTTGATCTGTTTGTAAGCATTTGCATTTTTAAAACCTCCGATGATTCTTTATATCTAAAAATTTAACGAGAATAGATCATTTTTCCATAGTAAAACTATAGCCGTGATCACAATATTCAACACAGCAAGTGGCAACAATACCTTCCACCCTACCCTCATAAGCTGATCATATCTGAATCTGGGGATGGTCCACCTGATCCACATAAACACAAAAATGAAGAAGAATATTTTTATGAAGAATATACCAGTTCCAAGCAGTGAGACCACGTTATGTGATAGCCCCAGACTTTCAATGAACGGGAAATTATAACCACCGAAATACAGGCATACTATAACCGCAGAACTGATGAACATATTAATATATTCCGCAAATAGATAGAATCCAAGTTTCATACTGCTGTATTCAGTATGATAACCACCTACTAATTCGGTCTCACATTCAGGGAGATCAAATGGTGTACGATTGGTCTCAGCCAAAGCACAAATGAAGAATAGCAAAAATCCTAAAGGCTGGTATAAAACATTCCAGTGCCCACCAGGCTGACCTAGAACAATTTCTCTAACACTCAATGTTCCACTCATCATTACAATAGCAATGATTGACATACCCATTGCCAGTTCATAACTGATCATTTGTGAAGAAGCCCTAAGAGAACCTAAAAGTGAAAATTTATTATTTGATGCCCAACCTCCTATCATTATTCCATAAACACCTATTGACACCACTCCGAAAATATAAAGGATACCAATATTTACATCGGTAATCTGCATCACAAATTCTTTTCCATTTATGATAAGTGAATTACCCCAAGGTATAACTACTCCGGTCATGCATGCGGTTAACATTGCAATGGATGGACCAAGAATGAACAGAGCTTTGTCGGAATTTGTAGGTATTATCTCTTCCTTCATAAACATCTTTACACCATCTGCAAGCGGCTGAAGGATGCCGAAAGGACCAGCACGGTTAGGGCCAAGACGATCCTGAAAAAAAGCTGCCACTTTACGTTCAGCATAAGTAGAATACATTGCAACCAGCAATGATATTCCAAATACTGCCAGAACAAAAATAACTTTAAAAATAAGATCAGCTACTTCCATTTATACTTCTAATATTTTCTACTTATTGTGCGCTTTTTCACCTATTTGTTTCTGTTTCGAAACATCGATCTTCAATTGCTTCAACACTCCGTATTTATTTTGAGCAATCACTGAATGTCTGTCGATGTTCCTAGGACCTTCAATGACCCAGTCTGATTTTTGCTTTTTATCGAACCTGCAATCATTACAGATCCAATCCTCTACTTCACCATATTTATCTTTACGTCCGGTAACTCGCAGGATATCATCACCACTCAACCACACAGCTACTTTACCGCAACATTTATCACAATTACGATGAGCATCCATTGGTTTTGCAAACCAAACCCTGCTTTTGAACCGGAAAGTTTTATCTGTAAGTGCACCAACCGGACACACGTCGATCATATTACCGGAAAAGTCATTATCTACAGAATTCTGAATATATGTACTGATCTCAGCCACATCTCCACGGTTAATAACACCGTGCACTCTTCCATCACATACCTGATCAGCCACCTTAACACATCTGTAGCATAAAATGCAACGATTCATGTGAAGTTTGATCTTGTCGCCTATATCATGCATTTCAAATTCGCGGCGCTTGAATTCATATCTGGATTTGGAAAGTCCGTTTTCATAACTAAGATCCTGAAGGTGACATTCACCTGCCTGATCACATACCGGACAATCGAGTGGATGGTTAATAAGAAGAAATTCCACCACTCCTTTTCTTGCTTCAACAAGTTCTTCGTTTGTAATATTTTCCACAACCATGCCATCCATAACGGTGGTTCTACACGAAACAACCGGTTTTGGCATTGGTCTTGGGTCTCTTTCAGAGCCCTGAGTAACTTTAACTATACATGTACGGCAATATCCGCCACTAGTATCTAACTTGGTATAGTAGCACATTGCAGGTGGTACCAGGTTACCACCTATCATCCTTGCAGCCTGAAGAATTGTTGTGCCTTCAGGCACTTCAATGGAAACGTTATCTATAGTAACTTTAGGCATGGGCCTTATAAGATCAATTGATTACCGGATCAAGATTATTGACCCTGTAATAATGTTTAACATCTTTTATTTTCTGCGGATTTTTCACATAATCCTCAAATTCACTTCTAAAATGACGAATGGCACTTGCAACGGGCCATGAAGCTGCTTCACCTAACGGACAAATTGTTTTGCCTTCGATCTTTGACTGAATGTCCCATAACAGGTCAATGTCATTCATGTTTGCATGACCTTCCAGGAATTTATGGAGTACTTTTTCCATCCAGCCGGTACCTTCACGACATGGGCTGCACTGCCCACAACTTTCGTGATGATAAAACCGGGTGAAATTCCAGAGGTTTTTCACAACACTTGTATCTTCGTCCATAACAATAAACCCTCCTGATCCTAACATAGTACCGGTGGCAAAACCACCATCTGACAAGGATTCATAAGACATCAGCCGGGGCTCACCGTTAGCCGTCTTAAGGAATAGTTCACCTGGTAATATAGGTACCGAAGATCCACCGGCAACTACAGCTTTCAATTTTTTATCGTTTCGGATACCTCCGCAATATTCATCAGAAAATAAAAACTCCTCCACCGGTAACCCCAGTTCTATTTCATAAACCCCCGGTTTTTTAATGTGACCGCAGGCTGAAATTAATTTTGTACCAGTGCTTTTTCCAACTCCAATTGCAGCATATGCATCACCTCCCATATTCACTATGTGTGGTACTGCGGAAATAGTCTCAACATTATTAACAACTGTAGGCGATTGCCATAACCCTTTTACGGCCGGGAATGGTGGCTTGATCCTCGGATTTCCCCTTTTACCTTCAAGTGATTCAATAAGTGCCGTCTCTTCTCCACAAATATATGCGCCGCCTCCTGGATGTACATATAGATCGAGGGAATACCCCGATCCCATGATGTTCTTACCCAGCAAACCTGCATCATAAGCTTCAGCAATAGCCTTTTCGAGAATATGATATACATATAAAAGCTCGCCTCTTATATATATGTATGAAGTCTTAGCTCCAAGAGCAAAGCTGGAAACGATCATTCCTTCAATTAATGCATGAGGGATTTTGCTCATCAGAAATCTGTCCTTAAAGGTTCCTGGCTCACTCTCATCAGCATTACAAACCAGGTATCGCTCTACACCTTCAGGTTTAGCAAGAAAACTCCACTTAAGTCCTGTAGGGAACCCGGCACCGCCTCTGCCCCTCAATCCCGATTTTTTAACCTCTTCGGTAATATCATCAGGTTTCATATCCTTCAATGCTTTTTCCAAAGCCTTATACCCTCCATGCTCTCTGTAAACAGATAAGGTATCAATACCAGGAACATCTATATGTTGCAGAAGTAACCTCTTCATACTTATGCTTTGATTTTATCTTTTGCCCAATGAGAAATATGTTCATTTGTATTAACTCTGTAATCATCAAGTAACTCATCTACTTTTTCACATGTAAGATGCTCGTGATATTTTTCACCTACCTGCATCATTGGTGCTGAACCGCACGAAGCCAGACATTCAACTGTTTTCAATGTGAACATGCCATCTGCAGTGGTTTCACCTTCCTTTATGTTCAGCTTCCTTTCAATAAATTTAACAATGTCTTCAGCTCCCAATAACCAGCAGGGGCCTGTTCTACAAACTTCAATAACGCATTTGCCAACCGGTTTTAGGTTGAACATAGTGTAGAAAGAAGCAACTTCATATACTTCAATAGGTTGAACCTTCAATATCTCGGCCACTTTATCCATAACAGGTGCACTCAGCCACCCTTCAGATTCAGCCTGAGCAATATGCAACAAAGGAAGAATGGCAGATTTTTGCCTCCCTTCAGGGTATCGGCGCATGATCTTGTGCATCAGCTGGAGCGCCTCCTCAGAAAAATTTATGTTCGTATTATTTGTATCCATTTTATAACCGGTATAATTATCAGGCATCCAGTTCGCCTGCTATCACATTCATTGAACTCATGGTAAGGATGGCATCCGAAAGGAATGATCCCTTAATCATTTCAGGATATGCCTGATAATAAATGAAACACGGGCGACGCAAGTGCAGGCGATATGGTGTTCTGCCACCATCACTTACAAGGTAGAAGCCGAGTTCACCGTTTCCACCTTCAACACAATGGTAAACCTCACCCTTAGGAATATCTGTTTCTCCCATAATTATCTTAAAATGCCAGATGAGTCCTTCCATGGTATTATAAACCTCGTCTTTAGGAGGTAAATAAAACTCGGGAACATCTGCATGGAAAGTAGTTTTATCCTCAAGCTTATTCAGTTTATCAATAGCCTGATGGATTATTGACAAACTTTCCCACATCTCCTGCTGACGCACCATGAAACGATCATAAGTATCACCCTGAGTGCCAACAGGAATCATAAAGTCGAACTCTTCATAAGAAGAATAAGGATTCATCACCCTAACATCATAATCGACTCCGGCAGCGCGCAGGTTTGGTCCGGTGAAACTATAACTCAAAGCATCTTCTGCAGTTATAGGTCCGCAATCAATGGTACGGTCCATGAATATCCTGTTCCTGACCAACAGGTTCTCAAACTCCTTCAATACGTCGGGGAACTCTTTTAGAAATTTATGAATCTTAGCCCAGGCTTTTTCATTAAAATCTCTTTCAAAACCCCCTATCCTTCCAATGTTAGTGGTTAGTCTTGCTCCGCAAATCTCCTCATAGATCTCATATATCTTTTCCCTTTCCTGAAACATATATACGAATCCCGTTAGAGCGCCAGAGTCAACACCAATCACACTATTACAAACAATATGATCTGATATCCTAGCCAACTCCATTATAATGACCCGCATATAGTCGACCCTTTTAGGCATTTCAAGACCCAGCAATTTCTCTACGGTCATGTGCCAGCCCATGTTGTTTATGGGTGATGAACAATAGTTCATCCTGTCGGTAATAGGGGTTATTTGATAAAAGGGGCGGCGTTCTGCAAGTTTTTCAAAAGCTCTGTGGATGTATCCGATAGTTGGCTCAGCACTTATGATTATTTCGCCATCCATTTTAAGAATGTTCTGAAATATTCCATGAGTTGCTGGATGCGTTGGTCCAAGATTTAATGTTGTGTATTGCTTTTCAACACCTTCTTCAACCACTGTATTTTTTCTTATCTTTTCTGTAGCCATCTGGTTTTCGAACCAATTTTATCTATCTGCCAAACATCTTATCGTCCTTATCATTTCTGAACGGATCTTCAAGCGGGTACTCTTTTCTCAAAGGCCAGCCTTCTAAACTATCCATATTCAATATCCTTCGAAGATCGGGATGACCTGTAAAACGAAATCCATAAAAATCGTATGCTTCTCTTTCCATCCAGTTTGCCGATCTAAAGAGATTGGTCATTGTTGGAAATACCGGAGGGTCCTGATTAGTGAAGGTTTTTATTCTGATCCTGGAATTCTGCTCAAGATTATGCAGCTGGTACATCATTCCAAACTTCAGTTCGGCGTCAGGGTAATGTAAGCCGCAACATGTAGTCAGAAAACTAAATTTCAACCTTTCGTCCTGTTTGAGAAATGTTATAAATTCCAAAATTGCATCATGCCTTACTGTTATGGAAAGAAAATCGTATTCCTTATCAACAGCAGTGATGCTTTGATCAAATTTCTCTTGTAATAGTTCTGTTATCTGTTCAGCCGTTAGTCCCACAATCTGTTATTTAATTCCATAAGAAGAAAGCAGCTCCTTGTATTCTTCAGAGTCGCGTCTGCGAATTGATTCCGTTGCTACAAGCTCCTGTATCTTCATAACCCCATCCAATATCTGCTCCGGCCTGGGCGGACAACCGGGCACATATACATCAACCGGTATAATACGATCTATTCCCTGCAATACGCTATATGTATCAAAGATACCTCCGCTTGAAGCACATGCACCAACTGACAGAACCCAACGGGGCTCAGCCATTTGCTCATAAACCTGACGCAAAACAGGACCCATCTTTTTGGCTATGGTACCCATCACCATCAACAAGTCAGCCTGCCTTGGTGAAAAACTCAATCTCTCAGAACCAAATCGTGCAAAATCATAATGAGCACCCATAGTTGCCATGAATTCTATTCCACAACATGAAGTTGCAAAGGGTAAAGGCCATAATGAGTTCTTCCTTGCCATTCCAACAACCTTATCAAGACTGGTGGCAAAAAAACCCGGCCCTTCAAATCCATCCGGAGCTTTAACAACATCAACCATTATTTACCTCGTTTTTTATTATTCCCACTTTAATGCTCCTTTTCTGACTATGTATAAAAATCCCAGCATGAAGAGTGAAATGAATAATATCATTTCTATAAAACCATACATACCCAATTCTAAGAAATTTACGGCCCAGGGATACATGAAAATCACTTCAACATCGAATAACACAAACAAAATAGCAACAAGAAAATACTTGATCGAAAATGGTATTCTTGAATTGCCCTGAGGTTCAATACCGCATTCAAAAGTATCAAGCTTGACATCTGATTTTCGCTTAGGTCCAATTAAATGCGTCACAAAAATTGTTGTCAGCACAAAGCCTATTGACACCACAAACATGATGGCCATGGGCATGTAATCTGAAGGAACACTTAAAAAGATCATATATTCAACTGTTTTACAGTCCTTTTTTATCGACTGGGGTGACAAAAATACATAATTTTAGCCTTGAACTATTTTAGTTTCATACCTTAAACTAATACAAAGTTGAAGTTGTTCATCAAACAGTCAAATAATTGCTCTCTTAGTATTGAAATTATAATTTCTTTATAGCTTCTATGGCTCAAAAAGTACTTATCATAGGTTCCGGATTAGGCTCTCTGGCCACCGCACTCAGACTTTCCAGCAAAGGCTACCAGGTTGAGGTGGTAGAAAAAGATAAAAGACCTGGTGGCAGGCTCAATTTCTTTGAAAAAGATGGGTTTTCATTTGATATGGGACCATCCTTTTTCTCGATGAGCTATGAATTTGAAGAGTTGTTTAAATCTTGCGGAATAGTTAACCCATTGATATTAAATGAGTTGAACCCCCTTTACAGTGTTTATTTTGAAGGCAGAGAAAAGCCATTCCTCATATATAAAGATCTTAAGAAATTAGCCCGTGAATTTGAAGGAATTGAAGATGACCTGGTTAACAAAGTGGAAGCATATTTGGCCCAGGCCGGACTCTTATTCCATGATACTGAGGACATTGTGATTCGAAGAAACTTCCGGTCAAAACTAGACTACCTCATTCAGTTAACCCGCGTTCCACTCAAACATAGCCCAAAAATGGTTCGATCCATGTGGAGTGAACTTGAGCGACATTTCGACTCAAATGAAGTTCGGGTTATCTTTTCATTGGTTGCTTTTTTCCTTGGATCCACCCCTTTTCAAACCCCGGCTGTGTATTCACTGCTGAATTATACTGAACTTAAGCACGATGGATATTGGAATGTGAAAGGTGGGATGTATAAAATTGTTGAGAAAATCATGGATTTGCTCTATCAAAGAGGTGTTAAATTCCATTTCGAAACAGAGATAGTTGATGCAGTTTCAAATGGATCTTCATTACTAGGCTTTACCGATACCAAAGGAAAGCTTTGGGAAGCAGATATATATGTTTCCAATTCTGATGCAGCGTCATTCAGAGGTCAGGTATTAAGAAGGCCACGATTCAACACCGACAAACTTGATAAACTGGAATGGACACTATCGCCATTCACTATTTACCTTGGAATTAAGGGTAAACTTGAAAATATCCATCACCACAACTACTTTTTGGGCAACAACTTCACAGAATACGCTAACTCGATTTTCAAAACATCGGTAAACCCACAAAAGCCTTATTATTATGTGAATGTAAGTTCAAAATCCAATCCGGACTGTGCTCCTGAAGGTTGTGAGAACCTTTTTATTTTATGTCCGGTCCCTGATCTCAGGTACAAGCCCAACTGGAGTGATACTGATGAGCTAGCAAATAACATTATTAAAGATCTGTCAGAAAGAGTTAGATATGATATCGAAGCAAATATCATTACCAAGACCATTATGAACCCGGTTGACTGGCAAAATAAATTCAACCTTTACCGCGGCAGTGGATTAGGGCTGGCTCACGGACTTAATCAGATCGGCGGGTTCAGACCGGCCAACAAGGACGAACTGTTCAAGAACCTCTATTATGTAGGTGCAAGTACTGTTCCTGGTACCGGATTACCTATTGTAGTGATAAGTTCTAGGTTAGTTACAGAAAGAATCATCAATGAGCACGCAACCATACATTGAGTACAACCAACTCACATTTGAGTTGAGTAAAATTGTTACAACCAGGTATAGCACTTCATTTACCAGAGGTATTAAAACCCTGCACAAACGTTTTCACTACCCTATCTATGCTATTTATGGTTTTGTAAGACTAGCTGATGAAATAGTAGACACCTTTCATGATCATGACAAACTGAAATTGTTTGAAGATTTTAAAATTCAAACATATGCAGCCTTGGATCAGCGCATAAGTACCAATCCTATTTTACATGCCTTTCAACTTGTGGTTAATGAATATAAAATTCCCTTAGAACTGACGGATGCTTTTTTATACAGCATGGAGCTTGATCTAACTAAGAAGTCATATGATGACGAGTTTTACAAAAAATATATTTATGGTTCGGCCGAAGTAGTGGGACTTATGTGTTTGAAAGTATTCTGCGAAGGAGATGAAAACAAATATCAAAAACTTATTAAACCTGCTCGCAGTCTGGGAGCTGCATTTCAAAAAGTAAACTTTTTACGTGACTTGAAAAGTGATTATCAGGAACGTGGCAGAGTATATTTTCCGGGCATTGATTTTGATAACTTCACTGAATCTGGTAAGAAAGCTATAGAACAAGATATCCAAAAGGATTTTGATGCTGCCCTTCCGGGGATAATGGGATTGCCTAAAGACGTAAGACCTGGAGTTTACACGGCATACATCTACTATAAACAGCTTCTAAAAAAGATTGAGCATTTACCCTCATCAAAAATAAAAGAATCAAGGATCAGGGTGCCGGATCTGCAAAAGATTTTTTTACTCCTGAGAACTTACGCAAAATTTGGAATCTGGTAACCAACCCATTCATTTTTCTGATTTAGCATGGTAAGTGTCATCCCACTCTTTCACATGTGGATCGCCTAACTTACCTACGCTTTTAGCCACCACCATTGCCACAAATGCATCACCCGTAACATTAACACTGGTCCTTAGCATATCCAGTGGACGGTCAATAGCAAAAATGAGTGCCAGTCCGGCCGGGCTTACGCCGATAGACTCCAAAACTATAACAAGCATAAGCAATCCGGCTCCAGGTACTGCTGCAGAACCTATGGATGCCAGCAATGCAGTAAAAATAATTGTCATTTGTTCACCGAAGGTAACATCATGACCAAATGCTTGTGATATAAATACAGCGGCAACACCTTGATACAAACTGGTACCATCCATATTGATAGTAGCCCCAACGGGACAAACAAAACTGGTTACCTGACGATCAACACCTAAATGCTCTTCTACTCTTTCCATAGTCACCGGGAGTGTTGCAGCACTGCTACTTGTAGAGAATGCGACCAATTGAGCCGGAGAAATATTTTTCAAAAAGAAAACAGGGCTTTTACCTGTGAACAGCTTAACACCGATAGGATAAATTACAAATAACAGTATCGCTAATCCAAGTATCACGGTAAGTGCATAGGCTCCCAATGCGGTAAAAATATCCATCCCGGGAGATTCGGCAACCAAAGCAGCCATAAGGGCAAACACACCATACGGCGCCACAAGCATTACAAGGTCAATCATTTTTAAGATCACTTCATTAAAAGCATCAAAAAATGCTTTTACAGGAGCTGAGGCTTCTGTTGGAATCAGGATTAATCCTATCCCAAAGAATATCACAAAAAATATTACTTGCAACATGTTACCATTGCTTGATGCCGCACCAAATATGTTATCAGGAACAATATCAACCAGCATCTGCAATGGCCCTTTTGATTTAGTTTCTTCCGCAGCAGTTTGTTTGTCAGCAGCATCCTTACCAAAACTTGCCATCAACTCCTCACGTGTGGTCTCGTTTACAAAATGTCCAGGCTTGATAGTATTTACGACTACCAACCCAACTGAGATTGCGATAATAGTTGTTATAATATAAATTGAAATTGTCCTTAGTCCAAGTTTTGAAAGTGATGACAGATCTTTAAGGTCTGAAACACCTTTAATTAAAGAGGATATTATTAATGGGATAGCCATCAATTTCAACAAATTGATGAATATGGTACCAAAAGGCTTCACCCAATTTATTACAAACACATTTCCATTGCTGAACTGCAAAGCAGCTAAACCAACTAACACTCCCAACAGCATACCTATCAGGATCTGCCAATGCAAAGGGATATTCTTCATCATTATATCTTTAGGGAACGAAAAATATTAAAACTAATGATCAATAAAAACTAAGGACGAAAATGAATCTATCAACACATTTATCAATTAAAAAGATAGATCAGCCCTCCCATTACCAATAATACACCAACAATGGTAGGTACATACATTGCAGTTTCTATTGCCATACCCTGATGATAGAGCAAAACAGTGATCAAAAAACCAAAAACCAGTAAAAATCCACCAATACCTATTAACAAAAATCCTCTTCTTCGTTTGTTTTCGTTGATCTTACTTTCCGACTTTAATCCTTTACAGATCTCAACGGCTTTGAATCGGGTAATACCAGATTCAACTAACTTATCCTCAATATCATGCACAGGCAACCCTGAATTGTGTAATTCTTTGGCATATAATTCAGGGTTTGAATGATGGGAAACCATTTCCATATACTGTTATTACAGATACGGAAAATAAAAAATCAAATCACAATTTCAAAATTATGGTCTGAAAAGGCTTAGAAAGTGATAGTAATAGTACCTTTTTGCTCAATTGGCATAACCGGACTAGTGTCAAACTTTGCACTTTCCGCAGCTTGTTTTGCCTTGGTTTGCAGGTACGAGCTGGTTGTGGTAGTCCCTTCAATTCCAGGCACTGCCTTTACAACATTCCCATATTTATTAATGGTGATCTCTACAGTAACAATCCCTTTCTCCATCGTCAGGTTGTCGATCTTGGGCTCCTTGATCATTTTGCGTCCTGGCATCACATAGGTAACTCCTTTGGTTGAAGTAGTTTGCTCTATGTTTCCTCCTAACTTATCATCAAATGAAATTGATTTGATCTTACCGGTAGAAATAGACATCTCATTTCCCTTGAAAAAGAACTGAACCATCCCATCTTTCAAAGCCCTTACTTCACCAACCATGGTTTCACCCGACTTCATAACCACCGTATGCTGGGCGAGCGAAGTGAAAGAACATAAACATACAGAAACAAAAGTGATGATGAGTGGTTTAATCATGATCTATTGAATTTAATTAACAACGACCAAAATTATTGAAAATTGTATACCTAAAAGGACTTAATTTAGAGCTGTTTCAATATTTTTTCAACAACACTGCAATTATTAATCTGCTAACGAATGAATATCTTATTCAAATATCTTTCCTATTATAAAGGTTTAGTGATCCTTGCACTATTTTTAGCTGCAATAAATCAGATCTTTTCTTTGCTGGATCCCTGGATTTTTAGAAAAGTAATCGATGATTTTGTTACCAAACCGGGTGAATACACTCAACGTGAATTTTTCTCAGGTGCAGGAATCCTTATTCTGTTAGCCATGGGAGCAGCATTTGTTTCAAGAGTAGCTAAAAATTTTCAAGATTATTACGTCAACTCAATTACTCAGCGGCTGGGGGCACAGATATACGCAGATGGCTTAAAGCATTCGCTTGAATTACCTTACCAGGTATTTGAAGATCAGAGAAGCGGCGAAACTCTGGGCAAACTGCAAAAGGTCAGAACTGACACAGAGAGGTTGATCTCAACTTTCGTAAATATAATGTTCACCACACTAGTGGGTGTCATATTTGTAACCATCTACTCCATCCAGGTTTATCCAATGATAGCACCTGTTTACTTTTCAATGATTCCATTGTTAGGATTTTTGAGCTCCTACCTGAGTAAACGGATTAAAAAAATACAGGTAAAAATAGTAGCAGAAACAACCGCCCTTGCAGGGAGTACCACAGAATCGCTCAGAAATATAGAACTTGTAAAAAGCCTTGGGCTCTCCGGACAGGAAATTAACCGCTTGAATTCAACAACTGACAAGATCCTTGCTCTTGAACTCAAGAAGGTACGCTATATACGCAGTCTAAGTTTTATTCAGGGAACCTTTGTCAATTTAATGAGGAACACACTATTGTTTTTTATGATGTATCTGGTTTTCCAGGGAAACATCACAGTTGGAGAATTCTTTTCACTATTCATTTATTCGTTCTTCATTTTTGGACCGTTGCAGGAATTGGGCAATATCATCAATGTATACCGTGAAACTGAGGTTTCACTTCAGAATTTCGAAGAGATAATGAACATGAAACCTGAACCGGTACCTGTAAGCCCAACCCCATTGGGAGAGATCAACAGACTTGAATTTGAAAAAGTAACATTCAAACATCAAAGTGCAACAACTGATGCCTTGAGTGACATCTCATTCAAAACTGGACTAGGTGAAACAATTGCATTTGTAGGTCCATCAGGATCCGGTAAAACTACTCTGGTAAAATTATTGGTAGGACTTTACCCACCTTTAAGCGGAAGAATATTATATAATGGACACCCATCCACAAATATTGCGCTGGATGAACTCCGCAAGCAGATCGGTTTTGTAACACAGGACACGCAACTATTTTCAGGAACTATCCGCGAAAACCTTTTGTTTGTTAACCCGGATGCAACTGATGCCCAATGTTTGGATGTATTAAATAAATCTGCATGTCAGAATTTATTGGCCAGAGCCAACAATGGTCTTAATACCATTATTGGTGAAGGTGGTGTAAAGGTTTCAGGAGGTGAAAAACAAAGACTTTCAATAGCAAGGGCTTTGCTTAGAAATCCTAATATCCTTGTATTTGACGAAGCAACCTCAGCTCTTGATTCTTTAACAGAAGAAGAGATCAGTGAAACTATCAGGAATATTTCCAAAAACAGAAATCAGGCTACGATCATGATCGCCCACAGGCTTTCTACTGTTATGCATGCCGACAGGATCTTTGTTTTAGAAAAAGGCAAGATCATCGAGTCGGGCGACCACAACACACTCATTGATTCAAAAGGCCTGTATTACGCAATGTGGCGACAACAAATAGGCGAACGAAAAAACATACATCCGGTTGAGGCTGTTTAATACGTAATGAATTTCAAAATAAATATAACGCTGATTGAAAAGCTGAAAGAGGCACCATTACCCGGTGAAGTTGCTCAATATAAACTTGCACCTGATACCAGAATGACCAAAGCAGAATATCTGCTTGAAAATCCATCTCACAGACATAGCAGCATTTTAATATTACTATATCCCGATAAAAAAGGCGTGATTTCAACTGTACTTATTCAAAGGCAACACAGCAAAAATGCTCATGGAGGTCAGATCGCATTCCCGGGTGGAAAAAATGAACCATCTGATACTAGTAACTGGCACACTGCGATAAGGGAAGCTGATGAAGAAATTGGTGTGGATTCCGGGCAGATTGAATTTGTTAAAGAGCTTACATCGTTATTTATTCCTGTGAGTAAGTTTATGGTCTACCCTTTTATAGGGATAACCGAAACAACTCCACAGTTTATCCGCAATGAGGCAGAGGTCAGGCAGCTGATACCAACCCCTTTAACCCATGTCATTGAAATGCCTGTTGCCAGAAAACAGATACATACATCATATGGATCACTGGAAGCACCATATTATACTTTAGGTGAACATCAGATCTGGGGAGCTACGGCTATGATCATCAGTGAAATGAATGACCTGATTAAGAATTTACATTTCAAAATTTAATAGTAAAGGCATCACAATCGTTGATGAAACCCATCATCTTTGTATCTTGCAACCTTAAAAAATAAAATATGCGTACCGCAACAATAACCACGAGTAAAGGAGTTATGGAAGTTGAGTTTTATGAAGACGATGCTCCAAACACAGTAGACAATTTTTGCAAACTTGCTAACGCAGGTTTTTACAACGGATTAAAATTTCACAGGGTTATACCTGACTTCGTTATACAAGGCGGTTGTCCGAAAGGTGATGGAACCGGTGGTCCCGGATATAAGATCAAATGTGAACTTGATGGTGATAATCAATATCACGATCGTGGCGTACTTTCAATGGCACATGCAGGGAGGGATACCGGAGGATCGCAATTCTTCATTTGCCATAGCAGAAACAATACAGCCCACCTCGACCGCAATCATACATGCTTCGGAAAAGTTATTGAAGGAGAAGATGTGATTGATGATATTCGTGGTGGCGACTTGATAACAAAGATCGAGATACACGAATCATAATTCAATTAGGTCGGGTCAATCCCAATTTTGAAGAAATCCAAGATCGGCAGCCTGAACATTTAGCACCTGCCTATCAGTACTGGTAGTTCCTGTTTTACTTATGAATGCAACAAACCGAACGTTGGATGACGTTAAGTGCGTCATATCAACCGTATATTTTGCTACATAAACACCACCTCTAACCAACAAGTTCTGACTGATCGGATCACCAAGATTGGCCGTGATGGCTCTGTTGATCACATATTTATGCTTAAAGTTAGTAATCGGATTGCCTTGGTTAAAAAATGGGCTTGTAGGATCTGAATTATATGAATTGGTCTGATCATAACCTGTTCCAGAACCAGTTATTTCCTTTTCAAGCAAATACACAGTAATGTTATGAGCCCCGTTCAATGTTTTATTAAATGCAGCCTGCACTTCCAGCTTTGCATTAGCTCCATCCATATACGATTTCATAGCTAATCCACATGGTGCGCTTTGGGCCAACAGCACAGTAGAATTCGATAGCCATTGCGTACGATTCAACAATACTGATGATGTTGCAGCAGTTCTGTTAACCATTCCCATAGCTGTATTACTTCCAAAAGTTGCATCCAGCGTTAGGAATATAGGCATTTGCATAGCATCAGACTGATGAATGGCCACAGGTATGATCTTGCCCGGATAAGTTGTCATAACCTGATCTCTTTTAACAAACGCATCAACGCATGTTCCACACCATGCTGCTGTATGATACTCCAGCATTACCTTTTGTGTAAAGGAAGATGGAGGTGTACCAATATTCTGACTGGGACCCGGATCAGGAGTAACAGGCGTAGGGGTTTCACTCTCGTCTTTCTGGCAAGACATTAACAAAACAGCAAACCCAAGCAGCAGGTAAATCAAACGTGAAAATTTCATGTGTATTGATATTAATTTAGAGAAGATCAATATACAGTTGAACATTGGTATTTAAATGATATAAACTTATTGTAATTACTTTTGTAAGAAATCAACGGATTCTCTCCAAAAACAATTATGAGCGAAAAATTCACAATTAGGGTTTATGGCATACTGGAGTTCGAAAATAAGATACTGGTATCTGACGAGTATCACAAAGGCCTTATGATCACGAAGTTTCCGGGTGGTGGACTTCAATTTGGAGAAGGAACTGTGGAAGCTTTGATAAGAGAATTCATGGAAGAAACCGGAGTAGAAGTTGATGTAAGAAATCACCTGTATACCACTGATTTTTTCCAACCATCAGCATTTGATCCTAATGTGCAAGTTGTTAGCATTTATTATCAGGTACAAACCAATGACCCCGGAAAACTGGTCACAAGTTCGCAGGTGTTTGATTTCAATAAAATAACTGATGGTGAGCAAAGTTTACGATGGGTCAGATTATCTGAACTCAATGAATCTGACCTCACCTTCCCTATAGACAAAAAAGTAGCCGGGCTTATAGCAGGTCCTGATCAAAAGTGAATTGATCTACTTTCATAAAGCCTTCAGCATAAAAATGCTTTTTCATTTCTTCCAGTTTAACAATGGAAGAAATTCCGGTAATTACAATATGAAAAAATCTTTCTCCACGTTCACGTGTAGTAACAATGAGTATCTGATCAAAAGGTTCTTTGATATAAATATCATTTGCATAGTAAATTGCATGAACAAGGTCGCGGGTATGCCATAAAGAAAGTGACATATCAACCAATGAACAAGGTTCACCCATTGATGTTACAACGCTTTCTTTTGTAAAAAGGCTATCCAGCTCAGGACTGTAATGTATCAGGTCAAGCACTTTTACACGAACCGGGATAACACCTTTATTAAATCCTTTTAACCTGAGTATTGCTGCCTGACTCAGATCCACCACTCTATTCTTCACATACGGACCACGATCATTTACCCTTACAATAACGTTCTTTCCATTATCCTTATTGATAACATTCAGGTATGTATTAAAGGGTAATTTTTTATGTGCAGCAGTCAGGTCATAATTATTGAATCGCTCACCACTGGCGGTTTTTCTTCCATGAAAATGGCCTGCATAATAACTTGCTCTTCCATCCTGCTCTTTCAAATCTGGAGAAACCTGAGAAAAGCCTGAACCATTGCTCAATAACAATAATGACAACAAGTATATGAATGCTTGATTCATTTATCGGATGAATGTAAACAATCTATCAATGTGATTTTATCAGGCAAGTCGCTTACACATAACACCATCAACAATATTATAAAGTTGTTGCGGGTTAAGTGTTCTCCAATTCAAGTTATTAAGCATGCCACCAAATGTAAGATAGTAGTCTATATTATTTCGTGAAAATTCCTTCAAAACATGCTCTCTGAAATTGAGTGCAACCAACCAGCCATCTTCAACATCATCAAACCATTCCTGATAATAACAATCATCTGACGCGTGGAAATTCAACACATTCTCTCCAATTAAAATAAATTTGTCTATACCTTTCAAAATCATCTCATCAGCCACATCCCGCTTTAGACGCATGATATCATTGTTGATACAATCGTTCCATTCACCAATGAATTCAATAATAGCATACCCATCATTGTAATCAGCGTAAAGAGTTTTCATGTATAGCGTTGTTGAACCAAAATCGTCCCACTGCGGATGAATGAAATAATTGTAAATAGTGTTCGTATATTCAAACTCACTATATTCTCTGCCATAAAAAGGTGAAAACTCATCTTCAGAGGAGACATATAATTCACGCCAGTTGTAAAAAGGTTCAATATCCTGCATAAGTGATCATAGTTTATTGAAAGCTTTTAATACACCGCGTACACTTCCGTGGATAGTGAGTAGGTGATTAGCCTGCTCCTCTTCAACCCCTAGTGCTTCCATCACCATTTTTGTTCCTCTGGCAATGAGTTTATTGTTGCTCAGTTGCATATCAACCATTCTGTTACCCTTTACTCTGCCAAGTCCAATCATCACAGCTGTGGAGATCATATTCAGAACCAGTTTTTGTGCGGTTCCTGCTTTCATTCGGGTACTCCCAGTAACAAACTCAGGTCCGGTGATCACTTCAATAGGATGATCAGCAAATTTAGAAATGGGAGCACCAGGATTACATGTTATGCAGGCAGTTGCAATTGAATTTTCCTGACACCTTTGAAGTGCTCCGGTAACGTATGGTGTTGTTCCGGATGCTGCAACGCCAATAACAACATCATTGGTGTTTACATCATGTTTTTGGAGATCATTCCAACCTCCTTCAGGATCATCCTCAGCAAATTCAACAGCTTTACGAATAGCACTGTCGCCACCGGCAATTAACCCGATCACCCTTCCATGTTCTATACCATATGTAGGAGGACATTCAGAGGCATCCACAATCCCCAGTCTGCCACTTGTACCGGCACCGATATAAAATAAACGACCACCCGAACGCATTTTTTCGGTTATCAAATCAATAAGTGGGATCATAACCGGAATTGCCAATTCCACATTTTCTGCAACAGATTTGTCTTCGGTATTAATACCTCTTAACAATTCTTCTACACTTTTACTTTCAAGTGAATGGTATCTGGATTCCGATTCTGTCACCCTATCGCTCATCGAAAAAATTATTTATAAAGGGGAGGATATAACCCAGGGTTGCATCGCTGTACCAGATCATACACGGTATCAAATACATCCTCCACATTAGGTTTTGAAAAATAATCGCCGTCTGAACCATATGCTGGACGATGAGGCTGAGCAGATAAAGTTACCGGAGGCATTTCAAGCCAGTCAAACCCACCTTGCACCTCTATCACCTCACGCATCATATACGCAGTTCCTCCTCCTGGAACATCCTCATCTACAAATACGATCTTATTTGTTTTCCTGAGAGATTCAACCAATGTATGATCAACATCAAATGGAAGCAATGACTGAACATCAATCACTTCGCATGATATACCTGATTGCTCAAGTAAATTAACTGCATCCATAACTATGCGACAACATGATCCATAGGTCACAATTGTTACATCTTCACCTTCCTGCAATACTTCCGGATGACCCGGTTGAAGAGTAAACTCTCCCATGTTTGATGGTAGTTTCTCTTTAACCCTGTAACTGTTCAATGGTTCAATGATTAGCGCCGGATCATCCGACCTGATCATTGTGTTATAATATGCTGCAGCCTGAGTCATATTTCTAGGAACAAGAAGATATATCCCTCTCAAAGAACCCAGTAACATTGATATGGGTGAACCACTATGCCAAACACCTTCAAGACGATGGCCACGAGTACTGATGATGAGTGGCGCCATCTGACCTCCTTTAGTTCTGTAGCGAAGGCATGCAAGATCATCAGTTATAACTGTAAGTGCATATACGAGATAATCGAGGTATTGTATTTCAGCAATTGGCCTTAACCCTCGCAGGGCCATACCTATACCTTGTCCAATAATTGTGGCCTCGCGGATACCCGTATCAGAGATCCTTTGTTCACCATATTTTTCCTGTAATCCGGCCCATGTTTGATTTACACCTCCAATATTCCCTACATCTTCACCAAAGGCAACCATTTCCGGGAAAGCACTTAACAAGGCATCAAAATTTGAGAGTAACACTTCCCTGCCATCCACCATTGGTGCGTCAGCATTATAAACTACGGGTGTTATTGATACCTTCATTGCAGATCTTGAAGTTTCACATAGAAGCTGAGAATGATACCTGTCATGTATCACATCATCCCATGAGTTCATCCACGACAATAGATTTTGCCGAGCCGGTGTATTTTCACCGGAAGTCATTCTTAGCACAGCTTTAACAACTGCTGCAAGATCTTTTCTTTCAACATCTGAACCCTCTGCTAGATCAGCTGCTATCTTTTCAATGAACACTCCATTAGTACTTTCCTTACGAACGGAGTTTATCAATGCGGAGACCTTATCTGAATCTATGGAAATATCCTTTCTAAAGGCTTCCCAGGCGGCCTTTTGTTGACCCCGTGCATACTGCTTTGCTTCGACTTCAATAACATCAAGTTCTTTGGGTGTTGCAATGGCCGACTGCAGAATCCACTCACGCATTTTGGTGATACAATCGAATTCATCCTCCCATTTCAGTCTCTTTTTAGATTTATAACGTTCGTGTGATCCTGAAGTAGAATGACCCTGAGGTTGTGTCATTTCCGTTATATGGAACAACACCGGAATGTGCTCCTCTCTGCAAAGACGTATACCTTCTTCATACATTTCGCACAGTCCTGGGTAATCCCAGCCTTTCCCTTTGAAAATCGCAAATCCGGGTTTGTCTTTAGAACGTTTGAAGCCACTTAAAGCTTCAGAAATACTTGCCTTAGTGGTTTGATATTTTGTAGGGACTGAAATTCCATATCCATCATCCCAAACTGAAACAGCCATAGGTATTTGTAAAACACCGGCGGCATTCATAGTTTCAAAAAACAATCCTTCTGAAGTACTGGCATCGCCTATGGTACCAAATGCAACTTCGTTGCCACTGAGTGAGAATTTCCTGAATTTATCCTTAGCAAGTTGTGGACTGGATCTGTAAATTTTGGATGCCAGAGCCAAACCTAACAACCTGGGCATCTGGCCGGCTGTAGGTGAAATGTCAGATGAAGAATTCTTCATCTCCATAAGATTCTTCCAATCACCATTCTCATCCAGCAATCTGGTAGAATAATGTCCATTCATAAGCCTTCCGGCAGATGAAGGGTCAGCATTTACATCGGTATGGGCATATAATTGGGCAAAAAATTCCTGAATGGTAAGCAGCCCGGATGCCATCATAAAAGTTTGGTCACGATAATACCCCGACCGGAAATCACCATTTCTGAAAACTTTAGCCATGGCTATCTGTGCCAATTCCTTACCATCACCGAAAATGCCAAACTTAGCTTTACCTGTTAAAACTTCTTTACGACCTAACAAGCTGGTTTGCCTGCTTTCATTAGCAAGCTTATAGTCACTTAAAACAATAGTTCTGAAATCATCAAAAGTTAACTCCTCAGAACCCAGATCTTCTTTGCCTTTACTCTTCATCAAGAAAATGTTTGGAGGTTATTCTTCCCTTTCATGCAAATATAACGAAAAATGGGTCATTCCAACACCCGCCAAAACTACAGGATCACAACCAAATATCAGTAATCACAAAAAATGCCAGCATGATACTTGCAACTCCATTGGTTGTAAAAAATGCCACATTAACCCTGCTGAGATCATCAGGTTTTACTATCAAGTGTTGGTATATCAACATCAGCGAAAACAGAAGCCAGCCTGTCAGACTTGGCCACCCATAACTACCTTGCATAAATGCAAATAATAAAAACAGGGAGGTCAGAATGTGCAATGCTACTGATATATATAAAGCTGCCTTTGTTCCAAATACAACAGGTAATGAATAGAGTTTCATTTTTCTGTCGAAGGTCTCGTCTTGTAAAGAATAGATGATATCAAATCCACTGACCCATGTAATTACTGCACAGGAAAACAATATCGGCACCCATGCAAATTCGCCTGTAACTGCTAGATAAGCACCAATAGGAGCCAGAGAAAGACCAAGTCCCAATACCACATGACTCAGTGAAGTGAATCTTTTAGTGTAACTGTAGCCAAGGATTACCAATAACGCCATAGGTGAAAGGTAAAAGCACAGGATATTGATATAATAAGTGGTGATAATAAAGAGTAAGCAGTTTATTATTGTAAAGAGGAGCACCGACCGAGACCCAATTTTACCGGCAGGAATTTCGCGTACCTGAGTGCGGGCATTCTCTCTATCTATCTCCTGATCAGCCCATCTGTTGAAAGCCATGGCCGCAGTACGGGCAAAAACCATACATAACAGCACTTTTACTGCAAGCAACAGATTTAAGCCAGCACCAGAATGATCAACCCCGGCCAAAAATCCAATAGCTGCAAATGGTAAGGCAAATACAGTATGACTAAACTTTATAAGCGACAGATAATCACGAATTCCGGCTTGACCCATGGCAGCAAAGATAAGTTATGGATCTGTTTTCAGATAAGATATATACAATGCCTATATCTAATTGATTACCTGTTAGTTAAATAAATCAATAGTTGGTACGAATCCTACTCAATTTAATTCCAAACGCCGGGTGTAAGAATCCAAAGGCAGCATTTTGACCATTGTTTTTGACCTGTTCACCATAAATCTGCTTCAGTTAGCCACAAAAAGACCACAAACACTTGCTTTTGGTGACTTCTTGATAAAACCCCACCGAAGTAAGTGTATCGGCAAAACCACCACCCTCCTCCCCCAGCCCCCCTGTTAGAATTCTTAAAAAAGGAAGGCTATGAAAGACAAGATCAAAAAAACGACAGGCTGCTGCAACAGAACCAATTTTCATGATGCACATGGAACCACCAAAGTTATATGCCTTAATCAAGCATGTGACAACTACCTTGGTTACACCAACACCAAAAGAAGCATATTTGTATTTCGCTGGTCATTGTCGTTCGGAATATTAGCATTGATAATTGCTTTTTCATTGAATGACCTTACACACAAAAGTGAGATCAAAGAATTTGAAAAGTCGATGATGGTGCCTTTTGAGAATTTTGAACCTGCAAAACTGGATCCTCAGAATTTAAAAAATGAAATTGAACAGCAGGATATCTTGTGTGGTGATGTTGTATATGCACAAATGATGCTTGAATCGGGTAACCTTAAATCTTTTCTATTGAAAAAAACAAACAATATGCTTGGTATGCGTTTCCCATTTCAACGTGAGACCAAGGCAGTAGGCATCTATTTGCCGGCTCAAGATACTATCATACTTGGTACTCAGGATGAATTGAGGAGATATGGAAAGCTTAACAACTATGCTGTTTACGATTCTTGGCAGGATGCTGTTGAAGACTATAAACTCTGGCAATCGTATTCATTTAAGATGAATGAACATTACATGGAATTCCTTGGTAAAGTTTATGCTGAGGACGACAATTATATATCTAAGTTGAGAAAAGTTGCCGCCTCAAACAGTTAATTAGCATCTGAAGCCTTACCCTCCATCTTATGATGGACGATAAGACTAAGACCTGCAAACAGGAATACCATGGAAAAGAAAGAAACTTCTTCATCCATTCCTGCATAATTATGCAATATATAGCCTGATAGTATACCTAGTGCTACCCCAACCAGAAACATTCCTGACTTCAAGCTGGTACCCTTCCTTTTTGATGCATTATTGAATAATGCCGGATCCGCACCCTTTTCTATCATAGCCATCCTTTCTTTATTACGTGTTATGAAATAAACATATAAGATCCCGAAAATGCTTACGAACATTACTATAGGAATCAAGATTTCTGCTGCATTTGTCATTTTGCTTAAATTTTAAGATTTATAAACACTTTATAGATTAATTTAGAGATAAGACACCCTTGGTGAATAGTTGGTTACAAAATTTGATAAATTGTAACGAGATTCCATGAACAGGTGTCTTAACTATATAAATGGCCTACCAGGAGGACTCTTATTACATTGACCGGATCGTGAACCATCAGGATCAGGTGGCTTTTGCTCATTTAGTGCGAAAACACCAGACCATGGTGTTCAATATCGCCAAAAGGATAACAGGAACCACTGAAGATGCTGAAGAAGTCACCCAGGATACATTTATAAAAGTCCACAGGTCACTTGAAAGTTTCAGAGGCGATTCCAAGTTTACTTCCTGGCTATATCGCATAACCTGGAATTTTGCCATTAACAAAACACGAAAAAAAAATCTGATCACAACTTCAACAGATGATGAAGCATTTATTGAAGGGCATCATGATAGCAATCTTGATACCGGGGCAATAATAAATCATAAGGATAAACAACTATTTGTCAGGAAAGCTATAGATAGTCTGGAACCAATGGAGTCTACGATCATTACATTGTATTACATGGATAATGTAGCCGTAACTGACATTGCTGAAATTACAGAATTGACTGAAGCAAATATTAAAGTGAAATTATTCAGAGCAAGAAAAAAAATAGAATCCTACCTCAGGAAGGTACTGGATACTGAATTGGAATTATTAATTCAATAACTTTGAACTATGATCAATAATAATCAAGACCCATTAAGAGATCTGATCAACAGCTCAACACTGGATCAACCGCCTTCCACCCTCACCGAATCTATTCTGGCACGGGTAAACACTGGTAAGCAATCATTACTGTCAGGTTATCAACCTGTGATAAGTAATACTATGTGGTGGATCATTGGTATAATCATTTCAGCATTAACGGCTGCCACAATCTATTTATCAGGGAACTCACAGGTAAGTGACACAGGTATGTTTAAAATCAAGGCCCTGTATAACCCTGAAATAACCAATACAATTAATAATGCTTTTTCATCATCGTTGTTAGTTATGGCCACGCTAATCGTTGCGAGTATTGCAAGTGTAGTGATCTTTAACTTTGTAGCAAATCAAAAGCTACTCAAAGGTTCATAGAATTTGGCAACCGCATTGGTATTTGGAGCAACAGGCTTAGTTGGAAGTAAGTTGGTAGAAAACCTTATTCTTGATAATTACTACGATAGAATAATTCTGTTTGTCAGAAAAAAAGTAATCTCCATTGATCCAAAAATCTCACAGGTTGTAGTAGACAACTTTAAATCAAACACTGATTGGGTCGATCAGGTTCATGGCACCGATCTGTTTTGCTGCCTGGGTACTACTATTAAGAAAGCCGGAAGTAAAGATGCGTTCAAAGCTGTTGATCTGGAACTGCCGGTAAAACTAGCTAAGGTCGCCAGACAAAATAATGTGAGTGGGTTCATAGTGATCTCGTCATTAGGAGCCAATTCAACCAGCAAGAACTTTTATCTGTCTGTAAAAGGTGAGATGGAAGATCGTGTAATCAGGGAGGGGCCGGATAAGGTCATTATTGTTAGGCCATCAATAATTTTGGGTGACCGCAAAGAAAAAAGACCCGGTGAGTTTATAGCAAAATATCTGATGCAGTTAATCTCACCTTTGTTTTCTGGAAACTTGAAAAAATACAAGCCTGTATATGCCAACTCAATAGCAGTATCAATGATTAATGCTGCAAAAAAAGATACAGGAAAGTTAATCCTTGAATCTGATTCTTTGAGGGCATCAAAAAAGGGATACACATCTGCATCCCTTTTTTGATTTAAAATTCTCTGGTCAATTCTTAATGAACTTTTGCTGACCAATTATTGAATCTTGATTTTTTATCCTCAAAAAATATAATCCGGGTTGTAACAGAGTCACATCAACCATTTCACTTCTAAGGTTCATTACCTTCACCAACCTTCCGGTTACATCATAGATTTCAGCATCTAATTTTTCAGAATAAAGCGTTGATTCTAATCCACCTATCAGCAAAACATCGTCAACGGGATTTGGAAATAATTTCAAGTTAACATCAGTATTTTCAAAAACACCTACCGGACCTTCGGTAACCCTTACATGATCCAGACCACCTTCGAGAGGGTTACCTGAACCTGGTTTGTCAGATATTGACACTATCATTTGCATGGTGGCAGTTGTCGGTAAAAAATCAAGCACCCTATACGACTTTGGAACCCAGGTTGAATTGGTTGGAGATGGTCCAGTAACCGTTTCCACTACTTCTGTTACCAGGCCATTTGTCAATGAAATGAACATAGTATCATTGGCATTTGGGTTGGATGAAAATTGTTCAAAAAACCATCTTTCATAATTTAAGTATGGATCTGCATAAGTGCTCATATCAACAACTGGAGAAGTTAGGATAGTAACACCATCATCCACATCATCATCATTTGCACTTCCACCACCATTTCCAGTTACAAATGCCCAGTCTGAACAATCGTTACCAGAATCATTTTCAGGGTTAGCCTGAGTAGTGCTGAAGATTGTCCCTACAGGTTCACCTCTTTCCCAAATTCCGGTAACTGCATTTCCGGAAACCGTCCACCCAAAATCAAATGTAAAGTCATCATAAATCTGTGGAGTTAAATATAATGTTACGGTCATGCCGTTTATAAGATTTGCAGTTATACAATCTGAATCGTAATTCAAATAAGCTGCTGTAATTTCATAGATGCCTGAACTGATAGAATTAACAGTAAAGTTGCCACTGGCATCGGTTGTTGTATAAATTGTTGTGATTCCATCCGATACTTTTACAAGCGCTGAAACAATAGGATTATTGGAACCATTTTCAAGCACCTGTCCATTGATCACAAACGGATCTAACTGCACATTCAAAGTTTGCACAACACCAGAAGTTAAAACTACATTTGAAATAACTTTGGTTTCGTACCCGGCTTTAATAAATTCTATCTGGTAAGTTCCTGCATCCGGATATCCGGTTTTATAATCACCTGCAGACGAAGTACTGGAACTGGCATTGGTTGTTAAAATATTTACTGTAACACCATTGATTGGGAGGCCGCTATTAGCGTCGGTTACATTACCTTCAAGGTAGCAAGCTCTGACATAGTATGGTGCGAACACATAAAGTCCACCACCAACATCCGTAGCAATTATGTTTCCTGAAGGTAAATATGGATCAGCATCCCAACACAAATAATTACCGGTGGGATAACTGGCGATCTCAATAAGGTTATCAGGATACTGGGCATCAACAATGGTAAGCTGACTACCATAAGAAGGGTTAACCAGGTAATCATCAAGCACCCGAACATTATGTACTTCCTCAGCAGGCATAACGTTGGTGTAGTATGTATCCTTAAGTTGAATGTTCTGTATATCACTGATATCATAAGATGCTAACGGAGCATTCCCAACTTCGTCGGTAGTGAACAGGAACTGACTGTTGTCGGATAGCCAAGTGTTATGTGTGAAGTTTCCAGGGGTGGATTGGGTTGCAAGCAAATTGGGTGATGACTTGCTGGAAACATCTATCACACTAAACTGACCAGCATAAACTTCAGCTGCCCATAGCGTATCATTCCTTACATACCCATCATGAATATATTCAATGTTATACGTTCCTACATAAGTTGGATTCAGTGGATTTGTAAGACTACAAATGATAGCACCGCCCTGACCAATATTAGTTCCAAAGATGTACAGATAATCATCAAACACCTGGATGGTGTGTCCTGAGCTTACCTGACCCGCTATTGCACCATCACCAGTATATACTGACGAGGTATATGATGCCGGCAAATTCGACAGATCAACAATAGTTATTCCCCCGCCACCTTCTGTGCAACTGTATGCATAATGATCATAAACCGCTATCTCTCTCCATAAACTACTGTTAGCCGGAACCGTAAATAACAATACTGGAGTTGTGGGATCTGTTACATCTACAACAGAAAGTCCATTACCTGCTCCTACCAGAGCATATTCATTGTTATTAAGGTCAGTATACCCTCTTACACCCGCACAAGTAGCACCAAAAGGTAAGTGCCCCAATAATTGCAAGTTAACCTGAGCATTGGATAAACTTGAGAATAAAATGATCCCGAACAGTAATATTTTTTTCATTTGAATGATTTAAGTGAATTCAAAGGTAAGGCTATTAATTCCAACCCTATACATCATATCAAGTCATTACTTAAAATTGACACAACTTCCACCTGATCTATTATTGAATTCTGAGCTATTATGCCTCTTGGTTTTTTAAATTTGTAGTCTACTAACCAGTAAAAACTTGTAATTCATGAAATTATCTTTATTCAAGAAATTGATTTTCAGTATCT
The DNA here is from genome assembly GCA_024643795.1 of Bacteroidota bacterium. GTDB lineage: Bacteria > Bacteroidota > Bacteroidia > AKYH767-A > OLB10 > JAHEMF01. Next base: position 4,250 of record JAHEMF010000021.1, on the reverse strand, counting down.
TAACATTAAGTTTGGTGACATTTTATTCATCTGGTCAAACTTGTTCAGATGCCGGTATTGCTATTGCAAGTGCCGATTCAGTTTGTTACCAAGACACCACCACACTTTCATTAAGTGGGTATATTGGTGCAATACAATGGCAAAGCTCATTGGATAATATAATATGGGCAGATGAGACCGGATCAGGTTCTACCACAGACTCTTATGATGTTAACCCACAGGAAACAAATTATTATAGAGCAATAGTGACCGATACAGGTTGCCTGCCAGACACCGGCAATGTAATTACCTTGACAGTAGGAACAGTTCCGGTTCCAACAGCCAATAATGTAACACGATGCGGTCCGGGAATTGTTACCTTGATTGGAAGTGGTGCAGGTACACTTAAATGGTATAATAATGCCACAGGTGGCACTCCTTTCGGGACAGGTACGGGACTCAATAATTATTTTCCTGCTTCCACAACTGTATTTCTTGAAGATTACATAAACTATGGATTTGGAGATGCCAGTCCATTATTGGTAACTGAAATGATTCTAGACCCGACGGACATTCTTGAACTCCAGAATGTTTCCGATCAGGCATTAGATGTAACCGGGTGGAGAGTGGCCATTGGCAACAGCTATACTGACATCAATCTTGTAAATCCAAACGTACAAGTACTTAGTGGGATTATTCCACCTGGAGGTATAATCACATTTACTGATAATTTTAGTGACCCAAATTATTGGGGAAGTAACATTTTATGGAATCCGGGAGCATTTCCAGGCTTTGCAGCATGGGCTATGATTCTTGATGATCAGAACAACTTAAAAGACTTTGTTCCATTGAATTGGCCTGATGCTAACATACAGGCTATGTCTGTTGTAATCAACGGAGCTACAATAACCCCTTCTTCAAAATGGACAGGGCCAGGTGCCGATCAAACAACAGCCACCTCCGGATCTTCAGTACAAAGGATCGGCTTTCTGGACAACGACATTGCAACAGACCATATAATAGCAGCCGCCAGTGCAGTAGTAACCAACACCAACATGACCTTGCCATTTCAGGGTTTTGGATGCGCCAGTCCAAGAATTCCGGTTCAGGTAACTATTACTCCTTCCGATGCTATATCAATTACTCCATCATTGCCAGCACTTTGCCAGGGTGAAACATCAACACTTACAGCCTCCAGTAATAATTCAAATTACATTTATACTTGGACACCCACAACTGGATTAAATATCTCAACTGGGTCAGTTGTTCAAGCGACTCCAGTAACTACTACAACGTATGTTGTTGTAGGGGATGATGGAACATGTGCAAATACAGACACAATTACATTAAATGTTGGAACGCCTTCGGCAGCTGGAATTGCGTCTACTTTTCAAGATACCATTTGCGCCGGAGGGGAATCTTATTTGAATTTGAGTGGTACAAATGGTACTGTACAGTGGCAAAGTTTTAATGGAACTGCATGGGTAAACGAAACAGGTCCGGGATCTGATTCAACAACTTACATTGTTAGTCCTACATCAAACACATCATTCTGGGCTGTTGTAACCAGTGGAGGTTGCCCATCAGATACGTCAGATATTTTGGACATTACTGTTTTGAGCATATCTGACCCTATAATAGCAGATACAGCCATTTGCGGAGGAGGTAACATTTCACTCACAGCCATTGGACAAGGTAACTTTCATTGGTATACTGACTCAACCTCAAATTCTCCGTTATATACGGGAGCAACATATTCATTCAATGCTGTTGCGACAGATACATTGTGGGTTGAGGCATTTGGAGGGTCTAACTACTCTATTGGACCTATTAATCCAGGAATAGGCAGTCAAACAACAGGTACAAGTAACGACATTGGTTGTGCATTTGATGTGATATCAAACTGTACTATTGAGTCAGTGAAGATCTTTCCACAAGCAGCAGGACAGATCACAATAAACCTAAGACAAATTCAAAATGGCCCAGTGCTTGCATCATACACCACTAATGTTGTAGCATTTTTAGGCCAGGATATACCCCTAGGGTTTTCCGTTTCACCGGGTACAGGTTACAGACTTGAATTAGCTGCAGGTTCAGTAGCTTGCACCAGAAACACTAACGGTGCTACATATCCTTATCAGGTAGCAAATGGACCACTTGAAATCACCGGATATTACACGCCTGCATTTGGATCCGGTACTGCATATTACTGGTTTTATGACTGGAAAGTTCTTGAAGGATGTAAAAGCAATAAGGTGCCTGTGATTGTGACAGTTAACCCTTATCCTGCAACACCAACAATAGGCCAGATCGGCAATACTCTGGTTTCATCAGCTTCCAATGGAAATCAATGGATACTTAACGGTTCAATATTAACCGGAGAAACCGGGCAATCATTAAATCTAACCCAAACAGGAACCTATACTGTAGCAGTTACCATCAATGGATGCACCTCATTATCGTCTCCGTTCAACGTAGTAACTATAGGCATAAACGAAATTGATGCTTTGAGCATATCCGCATTTCCTAATCCTGCTTCAAACACAATAACGATAACATCAGTAAAGCCAACCACATTTAACGGGACTATCACTCTTGTTGACCTGAGTGGAAGAGTCGTGAAAAATCCTGTGAAGTTTGAAAGTGGAAACATTATTCATACAGAACTGGATGTGACTACTTTAAGCCCTGGCACATATCTAATGGAAATTTCGGGTTCTGAACAATCCCGTACCATTGTAGTTAATATTGTTCGTTAAGCACTGAGATACAATATTTTGTAGAGGGGGCATAAGCCCCCTTTTTTTATCAAGGCATGTGTATGCTATTTTGGTGAATTCACTGAAGTTGGTTAGCTTTAGGACATTGAATTTAACCGACTTACTAACCACTTAGCAAATGAGATCTACCATTACATCTTTGGTTTTAATTATTGTTTCATGCCTGATCTTAAAAACAGGTTCTATCAATGCACAAACCTGTTCGGATGCTGGAACTGCATCAGCAATTTCAGATTCAGTATGCTTTGGAGATACAACATCACTGATCTTAACAGGATATATTGGTGCAATCCAATGGCAAAGCTTTGATGGATCCAGCTGGATAGATGAAACCGGCACAGGTTCTACCTCTGATTCTTATAACATTACAGTTATGACCACCACTGATTTCAGGTCCGTTGTAACAGCCACAGGATGTTTACCAGACACCTCAAACACCATCACGATTAACGTAGGAATAAACCCACCAACTACAACCAATGCCACACGATGCGGGTATGGTCAGGTAACATTAACTGCTACGGGAACCGGATCCACAATCAAATGGTATGATGTTGTTTCAGGTGGAACGGCGTTGGCTACAGGCTCTTCCTACACACCAAATGTTGCAGCAACCACAACCTTTTATGCCGCTGCCGTATCTAATGGTGGTGGAGCTGCCGCTGCACCCATGACTACTCATTCAACAGTTTATACTGGTTACACCAGAGGGTATTGGTTTACAGCACCTTCTAATTTTACTATAACCAGCTTATATGTACCTACTGAAGCAAGTACCGCCAATCAGAGTATTGCTGTGTTGATGTATCCTCCTGGTCCTCCTCCTCCAGCCGGAACTGTTGTGATGGGTTTTACGACTTTATATATGACACAGAATAACACTACCTCCGGACCAATTTCTGTTAATATTCCTGTTCAGGTGGGACAACACATTGCAATAATTGGAAATAGAGGTTCAGATCCTGTGAGCAACTTCGCAGCGATAAACTCATACGATAGTGGTGCTGCATTTAACACAACTATTGATGGCAATACGGTAGCATTGAACCGTGCAGGGATGCAAAGCAACCTCACAGGTTTTGACCCTGCTTCAACCGGGCTGCTGATCGTAGCAGCTGCAGGTCAGCGCGGAAGAATAATCTTTAACTACGAGACCGGTTGTGAAAGCGGTCGAACACCGGCCATCGCAACAGTCAATCCCTCCGACCCTGCTACCATATCAGCAGCAGACAGTGCACTCTGTTCCGGACAGTCAACCACACTAACCGTTAACTCGATCAATGGTAATTACACGTACACATGGTCACCACCGGCAGGTCTCAGTGGTACCACAGGCACAGTTGTTACTGCCAACCCTACTACTCCTACAATTTATACCGTAGTTGCTGATGATGGCGTATGCGGATATATCGATAGCTTGTTCATTGATGTAGGACCTGCATCTGTTGCCGGCACTGCCAGTGCATCCAGTGATACCATCTGTGCAGGAAA
>JAHEMF010000020.1 GCA_024643795.1 Bacteroidota bacterium | reverse complement strand
ATAAGTGAACCCGCCCCAATCTTATTGAACGCGAACATTCCACAGTTAAACGGTATACATCACATCAGTTGTTTTGGAAGTAGTGACGGTTCAATAGATCTCACAGTAACAGGAGGTTCGGTACCATATACCTTCCTATGGTCTAATTTCGCAACAACAGAAGACTTATCAGGACTGGATGCCGGCACTTATAGTGTATCAGTCACAGACTCAAACGGATGTGTGACAAATAACACCTTTATATTAACTGAGCCACAGGCATTGGTTTCCATTGCAGGTTCAAACAATGTTATCTGCGGTATAAATACAGACACTTTAAGTGCGAATGTACCACCAACAGGGATTTCTTATTGGACAGTTATAAGCGGACAGGCTACTTTCAGTGATTCTACAAAATCAAATACGATCGTTTCTAATCTTGGTATTGGCTCTAATGTGTTTCAATGGGTTGTTACCGATGGTGTTTGCACTTCAGTTTCTCAGGTGATCATTACGGTAAATTCAAGTGTACAGGCAATTCCTGGAATTAACAGAGAGGTGTGCGTTGACTCCGTGTTACTTAATGCTGTTCCACCTCAATTCGGATATGGATACTGGGAGGTGATCATGAGTCAATCAGTACTTAATGATTCTACAAATGCATCTACCTATGCGGTAGGTTTGAATCCTGGCACAAATGTTTTTGAATGGACTGTTATAAATGGTACATGTATTGATAGCGCATTGATCACTATTGTATTAAAAGATCCGGCAGATTGTGTAGAGTCACTTGAATTGCCAACCGGATTCACACCTAATGATGATGGGAAAAATGATTATTTGATCATCAAGGGGTTGGATGATTTTCTGGAGAACACTCTGTTGGTTTATAACCGGTGGGGTAATCTGGTCTATGAAAAGAACAACTATCGAAATGATTGGGATGGTGTTAATAATAGTGGAAACCCATTACCAAACGGCACCTATTTTATTATATTTAAATCCCGGGCAACCAATAAAGTTGTAACCTCTTATATTGACCTTAGGCGATAATCTGAAATGAGAACACTTTATAAATATATATTGATCATTATGGTATGTGGCTGCTTCAGCCTCCCGGAGTTGTATGCTCAACAGCACCCGTTATTCAGCCAGTACATGTTCAATGGATTATACATTAATCCTGCTTACGCCGGATCAAAGGAATTTGTAAGTGCTACATTCATTGCCCGGAAGCAGTGGTCGGGCTTTGAAGGAGCCCCAAGTACCCAGATAGCTAGTGTGCATGCACCACTAAAGCATAAGCGGGTAGGACTGGGTGCAGTAATCAGTAATGATAAGATCGGAATAACAAATGAGACTGATTTTTATGGGAGTTATGCATTTCACCTTCCTATGCGGAATGGCAACCTGTCATTAGGGTTAAGTGGTGGCTTCTCATATTTCCGATCACAGTTCTCTGATCTTACTTTTTGGGATCAGGATGACCCTGTTTATGAGACTAATAGCTTGAGTAATGTGCTTCCTAATTTTGGAGCCGGAGCCTATTATTACAGTCAAAAATTTTATGCTGGATTGTCAGTTCCGCAAATACTTAGCTATGATGAGAATCAGGCACTGCATATTAAAATTGAGAAAACTCATAAAGTTGTAAGGCATTATTTTATCACCTCAGGTGTTATTATTGATACGGGTGGTGAGTTGAAGCTGAGGCCGTCGCTTCTGGTAAAATACACAAGCAATGCCCCGGTTCAGTACGATATAAACTTAAACTTCTTATTGAGTGATATCATTTGGTTTGGGGCTACTTATCGTTCACAGGATGCAATTGTTGTGATTGCAGAGTATCAGGTGAATAAAAAGCTAAGAATCGGTTATGCCTATGATATAACTACATCTGAGATCAGGAATTACTCATCCGGATCACATGAGATAGTTGTTGGGTATGATTTTGGCTTTAACGTTTTGAAAATGAAAACTCCCAGATATTTCTGATATCTTTACAGGAAGTATGAAGAATTCAGGCTTTAGCTATTTACTGGTTCTTGGCATTTGCAGCATGCTTTTCTCATGCAGATCACTTAATTACAGGATTGCTAACAATTACTATGATCAGTTTGCCTATTCCAGGGCAATACCTAAATATGAGAAGGTCTTAAGAAAGGAGCTGGAGCCAAATGCTGCGCGAAACCTGGCTGATTCATACAGGAAAACAGGCAATTCACTAAAGTCTGAGTTTTGGTATAAACGATTGCTCACTATGCCTTCAGCAACTGAACAAGACAAACTTGCAATGGCTGAGGTGTTGATGGAGAATGGAAAGTATGAGGATGCTGGAGATTGGTTTAGAAAGTATATCCAATTGAATGGAAGCGATGCCAGAGCTAAAAGACTACTAATTGCATGTGATAGTATTCATATATTTTTCGAAGATTCAAATGCTTACTCTATATCACTGCCTGGTTTTAATAGGGAAAATGAATCCAACTTCAGTGCTACTTTTTATAAAGAAGGAATTGTTTTTTTGTCAGATCGCCCTGCACCCGGAAAGAATAAAGAGAAGAGCCTCTGGACCGGAAGAGAGTATCTGGATTTATTTTTTACTAGTCAGATAGGTGGAACTGATGATTGGTTAGAGCCTGAGTTGCTCAAAGGAAATATAAACGGACTTTATGATGAAGGCCCGGCAGTATTTGATACTTCATATACTAGGATCTATTTCACACGAACTGATTATGCCGGTAAAAATGTTTCCAAGAATGAAGAAGATGAATCGGTGCTTAAAATGTATACCGGAAAATTGGATAACGGAAACTGGAATCTTGAAAGTGGAATTCCTTTCAATAATGATGAGTATAGTGTAGGTCACCCTGCTTTGACTCCGGATGGTAATACGCTTTTCTTTGTTTCTGACATGCCATGGGGTTATGGAGGTACAGATCTGTACAGCTCATCTTTTCAAAATGGGAATTGGTCTGATCCGGTTAACTTAGGTATTAGAGTCAATTCTGAAGGAAATGAAATGTTTCCTTTTTTTGCCAATGATTCAACCTTATACTTTGCCTCAGATGGGCATATTGGCCTTGGTGGGCTGGATATATATGAAACAACCTGGAACGGTGAATATTGGGTTACACCAACTAATTTACAATACCCTGTGAATTCACCTAAAGATGACTTTGGTTACATTATTGACGAGGAAGGAGTAGAAGGTTTTTTTACTTCTAGCCGGTCAATATCATCTGACAAGATTTATAGTTTCATTAAACACCCACCTATAATTCTTCACAAAATATGTGTTAAAGACTCAAAAACTGGAAAGCAAATTAAAAATTATCAAGCTGTGATCAAGTCTGATTCAGGTTCAAAGAATTTTAAATCTGATAATAATGGGGAAGCTAAGATCAATTTACCAGATAATTCTATGATTCAGCTTGTGATTAAAGCTAATGGATACTTCTCGGACATAAGTAACTTTGATACTCATAGCATTAAAAGATCAAGAACAACTACTGATACTATTTCTTTGACTAAGATATCAAATGGTAAATCTATGGTTTGTGGTAATATTTATTTTGATAAAAAAACAACTGATCTCACCGAGAGTATCACCTATGGATTGGATTCTTTATATGAAATCATGATATATAACCCAGAACTGCAGATTGAAATAGCATCTCATACTGATTCACGCGGTAGCTCTTCTTCCAATCTTGAGATTTCAAGAAAGCGTTCTGATAATATGTCCTTATATCTAATTAATAAAGGTATTCAGCCGTTTCGGATAATATCTAAAGGATATGGAGAATATAGGTTGAAAAACCAATGCCGGAATGGTATTCTGTGTCTGGAGGAAGACCATATGGTCAATAATAGAGTTGAAGTTACTGTTGTTGATATAATCGATTAAGTTAGTATCTGAATGAGTGAACTGTATATGAAGGCACCTTCAATCCCTTTAGCTGAGAGAGTCAGACCAATTACTTTGGATGATATTGCAGGGCAGGAACATATTTTAGGAAGGGGTGGTAAATTACGGTTGATGATCGAAAGTGGCACCTTACCTTCAATCATATTCTGGGGTCCACCTGGATCTGGTAAAACCACTATTGCAAATATTTTGGCTAAACACTTTGACCTTCCTTTTTATACATTAAGTGCGGTGAGTTCAGGAGTTAAAGATGTTAGAAATGTTATTCAAACAGCAAAAGATCAAGGTCAGGTATTATTATTCATTGATGAGATCCATCGATTTTCAAAGTCGCAGCAAGATTCATTGCTTGCTGCAGTTGAGGATGGAACAATTAAATTGATAGGTGCTACAACTGAGAACCCGTCATTTGAAGTGATACGTCCGTTGCTATCGCGCTGTCAGATCTACATTCTTGAACCTCTTGGAAAAGTTGATTTGATAAAAATTCTTGAACATGCAATCGTAGATGATGATTTTTTGCGATCTAAATCAATACTCCTCCAGGAAACGGATCTTTTAATAATGTTGTCTGGAGGTGATGCACGAAAGCTGTTGAATATATTTGAGTTGATCATTAATATGGCAGGGTCAGAGCAAGTAGTGATCAATAACGATATCGTAAAGAAATACTCAGGACACAACTATGCTGCTTATGATAAATCTGGAGAGCAGCATTATGATATAATATCAGCTTTTATTAAATCAATACGTGGAAGTGATCCAAATGCTGCCTTGTATTGGCTTGCCAGAATGATCGAAGGAGGTGAAGATCCAAATTTTATTGCAAGGCGATTACTCATTCTTTCTTCTGAAGATATAGGTATGGCCAACCCAACTGCATTTGTGATAGCTAATAATTGCTTTCAGGCTGTAGGGGTTATTGGCTATCCTGAATGTGATCTTATTTTAGCTCAAACTGTAATATACCTTGCAACTTCACCAAAAAGTAACAGCACCTATGTAGCAATAAAAAATGCAAAGCAGCATGTTAGGATTACGGGTGATCTGTCTGTACCATTGCACCTTAGAAATGCACCCACTACATTGATGAAGGACCTGAATTATGGATCTTCATATCTTTATCCACATGACTTTAGTGCATCATTCATTGAACAACAGTATATCCCAGCTGAGCTAAAGAATCCTAATTATTATAAGCCATTGAAAAATGAAAGAGAATTTCGGATAAAGGATTCTTTACGCAAAATGTGGAAGTCTAAATATGAATTTTAGTAATTTATATTACTTTCATGACTGAAAAATTCACCGATATCAGAGAGAATATTTCACTGAAGGCATACAATACTTTTGGAATTGATGTGAATGCCCGATATTTTTCCCGGTTTGGTTCGGAATCAGATCTGATTCACCAGTTGAAATTTGCCACAGATACATCCTTAGCAAAACTTATTCTTGGAGGTGGTAGTAATGTGCTTTTTGAACGCGATTACGAAGGGCTAGTGTTGAGAAATGAAATTCCCGGAATATCATTAATACAAGAAGATAGTAAACATGTTTGGGTATCCGCAGGTTCTGGAGTAGTATGGAATGATCTTGTGATGTGGGCTGTGAAGCATAAGTTTGGTGGTATAGAAAATCTATCTTTAATTCCCGGGAGTGTAGGAGCAGGTCCCATACAAAATATTGGAGCATATGGGGTAGAACTCAAAGATACATTCTGGCAGTTAGAAGCTATAAGGATCGAAAATGGAGAGAAGGTTATTTTTAGTGCAGAACAATGCCACTTTGGTTACAGGGACTCAATATTTAAACAGCAATTGAAAGGTAAACTTATTATAACAAAAGTTGTATTGAGGCTTGATAAAGATCCTACGATTAATACTTCTTATGGGGTCATTGAGAAAGAATTGAATTTCATGGGAGTTAAAGCTAATAATGTTTCAGTTAAAGATGTAAGTGATGCAGTGATCAGGATTAGGAAAAGTAAATTACCTGATCCGTCTGTTCTAGGAAACGCCGGAAGCTTTTTTAAGAACCCTGAAGTGCCAAATGACAGATATTCTGAACTAAAAGGTCGATATCCTGGTTTGGTGGGATATCCGTTTACACCTGACACCACAAAAATCGCAGCAGGCTGGATGATTGAATATTGTGGATGGAAAGGAAAGAGGGTGGGTGCAGTCGGTTCGCATAAAGATCAGGCACTGGTATTAGTGAATTATGGTGGGGCCAAAGGAATTGATGTGATCAATCTGGCTGCGGCGATAAGTAAATCTGTTCTGGATGAATTCGGGGTTGTTATATCACCGGAAGTAAATATTATAAGGTAGTTAAATTATAAGCGACTTGTAATTGCTTCTTTGATGAGACAAATACAGGAGGTAAACTTTCTGAAATATCATTTAGTAAACTAATATTTTTGGTTTTTACTAATTTTTCAATCTCTAGGCATAATTCCGCAATTGCTTTTGCTCCAATATTCAAACTTGACCCCTTGAGTTTATGTGCGCTTGCAGATGCCTTTTCAAATTCTTCAGTTGAGATTAAATTCATTATCTCGTTTATGTTGCTTTCTGATTGATCAAAATAAAGATCTAGTAATTTTACAATAAAGGTTTGATCACTATCTGCCATTTTTTTAATACGTTCAATAGCTGAATTATCAAGTAAAGATTCCTCACTTCTTCCCTGCATGGGGAACCACTTTTTGATAGCTGTACTTATGTCATCTATTTTAATAGGTTTGGTAAGAACACCCATCATTCCAGCTCTTAAACATGCATCCTGATCTTCCTTCTGGGTATATGCGGTCATGGCCAGAATAGAAGGCTTACTTTCATTTGATTTTTGAAATATCAGCTTTGTGGCTTCAATTCCGGTTATTCCCGGCAATTGTATGTCCATGAAAATGAGATCAAAATTTGTGCTATCACAGTATTTAATAGCTTCTTCTCCATCTTTTGCAATCGTGGGTTTGTAACCCAGTTGCTCAAATTGAACCTTTAATAGCGATTGATTTACTTCATTGTCTTCAACTATGAGAATATTGGCAGGATAGGCTTTGCTTAAATCACCATGAGATACTTGTTTTGCATGTGTTGTAATAGTAGTTGGTTTGCCTGAAATGTTAGAAATGATGTTTCCTAGTTTTGATGATGACGGTAGTCCTTCTATAGTCGCATCCAGTAGTTCTGTTTCTTGAAAATGTACCAGATCTTCATCATGAAGCAAGCCAATTATTATTATTTTATTCACATTATGTAACGCCTCTATTGTCTTATTATTAAAAATTTCTTTGTATGTAGTGGAGTAACCGGCAAGATCAATTATTATCCCGTTCGGTACCATTTTAGTAGCTTCAATTATCAAAAGTTGAATATCATTGAAAATAGATATTTCAGCATCCCAATCTTTACTGTAGGTTTTAGATTTTGATTCGAGTAATGGGTTATTGGTTAATATAAAAAAATGTTGCCCTTTAAGGTTGAATCGCTCTGAACGCTTAAATTCAACTGCTTTGGGATCTTGTGTATCAACAGTGATTGTGAAGAAAAATGTAGTACCTGTTCCCGGTTCACTTTCTACCCAAATTCTTCCATTCATCAACCCCACAAGTTTTGTGCAGATTGCCAACCCTAATCCGGTGCCACCGTATTTTGAAGCTACAGACGCATCGGCTTGTGAAAATGCATTAAATATCTTTTCAAGATTTTGTTTTGGTATCCCGACGCCTGTATCCTTAACTGAAAATTCAAGTTCTGTTTTCCCAAATTTAGATATTCCATGTTTAACATGAATTCTTATATCACCGTTTTTTGTGAATTTGATGGCATTCCCTATCAGATTTAAAAGTATTTGTCTTAAACGAGCTTTATCACCCATTATGATTTTTGGCACTGCTGGTTCAATGAAATATAACATCTCATTGCTTCTTTCAAGTGCTTTATAATAAAGAATCTCAAAAGTATCTTTGATACAGTTTTCCAATTCAAAAGGAGCAATATCAAGTTCCATCTTTTCCGATTCTATCCGGGAGTAATCAAGAATGTCGTTTATTACATTAAGCAATGCTTCTCCACTTAGCTGGATGGACTTAAGGTACTCTTGTTGTTTAATAGATAAGCTGGTGTTACCCAGAAGCTCAGCCATGCCAATAAGTCCATTCAGTGGTGTTCTTATCTCATGACTCATGGTAGCCAAAAACCCTGATTTGGCGTTCATAGCGGTTTCTGCTTTTGTTTTTTCATCGATCAGCCGGGATTCATTGATCTCCTTTTGTGTGATATCTGTAATAATGATATTGACTCCTGATACAATTCCTGTGTTATCATGTACAGGGTAAAATGAAATTTCAACTACTGATTTAATTTTGTTTAAAACTAGACTTTCCTTAATTGTTATATGATTACCCTTAAATACCTTTTCTATTGAATCTACCCAGATTGATTTTTCGTTTCTAGGAATATAATTCCAAAGGCTATTTCCTGGAATACTTGGATTTCCAAAAAGTTCTTTAACTAGCAATTTGAAGGAGTTATTCTGGATCAGAATCTCTTGATTAAAGTTTAAAGTAACAATTGGTGAATTGTTGTTTTCAATTAATGCATCAATATTTGACTTTAATTCATAGAGTTGTAATTCTAATTCTTTGGATCTGGTTATGTCTTTTGAAACTATTATTAAATTATTTTCGGACTCAATTGTATTCACAAGTGCCCACTTGATTGCGCCAGACTTATTGATAAACCTCAGTTCGCTTCGTTTAAGGCCATTTCCTGTAGAATTGAACAGTGCTATATCATTTGGATGTATAAGATCTGTAAACCTCAGATTGTGAAGCTCCTTTTCGCTGTAACCACATATATTTATAAATGATTTATTGCAGTTCAATATTACTTGATCTATACCTAAAACAGTAATACCTGAATCCCAATTATTGATCAAGGCTTTGCTTACCAAAGGTTCCATTGTTGGATCATTGTTAAACATTGCAGGGTGATTAAATGTCCATACATATTCATTTCCTGGTGAAATTATACTGGCAGTTTTACGGAGTTGAATATTGGTTCCGGGTAATGGCTCATTACTAAGAGATATATAAAATTCTACAGTTTCGGAAACCGATTGTTTTTCTTCAATTGAGGCTGTAAGCTTGTTGAAGATGCTATCACTGATAAATTCACTTATGTTTTTATCGGCAGCAAGTTTATTCTTAGTGCTCAGTAATTTCGAGGCTGACTTGTTGAACATTCTGATATCACCTTGAGTGGATGTGACTATAAGTCCTTCGGAAATCGATTCTATGTAGCTTCTGTATTGTAATGCAATACCAATGTCGTCACTGTGGTAATTATGGCCTGAATCACCTTTGAGATTAAATGTTCCAAGGATATAATTACCCAAAACCGGCAACTTCTTAACTTTCAATGACAGATCAGTGTAGTTTGAGTCTGATTCATTGAAATTAAGATGAAATTGGCTGTTATCTGAAGACTTTATATCAGTTAGAACATCTGATGGATTTTTGATATTGGATAAAATAACAATATCTGCAAGTGATGAATTTCTCAGATCCTTTATGGCCGATGGCTTGAAAATTGAATTTGCTATATCATTAAAATCTTCTACAGCTAATCCATTACCTTTGAATAGTATCCAAGGATCCGGGTATATTTTTGTAATAGAATTCAAAATTTCATTCTTATCATTCACATCACTATATGTTCTTATCCGTCTTAACTGAAAGACTATACCTATCAACATCACTGATAACAAGAAGAACATGAATAATAATGACTCTGAATTTTCGGAAAGAATAGGAGTGGTGATGAACAGATATTCAATTATTGAAAAAACAATAAGGTTGTAAATGCTGATATATGAAATTTTATTGAGATGAAGATTTGTAAAAAATACAAGTGGAATAATTGCAAGTTCAAAATGTGTATTAAAGTTGTTTACTGTAAAATAACCCATTAAATGGATTGTAAAAAATGTAAATAAAAGTCCTATTAGATCGCTTAAGTATTTTACAATCGGCTTGTATAAATATGAAGCTAAAAGTAATGCAGCTGGTAAAAGTGCTACCAGTTGTTTGTTGAGTAAAAATTCCTTCAGTTGAGTTCCTTGAGGGTCATAAAAAAAATTGGACATAGAATATGCTAAGGCAAATAGAAATAGAACTACTCTTTGATAGTTCACTTCATTGCCACTCAGAAAAGTTATTATTCTATTGATCCTGGTCATTATGAGATGACAGGCCTTCTTGTTAATATATTGTATATCAATATATTACGTTTGTGCAATTGAAATTTACCCAATTCATTTGCACAAAACGGACCTTAACAGGTATTTTATCGGAAAATAGCGTGAAATGTTACGCTTTGGCCTGTTTTTCAACCTCTTGTTTAACGAATCCGGCAAGATCACTGATGTAAGACCTGCTAAAATCAAACTTGATTCCGGCTGTTTTATATATAGTACCAATATCCTCAGTATACCCAAGCTTTAATGCATCAATATATTGTTCAAGAGTATTTGAAGGATTATCAATGTAGTTTTTCCATAATGCAATTGCACCTAACTGAGCCATTCCATATTCGATGTAATAAAATGGTACCTGATAAAGGTGTAATTGCTTTTGCCAGGAATAACTGATCGCATCTTCATATCCTTCATAAGAAACCTCGCTTGTTGTGAATTGGGAAATGATTTGTTCCCATGCATCCTTACGATCTGATTTTGTATGACCAGGATTGGTGTATATCCAATGTTGAAATTTATCAATAGCAGCAATCCAGGGTAGGGAAGTGAGAATGCTTTCCAGGTGTTGTGTTTTAGCTCTTCTTAGTTCTTCCGGATCATCAAAAAAGCAATCCCATTTTTCCATAGATATAAGTTCCATACCCATAGATGCAAGTTCGGCTACTTCTGATGGGGTACTTTTATATTCTACGTACTCTAGGTTTCTTGTAAGTATAGAGTGAACGGCATGTCCCCCTTCGTGAACAATAGTTACTAGGTCACGTAATGAATTTGAAGAATTCATAAAAATAAACGGGACACCACTTTCATATAGCGGATAGTTGAATCCACCCGGAGCTTTGCCTTTTCTTGAGTCAAGATCAACTCTTTTCATATCCTTGAGAGTTCCCATGCAACTTCCAAGAAATTTATTTAAGCTGCTGAAACATTTTATGGTTTTTTCCATAAGTTCAGCTTGTCCATGAAAAGGAACCAACGCTGGCTTGCCACTTGGATCTACATCCAGATCCCAAGGTTTCAATTCATTATACCCAAGTTGGGCTTTTCTTTTCAAATGAATTTCTCTGACTAGAGGGATCAACTCCTTTGAAACAGAATCATGGAACTCAAAACAATCTTCTTTTGTGTAATCAAACCGCCCTAATGCTGCAAACATATAATCCCTGAAATTTTCAAATCCGGCATTTAAAGCAATCTGATGCCTTAGTTTGAGCAATTCATCAAACAAATCATCTAGTTCAACCTTGTCTTTTAACCTCCTACTTAATATCATTTGGAAAACATCTTGCCGTTTGGCCCTGTCCGTCTCTCTTAAAT
Source organism: Bacteroidota bacterium (assembly GCA_024643795.1). Classification (GTDB taxonomy): domain Bacteria; phylum Bacteroidota; class Bacteroidia; order AKYH767-A; family OLB10; genus JAHEMF01. Next base: position 33,446 of record JAHEMF010000020.1, on the reverse strand, counting down.
AATTGGAAGCTTGTTGTAAGGTTATCTCCTGTCCATCAACTTCTACAGTCATTGCACCGGCAATGGTGGCAAAATTCTGTTCCTTTTGCTGCAACTCAGCAAATAGCTGAATATTTTCCTCTCTGAATATTTCCACTTGTTTTTTAATGCTTCTGAGCATTATATGCATCCCGCGATCATCTATTTCTTTTAAATGATCAGAGCTAAGCAGTTTCTTATTTAACTTATCGGAGTATGGGGAGATGTTTGGTTCGATTGTACTTACATAATAGTTAAAGGACTCACTATAACTTTTATTGGTTGTATCACAGCTCATTTTTATATACCTCCAGGCAACATCCTCCTGAAGTACAGACTCAAGTTCGCTGCGATCTGAAAGCCATTGCCTTAATTCATCAGCTGAATTGATCTCCCGCTTTAAAAGTTCTTCGTAATAAGGTTGGAGATCTTCCCATTTGGTTATACTGAGTTGTTTAGGAAGGTAGTTACGTTGAATCTCATAATTCATAACAGTAGCCTCTATATTCATAAAGCAAAAAAATTAAATTTTAATTATTTTGAGCAGAGTCGGTAGAGTCGTTCACCTGATTATCGTCAATATCATTGACATTTTCATTTACCTCTTGTTCAGTATCATCTTCGTCCAGATTGTCTTTGACTAAATGATACCATGAAATAATCTTTTTTATATCAGATGGATATACCCTTTCTTCATCGAAATCAGGTAAGACAGATTTAAAAAACTCTAAAAGTACTTTATTCGCTGATTTAGGGGAGGGTATAAAGTCGGCATTATCATTTTCCTTTATCTTTTTAAAAACATCTTTAAGTGGTAGATCTTCACTAATAGTGAAAACACTAATGTCTTCCAGCATACTTATTCTTTCACTAGAAGAAACAGGGCTTCGCTTATTATCTAGCAAAGATTCAACAATAAAACCGGATTTGGTTTGTGCCAGAACCTTATATAGTCCCGGCAAACCTGATACTGCAATGATTCCTTGTAAGCTCATTATTTTAGATTGTGATTAAAAAATACAACTCATCTACCAGTTATATTGTTTAATTTTTTTTAATTAATTTTTGATGAATTTAATTGATTTGGAAATGACGTTATTAAATGATATAAAATACATCCCGCTTGTAAGGTCAGTAATATCTAGTGTTATCAAGCCATTTACAGGAATAGCAATCTTTTCTAAAATAAGTCTACCCGAAATATCGGTCAAAATAAGCTTTCCGGAAAGTTCCGGAGTAACTCTTAAGTTGATTTCATTTTGAGCCGGATTAGGATATATGTTCAGAACTGCCTGTTCTGATATATTTTGTATAGAAGTAAGCTGGTCATATTTTATTTGAGCATTGGTTGCGCTAGTGGTAATATCTGCCAGATCATCACCTGCAATGAGTGCAAATGCTACCTTAACAGAGTCTCCTGGATTTATTGTAAATGGCCCGGTGCTAACTACATCTATAACATCATTTCCATTTCCATTTTGTCCCGCGGCGGCTCGGTTAGTAGAAAGAGTTTGATACTTTTCTGCGGTATCATAACCATCTGTCATGTTAACACCTCCTTGTCCTGCAAGGTTATCAATTCCATAGTGAATAAATGGAGTAGGGGATAATACTTTAATGCCGGCATATAAACCACCGGACTGTGTGCTGTATATGTAACCCATTTTCTGTGCTGGCACTTCTTCTGCTCTGTTAAGGCTATAGTCCATTATGTCCCAATCTGCAAAAATCCCTGAATAAATGTTGCTCAGTGAATTAGCACCTGAATTACTGATTATGTATTCAACGATAACATATTTATCATCACCGGCATTGCTCCATGCATAAGCATTATGACGCACGTTAACAGGTATGGGTGGCCCTGCTATGTTATCTGTGAATGACCCTGTCAGGTCAAAATCGGATTTGACTGATGGTACTATTTTCTGAACTACCTGGCTGCTCACAAAATCATTATCTGTTCCTGAAGCACCTCTAACATTATCTGAAACTTTGCCTGAATTATTTCCGATCATCAAGCCAACTTCATATGCAAGATTTTCACCACTGTATTGAAAGCCTAAGCCTTGCTGCTGACTTTCTCCGTTATAACAAATTCTTCCTTTTGAAGTGATAGTTGTAAGTACCTGATTAATTGTAACGTTTATATAATCTACATTAACGGTAACTTCTAACAATTGGACGTCTGTGTAATTTGATGCCAGATCTGAAAAATTCATTCTTAGATAGATCTTGATATTTTGAGGTGTGCTTGGGTTAATTGTGAATGAGAATGGATCAGAGTTGTTATCTGTTGTAGCAAGTGTGCCTAATGCTCCTACCAAATGATAATTATCTATAATAGATATATATGGTGAATTGCTGATCATTGTTATATCCAAGTTGGTTGTCGGACTTAAAAAGTTTGTGATCAGGCCTGTTATACTGATAGTATCACCAATTACAAATGCATCATCATTGTTGTCAGTAATAACAACTTCAGTCATTCTAACGCTGGGGCTGACTTCTGTTATTGCTCGAAATAGGTTTATTCTTCCTTTACCTAATTTATCTTGATAAATACTATTCCCGCTTGAACTGTAAATATTATCACAGGTAACTCTCAACTGTTCTCCGATCTGAAGTCCGTTAAATGATGGATTCATTGCTTTGACTATGGCAGCGGCTCCTGCTGTTACAGGTGAAGCCATACTGGTTCCACTTGAGAAGGAATAGTTGTCATTGAAAATTGTAGAGAAGATAGAAGAGCCGGGTGCACAAACATCTACAAATGCTCCATAGTTCGAGAAAGACGATTTACCATCTGAATTGCTTGTTGATGCAACAGCCAGCACATAATTATATGCGGCCGGATAAAATTGCATTTCAACTCCATCATTTCCTGCTGCTGCAATTACAATTGCATTTTGATTTATGGTTGCATAGTCAATAATTGTTTGTCCAAATGAGCTGCCGCCAGGCCCACCCCAGGAGCAATTAATTATCTGACAACCATGGTCTGCGGCATAAACGATACCTTCATAGGCTTCTGTTAAACTACCACTGGAGTTAGAGATTTTGACAGGTAAAAATTTACTGTTAAACCCGGGTGAAGCAACACCAACATTATTATCGGTTACTGCTGCAGCACATCCAGATACATGTGATCCGTGAACACTCGCATTTACTTGTGGATCATTGTCGTTTTCTCCCAGATCCCATCCTGTGAAATTATCTGTATATCCGTCTCCGTCATCATCAATGCCATTAATAGGGTCTGCATAATTGTGTTTGATATTTGCTTCAAGGTCCGGATGATCTGTATCAGTGCCGGTATCAGTGATACCTATAACCACAGTGGTGTCACCTTTTGAGATATCCCAAGCCTGGTAAGCTTGAATTTTATTTAAAAAATATTGCGACCCTTGACTCGGATCATTAGGGTTGTATAATAGCCTGGGGATGAACTTAGGCTCCACAAATTCAAAATATCCAGTGGCTAAAAGCTTGTTGATCGCTTTTTCAATTGGTATTGAAGGGTCAAAAGAGACTTTGTAGATCAGTGAAAGATCTGCCAATTTTTGTCCGGCGGCATTTCTTTCCAAACTAGGTGCCACCTTGTCAGGAAAAATCTTCGTCAATGTGCCGGCTCCGATTGAAGTCAGTGATTCGTTGATAGCGGTAATTTCAATCGAATTTAACCTGGATTCTGAACGGTGTTGAGGCTTTAGTTTCATGACTAATACGCCCTTCTGGTAATCTTTTATTCCAACTCCGGCCGGTAAGGTGTAGGATTGAATACCTGAACTGTTTTTGCTGTTTGTAGCCAAGGCAAACTGCGATAAAGTCAAGAGACTTATAATCAACAGGTTATGTATGTTTTTGGTCATTTACTATTTGTTTTAAGCAGGATAATTTACGTTGAGAACACGAATTTAACCACCAAAACCCGATTATGAGGCGACCCAGAGAACTTTTTATTCGTCATATTATGGTAATTATTTATAAGCAGCTATAAACCATAGGTTGAATTACTTGTTTAAATGTTGAAATTTGTCAGAAATTAAGGACAATTTTAAAGGGCAGTCTTAAGTTATAGCATACATGAAAAAATAGTGGTGTAACGCATGAAAATGTAATGACACTCGCCCTATGTGGCATCAAATTTGCTGTAATAAACCATACTAATCACCTAATAACCAATACATGAGGCAGTTAAAAATTACACCTTCCATTACTAATCGCGATAGTGCATCCCTTGAGAAGTATCTTCAGGAAATTGGACGCGAAGAAATGATCACAGCACAGGAAGAACCGATTTTGGCACAAAAAATACATCAGGGTGATCAGGCTGCCCTCGACAAACTTGTAAGAGCAAATCTCAGGTTTGTAGTATCAGTTGCCAAACAATATCAAAACCAAGGATTAAGTCTGCTTGATTTGATTAATGAAGGAAACCTAGGGCTAATTAAAGCAGCCAAAAAGTTTGATGAAACTAAAGGGTTTAAGTTTATTTCTTACGCTGTTTGGTGGATCCGTCAATCTATTCTTCAAGCGCTTGCAGAACAGGCCAGAATAGTAAGGTTACCACTCAACAAACTTGGCGCTTTGAACAAGATCAAAAAAGCATTCGTGCAGCTTGAGCAGGAGTTTGAACGTGAACCAAGCCCTGAAGAGCTATCACAGATACTCGAAATGACAGAACAGCAGGTTACAGATACTTTGGGTGTTTCTGGAAGAGCGGTTTCAGTTGATGCTCCATTTGACAACAAAGATGATCAAAGTAATTTGCTGGATGTACTTTCAAATCCCAATTCATCAGCAGCAGATGATGATATGCTTGCAGAGTCTATGCAACAGGATATTATGAGGTCTTTGAGCACACTTCCTCCCAAAGAGAGCGATGTACTAAAACTCTTTTATGGCATTGGACATCCTCGGGCGCACACTCTTGAAGAGATAAGCCTAAAGCTTGATATGACCCGTGAGCGTGTTAGGCAGATCAAAGACAATGGTATCAAAAGACTTCGACATAACTCTAGAAGCAAGTTGCTTAAATCTTATTTCGAATAGTTGTTATTCATAATAGAGTGAAGCCCTGTAGCAATTTTGTTGCAGGGCTTTTTCATTTGCAACAATCCTGCTCAGGTATTGTATAAGTCTAATATCTTTTTTGCGAGTATTTGAGACAGCTTCAGGTTGCTCTCATGTGTCCACCCTGCAATGTGTGGAGTAAGAATAACCTTGTTTGAACTTAAAAGGAATTTTAATGGGTCAGGAATTGATCCACTTTCTAGCTTTTCAAATGACGTTGATTCATATTCAAAAACATCTAAACATGCTCCTAGGATTTGCTTTGCTTTGATTTTATCAGCCAAAGCTGCAGTATTTAGAATCTTCCCCCGAGAAGTATTTAAAAGCCAGATCGGTTTTTTAAATTTATTCAGGTATGTTTCATTTATCATTTGATTCGTTTCGTCAGTTAAGGGAATATGAAATGATATGATGTCTGCATGTTCATATATCTCATTCATTTCTGTTTGTTGAATGGATGAAAATTGATCTGGGTCGATCTTGACATATGGATCATATACCATCAAATTACAGTTGAAACCTTTCAATTTATAATATAAGGACTTGCCGGTCCTGCCAAAGCCAATAATGGCAATAGTTTTTCCTTCAACTTCATATCCACGGTTTTCTTCTCTTAGCCAGACCCCACCTCTTACCTGCTGATCTGCTATTTGAATATTACGTAAGATATTTAGAAGTAAACCAATAGTCATTTCGGCAACAGCGTTGCTATTACCTTCAGGTGCATTTAAGCAATTTATATTTCTTTTATTGGCAGCTTCAATATCGATATTCTCCATGCCCGACCCGAACCTCGCAATAAATTTTATAGGCCCTAGTTGTTCTATAATTGATCTGGATAATTTGAATCTGCTCCGGATAACAATACCTTCAATGTCTTTTTCAATTGTTGCAGATATCAGTTCTTCAAGATTCATATCCCATGCATGAATACATTCAAAACCTTTACTGCTTAGAATAGATTCCAACTCAGGATGTATTGTATCAGCAAATAGAACCCGCTTCATTTTTGGATTATAGTAAAGTGCCTGTGAGTAGCATTGTGGCTATTGTGAAATAAATAAGTAAGCCTGTAACATCAACAAGTGTTGCAATGAAAGGAGCTGAAGAAGTGGCCGGGTCAGCTCCTAAACGTTTTAGTAATAAAGGTAACATAGAACCCATCAGTGTGCCCCACAATACAACTCCCATCACTGAGAACCCTATGGTTAAAGCTATATACATCCAGTGTTCACCATAAATATTTGTAAAAATCGACCAGGCTGCTACTCTGGTAAAACCTAATAATCCCAGAATAAATCCTAAGGTGATTCCTGATACTATTTCACGTTGCATGATCCTGAACCAGTCAGTAATAGTAACTTCTCCCAAAGCCATGGCACGAATGATAAGAGTGGCGGCCTGTGAGCCTGTATTTCCTCCACTGGATACAATGAGTGGAATAAATAAAGCTAATACTACAGCCTTGGCAATTTCATGCTCAAAATAACTCATCGCTGATGCAGTAAGTAGTTCTCCTAAAAACAGGATGATCAACCATGGTGCCCGTTTACGGATCATTTTTTGCAATGGAACTTCCATATAAGGTTCTTCAAGAGCTTCAACACCACCGATCTTTTGAATATCTTCAGTATCTTCCTTTTCACTCAGTTCCAGAACATCATCTATTGTTATTATACCGAGCAGTATTCCCTGTGAATCTGTAACAGGTAATGCTACCCGATTGAATTCTTTAAATACATTAATCGCTACTTCTTCATCATCGGTAACCAGTAGTGATACCTTCTTACCGTCCATGATATCACTGACCTTGTTGTCGAGAGGAGCCAGCAGGAGTTCTCCAATCTTCAGGTCATCCATTAGATACCCTCGCTGATCTACCACATATATTATGTCAAGCGTTTCACTTCTTTCTCCGTTTACCCTGATATAATCAAGAACATCTTTAACCGTCCAGTATTCTCGAACGGTAAGATAGTCGGGGGTCATCAAACGACCAATGGAATCTTCAGGGTATCCCAACAGAGAAATTGCAATTTGCTTTTCGCGAAGGGTTAAAAGCTTTAATAACCTATTGAGTTGTTCAGGATCCAGTTCTTCCAGTAATGCTGTCCGATTGTCGGCCGACATATCGTTCAGGATAAGTGCAATTAGTCTGTTTGGTAGAACATCTAACAGTTCTTTCTGGAGATTGACTTCAAATTTTTCAAAAGTTTGAAATGCCTGATCCCTATCTATGGATCCAAAAACTATTTGGATATCATCAACAGAAAGATCCTCACAAAGCAAGACCAACTCTTCAGGAACCCAGTCATTGAGTAATGATTTCAATCCATTACTATCCTTGCTTTCCAGCAGAGCGTGTATATCGATATTTTGGATATTGCTTTCCATAGCATTAGCAGCTATTCAAAAGGCGGAAAGGGCAGCGGATAGAATTACCAGGAGTTATCCAAAGCAGATCTCACCAACACACGGTTCGATGTACGGATAAAAGTAACTCGTCCATATTAAGCCCCTCGTTGAGTTTCAGTTCAGAATGACTTATTCCTTGGTTTTGGAAAGCTGCGTTATGCTATGCCTTATTCCGACAAAGCCTGCTCCACCCATTGGCGTCTCTCGACATTTCCGGGCAGCAGCCTTTTTTCATTCAGTAACCTCACCTAACAAGCTTAAGTGAATTAGCCGCAGCAAAACTAAGGAGAATAAAGCAATTTGCAATATTCATCCTGTTATTTAAAGTATTGAATTCAAAATAATTAGCTGGCGTCATGCTTTGATACGCAATTGACGATCTCTGCAAATTGATTGAAATCAAGCTGCTCAGGCCTTTTATCGGAATAAGGGAAGTTGGTAGAAGTGCCACCTAAGATTGTTTTAAGTGAGTTGCGGAGGGTCTTACGTCTTTGGTTGAATCCGGCCTTCACAATTTTCTTAAAGAAAACAGGATCACAACCCGGGCCGGGGTCTGGTTTTCTTCTGAGCCTGATAACTCCTGAATTAACCTTTGGTGGAGGAATAAAAACGTGTGGAGGAACCTGAAAAAGATATTCTGTAGTGTAATAGGCCTGTAACAAGACGCTCAATATGCCATAAGTTTTATTACCTGGTGCCGAGCATATACGGAGAGCAACCTCATCTTGAAACATACCAATCAATTCAGGTATCAGCTGCCAGTTATCTAGAACTTTAAATAATATTTGAGAAGATATGTTGTATGGGAAGTTACCGGCTATACCAAATTGTTTCCCATCCAAAAACCCAATATCCATTGACAGGAAATCACTATTTATCAATCTTTCACCTAGCTCCGGATAATTTACTTTAAGATATTCAACTGAACGGGTATCCAATTCTATTGCATAAAACCGGGCCACTTCAACTTTAAGTAAATACTTTGTTAATACCCCGGTCCCCGGTCCGATTTCTAATAGTTGATCATAACCACACAATTTTGGATTTAGAGCTGTAACGATCCTTTCACATACAGATTCGTCTTTTAGAAAATGTTGACCAAGGTGCTTTAATGGACGAATGCCTTTATTCATTTGAATTGATTTCATGGTTGAGTTATTCAACCACTTCCAGCAACGTTCTGAAAGCTACAAATTTATCTTTGTATCTGTGAGTGTGTTCTTTTTGTAATCTAGGTGCATGGTTTTCAGAATAGTTCAAATAGTCATTCATACTATTACAATAATATTGAATAGAGTAGGTGACACCACCTGATTCCTCATCGGCCAATACTTTCAAGATCCTATGGTATTTGAAAAGACCGGTTTTAAGAACATCTGGAATATGCTCTTGTTTCATCCAGTTTAACCAGTCCTCATGAACAGCATCATCTATATTTACTGTAACATTGTATATGATCATAACTAAGTGTTACTATTGAAAATCTAATTTGCATAATCACCTCTGAGTTTGCGAAATCGTTTTCTTGCCTCAACTGCAAAAAGCGACCCCGGATATTTGGTCAAAAGTTCTTCATACAATGATTTTGCTTCAGCAGATTCGTTCAGCTTATTTTCACGTAGGTCAGCCATCTTAAAAAGTGCATCGTCAGCTAATATATCATCAGGATAAACTTCATATACCTTTTTAAAATAGCTTACAGCTGATGCGTAGTTGCCACGTTTAACCTCAATGCCACCTTGCTTGAACCAGGCTTCGTCGGTAAGACTATGTCCCGGCCATTCAATGAGTAGAGAATCCAGCGTACTCATTGCTTCGGTATTACGGTTACAAAAATCATAAAGATCGGATCTGGAATACATGAGTAATGGTGTAGTGTTGCTATCCAATCCTACATTATCCATAATGAGCATTCCAAGGTACATAGCATCGTTAGAGAAGAGTTGAGATGTGGCTGATTTAAGAACATTTAATTGGGCTGCAGCCCAGTCGAATTCACCCATATAAAATGATAACCTGGCATTTCGGTATTTTGCTTCTCTGCCTATAGCATCATTTTTAAAATCTTTATCCACCTGAGAGTAATACAATGATGCATCCCAGATCTCTCCTGTTAAAATAAGAATATCACCTAATTCAAGTTTGCATTCAGCAATGAACTGAGGTGTAACTCTAGGCAGTGAAATGGCTTCCTCTAATAACGAAATGGCAGCTTCAATTTTGTTTAGATAAAAAGCTTCAAGATGTGCAAGTTTACTGATTACCGGAGCAGTAGCCTGATTTTTGCCAAATTCATTTAGTATTTGTAGATATTCGTTTTCAAGTTCGGTGAGATCTGTCTTACTATATCCACCTGTTGATATGATCTTGCGGTCTGTTGCTTCTACGAGACTCATTCTGGCATTCATGTATAATGAATTTTGCTTGCCTTTCTGAATGATAAACCTGAAACATTCTTCCGCCACTTCGTAATCTTCATTATACATGGCTAATCTACCCAGATTTAGTATTCTGAATCCATTTTCATCAAGTCGCTTATCGAGAGCTTTAGCCTGAATAAAAGCCGAATAAAAATCCTTTTCCTGCAAATAGAGCCAGTACAACATTTCACTATAAACTGTGTTATTCGGATTTGACTGGATTCTCCGTAACAATGAAGTTCTTATGACCTCATTCAATCCCCCTTCAAGATCAAAAGTCATTTTATTTTGTAATACAGCCTGTATGTTTGGCAGGTAGCTTTCGGAAAACTGCAGCATATCAAGATACTCATCCACCATTTTATCAAACTCCCTTTTTTGTGCATATACATCTGCTAGTTCAAATGCAAACGGATAAACTCCATTAAGCAATTGACGACCTCTGAGGTAAGTTTCTTGGGCATAACTGTATAATCTTTTTTCTATGAATGCATTTCCAAGAGCAAGCACCTGTTGTACATCGGCATTCAATGAACGAATGGCTTCTTCGTACTTTTGTTGTGCTGCTTTTTCATCGCCGCTTTGCTCTTCAACAGTGCCCATATCAACGTAGAGTGCTGGATTACCAGGCATCATTTTCATATGCTTTTTTATCAGCTTGGACGCCTCTTTATATTCTTTCATTACCAGCAAGCAATTCAGATAAGGTTTATATGCGTGATATGGATCCTTGTCATACCATTTTTCAAAGTACACCTGAGCCTTATCGTATTCACTAGTAGATAGGTATTGGTTCGCTAGATCTTCATCATTCTGTGCCTGGCCAACACAAAAAACTGGCGCTACTAGTGCTAAAAATATGCTTAGAAGTATTTGTTTACACATTAGTCGATCTTTTCAAATTGCGTGTATGGAACAAGCACCTCAGGAATCTGAATTCCTGAACTTGTCTGGTTATTCTCCAGTATGGCAGCAACTATCCTTGGTAACGCAAGAGCGCTGCCGTTTAGTGTATGTGCAAGTTTGGGCTTTTCATTGTGTTCCCTGTACCTTAGTTTAAGTCGGTTAGATTGAAAAGTCTCGAAGTTTGATACGCTGCTCACTTCGAGCCATTTCTCCTGAGCTGCTGACCAAACTTCCATGTCATAGGTTAGGGCAGAGGCAAAACTCATATCACCACCACAAAGTTTAAGCACTCTGAAAGGAAGATTGAGATCTTTCAATAAGCTGACGACATAATCTTTCATTTCCTCCAGTATATCATATGATCTGTCAGGATGTGAAATTTGAACGATCTCTACTTTGTCAAATTGATGGAGTCTGTTGAGTCCTCTGACATCTTTACCATATGAACCGGCTTCTCTTCTGAAACACGGAGTATACCCTGTGAGTTTTAAAGGTAAAGTGGCAGCGTCTATTATCTCATCTCGGAATATATTCGTAATAGGTACTTCAGCTGTAGGTATCAGGTACAGATTATCAAGGCCAACCAGGTACATCTGCCCTTCTTTGTCAGGTAATTGTCCTGTGCCAAACCCAGACGCTTCATTGATAAGAATAGGTGGTTGAACCTCTGTGTAACCACTTTCTCCGGCCCGATCCAAAAACCAAGAGATCAATGCTCTCTGCAAGCGTGCTCCTTTTCCTTTGTAAACAGGAAAACCGGCACCGGAGATCTTTACTCCTAATTCGAAATCTATGATATCATATTTTGATGCCAGCTCCCAGTGAGGTTGTGCTTCAGAACTTAGCTCAGGCAATTTATCGATTGAGTAAATGACTTCATTGTCTGCAGCAGATTTACCTGATGGAACCTTTTCACTTGGGCAGTTTGGCAACAATACCATTTGTTGATGCAGATCATGTTCGTATTTGTGTAAAAGATCGTGGAGTTTTTTCACCTCATCTTTTAAAGCAATACTTTTATTCTTCAAATCATTAGCTTCCGCTTGCTTTCCTGATTTAAATAACTCACCAACTTGTTTTGCAATTGTATTCTGATGAGACAAAAGTTGATCCAACTCGGTTTGGGTTGCCCTTCTTCCGGTATCAAGTTCAATGATTTGGCCTATAATTTCTTTAGCATCAAAATTCTTTACAGAAAGTCTTTCAATCACCTTATCGGGATCCTCACGTATTATATTGACTTGCAGCATAATTCAGATTTGTAGCAAATTTAAGGTTTCAATTGGTTACTTTCCATCAGTTTGTGTATTGAATCACAATATATTGGACTTAAGTTCCCAACAAATAGGGCAGGCAAATCTGTATTTTTGCCGTCTTTAATAACATTTATATGGATTACAGCTATGAGGATGCACGGAGGACTGCTGATTTTCTGATTGAGAAAGGGGTTTCTCAGCCTCAATTAGGAATTGTTTTAGGCACTGGTTTATCAGGTCTGGCTAAGGAAATAACTGTTGAATGTGAGCTGGATTATGGTCTGATCCCAGGATTTCCATTATCAACAGTAGAATCACACGCCGGGAAATTGGTTTTTGGAACCATTTGTGGGATTAAGGTTATCGCTTTACAGGGAAGATTTCATCACTATGAAGGCTATTCCATGAAGCAAATCACATTTCCGGTCAGAGTCATGAAGCATTTGGGAATTAAAGCTTTGCTATTATCGAATGCAGCTGGGGCGATTAACAAAAAGTATAAAAAAGGACAATTGATGATCATTGATGATCATATAAACCTGCTCCCATCAAATCCACTTACAGGAGAGAATGATGACAGAAATGGCCCCCGGTTTCCTGATATGAGCCGTCCATATGATCCTCAAATGAATAATTTGTTTGCCGATGCAGCAATTAAGGAAGGGGTCACGGTTCATAAAGGTGTATACGCTGTGGTGTCGGGACCTAACCTTGAGACCCGTGCAGAATATAGGTTTTTAGGAAGAATTGGAGCTGATGTTGTTGGAATGTCTACAGTACCTGAAGTGATAGTATGTAATCATATGAAATTACCGTGCGCTGCAATTTCTGTGTTAACAGATGAATGTGATCCTGATGATCTACATCCTGTTGATATAAGTGATATATTAAGAGTTGCAGGGGAGGCAGAAAAGGATCTTACAAGAATTTTTGTTGCTGTTATTCCAAAATTATCCTTAAACTAATTTCGAGTATTCATGTTCTAAATCTTAAACTGAGCGATAAATGGAAAAAACTTATTATGATCCGGCTGATCTGAAAAAATTTGGAGATGTTTCAGAATTCGGACCTGAACTTGCCAAAAAATTCTTCGATTACTATGGAGAAGTTTTCAAAGATGGAGCTTTGACAGCCCGTGAAAAATCTCTGATCGCACTAGCAGTGGCTCACACAGTTCAATGTCCGTACTGCATAGATGCGTATACTACTGATACTTTGGAAAGAGGCTGTTCTGAAGAACAAATGATGGAAGCTGTGCATGTGGCAGTCGCCATTCGGGGTGGTTCATCATTGGTACATTCAGTTCAAATGATGAACAAGGTAAAAGAAGTATCAATGTGATCTTATAACATTAATCACTTGCCTTCACTAAAACATACCGGAAATAAATTATTTGATCCACAGGTTCAATTAAAGTATTTAGAAACCCATATTAATGGGTTAAATGTGTTTGATCAGGATCTGACAGCCTCCGGACTTTCACCACTAAAACCAAGGTCTCTTGATGTTTTGCAGATAAATGTTGGTAAGGTTTGTAATCAGTCATGCCATCATTGTCACGTCGATGCAGCTCCTGACAGAAAGGAATCTATGACCACTGAAACATTTCAGCAATGCCTTGATGTGGTCAGAAAAAATAAATTTTCCATGGTAGATATTACCGGTGGAGCACCTGAATTGAACCCTAACTTCAGGTGGTTCGTGAGTGAACTCAAAAAGCTTAAAGTGAATATTTTGGTTCGGTGTAACCTTACCATTATCAATTCCCATAAACGATTCAGTGACCTGCCTGAATTCTATGCTGAAAATAATGTGGAAGTTATAGCTTCCATGCCTTATTTTACTAAAAACAGAACAGATAGTCAGAGGGGTGATGGGGTATTCGAGTCTTCAATACATGCCTTGCAAATGTTGAACGCTGTGGGTTATGGTATGGAAGGTTCAGACCTTAGATTAAACCTGGTGTATAATCCTTCAGGTGCATTTTTACCAGGAGATCAGTTAGCTTTAGAGCAACAGTTTAAAAAGGAACTATTTGACAGGTTCAGTATTAATTTTAATAACCTTTATTGCATTACCAATTTACCGATAAGCCGATTTTTAAATTATCTCATAACTTCAGGAAATTATCAAAACTATATGGAGAAACTATCCAGCTCTTTCAATCCGGTAGCTGCTCAAAATGTTATGTGTCGCGAAATGATATCTGTAGGTTGGGATGGGAGTTTGTATGATTGTGATTTCAATCAAATGCTCGAGTTGGGAGTTGATCTGGAATCGATCTCACATATTTCAGAATACGACCACACAGCACTGATAGGAAGGAATATCAGAACCAATCAACATTGTTATGGCTGTACGGCTGGTACGGGATCAAGTTGTGGTGGTTCAGTTGTTTGATATTTACATTGATAAATGTTTAAAATCTTTAGTATAACCCTTTATCATGATACAAAAAGAAACACTATTATTTCTAAAGGATCTCAAGAAAAATAATGACAGAGCTTGGTTCGATAAGAACCGTAGCAGGTATCGTGAATCTGTGGAGAATATTCAGGAGTTCGCAGGAGACCTTATCAACACTCTGAAAATTCACAATAAACACCTGTCGACTCTTACATACAAGGAATGTCTGTTCAGAATTTTTCGAGATGTACGGTTTTCTCCTAATAAAGATCCTTATAAATCTCATTTTGGTATTGTGGTCTCAGAAGGAGGGAGGAAGTCGCCCCTTGCGGGATTTTATATTCAGATAGATGCCACTTCTTCATTCCTCGCTGCAGGTTGTTGGATGCCTCAAGGGCCAATTTTGAAAAATATCAGACAAGAGATTGATTATAACTACAAAGATTTTTTAAAAATAATTAAAGGAAAAAAGTTTGAGGACACATTTGGTGAACTTGTAGATGAAAGGTTAAAAACATCCCCGAAAGGATATGATACAGATAATCCTGCTATTGAGTATTTGCGACTAACAAGTGTTATGGTTACCCGGAATGTCACTCAATCAATATTGACAAGTAAAGGTCTTATAAAAGAATGCGAAAATTCTTACAAAACAGCTTTACCATTGATAAATTTTCTTAATGAAGCTATCCGCTGATCTGAACTAAAAGCGTATTTCACAATAATAAATAAGATCAACAAAGTATATTCTGTAATTAACCATAATTTATTTTCATGATATGGTGTTGCGAAATATGTGGAGTAGGTTACGAAGGATAATAATAGCCATACTGTACCGGTTAAATTACCTGAAATAATTCCAAGGCCTGCCAGTGGAACCAGATACCAGGGGTGTATCATCCTTGAAAGAGCAAGATATATAAACAAACTCCAGAATAAGCCGGAAGCAATTGATAAGCGTCGATTTAGTACGTAATAGCTTATCACAAGAATTCCCGGCACCGACAGCAGGCTGAAATAGCCTGTGAAAGAGGTCAGCTCCCAAGGTTTAGAATAGAACTGTGATATAAACTCTGTCAATTGGTAGACAGGTGAATTGAAAGCAAAATAATTGTAATAAAGTTCACCACTGGATAAAATCGCATTTAATATTTCATTGTTAACCAGCGGTAATAAAAAGATAATGGCAGCAGTTGAAAAACCTGTGGCAAAATTAAACCTTGTATAATTATTAGGTGCCGCAGCTATGAACACTGGAAGGAATATGAGAGGAAGGATTTTAGTAGCTACTGCTAATCCTACACTTGATCCTGCAAATAAATATTTCTTGTTACGAAATAATGTAATTCCAAGCAGTATAAAGAATAGATAAATCCCTTCATGATGGGCATTGCCACTTATTTCAAATATCACTAATGGGTTTAGCGCATAGAATGTCAGGTAAATATTGCTGTTTGATGAAGTGCCATTTATTAATTTGTATATCAAAAACATACTACCGATGTCGGCCATGAAGATAAATGACTTAATTACAAAGGCCACCAAATTGATATTTTCACCACCTACAATTACACCTATCAGATTTATTGTTTGAACCAAAGGCGGGTATATGCTATAAAATTCTTTCGAGTTTAAATTTGGATACAATGAGATTAATCCATGAACATGGGTGGCAATTCCTGATGTAATTAATTCTTTTGGTGTAAATAAAAATGGATTAATACCAGAATGAAGTAATTTGCCATCCCAAATAAATCGGTAGATATCATCAGAAAGAGTAGGGAAACCTACCAACACAACTATTCTTGCTATTAATCCGAGAAGTAATATTCTGCTTGCTTTTTGATGTTGTTCGGATCCAATTAGAATGGCTAAAATTGTAAGTGATACAAAACCTAACAGCAAATTGTAAAATTCTGTACGATCTGTGTATAAAGTCAGATATACAATCACCAGAATAAACAAGAATGAAAGTGTTATAAATCTGGAAAATTTCATTTAAAGTTTCTTGAATGGATCAATGTGTATCCCATAACTACTAAAGATCCTGCTGCCATCATGAAGTGAAATGGTATTAGGCCTGTGTCCTTGAGGTGAATACCTGCAGCAATCCCGGCTATGCTGTACAAAACAACAAACAGCTCCCCAGTAGTGTAACGCAAGTGAGGTGCATTCTGGTAATTCTTAAGTTTAGTATGTTTTGATGAAGACGTAAGGTTGTATTTCGGTGTCCTGATAAATGCTGTGTTTTTTCCGAACCACCCTTCAAGCACTGCCATAGTATTCTGAAATGCTAACCCCATTGAAATACAAAGAAATAATGGAAACCAATAAATGAATTTCAAAAGTCTGAATCTGGCATCAGGATTTGATAATTTATAAGGAATATAAAAGTATGATCCTAGAAATACATAGGCTAGAAGAGAAATTGCCATCCAGTGAAAGATGGTATCGCCATTTGAAATAGATGATTTCCAAATAAGTAAAGGAATGCTGCTGATGAATGCAATCATAATTGCTACAAAAATGGCACTGTTGTTTAGATGGAAGAATGCGTGCATTTTTTTCATCATAGGAAGATCAGATCGTAAAACAGACGGCAGGTTTTTCAACATATTCTGTGCTGCTCCCTTGTTCCACCGAAACTGCTGTGATCGAAGTCCCATTATTTCCGCAGGCAGTTCTGCAGGAGCCACTGTATCCTCAAGATATTTGAACTTCCAACCTTTTAGTTGAGCTCTGTAGCTTAGATCAAGATCTTCAGTTAATGTCTCTGCACTCCATCCTCCAGAATCAATGATCGCAGTTTTCCTCCAGATGCCGGCTGTTCCATTGAAATTAATGAATGCGCCCGATTGATTCCTGCCAGGTTGTTCTACCATGAAATGTGCGTCAAGTCCAAATGCCTGCAATTTGGTCAGAAAAGAATAATTCTTGTTCAAATGCCCCCAACGTACTTGTACCATGCCGGTATTCGGGTCATTGAAGTGAGGTATGGTCTTTAATAAAAAATCTAACGGTGGTATAAAGTCTGCATCAAAAATTCCAATAAAATCACCTTTACATCGGGCTAGACCGTTTGCTAAAGCACCGGCTTTATAGCCTTCCCTGTTACTTCTTTGCACAACTTCAATATTAATTCCCTTTAGTGATAATTCCTTGATTGTATCATTGATGATGCTGGAGGTTTCATCAGTAGAGTCGTCCAGTATCTGTATCTCAAGTTTATCTTTGGGATATTTTATTTCTGCAGTTGCTCTGATCAACCTGTCAACTACATATCTTTCATTATATACCGGAAGCTGGATGGTAACAAAAGGAAGTTCATTTTCATCTTTTGTTCCTGATGGATTGTTGTGGGATGTATTGTGAGAAATAATAGCCAGGTAAAATTGAATCAAGCTGAACATGAATATGAACAGTATAGCACTGAAATATGTAAAGACCAGTAGGTATAGAATCAAATAACTCAAATTTCAGGAATGTTTTAAAAGAGTATGGATGATTTTATATCCTGCCATCACACTGCCTTTGATAGTTCCGGATACCTTCGAATAACCTATCCTGTTTCTATAACTTACAGGAACTTCAAGAATCCTCAGCTTGTTTTTTGCAGCTTTGATCTGCATCTCAACTGTCCATCCGTAATTGCGATCTTTCATTTGTAGTAGAAGAAGCGATTCGGTCCTTATTGCCCTAAAAGGTCCCAGGTCAGTGTACGACTGATCATAAAAATATTTTAACAATGAAGTTGCGATCTTATTACCAACAACCTGTTGGGGTGTAAGTGAGCCTTTTTCTCTTTTCCCCATTACCCTTGAGCCTAAAACAAGATCTGCAATGTTATGCTTTATCGGGTCTATTAAAGTATCGATCTCTTCTGCGTGATCTGAAAAATCACCATCCATGAATGCTATCACATCCGGAGGTTGTGGTTGTGAAATTGAGTACTCTATGCCTCTAAGACATGCAGCTCCATAGCCACGTTCAGATTCTGAAAGCACAATAGCACCCTGTTTGCCGGCAACGGAAACTGTATCATCTGTTGAACCATTATCAACTACTATTATATTCCTCACCAGTGCCTTGGGTACAGATAATACTACCTTCCCGATTGCACCTTCTTCATTCAACGCAGGTATGACCAGGTCAGTAATACAATCACGAACAATCAATTCATTTTCCATCCGGCTGAGGTAGGTTGTAAGGGATTGTTTAATCGATCATGATCTGATTTGTTCTCTAATTTGAGGACACCTCTTGGACAAACAGTAGCACATATTCCGCATCCTACACAAGATGCTCTAACAATATTCTGTCCTTGTTGAGCATATGATTTAACATCTATTCCCATTTCGCAATAGGTGGTACAATTTCCACAGGAGATACATTGAGAACCGTTAGTGGTTATCCTGAAGCGGGAGAAATACTTTTGCTGAATCCCCAAAATTGCAGCCATAGGACAACCAAAGCGGCACCATACTCTTGTGCCCAGCAGTGGATAAAATCCTACTCCGATAACTCCTGAAAATAGCGAACCTATCAAAAAGCCATATGTACTGCTTGCGCCATTAGAGAAATCTCCCAGAATTTTGCCGTTACTTATAGAGTTGACCCAGAGAGTGGCTGTGACAATAACTATGAATGCTAAAGTAGGATAGATAATGAAACGTTCTAATTTCCAACTTGAAGTGGAAGAAGATGAAAGATGCCTAAACGAATCACCCGCTGTTTCTGCAAGTCCTCCACAGCCGCAGACCCAGGAACAATACCATCTTTTACCAAAGAAATAAGTAAGTACAGGAGTACCAACGAAAGTAAGGGAGGCTCCCCAAAAGATCATGAATGTTCCAAGAGCACCAGGTTGACTTGTGAGGTAGTTGATTGTTCCGGGAAACAGATAATCATATTTCAACGGCCAGAAATAACTAAAATAAAATTCAGGCTGGTTAAGTTTGATCAGGAATGCCGGGATAAGCCATGCCAATATAAATTGAAAAAACATTACGGATAAGGTTCTCCGAACATGATAAGCAACTGACCTGTATTTGATCAATGCTTTTGTGCCCATTATCAAAACCGCTGATGTATAAAATGTTCCATAAAGGAACCATTGATCTGCAGGTATACCTCTCAGGTAATAACTGAAAGGATCTACAGCTTTGACGAGTGGTTCAAGAAGATCGGGGAACCAATAAACAAATATGTAGAAAGTGGTCAGTGAAATTCCAAGTAACCAGGCGCTTAATTTTCGGTTTGTTATGCCTTTAAAGAATGTATTTTCATAATGAACTCCCGTGGCACTGGTTTTGAAATCATCCAGGCTTTGAAGAACAACACTGAGAAAGATTATACCAATTCCGAAAACTAATAATTGAGTTGATATAGCTATAGAAATGAATAATGGACACAACACAACCAGTATCCCTATGAGAGATACATAATTGTATAGCTGCTTTATATTGGAATTGACACTCAATTTTTTGGTGGATCAAATCTGTAAACTATTCCGGCAGAATAGGAGGGGGCAGCCAGTAAATTACGTCCATAAAATGCTCCGAATGTATTGGCACTTATACCCAGCCCGTTCTTAAAGAAGTATGATACTTCCGGCCCAAATGAAATATACCCGGTGTTATTACTAAACATCCCATATCCACCGGTAACATCTTCATCTCCATTCTCCATCGGAATCCGGCTATTCGATTTTAAGGTTGCAAAAAGTCGGTTTTCAAAAAAACCGATACCTATCTCAATATCAAAAACAAACTCGTCTGAAAAACCCTGAGACCTGAAATTATATCCCAAACCACCTGCTGCATAAATATTACCCGGTATGGGTAAACCCGCTTCAAGTTTAATGATCTGATTGAATTCACCGTCACCGGTCCAAAGAAGTTCATTTTCATCTGCACTACCTGTTGGTAGGCCAAGTGTTAGAGATGTGGATAATACAAAACCATTATTTGACAGAAGTTGATATCGTGCCCCTATATCCAGGTCTCCAGTATTGCTGATGTTAAGTTCTTCATTACCGGTAAATGGAGCTGATTTCGAACTTACATAAAATGGAAAATAAGCTATACCTGTTAACCTATCTGTTATTCCAACCTCACAATAAAAGTTCGACGATAAGAAATCAAATTTTGGTATTTCAAAGGTGTTGCCATCATCATCAAACAAGCTTTTAGCTGAGATGGAATATATATCCACTTTAGCGAAAACCCCACCTTTGGGACGGGTCCAACCACCTCCAAAAGAAGTGGAACTGTAAAATAATAGTAGAATTGTAAGCTTAATCAGTATCCTCGTTCTATTCATAGTTAGCTATTTATAAGTTTAAGGTTATTATAAAACTTTAAGATCTTTTCAGGTATGCTTTTTGAAAACTCCGGATCAAAAAGAAATGAATCCAATGATTCCATCACCTCACTCAGTGTGTATTTTTCTCGTATTGCAATTTCACATTTTTTGTGATCTCCTCTGATGCCTAGAAAGTTAAATCCTTTAACTACTTCGCTGGAATTATCATAATAAACATTGAATGATCTGGGCCTTTGGGGATCTTCCCAATAAAAATAATCATGGTTAATATCGTTGATCGGAGGTACAAATCCATAGGTCTGATATTCCACGTCAAAGAATTTTGCAGAATTGTACCATACTCCGGGGTTGTATATGGTTGGAGTGCCTGCTATGTTCAATGCTACAATGTTACCCATGAGTTTACCAGTATACCACACAGGTTCAATGGCGCGACGGCCATTTACTGGAGATCTTAACTCAGTACAATCACCGGCGCTATATATACCTCTTATATTGGTTTCGAGATATTCATTGACCAGGATCCCATGATTCATATCAATTCCTGACCCATCAAGGAAACTAATATTTGGATTTACACCTATTGACACCACTGCCAAGCTGGTTTCAAATGAATTTCCTGATTCTGTTTGTAATGATTTCAGATTTCCTTTTTGATCACCCTGAAAGGATATTACAGTTTCATTTTTATGAATTGATATTCCTTTATTCCTGATATGCCTTTCAAGCACCTCGCATTCCGGAGTTGTAAGTGTGCCGGACATGAAAAATGGTTCCCTGACCAGGAAATGTACTTCAATACCACGAGAGGCAAACATTTCACATACTTCAATCCCTATTAAACCTCCACCTACAACAACCATTTTATCACACGAATGCGAAGCTTCATGCAGCTTATTTACATCACTCATGGTATATAGGTTGAATATGCCTTTCAGTGTCTCTCCTTTCCATTTACCCTTGCGGGGAGATGAACCTGTGGCTATCACAAGCTGATCATATGTGATCTTTTCTCCTCTATCGGTTAAAATTGTACTGTGTTCAGGATCAATTTTATTTACTTTGTCAAAAACCAAATCAATATTTTGTTGTTTCCAGAATGAATCTTCATATGGTTTTATGTGTTCAAATTTCATTTGGCCCATAAAAACATACATGAGAGCAGTTCTTGAAAAGAAATATTTACTTTCAGAAGATATTACAGTTATCTGTTGGTCAGTGAGCTCCCTGCTCTTTATTGCAGCTGAAATTCCTGATATTCCGTTACCTATGATCACAATTCCTGACATACAGTAATATTAAACCATAATTTAATAACTTGGTTTTACAAGTTGATAAAAAGGTAAATTTATGAAAATCAAATTCCTTCTAGTGATAATTACCGTTGGATTATCATTACCTGCTACAAATTCAATCTGTATAGCCGGTTCAGATGAGCATGGGGCAATTTACCCTCAAAATTCATATGATGAATTTTTTACTGATGCAGATAAATTTCTGAACAAGTATGTGAGTTCAGGATTGGTTGAGTACACAGCTGTTAAAAAAGACCAGGCAAGCCTTGATAGGTTGGTAAGTATGATTGCTAATTTGACTGCGACTGTTGACAAGCAATCTGAGATGGCTTTTTTGATCAATACATATAATATATTGGTCATCAAGTCTGTGATCGACAACTATCCGGCAGTTTCATCTCCATTAAAAGTGGAAGGCTTTTTCAGTAATAAACATTTTGTTGTGAGAGGGGAGAAGCTGTCTCTGGATGATATAGAAAAGGTTAAGCTTTTGAGTGTATACAAAGATCAGCGAATTCACTTTGTACTTGTTTGCGCTGCCATGGGGTGTCCTCCTTTGAGTTCTCGGGCATATGTGCCGGAATCTCTGCAAACTCAAATTGAAGCACAAACCTCACTTGTTCTGAATGATGACAAATTCATCAGAGTGTATCAGACAGATAAAAAGATTGGGCTGTCAGAAATATTTAAGTGGTACCAGAATGACTTTGGTGGATCAGAACAAACAGCTGTCAGTTATATCAACAAATACCGGGAACACGTTCTTCCCAAAAGCTTTCAGGTTGGCTATTACACTTACGATTGGAAGCTCAATGACAGGAAATAAAAAAGTCCCGGTGTAACCGGGACTTTTTTATAAATGAACTGTGAATTAGTTTTTATCCTGTGCATCTACAATAGATACATATGATTTATCATTGGCACGCTTGCGGAATTCAACAACACCATCACGTAAAGCAAAAAGTGTGTGGTCTTTACCTATTCCAACACCGTCGGATGGAAAATGCTTTGTGCCTCTCTGGCGAACAATAATGTTACCGGCAACAGCATGTTGCCCGCCAAATATCTTTACTCCTAGTCTTTTACTGTGTGATTCTCTTCCGTTCTTGGAACTACCAACACCTTTCTTATGTGCCATGTTGTGATTTTTTTAGGGGTGATCAGCCTTTTATCCCGTCAATTGTGATTTGGGTAAGAGCCTGACGATGTCCGTTAGATTTTTGATATCCTTTTCTTCTCTTTTTCTTGAAAACGATAACCTTATCGTCTTTAAGATGGGACTTAACAGTTGCGGTTACTTTGGCTCCATCTAAAACTGGAGTACCAACTTTACAGGTTCCATTGTTGTCTACCAGCATTACCTGATCAAACTCTACTTTATCTCCTTCACCTGCCTCAAGTCGGTGTACATAAAGCGACTGTTTTTCAGTTACTTTAAACTGTTGACCGTTGATGTTTACAATTGCGTACATTATGATTCTGAATTACCCTTTTATTAGGGGATGCAAAGATAAAAAAGGAAATTGTAATACCCAAGAGGCTGGATAAATTAGGTTTTACCGCGTAACTCTTTCTTTTTCAGGTTAATAAGGTAAACTCCTGCCAAAATTCCTCCCATGGCTATCATATGAATGAGACTTAGTCTCTCACCATCGGCAAAACCCCATCCTAATGCCACTATAGGGATCAGGTATGTTACCGATGAAGCAAAAATAGCACCTGATATCTTAACCAGATAGTTGAACATCACAATTGAGATTGCAGTGCCAAACAATGCCAATAATAACACATAAACCAGTGCCATACCCGCACCTGGGTTAGAGCTCATTCGCTCTGTAAAATCAGTTGTGAACAGGTATAATCCTGTTGGTGGCCCTACCAAACATAGCGCAAAACCAGAGATTAGCAATGATCTGACCTCTTTTAGCTTATGCCTCATGATGTTAACGCTGGTGGCATAACAAAGGGTCGCAGCCACAATAAGTAAAGAAAACCATGAAATGGATAATATGGATCCGTTGTAAGAAGCAAAGATCAGCGCTGCAGCTCCGGCAAACCCTAACAGAACTCCCAGGATCTTCATCCAGCTAATATCAGATTTGAATATGAAATACCCTATGATCAGGGTAAATACTGGAGTGAGTGAATTTAAAATACCTGCAGTGGCACTCGGGATCACGGTTTGTGCCGTAGCAAATAAAAATGCTGGGATACCATTACCAAATAATCCGGTTGCAAATATCCATTTCCATTTGTCAGCTGGTATATCTTTTACGTGTGTTGCAATGAATGGCAAGAGAAAAATAAAAGAAGCAAGCATTCTGATAGATGCCACCTGGTCGGGATCAAAAACAACCAGCCCTTTCTTCATCAAAATAAATGAACTACCCCAGATGAGCGCCAGAATTATCATGAGCACCCACTTTATCAGATCGGGGGAATTCTTCATCTTATAATATTAATAAAGGCCGGAATTACCGGCCTTTAAACATTGTTACTTTTTCTTGCTGGTAGCTTTTTCGGAGGTTATGCTAAACGCTTTCTTCATAGCACCTACACTTTCAAGATCTTCCCAAGGGAATAATTTCACTTTCACTTTCTTGATCTTGTTACCGCTTTTAAAACTCTTCTCAACTACTTGAGACTTTCTACCCATGTGACCATATGCTGCAGTTTCCTGATAAATAGGAGTGCGTAACTTAAACCTCTTTTCAATGAAATAAGGTCGCATATCAAACTCTGGCATTTTTCTGATGCGGCTTGCAATTGCACCATCAGTCATGTTCACCTTGGAAGTACCAAAAGTGTTTACATACAAACCAACAGGTTCTGCTACACCAATTGCATAGGCAACCTGAACAAGTACCTCATCACAAACTCCGGCAGCTACCATATGCTTGGCTATGTGGCGTGTTGCGTAGGCAGCAGAACGGTCTACTTTTGATGGATCTTTACCTGAAAAAGCTCCACCACCATGAGCACCTTTTCCTCCGTATGTGTCAACTATGATCTTTCTACCCGTTAGTCCGGTATCACCATGTGGACCACCAATTACAAATTTACCGGTAGGATTAATGTGGTATTTAACTTTATCATTGAAAAGATCCTGAACTCTCTTAGGAAGTTTTTTCAGTATACGTGGTATCAAAATGTTCTTCACATCTTTCGTTATCTGTTGTTGCATGGCTTTTTCCGCAGCGAAATCATCATGTTGTGTAGAGATAACGATAGCGTCTATACGCACAGGCTTATGGTCATCAGAATATTCAATGGTCACCTGACTCTTTGAATCGGGACGAAGGTATTTCATCTGCTTACCTTCTTTTCTGATGGCCGCCAATTCAAGCAATAGCAGATGAGCCAACTCCAGAGGAAGTGGCATATAGTTATCAGTTTCACGACTTGCATAACCAAACATCATCCCTTGATCACCTGCACCTTGCATTTTGGGGTCTTTTCTTTCTACACCCTGGTTTATGTCAGTCGACTGTTCATGAATGGCCGATAAAACCCCACACGAGTCTGCTTCAAACATGTATTCGCTTTTGGTATATCCGATCTGTCGGATAACTGCGCGTGCTATGTCCTGCACATCAAGGTATGCCTGCGATTTAACCTCGCCGGCCAGAACAACCTGCCCTGTGGTTACTAATGTTTCACATGCTACCTTGCTGGATGGGTCAAAAGCCAGGAAATTGTCGATCAAGGCATCTGAGATCTGATCGGCTACTTTGTCCGGATGACCTTCAGAAACCGACTCTGAAGTAAATAAATATGACATACTTGGTTAGATATTTTGGGTTCGTAAAAATGAAGCTTTGTTAAGGCAATGCCCAAATACGGCAGAGCGGTGCGAAAATAGGAATTTTGACAGGTATTATATGCCCAATTACCAATTATTCTTTGAACAACCACCGATTCCGGCATTCCTGTTCCTGCAGGATTGAAGATCGGTTAATTACATGAAGGATGAGGCAGCTGAAAAATCATCTGATATTCATCAGTTCAATATAATATTTGACATATAATTAACGTTGAGTGACCAATAATCCCTCCATCAAAGTTGCAAATTATTAAAGCAGCAGCCATCAGTTCAATGGCTATTATATTGCTTAACAGCATGGCATTCTCTCAGGATAGCCTGAGTATATTATCAGCCATTCCTCAAGCACACAATACATCTTTCGGATCCGGATATTCTGGTCTCATCGCTCCTGCCATTTTTTTGGGTTTGGCCATACATCTTCAAACAGAAGATGATATTCTGATCAACCAGGAGGTTAAAGAAGAAGCAGGCGAGAATTATAGCGGATTTCATTCTAAGGCAGATAATTTTCTTCAGTTTGCACCCATTGCTGAAGGATTGGCTCTCCATTTTGCCGGCTATAAAGCCGCTGATGGTTTGGGTCGGTCAACCTGGAAATTAACTAAAGCTGAACTTCTAATGGTCGGTATGGTCACGGTGACCAAAAATGCTACACACAGTCGTCGACCCGATAGTGGTGGTAATAATTCATTCCCATCCGGGCATACAGCACAAGCTTTTTTGGCAGCAGCGTATCTGCATTCCGAATATGGGCATCATCATCCATTAGTCAGTATAACAGGATATGCAATGGCTACCACAGTTGGAGCTATGAGAGTACTCAATAATCGACACTGGGCTACCGATGTGCTTGCAGGTGCCGGATACGGTCTGCTGTCGTGGCAGTTGGTGAACTTAACGGATAAAGGAAAATTTTTTAAAAATGACCCCGGAAAACTTGCAGTAGCTCCATATTATGATGGTAACATAACTGGAGTTAATGCATTGTATAAATTCTAATTGGCAGTAAGGTCCCGGAAAACTTTTTCTAATGAGTTCTCACCCTGACTTAACGAAAGTACCTTATGATTGTTCTTGACCGACCATTCAAATAAAACACTTCTAATATCATGGTCAGGATCACTCGTTATCATATAGGTGCTGTCAGTTATAACAGAAACACTGTTTACTCCTGACAATAATTTGAGCTCCTCAGCAGGGACCGGTCTTTCAAATTCTACTTCCAGTACCAATCCGCGGCCGGTTTTCTGTCGTAGTACCTTTGTACTTTCATCAGCTACAATAACACCTTTATTAATAATAATAACCCGATTGCATATAGCTTCTACTTCCTGCATAATATGAGTCGATAGGATAACTGTCTTTCGCTTTCCAATTTCACTTATCAGATGCCTGATATCAACTAGTTGGTTAGGGTCAAGTCCTGTTGTAGGTTCATCAAGGATCAAAACCTCCGGATCGTGGATCATGGCCTGAGCTAATCCAACACGCTGACGGTATCCCTTAGACAAGGCACCTATCTTCTTGTGTTGCTCGGGACCCAATCCGGTTAGTTCTATCATCTCATTCAAACGTTCACGAACTCTTTTCTCCGGCATATGTATACTTCCAATAAAAGAAAGATATTCCTTCACATACATATCGTGGTAAAGAGGGTTATGCTCAGGTAAATACCCCACCATTTTGCGTACACCAATTGAATCATCTGCCGTATCATGTCCATGAA
This sequence comes from Bacteroidota bacterium, assembly GCA_024643795.1. Taxonomy (GTDB): domain Bacteria; phylum Bacteroidota; class Bacteroidia; order AKYH767-A; family OLB10; genus JAHEMF01. The sequence continues at coordinate 5,781 of JAHEMF010000020.1, read as the reverse complement.
CAGTTACACGTCCGCTACTTTGAGGAATAAAACAACAAATGATCTTCATCATGGTCGACTTACCGGCTCCGTTCGGACCTAAAAAGCCAACTACTTCTCCTGAGCCTATCTCAAAACTCACATCCTGCAAAGCTTTCTGCGTACCGTAAAGCTTGGTAATATGTTCCACCTTGACTGACATACCTGCAAAACTAAGGTTATTTAGGCAAAGAAATAAGTGGGCGTTTCCCTTTGGTTTGCACATTCGTAAACTCAGTGCAATCCAAAGGGCCGGGCTTTCCGCTGCAAGTCCTCAAGGTTGCCTAAGGCAACTATTTGCGGGCTTTCCGCTGCAATCCCTAACGCAGTTGTAGCCATACACCTTACCTGCGGTCGCCGCACATCCCTTCGATTTGTATCTTTGAACACACTGCTGATTTGTTTATGATAAGTGAAGGACTTGTGTTAAAATCAACCGGAAGCTGGTACAATGTATTGGCAAACGACGGTCGTATATACAAATGCAGGGTAAAAGGTAAACTGCGAACCGAAGATTTTACAAGCACCAACCCCATTGCGGTGGGTGATCGAGTAAAGATCGAACCCGGAATGGAAGAGGATCATGCGATCATAAGCGATGTGCTCGATCGTAAAAATTATATCAAGCGTAAAGCAGTAAAGCTTTCCAGTCAAAGTCATATTCTTGCTGCTAATCTTGATCTCGCATTGGTAGTAGCTACTCCGGTGTACCCACGAACATCAACAGGATTCATTGACAGGTTTCTTGCTTCTGCCGAAGCCTACAGTATCCCGGCAGGAGTTGTGTTCAATAAAAGTGATCTGTACGACCAGGAAACTGATGAATGGGTGAATGCACTGTGCGATATGTACAATGATGTAGGGTATGAAACATTTATTGTTTCTGCCATCGACCCATCAACTTTAGATTCTTTGAAAGCACGGCTAAAAGGTCATATAACCTTATTCGCCGGACACTCCGGCACCGGTAAATCAACATTGATCAATACACTTATTCCCGGACTGGAACTTAAAACGGGAGAGATATCTGCTCAACACCTGAAAGGTAAGCATACCACCACTTTTGCCGAGATGCATGAGATCCCGGAAGGAGGGTTTATCATAGACACTCCGGGAATACGTGAATTCGGTATCCTTGACTTTGACAAACATGAAGTGTCGCACTTTTTTCCTGAAATATTTAAAGCATCAAGCGGTTGTAAGTTCAATAACTGTTTGCATGTAAGTGAAAAGGAGTGTGCTGTTCTGAAAGGTGTCGATGAATCTAAAATTGCGTTGACCAGATATGCCAGTTATATCAGTGTGCTGAATAACGAAGATATTTTTAAATGACAGTTGAATATAATAGCCGGTAAATGAGAGTTGTAGTGCAAAGAGTTTCTGAAGCTTCGGTCACTATTGATGGCAGAGTCGAAGGTGCCATAGGTCAGGGAATATTGATCCTCTTGGGTATTGAAACTACAGATTCATCCGCTGATGTGGATATTTTGGTCGCAAAACTTCCCAAACTAAGGATCTTCAGTGATGCTGAAGGTAAAATGAACCTTTCCTGTTCAGATGTTAATGGCGGTTATCTGGTCATAAGTCAGTTTACATTGCATGCATCAACAAAAAAAGGGAACAGGCCATCTTATATCCAGGCTGCACGGCCTGAGCAGGCAGTACCGCTGTATGAAGAGTTCCTCAAAAAGCTTGCTTTGGTATCAAACCAGTCTGTGCAATGCGGTGAATTTGGTGCCGATATGAAAGTATCATTGATTAACGATGGTCCGGTGACCATTCTTATCGATACAAAAGAATGAAGTAACAGCCAATCTTATTTGTTTTAATACCAAGAAATATCCTGAGTAAAAATGGAAATCAACAATGCCCAACAACTCGTCAATAACTGGATCAAGGAACACGGAGTCCGTTATTTTAATGAACTGACAAATATGGCCCTGCTAACTGAGGAGGTAGGGGAGTTGGCGCGGGTGGTTGCACGTACCTACGGTGAGCAATCCTTTAAAGAAAATGAAACACCTGACTCACTCGGAGAAGAAATGGCTGATGTTCTGTTTGTATTGTTGTGTCTGGCAAATCAAACAGGCGTTGATCTACAAGAGGAACTCAAAAAAAGTATCGAAAAGAAAACATTACGTGATGCTAAAAGACACCGTGATAACCAAAAACTTAAGTAAAAGATAGTTGGTTCCTGCTAAGCTAACAGATCTGTTGTAACTTCCAGCTTATAAAGTGTGCTAATTTCATTGCATGCTTCTTTCATCTGCGAACGAAAGGTTGAAGCAATTTCAGGAAGGTTATTACCACCGTTGTCGTAAGTAGTTTGGTCAGGCCACTGTGCATAGGCTATGTAATCACCGTTATCAGCTAAATGTAATCGTGACCCGAGACTACCTTTTTCCGCTTTCAAAAGTTCGGTCATAGCTCTCCATGCAGCTATGAAATCATCTTCTCTGCCGGGTTTTACAACGAATTTATAAATGGCTATATACATAAAAAAAGAGCCGGCAATTGCCGGCTCCGATTGATCTTTGGTTTTTAGAATATCACAATAAATGCATGAATAATTCCGGGTATCCAGAAGAGAAGGGTGAGTAAGATGTTTATCCAAAAGGGAGTTCCAATTCCTAATTCAAGTCCTACTGCCAGAGGTGGTAGAATGATACAGAATATGGCTATCAGCCACATAGGTAATCCTGATGCTCCATCCTGAGCAGCAGCTGAAGCTTTCAGTTCTTGTTTGATCTCTTTTCTGATGTCCTTTTTCAGTTGTTTGATCTCAGCTTTACTCATGGTTGATGTCTCAGACATAACGTTTGCATACTTGCTGTTAGTTGAAGTTTGCTTAGTTGAATTTGCAACTTCCGACTGCAATTCTTGTGCATTTTGGAGTGCAACGGTCTGATCGGTCGAAGCTGTTAGTTGGGTAGGGGCCATCTGATCCATCATGGTCATATTTTCCCTGATCTGCTCCTGATCTTGTTTCACATGCTTGTCATGTTTTTTATTACCATGCCATTCTACATGATAACCGCCCCTGTACTTTCTTTTTTCAATGGTCAGGCCCTTGTCTGTGCTACATGAAGCAAACAGCATTCCGGCAGCAATCAATAATCCAAATAGTTTAAATGATCTTGACATATTCATAAGTTTATGGTTTTTTAGATGAATCTATATTTGCCGCTAAAAATACAATTTTAATTAAAAAAATGAAATTATCTGAAATGACTTACAAGCATTGAATCAACTTAATATGATATTATCTTTTATGATATATTTAAACATGGTACAAGCCTTGTGGGAGTGTTGTTGTGGAAATTTCAGGTTTCAGCTCCGGTACTTATATCATAAGTGTTATTGCCAATGACAAAGTATACCATACTACATTTATAAAGGAGTAATGTTGGTTACCTTTTTTCTTTTAGGTCTTTAATTTTTTCTTACCCGCATTTTAACATCTTCTACATCCTTTTGGAGCTTCATGACCAATTTTGCCAGCTGATCCTGTTCAGCTTCTGGGTCGGGTATTTCGCTGCTGATAAAGTTGATGAATTTCCATACTTCAAGTACTTCGCTGGCCGGCACTTCATAAGGCTCATATGCAGGATTCAGTGAACGAAGGAGGAATTTCTTGTGTTTGCGCACCTGATTGTACACTACTTTAAATACAATACCATCATCACGCGTTACCACTATGTATGCGTTACCATCGTGTACATCACGCCAGTCTTGCACATACTCTGCTACTATCCATGAACCATGCCTTATGGGAAGCATTGAATCGCCGTCGATCTGAAATGAACGGTATTTTTTTTCGTGCGATAAAAACGGGAGTTGAAACGTAGGGAGGTTGCTTATGAATTCGGGATCGTTGTAACCGGCAGTATATCCTGCCTTGGCACGCAACGGTACCACTTCAATATTCTCACGATTCATACTGTCAACGGTAGTTGCAAGTACTCTCAGTTTAGAGCCGGTAACATAAACATCAAAACCACGCTCAAGTTCCGACAACTGGCTTTCCGATAGTTTTACCAGGTCTACCTTTATTAAGGTGTCAATTGATATGCGGAAGTATTTTGAGAATGCTATCAGAGCTTCCACACTTGGGTTGGCAATGATGCCGTGTTCATAACTGTTAAGCGATGAGCGGCTGATGTTCAGCTCCTGTGCCACCACCTCCTGGGTACGGCGACGTCTTTTACGGAGCAGCTGGATGTTTGATGCGAAAAACATTTTTTCCTCCTGATTTTCTGTTGGTTAAACACTTTTTACCCCGGCAGGGGCTTGTCGACTACAAATATAATGATTATAATGTAATCACAAAATTGATCGTGAAAATATCAATTAATTGGGTTTAAATCCTGAGAGCGGGGTTTTGGCAGAGGCGTTCCTGCCTTCGTCCGGCTCACCACTCCGGCGGTCGGGTCTTCGCCGGTATCCCGATAGTTATCGGAATACCCGGACTCAACCCCTAATGCGGGGTAAGACTAATTAAGAATTATACAATGGGTCTCTTGCACAGTCTTAACCTGAACAACAGACCCTTTCATTAAATAATTAAATAATTATCACTCCGCCTTGGCGGAAACATACTATCACATTACCACATTAACCCATTAGCACATTACCACATTAACCACATTAGCACATTACCATGCGTCACATCATCCACCTTGACCTCGACTCCTTCTTTGTGTCGGTAGAGCGACTTCGGAACAGCGCACTGATGGGGAAACCTGTACTCATCGGAGGTTCTTCAGACCGTGGGGTTGTGGCTAGTTGCAGCTATGAGGCCCGGGCCTTTGGAGTACGTTCGGCCATGCCTATGAAAATGGCCCGTATCCTGTGTCCTGATGCTACCATTGTACGTGGCGATATGGAAGTGTATAGTAAGTACTCATCTATGGTCACTGATATCATCGCCGAAGATGCACCTCTGTACGAAAAGGCCAGCATTGACGAACACTATATAGATATTACCGGTATGGACCGCTTTTTCGGTTCTGCTAAGTGGACCTCCGAATTACGTGTACGTATCACCCGTGAAACAGGATTGCCGGTATCACTTGGGCTGTCGCCTAATAAAACAGTTTCTAAGATCGCCACCGGCGAAGCTAAACCTGCCGGACAAATGATGATAGAGCCGCCCGGAGTGCGCCCATTCCTTAACCCGCTATCTATAGCACGTATACCCATGCTGGGACCTAAGTCGTATAAGCTTTTGCGCAGCATGGGCATCGCCCGCATAGAAACCCTGAGTGCCATGCCGGTGGAAATGGTGCAACGCGTATTGGGAGATAACGGTCGTAGTATATGGGAAAAATCAAACGGTATTGATAATTCACCGGTGATCCCGTACAGCGAAAGAAAATCTATCGGAACTGAAACAACCTTCGAAAAAGATACGATCGATATACAGCGCATCCATGAATTGTTTATCACTATGGTGGAGAAATTGGCATACGACATGCGTACCCAGCAGCGGTTAACATCATGTGTTACCGTAAAACTGCGATACTCAAATTTCGACACACATACCTGCCAGGCTCGTATCCCGTATACGGCATCTGATCATATACTTATAGCCAGGGCACGTGAACTGTTCACTAAACTGTATCAGCGCAGAATGCTTATCCGGCTCGTAGGTGTCAGGTTCAGCCATCTGGTACAGGGGCATCCTCAAATAAACCTGTTTGAAGATACTACTGAAATGGTGAACCTGTATCAGGCTATCGATCGCATGAAACGACGGTTTGG
>JAHEMF010000107.1 GCA_024643795.1 Bacteroidota bacterium | reverse complement strand
CGCTAAACTTATTATTAATGGCTCCATAACCGTAAAGGGAAGTGTAATCACAGAGCAAGGCTCAGTACTAGAGGTGAAAACTGTTGGCAGTTTTAACATCAATAATGATTTTCAAAGTAATAGCAATTTGGTTACAATCGATGGAAGTGTGAAAGTAGATGGTAACTTCACAAATTATAAAAAAATTATTGGTAATGGTCAAATTAATTACGGTAATACTTGCCAGGGAAATGGGACTATCAACGGTTTCCCTTCTTCTGTTTATTGTAATACATCCCCAATTATACTTGCAAATCTGGACTGTATATCCACAGATACTATTAAACCAGAATTCATAGTTTTCCCACAAGACCAGATTCTCTATGTTGATATGAACAGTTGTGAAATATCAGCAACATGGACTCCTCCCACCGTTACAGATAATTGCAGATTGGACACAGTATCTTCGTCACATAACCCGGGCGAATTATTTGAAATCGGGTTTTCAACAGTCACCTTTACTGCTAAAGATCTAGCCGGTAATACAAGTCAGAAATCTTTTACAATCACTGTATTAGATACAATAACTCCAATTTTTTCATCATTTCCCATGGATACAACAATTTATGTATCTGATGCTTCATGCACAAAAACACTGTTTTGGACACCTCCGACCATCATAGACCCTTGCGATGAAGTGAGCATTTCATGTGATCATGAGATTGGTGAGGATTTTCCAATAGGCGCAACTTTAGTCACTTATACAGCAAAGGATCTTAGTGGTAATACAGCGTCAAAATTCTTTAAGGTGACAGTTAAAGATGTCATTTCTCCCATTTTTGTTTCCTCACCTAACGACACCACTATTTTCACGTCCGGTGCGACATGCACAGCACGACTCGATTGGAACATGCCTATAGTACTGGATAATTGTTCAGAAATCGAAATTATATCCAGTCATCAAAGTGGAGATGCATTTCCCCTGGGAGAAACGAAAGTGATTTTTTCTGCAACAGATGCCAGTGGAAACACTGTTATAGATTCTTTTTTAGTGACTGTAATGGATGGTGTCTCGCCCGTTTTTACAATCTGCCCAAATTCCTATACAATATTATTTTTTGACACCCTCACCAATCAATCCTCGGTTTCCTGGGAATTGCCTGTTGCGGAAGATAATTGTTCCGCAGTAACGCTGACTGGCAACCATACCCCTGGTGATTTATTTGATCTGGGAAACACTGAAGTTGCCTACACAGCTACCGATGCATCCGGTAATGAGGCCAGTTGCAGCTTTAGTGTCGAAACATTTATCAACTTACCTCCTATTGCAGAAACTCTGGTTGTAGAAACCAAAGCTGGTGAATCTATAGATATATGCCTGAATGCGTCAGATCCAAATGATGATCTCATTTCAATTAAGGAAATACAACATGAAAATAGTTTTACGTATGTCAGTGACATTGATACAGAAAGGATGTGTTTTTTATTTACGTCAGACAAAGATTTTTACGGACGGGATACTGTGGTTGTCATTTTAACTGACGATGGAATGCCTCCACTTACTACTAAAGTAACCATCATAGTAGACGTGGAAAGGGATATAAATATAGAAGTCAATGACTTCCTGACAATTAATGGTGATATGATCAATGACAGTTGGTTAATTAGAAATATAGATCAGTACCCAAATAATTCTGTTCGTGTCTTTGATCGTTGGGGAGGTCTAATTTATCAATCAACAGGATACAATAATGAAAATATTGTCTGGAATGGTGAGAGCAATTCAACCTTAATGTATACCGATAAATATGTTGCAACAGGCACCTATTTTTATGCCATCAATTTAGGCAATGGTAGTAAATCCATTACTGGTGCAATAGAAGTGATCAGATGAAGAGGTTAACGACACATATCACAGGTGATAAATGGAAAATCAAGTATTTCCTGTTAATGATAATGTGTTTGATTTCAAAAAATCTCTATAGTCAATCGGCCATTCAATTCAGTCAGTATTTTTCCAACCAGTTGGTGCTTAATCCGGCTTATGCAGGTTCCGAAGATGCGCTTAGCCTCACTATGGTGCATCGCAATCAGTGGTCTGGAGTAGATGGTGCACCAAAAACTACAACTTTGACTGCCCATACAATGTTCAAAAATCAACATACGGGTTTAGGTGTTAATTTTTTTGTGGATCAGATCAATATCCATAAAAATGTAAATTTTAGTGGTATTTACAGCTATCGGATCAAGACCGGAAAAAACAGTTATTTGAACCTTGGTTTGCAAGCAGGAATATACTACCTGAATTCTGATTACACTTCACTAATTGGGGGAACACAAATTGATGATCCCGGTATTGGATATGAAAATATTTCAGAATCTGCTTTCCAGTTTGGTACTGGGATTTATTTTAAGAATAAAAATCTTGAAGTAGGGTTGTCAGCACCAATTCTTTATTCCACAGGAATAGATCATATGGACAATGAGTCTTCATTTCTTGGCACAACACAGCATTATTTTTTGTTCACCAGGTACAAAATCCGTATTTCACCAGATGTGCAATTGAATCCTGGATTTTTACTTAAATCAAACCCTGGATGGCCATTAGCCTATGATATAAATGTGGACACCTGGATCAAGGAGGTACTAATGTTGGCAGTGTCCTATCGTTCATATGAGACAATCAGCAGCATTGTACAGGTAAAAGTACTACCTCAAATGAAAATAGGTTACTCCTTTGATTTTCCACTTAGTAAAGCTCAGAGCAGAAACTTTAATTCTCATGAAATTATGATTAATTATTTATTCAAGTATAAGGATTACAATGTGAAAAATCCTCGATGATCCATGAGATACGCTGTTGTACATATAGCTATTATGATCTTAATGCCTATCATCGGATATGGCCAGGAATCTGTTTTTTCATTGTTAAAAAATGACTTAAAGGAAGCAGATGAATTATATGGTAAATCTGCCTATTATGAAGCTATAGATCTTTATAAATCACAATTGAATAAAAATGAGAATGCGAGTATCATGTTAAAAATTGCATCCTCATATTACCAGTTGAATCATATGAAAGAGGCAACTCAGTGGTATCAGGAATACCTTGAGCAAGAAGATGATCTTAAGGATAATAATATACTCGAATATGCATCTGCGTTGCATGGAAATGGTGATTATGAAAACGCTATCGTTTGGTATGGGAAATATTTGCAAATCCATCCTGATAATCTTGAAGTAACAACCATACTTTGGCAGCTAAAAAA
>JAHEMF010000019.1 GCA_024643795.1 Bacteroidota bacterium | reverse complement strand
AAAATTTACAACATGAAAAAATTTGTTTTTATAACGCTGATCATTACGTGCGTGAATGTTTTGACATTTCAAACATATGCATGCGATTATTGTAATTGTTATTTAGGATTGAACCCTTCCACCAACAAAAATTTTGTAGGACTTCGATATAAGAATTCTGCTGCAGAATACACGCTGCAAGGTGCCGGTATGAGGGTCCAGCATGATCATGGTGATGAGCCCATCACCACTGCTTCAGGTGACTGGAACGGAAATTATAACACATTTGAGCTTTATGGTCAGGCGGTGTTCTCGCCTTTTGTCAGGGCTTTGGTTTTTGTTCCTTATTCATACAACAATTTCAGTTTTGCTTCAGAACAGGCAAGCCAGAGTTCTTTGGGTGATGCTACATTGCTGATACACACACAACTATTTAATACCATGGACATGGATTCAACTATATTGAGGCACCGGGTCTTTATTGGAGGAGGCATCAAGTTTGCCACAGGAACATGGGAACCTGATGAGGATTTTCATATTCCATTTGCACACCATCTTCCTTCAGGTACCGGTTCAACAGACCTGATGCTGTCAACAGTTTATATTGGAAAGTATAGGAACATAGGCTGGAGTGTTGACCTTAGTTACAAATTTAACTTTGAGAACCCGGATGAATATAGATATGGAAACACTTTCAATACTAATTTGTTCTTGTTTTATTCAGCAATGGTGAGAAATAAAACTTTGATGCCATACGTTTGTAGTGGTTTGGAGGTAGCCGCTGTTGATAACGCGGGTGGGATGGAAGTAGATGATAGCGGAGGTACCATATTGTGGACAGGGTTGGGTACAGAGTTGTATCTTGGAGCAGTTAAGTTCAATGCAGCATTTAACTTACCAACCTTGCAGGATGTTAATGGCGAGCAACCTAAATGGAATCACAGAATAGTTACATCAGTATCTTATAATTTTTAATCATGAAAAATTCTAAAACCGGACTTCTCTTCTTTGTGGCAGCGGTCATTGCATTTACAGTTTCTTCCTGCAAGAAGGATAAAAAATGTAGTGCCGGAACAGGTGGAAATGTTACACTTATCCTTGAACCTGAGCACCATAGTGATCCAATATATAGTCAACCGGATTACCGTGACAGTGCATTTATAGCATTTGATAAAACAGAATTTCCAGGCGATGACCCTTCATTATACGATCTGGTTGTTGTTGGGGCAGTTGGTACCAAGCAAGTAACGGTTTCCGGGCTCAAGTGTGGAAAGTATTATTTGTTCATGACCGGAAAAGATACTAGCATTGTTGAGCGGGTGAAAGGTGGAATTCCGTATGATTTCACTGAAACTGAAGGCACTCTGACCATAAAGATCCCTGTTACTGAGGATTAATATTGGGATTGTGAGGTCCTAAAGGTCACAGATATTCTAAAAATTGGGATAATTAATTGATATACAGCTAATTAATACTATCCAACAACTTCAGTTTACTTTGTCTAAGTGTTTTGATATCAGGGAAATAATTTTTTTCTTTGCTATCCTTTTACATTTGTGCAATACAAAGAAATACGTAATTCCTATCTCATTATGACAACCCGTTTAACATGTGTGATTTTTCTGATGTTCGCCCTTTTGAGTATGCCTGCGGCGGCCCAGAATAAAGCCAAGAAGAGTAAGACCGCAAAAGCTGATGCAGCATACGACGTTGGAAACTATTACAGAGCCAATGAACTTTATAAGAAAATGTATGCCAAGGCTAAGAAGGATGAGCTCAAGGCCGAGGTTGCTTATAAGCTTGGTGAAAGCTATAGCAAAACTCATAATTACGAAGAAGCTCTCAACTGGTATGAGAAATCAGTGAATGATGGTAACAAAAATCCTGAAGCTACCTGGAGGTATGCAACTGCACTGTACAACAACGGCAGATATGAGGATGCCATAGCACAATACAATGCATATAAAGAGATGTCGCCCGATGATCCCAACACCTCGGTAATGATCGCGACATGTACTAAAGCAAATGAGTGGAAACAAAAACCAACACGAGCAGTAGTTGAAAACTTAGGTGCACTGAATTCAAAGTACTATGATTTTGCGCCAACACTTTCTAATGCCCCTAACGGACTTTTCATAACTTCATCAAGAATGGAAGCCACAGGTAATAATAACGACGCATGGTATGGTCAGAAATTCTTTGACCTTTTCAGTGCGGCTCAAGATAACAACGGAAAGTGGAGCACTCCGGTAGCTGTAGCTTCACCAGTTAATTCTTCTGAATCAGACGGTGTTTCGTTTTATCACGAACAAACAAGAACGCTTTTCTTTACCCGGTGCAATAAACTAAAAGGGAAAGAAGGAAATTGCCGCATCATGACCTCCGTATGGGACGGTTCAAAATGGAGTGAGCCTGCCTACCTTCCTTTTACATCAGAAGATTTTACTTCTGGTCATCCATACCTTTCAGCTGATGGTAAAACATTGTATTTTTCGTCAGATATGCCCGGTACAATTGGGAGTAAAGATATTTTTTCTGTTGCCTGGAACGCTGCTGATTCTTCATGGGGTACTCCAAAAAATCTGGGATACACTATCAATACCGAAAAAGATGAGATGTATCCTTACATTTCTCCATCCGGCAAATTTTACTTCTCAAGCAACGGTCGTCCCGGTATGGGCGGTCTGGATATTTATTCTTCCGTTAATGAGGGAAGCAACTGGGGTGAAGCAACTAACCTTCAATACCCGATCAACTCTTCAGCAGATGACTTCGGTATTCTGTTTACATCAGAAAAAGATGGATACCTTTCTTCAAACCGTTCCGGAGGTTTAGGTGAAGATGATATTTATACTTTCAAGATCCCAACTCCTGTTTTCTCAGTTGCTGGTAGAGTTTATGATACTGACACCAAGGAAAGCATTGCAGGAGCAACAGTTGAGCTGTTTGGTTCTGATGGTACAGCTTTGAGTGTGCTTACAGGATCTGATGGAATGTACCGTTATGACCTTAAGCCCGAAACCAAATACAAAGTTTCTGCATCATATACTGGGTATCTGACAAAATTTTTGGAAGTTACTACTGTAGGACTTGAAGATTCAAAGGATTTTGTGGGTGATTTCGATTTCCCATTGAAGTCTACTGCCAAGCCTATCGAAATGCCGGATATCTTCTACGATCTTGATAAAGCAACATTACGTGCCGAATCCAAGAAAGAACTTGATAACCTGATCAAGATCCTTGATGAGAATCCAACTATCACTATCAAGATCGTTGCACATACCGACTCAAGAGCAACTGATGAATATAACCAGGATCTGTCAAACCGCCGTGCTAAATCTGTGGTCGATTATCTGATCAAGAATGGTGTAGCTAAAGATAGGTTGAGTTCTGAAGGTCGTGGTGAGCGTGAGCTTAGAATTTCCGATGATGCAATTGCAAAAATGGGAACAGAAGAGGAAAAAGAAGCAGCACATCAAAAGAATCGTAGAACTGAATTCAGCGTGCTTAGCACTGACTATGTTCCAAAGAAGAAATAGTAAAGACATATTATAAATACGGAAAGCATCCTCTTGTAGGGTGCTTTCCATTTTTAGGATGGATTCTGATACCCATAAGAACGAGCGCTATGCCGGACGAGGCGTTTCCGCCAGCAAGGAAGATGTTCATGCTGCTATAAAGCATATCGACAAAGGAATTTTTCCTAATGCTTTTTGTAAAGTCATACCGGACATATTAGCAGGCTCTCCGGATCATTGCAATATTATGCATGCCGATGGCGCAGGAACAAAGTCTTCACTTGCATATGCCTACTGGAAAGAAACAGGTGACTTGTCAGTGTGGAAAGGTATTGCCCAGGATGCAATTGTAATGAACATCGATGATCTTCTGTGTGTGGGTGCAGTAAACAACATTCTGGTTTCTTCCACAATAGGCCGTAACAAACATCTGATTCCCGGTGAAGTTGTCGCAGCCATCATTAAAGGTACTCAGGAGTTGTGTGATGAACTATCCTCTCTTGGTATCAATACTGTGTTAACAGGAGGAGAAACTGCCGATGTAGGTGATCTGGTAAGAACTGTGATTGTTGATTCAAATGTTACTTGCCGTATGCCTCGGGCACAGGTTATATCGAACGAAAAAATACAAGCAGGGGATGTTATTATTGGACTTTCATCTACCGGCATCGCTTCATATGAAAGTGAATACAATGGGGGGATGGGAAGTAACGGGCTTACATCAGCAAGGCATGATGTGTTTTCAAAGACTATTGCAAAGAAATATCCTGAGACATATGATCCGGCAGTAGATCCGTCACTGATCTATTCTGGTTCACTATCACTTACAGACCCTGTTAAGATCAATGATTCTTTCACCGGATTTAAAGGTGATGTTCATGCTGCAAAATTGGTCTTATCCCCAACACGAACTTATGCTCCCATAATTAAAGAGGTATTGGAGAAATATCATGATAAGGTTCATGGTATGATACATTGTTCAGGTGGGGCACAAACCAAGGTGCTTCACTTTGTCAACAACTTGCACATCATCAAGGATAACATGTTTGAAATACCTCCGCTTTTTAAGCTTATCAGAAAGGAGTCAGGTACTTCATGGCAGGAGATGTATAAGGTGTTCAACATGGGCCACAGGTTTGAGATATATTGTAATGAAGCAGCAGCTCATGACATCATGAACATTGCCGGAAACTACAAAGTGGAAGCAAAGATTGTAGGAAGATGCGAAGCCTATAATGGTAAAAAATTAACGATCACTTCCCCGCAGGGGACATTTGAATATAACTCCTGACCTATGTCAACATTACTCGAAAAACTTGAATCTCTTTACCACCGGTATGAGCAGGTGTCGACCCAGTTGTCAGACCCAGGGGTTATAGCTGACCGAAAAAAATTCACCGCACTTAACCGATCTTTTAGTGAATTGTCGAAGGTAGTAGAAGTATATAAGGTCTATCGGAATGTTCTCGAGAACATTGCCTCGGCAAAAGATTTACTGGCCAATGAAAAAGACGAAGAGTTCAGAGCCATGGCCAAGACGGAATTGGAAGAACTGTTATTAAAACAAACAGAACTTGAAGAAGAGATCAGGGTCATCTTGCTCCCTCAGGATCCTGAAGATGCAAAAAATGCTATAGTAGAAATAAGAGCAGGTACAGGAGGTGATGAGGCAAGTATTTTTGCCGGTGACCTTTACAGGATGTATACTCGCTATTGCGATCTTAAAGGCTGGAAAGTGAATGTGGTTGATTTTAATGAGGGGAATACCGGAGGTTATAAGGAAGTTATATTTGAAGTGAATGCTCCTAATGCATATGGTCAGTTAAAGTACGAAAGCGGTGTGCATCGTGTACAACGTGTTCCGCTCACAGAAACACAAGGTCGTGTGCACACATCAGCAGCCACCGTGGCTGTATTGCCTGAGGCAGATGAGTTTGATGTTGAGATCAATCCTGCCGATATCGAATTACAAACTGCCCGATCCAGCGGAGCAGGAGGACAGAACGTAAATAAGGTGGAAACAAAAGTCCAGCTAACACACAAGCCAACCGGAATAATGGTAACCTGTCAGATTGAAAGGTCGCAACATGGAAACCGAGAAAGGGCCATGCAGATGTTAAGGTCGAGGTTGTATGATATGGAATACAACAAAAGAATGGAGGAAGTATCGCGCCGTAGAAAAACATTGGTTTCTACCGGTGACAGATCCGCTAAGATCCGTACCTATAATTATCCACAAAGCCGGGTTACCGATCATAGAATTGGTTTTTCAACCTACGATCTGGATTCTGTAATGAGCGGTGAGATACAGGAATTCATTGATAAATTGCAGGTGGCGGAGAATGCTGAAAAAATGAAAGAGGGTTCACTAACCTGATGAATAACAAATGATACGATGAACAGGGACCAATTGATTGCAAATATCAAAACAAAGAGATCTTTTCTGTGCATAGGATTAGATACTGATATTGAAAAGATCCCGCAGCATTTGAGATCACTTGATGATCCTGTTTTTGAATTTAACAAGCGTATCATCGATGCTACCAAAGCCCATTGCGTAGCATATAAACCAAACATTGCGTTCTATGAAAGAATGGGTATTAACGGCTGGAACAGCCTTAAGAAAACATTGGACTATATTCCCGATGACATTTTTACCATAGCTGATGCTAAAAGAGGTGATATAGGCAATACTTCAGAAATGTATGCCGGTACTTTCTTCAATACGTATGATTTCGATTCTGTAACTGTTGCACCCTATATGGGTTCGGATTCTGTTAAGCCATTTTTAAAATTTCAAGATAAATGGGTGATCCTGCTTGCTCTTACTTCCAACCCCGGATCACTTGATTTTCAAACGCAGTCTCTGAGTACAGGTGAAAGAGTTTTTGAAAGAGTATTGGAGGTTTCTTCCAAGTGGGGTAATGCAGGGAATATGATGTATGTGATAGGAGCAACGCGAGCTGAAATGCTTGAAGATGTTAGAAAATTAATTCCTGATCACTTTCTTTTGGTGCCAGGTGTTGGAGCCCAGGGTGGAAGTCTTGAAGAAGTGTGCAAGTATGGCATGAATAAAGACATAGGTTTGCTGGTCAATTCATCGAGAGGCATAATATATGCTTCATCCGGTGAGGATTTTGAGTCTGCCGCAGCTAGTGAATCTAAAAAGCTCCAGTTGAGTATGGAAGAGGTTCTCAAACAAAATGGAATTGTCTGAGATATATAATTTACTACTTTTGTGAAGTAAACTTTTCACTTTTCAATCCGCTTTTCAATGACGGAAGATTTTTTAGCCTGGCTTTGGCATAATAAGCTGTTAAATTCAGAAGCATTAATAACTGACATGGGTCGTGAAATAATTATTGTGCACCCCGGTCACCTGAATAATGACAGCGGCCCCGACTTTTTTAATGCACGCATACAGATCGATGGAATATTATCAGCAGGAAATGTAGAGATACATGTAAAGTCATCTGACTGGAACATACATCGGCATCAACATGACCCTATGTATAATAATGTTATACTTCATGTTGTGCATGAATGCGACAGAATGGTGCTGAATAATGCAGGCAATCAGGTTGAAACCCTGGAGATAAAAGATCATTACAATCATGAACTCTATGACCGATACCTGGAATTGAACAATAAAATGCAGATTGTGGTTTGCAAAGATCAATTACATAAGCTCAATACATTGCAGCAAATAGGCTGGCTTGACAGGCTATTTGCGGACCGGCTTGAAAGTAAATTAGAACAGGTTGCCATTCTTAAACAAAAAGGAGTAACATCGGCAAACGAAGTGTTGTATCATTTACTTGCCCGCAACTTTGGTTTTAAAGTAAATGCAGAACCATTTTCAATGCTGGCAAGGTCAATTCCATATAATGTGATACTCAAGCACCTTGATTCTGCAATACAGATTGAAGCACTGCTGTTTGGACAATCCGGTTTTTTGAATGCGATGTATAAGGATCCATACCCTATGAACCTGAGACGGGAATATCAACATTTATCCAGGAAATATGATCTGGCCCCTTTGCAAAAAGAAGTATGGAAATTTATGCGACTACATCCTAACAATTTTCCAACTATCAGAATTTCACAGTTTGCTATGGTGCTCAATAATCTGAATTTAATTTCCGGGCTTCTTGATTCATCACCCTCCTATGAGAATGTCAGGAGATTATTCAATATTTCAGCAGCTCCGTACTGGGATGATCATTTTGTTTTTGACCAACTGTCTTCACCAAAGAAAAAAAGGCTGGGTTCTGATGCCATTCATAATATCATCATTAATACATTGAGTGTATTCCTTTTTTGGCAGGGAAAAATAATGGGAGATCAGTTCAGGGTAGATCATGCGATAAATCTTGCACGTAAATGTCCGCCTGAAAATAACCGGATCATACGTCAATGGAAAGATACACCTGTTGAGATCAATGATGCAGTATGTACTCAAGCATTATATCATCTTACTACACAATTTTGCAATCAAAAAAAATGTTTAAATTGCACATGGGGTACACATTTTATATCAGGAAGATGAACTTTATCTATCAAACAATAACAGGCATCAGAGACTGGTTTGAGTTGCAGGCATTCGGAGTTTGTGAATGGTGGGGAAATAAACTGGGTATGCGTACTGCAAATATTCGTTTGTTTTTCATTTATGTTTCCTTTATTGCAATTGGTTCACCGGTGGTGATCTACCTTATCATGGCATTTATTTTAAATCTAAGGAACATGGTCCGTAAAAAACGCAGTAGTATTTGGGATCTATAAAAGCAAAATAGATTAGAAAAGAAAGAATAATGAAGATCTTAATAACAGGTTCAAATGGGTTGCTTGGACAAAAGCTGGTCTACCTTCTTAAAGATGATGTAAAAGTAAAGCTGTTGGCGACCTCAAAAGGTGTGAACAGGTTGGATGTTAAGTCAGGCTATAAATATATTGACCTGGATATAACAAGTAAAGATGATGTTATCAGAGTGGTGAGAGAGTTTGGACCTGACTGTATAATCAATTGTGCTGCCATGACCAATGTAGATACATGTGAAAGTGATCGTGAAGGCTGCTGGGATCTGAATGTAGGTGCTGTTGAATATTTACTTGAAGCCTCCAGGCCTTTTGATTGTCATTTTATCCAATTGTCAACTGACTTTGTGTTCGATGGTGCCAATGGGCCCTACAAAGAAGCAGATAAGCCCAACCCCTTATCATATTATGCACAAAGTAAATTGGAAAGTGAAGGGCTGATAATGAATTCGAGTGCACCCTGGGCAATTATACGTACCATAATAATTTATGGTGTTACTGATGGTAATCAGCGTTCGAATTTAGTTCTGTGGGTGAAGTCTTCACTCGAACAAGGTAAAGAGATCAAAGTGATCACAGATCAATACAGAAGTCCAACTCTTGCCGAAGATCTTGCTACCGCATGTGTAACGGCGGCACGTAAAAGAAGCACAGGTATTTATCATATTTCTGGCGATGAAAAAGATATTTGCAGCATCTATGATCTGGCTCATCAGGTAGCAGATTATTATAAACTGGATGCTTCACTTATGGTGCCGGTAACATCGGATGAGCTTGGGCAAGCTGCTAAAAGACCGCCAAAGACCGGTTTTATTTTAGATAAAGCCAGACGTGACCTCGAATACAAACCTCACAGATTTCATGATGGTCTGCAAATAGTTGCTGAACAACTGTTAGAAAAGAGTTATTGACTTTTTAAGAGATAACCTTCGCGCCCGGATATTTTTCTTTCCAGGACTTGAGCGCATCCATTCTTCTGATGGTAATGGTGGTACGTTCGTCTAATCGAACCTTAATAAGGGATGTGTCGTCTGCTCTGGGCGCTACTTTCTTTCTGCTTCTTGATGCTTTCATCGTTCGGATTATAAATCAAATTCACTTAATACAACACTAAACTATCCTTTTTGGTACGCTAAAAAGGAAATAATTATCAACTTTTTTTATATGTCTGATTATCAGGCATATAAATTTGATAATCCAAATAATTAAGAAGTGAGAGGTTTTTAGCGGAAGTTCTCGTACTGGAGAGGCAATTCAACTTTAGCGTCTTTTAATTTAGCTATAACTGCCTGTAAATCATCTATTTTCTTACCTGTTACCCTTACCTGATCCTCCATGATCGAGGGCTGAACCTTCAGTCCGGTCTCTTTGATAAGTTTGACCAGGTTTTTGGCGGTATCCTTATCGATACCGTTTTTAATCTTAACATCCTTCTTTATTAAGGCTCCAGCGGCATATTTTTCTTTTCCAAAGTCGAAACATCGGGAATCAAGCCCCTGTTTCATGGCTCTGGATATAATAACGCCTTCTATTGCATCCATGCGCATGTCATTTTCCGTCACAATATGGAGGGAAAGTGCCTTTTTGTCCAACTCAATACTTGACTTGGAATCATGGAAATCATACCGGGTTGTGATCTCCCTAACAACTGTATTTATTGCATTATCAAGTTTTTGCAGGTCTACTTTGCTTACAATATCAAAAGATGGCATGGATTAGAGTTAATTACTTAAAAATGACACTAATAAGGTAATAAACTATGCTGAAAGTCACACTATTACGATCTCAAAACTATTAAATTTGTAACATGAATAAAAAATTGATCCTTGCAATTTTAGTTTGGCTGGCAGCTATTGGGATTTCATATTCTCAAGGTAAGTATGTACCTAACTTGACAATACCTGTGAATATCCTTGGAACCAGTGTACAAAACCCATGGGCAGGTGGTTTAAATGCACCGATCTTTTCTGAGATCGACCTCAACGGTGATAACCGAATGGACCTTTTCATTTTTGATAAAGATGGCGACCGCATCACAACTTACATAAATAATGGAACTCCCAATGCGGTAGATTATCATTATGCTCCGGAGTACCGGTCAAAGTTTCCTGCCGGCATGCATGATTGGGTTTTATTAAAAGATTTTAACTGTGATGGAAAGATGGATCTTTTCACCTATTCATACAGTGCAGGTATGACAGTTTACAGAAATGATTATACTCCTCAAGCGGGACTCAAATTTAACCTTGTGCATTCTTTGGTTTATAGTCAGTACGGTCCCATCAATTCCAACTTGTACGTATCTGCCATCAATTTGCCGGCGCTGGTGGATGTAGATTTTGATGGCGACCTTGATGTTCTGACTTTCCCTGTTTCCGGAAACTTTATTGAATATCACAAGAACATGGCTCAGGAGAATTTCGGGAAGTGCGATACGCTTGTTTACCAACTTGATTCACAAATGTGCTGGGGTAACTTTGGTCTGAGCGGATTTTCGAATTCCGCAATACTGGGTGTAGTATGCAGGATGGCTAATCCCGGCGATCCGGGATACAAGGAAGAACTTGAAAAGGGTGCAATGCACTCCGGCTCATGTATGCTTGCTTTTGATGACGAGGGAGATATGGATGTTGACCTTTTAAATGGCGATGTGCTTGGTAATAATATCTTGTATCTTCGAAACGGTGGTACTAACCAATCGGCCAATATTACCTCTCAGGATACAATTTTCCCTGCTTATGACACGCCGGTTGACCTTATTACTTTTCCTGCTCCTTATTATTTTGATGTGAATAATGATGGTAAAAAAGATCTTGTAGTTGCACCATGCATCAGTGGCGGCTCAGCAGAGAATTTTAATAATGTGTTGTATTATAAAAACACTACCAACAACAACACAAACGTATTCAACTATCAAAAGAACAGATTTTTGTCAGATGAGATGATAGAAACCGGGACAGCAGCAAATCCTGTTTTTCATGATGTAGACAGTGATGGTTTGATAGACATTATTGTAGGTAACTATGGATATTTTAATCCGGGTGGGAATTTTGAATCAGGCCTTTCATTTTATAAGAATACTGGCACCAATGTACTCCCTGCCTATCAATTAATGACTATTGACTTTGGAAGCTTTATGCAGTTGCCAAATACAGGATTATTCCCTGCTTTTGGCGATATTGATAATGATGGTGATGCTGACCTTTTCATGGGTGAATCAGATGGGTCCTTGATGTGGTATGAGAACACTGCCGGACCGGGTAATTTTCCTGCCTATACTTTAAAGCAGGCACAGGTTCTTAACTCCACAGGCAGTGTTATAGATGTAGGCCAATTCTCAACACCACAGCTGGTTGATATTAACCGTGACGGAAAGCTTGACCTTGTTATTGGAGAGAAGACGGGTAACCTGAATTTCTATGAGAATACCGGAACGTCATCAGTTCCTGAGTTCACTTTCTTCAGCAACACTTTTGGTGGAATTAATGTTACTAAAGTTGCTGTTGCAATTTATGGATATAGTCAACCCTTCTTTTACGACAGCCTGGGAGTCTGGAAATTATATGTTGGTACATTGAGTGGTTACATATACAACTACGATAACATAGATAATAACCTGGGAGGAACCTTCAACCTGCTCGACTCAGTTGCATTCGACATCTTTGAGCCTTCGAGATCTACAATAAATGGTGCTAATATTGATGGCGACCCTGAAATAGAATTTATTGTTGGAACCAATGCGGGTGGAATAACTCTTTACGATTTTGATTCATCTGTAGGACTCCCATCAGCGAGTAGTAGTGTGCCATCATTTGCGGTTTTCCCTAACCCTGCAGATGATGAACTTTACATAAAATTTGATTCGGGTATGAGCTCACGTAAAGTAAGGATCTTTGATTCTTTGGGGCAGCTTGTACTTGAGAAAGATATAATGAATAATGTTGAGGTGTTCAACATTTCAAGCTTCGCTGATGGCATCTATTTTTGTCAGGTCATTGAAGATGATAAACCAGATGTGAGAAAATTTGTTGTAAGACATTAATATGAAGTATTACGGTACAGATATTCTTCGGTTTTTAGCACTGGCTTTTATTGCAGTTGCTTTAACAGCCTGTTCTCATGACGATGAAGAGCAATTTGAAGATGGAGGATATCCGCCTGAAGTGGCAGAGATCATGGTAAAAAGTTGTGCTACAGCCGGATGTCATAATACCGCAAGTAAGGACGCTGCAAGCGGCCTTGATCTCAGCACTTGGAATAAGATGTTTGATGGGAATTCAAATGGAGCTGTTACTATTCCGTATTGGCCCGGGCAAAGTACTTTATTATATTTTATTAATACCGATACCTCTTTGGGTATTGTGCAGTCTCCCAATATGCCATTCAATAATACTCCTCTTACAAAAGATGAAATTATATTGATCCGTGACTGGATAAATGCAGGTGCACCGGATAAGAATGGATTTGTTAAGTTTTCGGATAATCCTGACCGAAAGAAATTTTATATATCTAATCAAGGGTGTGATATTGTAAGTGTGCATGATGCTGTCTCAAGAGTTATTATGCGATATGTGAGTGTAGGTAAGAGTGCTGCCATAGAATCACCACACATGATAAAGATGTCGCCAGATGGCGAGTATTGGTATTCAATATTTTTGAATTCAGATGTTATGCAACGATTCAGAACATCTGATGACTCATATGTTGATCAAGTAGTGATAAGTCAGGGATATTGGAATACGTTTTCTATTTCTGCTGATGGCAAAAAGGCTTTTGTGGTCGACTTTAGTCAGAATGGAAGGATCGCTTATGTTGACCTGGAAAACATGACCTGCCCGCTTGTGTATTCTGACCCCGGGTTCTTTGTTTCACCACATGGAAGTTATTTAAGTCCTGATGGTAATACTTTAATGGTGACCGGGCAATCAGGTAATGTGATATATAAATGGGATGTTACAGATCCTTTGCAACCCGATTATGATCCGGTAACAATTAATACAACAGGCGTAGCTGACCCACATGAAGTTATTTATTCTCCTGATGGAAGTAAATATTATGTTTCATGCGAAAATATTAATGAAGTACATGTGTTCAACTCAATCGATGACTCATTCATTACTGCCATTCCTACCGGTGATTTTCCGCAGGAGTTCAGTATTTCAAAAGATAACGATCTTCTTTTTGTGAGTAATATGATAGGCAATTCGGTAACAGTAATAGATATTGTTAATGATATATTTATAAAGACCATTCAAACCGGGTATGAACCTCATGGATTAGCGGTTGATGACGATAAAAATGTTGTGTATGTGGCCAACAGGAACACCCAAACCAGTGGTGGTCCGCCGCCGCATCATGTTTCTGAATGTGGTGGACGTAACGGTTATCTCACAATCATTGATATGAACACACTTGAACTGATTCCGGGATATAAAACAGAATTATCTGTGGATCCATATTCAGTGATGGTGCGCAACTAAAACAGCATCTGTCAGGATTTTTCTATCCAGTAATCACTTCTTTCTCACGGCATAGATATATTCATCAAGGAATTGATCATTCTTGACGATTGTTTTTTCAAATGTCGCTTCCAATTCGAACCCTGCGTTTAGCAGTACTTTTTGTGAGGCAAGGTTTGTGCCAAAAGGACGGGCGAAAATGCGCCGGAATTCGAAATTTGAAAACCCATATTCAACCATCTGCTTAACTGCACTGGTCATTATTCCTTTGCCCCAGAATGGTTCAGCAAGCCAGTATCCAAGTTCTGCATTCGTAAAAAAAATATCTTCCTGCTGATGCAGTCCTATTCCACCACATGCTTCACCATTTATATCAATGGTAAGTATTCTTGCAGGTTGATGAGACATAGCCATTTCAATAAATTTAACACCGGCCTCTTGTGTATAAGGATGTGGAAACCGATTGGTAAGATTTCCTGCTACCAGAGGATTGTTGGCATGCTTTACCAGTGAATCCAGATCTGCCAGTTGCCAGGGCCTCAGTTTGAAGTTGGGAGAATCAGTTGATATCACACTGTAATGGCTTTATTCAGAGAGTCTAACTTTTTTCAAGTGATATTCTAGGTATTGTTTTCTTTGAGTGAGTTGTATAACCAGGTTGAACATTCACTGAAATTTTTGAAATTGTTTTCATTATCAACGAGTCCAGGACAAATTTTGAATTGTTTGAACATAGCTTCCGGTTGTCCATGCAGGTCAGTGAAAACCACTGTGATGTTTTTGGATTGAAATTCTCGGATAGCATCGTCCATCGCATACAATCCTGACTGGTCAACATATGGAACTTTATCCATTCGCATAATCACAACTTTTATTTCAGGCAAAGCATTGATCATATCCTGAAATCTGGAAGCAAATCCAAAAAACAGAGGGCCATCAAGGTGCTTGATATAGATCTGTTTCCCCATTTTCTCAATAATGTCACCCTCGTCAGACCATGGAAGCTCCCGTGCAAAGTCTTTTAATGGAGCAGATTTGGCACGGTGACCAATTACATCAGAAATAGTAACCATGAACAACACTGATGCCAGCACCATGCCAATTGCTACAGCTTCAATAAGTCCTACAAATACCGTTAGGAGAAGTACCAGTATCAATACCAATGCTTCATTTCTGGGCATCTGAGCTATATGCTTCAACCCTTTATAATCCATCACACCAATTCCAACTGTAATGAGTATTCCTGCCAATACTGCAGCCGGTATCTTGCTTGCTAGTGGACCTAATGATAATAACACTACTAACAAAAGTATTCCGGCAACCATTCCCGAAATTCTGGTTTTGGCGCCTGCATTGATATTCACTACGGTACGTATTGTTGCACCTGCACCCGGAAGTCCTCCGAATAATGCAGCTATAGAGTTGCCGATACCCTGACCCAGTAACTCCCGGTCAGGTAAATGTTTTGTTCGGGTCATATTGTCGGCCACCAGTGAAGTAAGCAATGAGTCAATGGACCCGAGTAGTGCCAGCGACGCTGCAGAAATCAAATAGGGTGCAATAGAACCGAGCTGGAAATCGCTAAAAATTTCGAAATGCAAATGGGGGAATCCACTTGGTATTTCTCCAATTGTCCGGTAACCGGGAATAAAAAGGTAGGCTCCAGCCGAAACTACCAATAGTGCTACCAGTGAACTTGGTACTGCCGTTGTGATGCGTTTGAATCCATATATAATACCAATAGTTAGCAGCGCAAGGAGAAAATCAGTGTAGTTGATATTTTGAATGGCACGACCCAGCACTTTGAGTGACCCCAGTACTCCGGAAGATTCTTTTGCGGCCAGCGCCTGTGCTTCTTTCATGATATCATCATCGGTGATATCGCCTGCACGGGTTACGGTTTCTTTGAAATCTTCGAGTACCAGAATGTCTTCAGCGACCTCATCTTTTAAAATGTCTTCAAGAATAACTTCTTCTGCAAGGGGTTTGAATTTGTTGACATAGTCAATATCTTCTTTTGGATAATATCCTGACAACGGTAACAATTGTGTTATTAGAATGATTACACCTATACCCGACATAAATCCTGATACAACAGGGTAGGGGATGTATTTAATGTACTGACCTATCTTCATAACACCGAACAGGATCTGTATTAATCCTGCCAGCAAAAAGACCATCAGAATGGCAGGTAATGCTTTGTTAAGATCACCTTCACTGGCACTAACTATTCCGGCAACTACTACCATACTTACTGCGGTCATTGGCGCAGTTGGTCCGGAGATCTGAGTATTAGTGCCTCCGAAAAGTGCTGCGAAGAACCCAATGAAAATGGCACCATATAATCCGGCAGCAACTCCCATTCCTGATTGTAAACCAAAGGCCAGTGCGAGGGGCAATGCTACAATGCCTGCGGTTATTCCGCCAAATAAATCACCTTTGATATTTGAGAGATCGAAAAATGGCTTTTTCATGTATAAGTTTTTGGTTAGAAAAATTTATTTTGCTAAAAATATAAAAACAGATTCACATGGGTTGTGAACCTGCAATAAAAAGGTGGAGTCAAGGTTTTAATCTGTTTTATCGCGTTAGGGATTGAGTGCAGCCTCCGGCGCACGAAAGCCCGGCCCGCTTCAGGTACTGCACAGAAATATTGAAAGGGTGCAGGCGGGCAACGCCCAAAAAAAAATACCGACTGATGAGCCGGCATTTCGTATATTCAATAATGTTAGTCGCTGTTATTTGGCAGCTTCCTGCATATTATCGAGAACCTTCATGACTTCTTTAACAGCAGTTGCCGAATTTTTAAGAAGTTCTTTTTCGTCGTTGTTGAGATCAAGCTGGATAACCTCCTCAATTCCGTTACGTCCAAGTTTTACAGGTACTCCCAGATAAATATCTTTCATTCCATATTCACCCTGGAGCCATGCGCAACACGGGAAGATCCTTTTCTGATCTCTCACAATAGCTTCCACCATTTGGGCAGCAGCAGCTCCTGGAGCGTACCATGCAGAAGTTCCCATGAGGTTTACCAGTTCACCGCCACCTTTTTTGGTGCGTTCAACAATGGCATCGAGCTTTTCAGTGTCGATCATCTCGGTTACCGGAATTCCGGCAACAGTTGTATAGCGTGGTAACGGAACCATGGTATCACCATGACCACCCATTAGCACTGCCTGAATATCTTTTGGAGAAACATTAAGTGCTTCGGCAAGGAATGCACGGTAGCGGGCTGTATCTAAGATACCAGCCATACCAAATACCTTGCTTGATGGAAATCCTGAGGTCAGAAATGCGCAATAGGTCATTACATCTAACGGGTTGGAAACCACTATGATGATAGCATTTGGAGAGTATTTCACGATATTCTCTGTAACAGACCTGACAATGCCGGCGTTTGTGGCAATAAGGTCATCGCGACTCATACCGGGTTTTCTAGGCAAACCTGATGTAATTACCACTACGTCAGAACCTTCGGTCTGAGCATAGTCATTTGTGCAACCTTTTATGCGTGTATCGTATAAGTTGATCGGCGAGGTCTGCCACATATCAAGGGATTTGCCTTCTGCAACGCCTTCCTTGATATCGAGCAGAATAACCTCGTTACAAAGTTCTTTGTGTGCAATTACGTTGGCACAAGTTGCTCCAACGTTTCCTGCTCCTACAACAGTGACTTTCATTGTGTGATTGAGTATTAAGAGGGTTAATTAAAACAGTTTGATGTCGTTTACAGACGGCGGCAAAATTATAAAAACATAAGATAAAAAAGGGTTTAAGTGGGGTCTAAAACAGGGATTCCCGTAAAAAGGGATCTTGTTAAATATTTTGAACATCAGAAGTTCCGGTTTTATGCTGGGATTTTCGCATTTCTGGTGGTTTTTTCACCTGAAACACATGTTTTTGCTCAGTCTCCCGGTCCCCAGGATTGTTTGGGTGCAATTCCCATTTGCGGAACATCTTATACCAATAATACCATTTATACTGGCGTAGGAGCCATTCCTAATGAAATAAATGCTCTTACTTCCTGTTTGCTTACGGGTGAACGGAATGATGCATGGTATATATTTACTACTTCTTCAGCAGGTAATCTGGCATTCAGCATAGTGCCCAATAACATTGGAGAAAACTACGACTGGGCTCTTTATAATATTTCCAATGCATCGTGTTCTGATATTTTTTCAGATCCCACACTTGAGCTTTCTTGTAATTATAGCAACATCACCGGTGTTACCGGCGCAAATGGTTTAGCGGGTGTGCAAAACAATCCAATGATTCCGGTTGCTGCCGGGCAAACCTTTGTGTTGAACGTAAGTAGCTTTTCGGCTGTCAACCAAAGTGGTTATACGATTGATCTCTCTGCATCAACAGCTTCTTTAACTGATAATACTCCACCTGTAATTGCTAATGTTACCAGTTTGAATTGCGGTGCCAGTTCCATATCGGTTGTATTCAACGAGAAGGTTTTGTGTAATACTGTGCAGCCTGGTGATTTCACCCTCACAGGTCCGGGTGGTCCCTATACCATTACCGGTGTAAGCAGTCCTTCATGCACACAAGGAGCCACAGCTTCTAAGAATTATATATTAACATTAAGCCCGGCTATAATTCAAACGGGTGCATTCACATTCACCATGACAGGTACTGTTGATGATCAATGTGGTAACACCACAACAGGAGTTCAGAGTTTTCCGATACAGATCAACAGTTTCAATGTATCATTACAAAAGAATGATGTAACCTGTTTTGGCGGAAACAATGGCTCTGCTACGGCAACGGTAAGTGGCGCGGCAGGTCCTTTCACCTATCAATGGTCTCCCAGTGGAGGTAATAGTGCCAGTGCGCAGTTCTTGGTTGCCGGAACATATACGGTAACTGTTACCAGCCAGGCCGGGTGTGTTTCTCAGGCATCAGTTACCATTAACCAGCCATTAACTGGAATGTCAGCTACAGTTACAACTACACCTGCCAACGGATGTGCTGCTAATGGTTCGGCAGCGGTTACGGTTCAGAATGGACAACCTCCATATAGTTATTCATGGTGGCCCAGTGGCGGGAACACACCTAATGCTTCCGGTTTATCTGCAGGTGGTTATATGGTTACCATTACAGATGCTAACCAATGCGTGCTCAATTATTTTTTAAATGTGCCAAGTGTCAATGGCCCATCAGCCAGTATTATTTCAAGTACAGACGTAAACTGTCATGGAGGTAACAATGGATCTGCTACTGTTGCTGTTACAGGAGCTTCAGGGCCATTCACTTATTCATGGTCTCCATCGGGAGGAACGGGAGCTACGGCAAATAATCTTTCAGCAGGTATGTACACCGTTGCAGTAACTATAAATGCCGGGTGTACAGTAACCGCAAGTGTTGTGATTTCAGAGCCGCCAACTGCTCTGTCTGCAAACCCTACTATTGTTAATACTTCATGTGGAGGGCAAAATGGTTCTGTACAGTTAAATACAAGTGGAGGAGTTCCGGGGTATGCATACCAATGGTCACCTTCAGTTTCAACATCTGCATTTGCTTCGTCGTTATCAGGTGGAGCTTATACAGTAACTATAACAGATGCGAATGGCTGCACATTAATCAAAAATATTCAAGTTGCTAATTCTTCAAAGCCTATTGTTACCCTTGCGGGGACGACAGACATCACATGCAATGGATTGAACAACGGCTCCATTGATATCAACATTAGCGGAGGAGTGCAACCGTATAGTTACAGCTGGTCATCGGGCCAAACCACACAGAATATTTCATCATTAGCGCCGGGAGTGTATTCAGTAACAGTTACCGATGCTAATGGGTGTACAGGTACAGTATCTACAACTATTATTCAGCCACCGGCGCTGGTTCTGCAAAATGTATCTGTAACCAATGTACTATGTAAAGGAGATAACACCGGTGAAGTTGTAATGAATGTATCAGGCGGTACAGGTCAGATCACTTGGCAATGGCAGGGAAATATATCTATTGGACCAACTGCAAGCAATCTATCTGCGGGCACTTATTCAGTAACCGTGACTGATCAGAACAGTTGCACGCAAAGCACACAGATTTCAGTGACCGAACCTCAGCAGGTACTTTCTTCATCTGCAACAGTTGTACAACCAACATGCGGTTTGCAAAACGGAAGCATTACTTTGAATGTAAGTGGAGGAACAGGACCATACAATTATAACTGGACTCCTTCTGTTTCGGTTGGGTCAGGTGCACAAAATTTATCAGCAGGGGTTTATGGTATTGTTATTACAGATGCCAACGGATGTACTTTTTCAATTACTGAACAGCTACAATCGGCCAATGCTCCTGCTATAACATTACAACAGATCACTCATGTACTATGCAATGGTGGTTCAAACGGATCGGTTGCAGTAAATGTAAGTGGAGGGCAACCACCATATTCTTATTTGTGGTCTGATGGTTCATCAGGTTCCGGTCTGCTAAATGCAAGTGCAGGTGTTTATACCTTAACAGTAACAGATCAGGCAGGATGTCAGTCAAGCTATCAAACCACAATAAATGAACCGCTTTTGTTGCAGGTTTCTATACCCGGACCATTTACTATTTGTCAAGGAGGGAGTGTACAGATCACATTAAATGCATCAGGAGGTACAGCGCCTTATACTTATCAATGGAGTGATGGATCAATTGGTTCTTCAATAAGTGCAGCTCCGGTAAATACAACAAGCTATGTGGTAACCATTACAGATGCAAACGGATGTATAGCAACATCATCATCTAGTTCTGTTTCGGTGAGGCCACCTCTTGCCCTCAGCATCTCAGCTCCTGATTCAGTTTGCTCAGGAACAGAAATCACCGTTAATGCAAATGCTTCAGGTGGTGATGGAAATTATTCTATACAATGGAGCAATGGTATGACAGGAAGTTCCAATACAATTACCATTGTTCAGAGTACTAGTTTATCCTTTACGCTATCTGATGGCTGTAACAGCCCACAGGCTATTGGTTCGGTTTCAATTGTTGCAGTTGATCCACCTTCGGTTTCATTTAATATGAATCCCTTGGCGGGATGTGAGCCTTTGGAAGTGAGTTTTACTATCAATGGAGGTGTTGTGCCGGGGCTGAATTATAACTGGGACTTTGGTGATGGCACAAATTCAACAGTTGCTGAGCCACAGCATCTGTATTGGACTGAAGGCTCATTCTTACCTTCCTTAACTATTACTTCAAATGCTGCTGGTTCATGTGCAGGCACTGCTGTTGCAGGTCAGCCGATCACTGTATATCCCAAACCTAAGGCTGCATTCACTTATGACCCATCAGACCCAACCAGAAATTTCCCTACAGTATACTTTAAGGATATCAGTAACGGAGCTGTTAACCGTGTTTGGGATTTCGGTGATAATGCTTTTGCTTCCAATGTTACAGATCCGGTGCATACATATCAGGACACCGGTTTATATATTGTAAAACTTATGGTAACTTCAATAGATGGATGTACGGATTCCGTGATGCAGGCAGTGAAAGTGAGAGATGATATCATGATCTATATTCCTAACGCATTTACTCCTGAGAACAATGGGGTAAATGATAAATTTAAGATTTATGGTGTAGGAATTGAGGAGTATGAGATAGTGATATTCGATCGTTGGGGTAAGGTTGTTCATAAAACCTCCAATACAGATGTTGCCTGGGATGGAATTGATATGAATACTGGCAAACCTTCTCCGCAAGGTATTTACATCTACAAGGCAGTTATCAAAGATCAGGTTGGCGATACCCATACACGGGTTGACAGAGTTACGCTTTTGAGGTAACGCCAGACGATGTATTATTCAATGATTCCTTCTTTTCATTGTTTTTATCTGAAGGAACCAGCTTGACTTCATACAGATCGGTTCTGCGATCTTTCATTGTCTTTACGCTTCCGTATTCATGCAATTCTTTAAGCAGGTCAAGGTCTACATCAACTATCAATACCATTTCTGAATTGGTTGTAGCCTCTCCTTTTATTCCGTTGGCCGGAAAGGGGAAGTCGCATGGTGTAAGCACCATTGATTGTGCGTATTGAATATCCATATTTTTCACCTTGGGAAGGTTACCAATACTACCTGCCATAGCCACATAGCATTCATTTTCTATGGCTCTTGCCTGTGCACAGTTTCTCACGCGGCTGTATGCATTTTGAGTGTCGGTCAAAAATGGTACGAAGAGAATATCCATTCCTTCAATGGCCATCAGTCGCGCTAGTTCAGGAAATTCAACATCATAGCAAATAAGTACTCCTATACGGGCACAATCGGTTTCAAACACTTTAACCTTGTCGCCACCTTTCATTCCCCAATAGCGAAGTTCATTGGGTGTGATATGGATCTTCTCGTATCGTTCATACGTCCCATCTCTTCTAAGTAAGTGACCTATATTATATAAGTGGTCGTCTCTCATTTCAGGCATACTGCCTGCAATAATATTGACATTGTATTTGATCGCGAGATCAAGCAGCTTTTCCTTGATAGGCTCAGTATATTTTGAAATGGCCCGAATGGCTTCAGATTCTGAAAGGTGGTTGAATTCCGACATCAGAGGTGCGTTGAATAGTTCCGGCAAAAGCATGAAGTCACATTTGTAACCGGAAACCACTTCAGCAAAGTAATCTATTTGCTGATCCAGTTCTGCAAGATCTTTGTACGGGCGCATTTGCCATTGCACGAGACCTAACCTCACGGTATTGTTCAGAGTGAGATTAAGTTTTTCCGGATCATAATAGATATTGTTCCATTCCATTAAAGTTCCAAACTCCAGTGACTCATTATCGTCAGGAAGATAGTTCTTCAAAACTTTTCGAATATGAAAATCATTAGATAGCTGAAAGGTGAGTACCGGGTCATATATTTCTTTGTACTTCACTTTTTGCATGTACTCTTTAGGAGGCATATCAGCAGCATATTTGTGATAATTAGGAATCCTTCCTCCAAAAATTATAGAGCGCAGGTTGAGGTGTTCACATAGTTCTTTCCTTGCATCATATAACCTGCGTCCCAGGTGTTTGCCACGGTGATCAGGATGAATAAATACATCAATACCGTAAAGTACATCACCCTTTGTAGTATGAGTGTCAAAAGTGTATTTGCCGGTTATTTGCGAATAAGTATGTGCGTCACCGTATTTATCGTAATCTACAATTATGCTGAGTGCGCTACCCACAAGTGTGCCGTTCATGTAAATGCCAATTTGGCCAGCAGGAAATAAGTTTATCAGTTTTTCAATAGTGGTTCTTGTCCAATAACTGCCCTCCCAATTGGGATAAGCAGCAATCATGGCTTCTCTGAATTGTTCAAACTCTTCTACTTCTATTGGACCTATTTCAACTACTGGTTCTTTATTTATCATATGGTTTTTTTGATTTCAATTAATATACAAAACAAAAATATCACCAAGAAATTAATGGCAAAAAAAACCGGCAAAGTTGCCGGTTTTACATTGTTTGTAAGGTTTTTTACACGTCAATCTTGGCGTACTTCGCATTCTTTTCAATAAATTCTCTGCGTGGTGGCACATCGTCGCCCATCAGCATTGAAAATATACGATCGGCTTCAGCAGCAGAATCAATAGTTACTTGTTTTAAAGTACGGTTAGCCGGATTCATGGTGGTCATCCATAATTGTTCGGCGTTCATTTCTCCTAGACCTTTATAACGTTGAATATTTACACTTGATTCTTTACCGTCACCGGCAAGTGTCTTTATTGCTGCAACGCGTTGTTCCTCATTCCAACAATATTGTTCCTCTTTTCCTTTCTTAATGAGATAGAGTGGTGGTGAAGCAATGTAAACGTATCCCTCTTCAATAAGCTCTTTCATGTGTCTGAAGAAGAAGGTAAGTATCAGGGTTGTGATGTGGCTTCCATCTACGTCGGCATCACACATGATAATTACTTTATGGTAGCGCAGTTTCTCCATATTAAGAGCACGCTGATCTTCTGTTGTACCTTTAGAAACACCAAGTCCGGTAAAGATGTTTCGGATCTCTTCATTATCGAAGATCTTATGTTCCATGGCTTTTTCAACATTGAGGATCTTACCCCTGAGTGGAAGGATAGCCTGGAAATTCCTGTCTCTGCCCTGCTTAGCAGTTCCACCCGCCGAGTCTCCCTCAACAAGAAACAGTTCACATTTCTCAGGAGCTCTCTCAGAACAGTCGCTCAGTTTGCCCGGTAAACCTGTTCCGGTGAACGCACCTTTACGTTGAACCAGTTCGCGTGCTTTCCGTGCTGCGTGACGTGCAGTAGCGGCAAGAATTACTTTATTGACGATGGCTTTAGCAGCTCTTGGATGTTCTTCAAGATAATTGGTTAACATGTCGGATACAGCAGTATCAACAGCTCCCATCACTTCATTGTTACCAAGTTTGGTTTTTGTCTGACCTTCGAACTGTGGTTCCTGAACTTTAACAGAGATCACGCATGTAAGACCTTCACGAAAGTCATCACCGCTGATATCAAATTTTAATTTGGCCAACATACCTTGCTTTTCAGCGTAGCTCTTCAAGGTACGGGTCAATGCTCTTCTGAATCCCGCTAGGTGTGTACCTCCTTCGTGAGTGTTTATATTGTTGACATAAGAGTGGATGTTCTCATTAAAGGAAGTGTTGTATTGCATGGCCACTTCAACAGGGATCCCATTTTTATCGCTCTCCATATGGATCACTTCTTCAATGAGTTTTTCACGTGTGCCGTCCAGGTAGTTGACAAACTCAACCAGCCCTTCATCACTATAGAACGACTCAGAATTTAATGGCTCGCCATTTTCGTTCTTTTCACGCAGGTCAGTAAGGTTGATCCTTATCCCTTTATTCAGGAATGAAAGCTCTCTCATACGGGCAGCCAGTGTATCATAATGATATACTGTTGTGATGAAGATAGTGTTGTCGGGAACAAATGTTACAGTAGTTCCGGTGTCAGAGGCATCACCAACAACCTTTACATCTGATAGTGGTTTTCCTTTGGAATATTCCTGAACCCAGATCTTACCTCCGCGATGAACTTCAGCTTTTAGGTGTGAAGAAAGTGCATTTACGCATGATACTCCCACGCCATGTAATCCACCCGATACCTTGTATGAGTCTTTATCAAATTTTCCTCCGGCGTGCAACACGGTCATAACCACCTCAAGAGCCGATTTTTTTTCTTTAAGGTGCATGTCAGTAGGAATTCCTCTACCGTCATCCTTAACAGTTATGGAGTTATCTTCATGGATGAAAACATCAATGTTTTTACAGTGCCCAGCCAGTGCTTCATCGATGGAATTGTCGACAACTTCATACACCAGATGATGTAATCCTTTGGCGCCAATGTCGCCAATGTACATGGCAGGTCTTTTACGTACTGCTTCGAGTCCTTCAAGGACCTGGATACTATCTGCTGAATATTCCTTTTTTGTGGTCACGTTTTCGATTATGTTCTCGCTCATTTTCAATAAGTTATACCCTGATGTCAGAGTTACGCAAAGATAGCGAATTAAGCTGATTTTCAGGTCATTTTTACACCTCAGAAAGTACCTTTTGACACCTATTTTTATTAACAGAAAAGTGGGGAGCTGTTAAAAAGATAAGGTCTCGCATTTGCGAGACCTTATTTATTCTATAATACGCTCTTTATCAATACATTAAAAAGAGTATGACAATCCGGCCATAGCCATAAACCGGTAAGAGGGATAATTATACCATCTGCTGTATTTGCTGGCTGTGATATTGTTGAAGTTCAGAAAGACAGACAGCACCTTTGAATACAGGTAATCAACCCCCAGATTTCCATCAATATAACCTTTTACCGTCCTGAATCCCCCATCCTCGTAATTGATGGCATATTGTTGTCCAGAATAGTTCCACTCTGTTGTTACCCTGATCTTATCACCAATATTGTAAAATCCTTTTAATCCCAGTATAAAATCGGGTCTGAACAACGGCTTATCCAGGGTTGCCGGGGAATTGGAGAAGTAAGTTGCATTGAGTGAGACACCAGTTTTTTCATACTGTTCATATGTGATCTCCGTTCTAACATAAAACAGGTCATTCTCATCGAAACCTACATTATATTTCACCAGAGTTGTAGGAAATTCTTCCGGCAGGTTAACATAAAAGGCATCATTCTTAAATCGTTTTAAGCCACCTTCAACCTGAAATAGAACCTGGTTGTCAAGTTTTAAAACCATCCCACCCTTAAGGTCGAACTTTTTACGTGTGTTCAGGATCTCGCCCGGTGACTCCATAAATGGGTTTGTTATAGAAAGTTGCCTGAATGTACGCCTTTGAAGATCGCCGCTCAGTTCGGCGTATAAACTCATAGTTTCAGCTATTGGATGATAATCCACTCTTACAAACGGATATACAAGGATGTCGGTCTCTTCATTTATATCCAGTGCAAAATTACCTCCCGCGGTAAGCGTAACCGGTTCCAGTTCGAAACGGTATCGCGGGTTGATCCTGAAAATATTTCTGGTTTCATTGGCATCAACCGGGTTGTCATATTTTACAACATCTAATTCAATGTCACCAAACAGTTCACCGTTGTCTATCTCTTTGGCCATGTGTGTACTTAACAACAGGTTATTCTCAGTATAATCTTTATTGTCGCCAAAATTCCTGAACTCCAATGACGCATCATATCTGAATCTCTGTTTGTTTGTTTCATTAGACATAAAATCGAACCCAACACTAACATCATCAAAGCTGTGCTTTGTTTCCGATTTCCCGAATTGATCTGGAGGGTCTAAGTATCCATAGTAATGATAAACAGACCTGTCATAACCCACTTTTCCTTTTAAGGTATGGTCTCTTAAAAACTTGGATCCATATAATTCGACTCCACTTTCACTCATTCCGGGGAATCCATAATCTTTTACTTTACCGGTAGAAGAAATATGATTCAGGTGGATGCCTGCATCCAATTTCTTTGACCTGAGACTATTATAAAATATTTCGGCATAAGGCGTATTCTTTGTGCCATATCCGGCTTTGATAAAACCATGATATAGTTTCTTAATATTCTCATCCTTGATATTTACAGCCTTGATGGGAGAAATTGTATATGTGGTAGGATAATTCACTTTGTCAGTTTCATATTTCATCTGAGGTATAAATACTACCGAAGTATCCCTTCCGGGTATATCGCTGATCTTGAAAGCGTCTGAAAGGGTCGGCTGGTAAGGTTTTACGACGTTGATTTGTTCATCACCTAAGTTACCATCCTGTGCATATGACACGGTTGAGGAGAATGAAATTATAGCAAGACAGATTTGTCCTGCGAATTTAGATCTTATCATGTTTTTATTTTGATCACTCATTGGTATCTAAGATAGTTTCAGTGGTGTCACCTTCGGCTTTGAAGTATTCTTCTTCTTTTTTCTGAATGATTGCCTGACGATTGGCATTTTCCAGTTCTATCAGGGCATTATATTTTCCCTGTGCAATACTTATCAGATCTTCTTTGTCATTTTTCTGACCTTCATAATTGTCAATGATACTTTTGTAAGTATGCTTCGCCTGGAAGGTGTCTTTAAGTGCAAGGTAATTATCACCCAAAAGGATAAAAGATTTACCGATCCAGTATTCATAAGAAGGAACCTGGTTTACAACTTTGAAGCATTGGTCTTGTGAGTCTTTGTGTTTGCCATTCATGAAATGAATAAGTGCCAGGTAGTATTTTGCCTCAGCAGTAGCTTCACCTGAAGAGTTTTTAGCGACCAGTGAAAATTCGCTGAATGATTTTGTCAGATCTTTAAGCATGAAGGTGCTTCTTCCATGTATAAGGTGAGCCTCATTTACTATTGTAGCAGATACTTTATCGCCACTGATCAGTTTTTGTGCGTACATTATAGCAGAATCATAATCTTTCATATCATAATAACACCGCATTTGACCAGTTTGTGATGCAATTATATTGTCTCTGAAGTCTGCAATTTCTTCCAGGCGCTTGAAGTCTGCTATGGCATCAGGGCAATTATTTTTATTGATCAGTATCTCTGCAGCCTTGAGTAAAGCTTTTTCTGTAAAGATATTTCTTGGGTAGTCGATCACAACTCTGTATGACTCAAGAGCTTTTTCAAAATCACCTGCTCGGTAATCACACTCTGCCTTGTAGAATGATGCATTGAGCCGATAATATCCTTTTTGAAATTTTTGAATATAATCTGCAAACCCTTTTGCTGCAGATTTGAAATCTCCTTTTAAATACAATTGCTCTGCTGCTTCATATGTTATGGAATCCTGAGCTCCTGTTGAAACGTCAATTGAACTCACATTTTTAACGTAGTCAAAATAATCCTGTGGTTGACCCATGGAAACATAGATGTTTCTGATCCCTGTAAGTGCTTCTGTTGACTCGGTAGTTGAAGGATATTTTTCCACCACGTCCTTGTAGATCCTCAAAGCCTTTTCATCGTTTCTAAGGTTATATTGAATCAGTGCAGTCTTAAGAAGCGCTTTCTTTGCATATTCACTACGGGAATATTTTTTTATGACTGCCTCAAACATATCTTCTGAGCCATTGTAGTCTTCCAGAGCCAGCAGTGCATTTCCCTTTTCAAACAGGGCGTCGTCATTGTATGTTGATGAAGGGTGATTGTTGATCAACTTATCCATGCTTGCACTTTTCCCTTTCATATCACCTTTGATACCTTGGATCATACCGATCTGAAACAAACAATAGTCAGTTGCTTTAGCCTTATTGCTGATGGCGTCATTATAATAGCTGCTTGCAGACCCATATTCTTTCAGCATAAAAAATCCATCTCCTATTCTTATTTGTGCATCAGCCAGACGGGCAGGATCAGTAGCTTCTTTTTTAAGAATATATTTTCTGAACCATGTGTTTGCCTCAGCATAGTTGTTCAGTTTAAAATGGCAATACCCCAGATTGTAATTGGCCTTATGATACATTTCTGTATTTGTTGAGGCTGGATTGAAAAGATAGATACGATATTGCTTAAGAGCCTGTTCGTAATTCTCTTGATTATAAAATGCTTCAGCTTTCCAGTACATGGCCATTGCCCTCACTGTTGGGTCGATCTCAGTTACAATAGCATTGGTGAATAGGCCGATAGCTTTATCGTAATCCCTATCATTGTAAAATTCAATACCCCTGAAATATGCTACCTTTTGATATGCTGCTCTTGCTCGTGGCGATTTTTCCTTGATCTTGTCAAGTGCAACCAACGCATCTTTGTAGTTGCGAGTTGTTATGTACAGCTGAGCAAGAATTTCGTTTGCTTCATCTACATGTTTAGACTGAGGAAAACGTGTTGTAAAGTTATTCAACGAATTGATGGCTACAGGCTGAAACCCTAATTCAAATGAAAGTTTTGCATAATTGAAATGAGATTCTTCGCTTATCTTTTCGTTATACTCGGCTGTTGAAGCAAACTGAAAAGCATTGCGCGCACTTTGTTTGTTTTGGCTTTTCAAAAAACAATCCGCAAGATTATAATAAGCAGTTTGTTGTAATTCATCCTTAATATTTATGACTTTTTCAAAATAACTGATTGCCTCAGGATATTTACCGGTCATGTATGAGCAGTATCCCAGTTGGTAATAATCTTCTCTGCTCAGCCTGGGATAGTTTTCTTCAAATGCAGTCAGCATTTCAAGTGCTTTTTCATAGTTACCAAGCTTATATTGAGCTTCGGCTACATATCGTTTGATCTCGGTCGAGTTTTTAATGCCTTCAAGTTCCCCAAGTTCATCAGCATAAATGATCACTTCTTTGTATTTGCCTTGTTCATAGTAGATCTGAACGTAGTAGTATGGTAAAACAGGTTTGAAAGATTCTGAATCTTTTAGTTTGTCAAATGTTTCTATTGCTGTATTAAGGTTATTTTGCTGATAGGCAACATGGCCATAATAATAAGTTGCGGCAGTCTGATACTTTGAGTTTATATTAAGTATTTCATGAAAACATCTGTTTGCATTATCGTAATCTTTCAATCTGAAATAGCTGTATCCTGACTTGAACCAATATTCAGGGATCTCATCGTTGTTTAAATAGCTTATATCTGTGCTTTCAAAATATTCTAAAGCACTTTTGAATTTTCTATCGCGGTAAAAGATCTTTCCCGCATTGAATGATGCTATGTCTGACCGAAGGCTTTCAGGGTTTTCATCAATGAATGACTTTATCTCATTGTTAGCCTCAGGATGATACAACTCTCCGGCACATAAAGCCATATAAAACCTTGCGTTGCTTTTAGATTCTTCTGAGGCACCATTTGAATTTTCCAGGAATTGGGCAAACATCTCTCGGGCAGCACTGTACTTTTCTTTTCTAAACAGCTCGGCTGCAAGTTTATATGACTTTTCAGGGTCATGGTAGGTCGCTGTCTGTTGAGCGTAGCTCCATGTTAGAGTAAAAAATAACATCCCGGTAAGGGTAATGATGGCTTTGATTTTCATGTAATCAATTGTATTATAATGCTTTCGGCAATTAGCAAAATTACCTTTTAAAAACGGCTTAATCTTTGATATTATTTCAGACTACTTTGTTTTTATGAACAAATATTTGGTGAAAACTCACGTTTTAATGCAATACATTTGCTCCGTTAATCTTTCGGAAATTTCTTCAGTCAAAACAGCATAAATCAATATAGATATGAATAATAAGAACCTGTTTGTAAGACTGTTAGTCATGAGTATGGCTACAGTTTTTATTCTTTTTACCAGTGGTTGTAAAAAGGATGATAAAAATGAAAAGGACCAGGATACGGGTTCAGCAGTTGATCATGCATTTGCCGAGGCAACCTATGATGATGTCAACACTATCTCAGATCAGGCTGCAATAACCGGTGCATTATGGACCTACAAATCTGGTGGAATGGAAAATACCTTGTTGTCAAACTGTGCTACAATTACACATGATACAACTATAACTCCAAAGTTGCTTATCATTGATTTTGGTACTTCCAATTGTTTGTGCAGCGATGGACGTTACAGAAGAGGAAGGATTCTGGTCACTTACTCAGGAGCTTATCGTGACAGTTCTTCTTCACATACCATTTCATTTAACAACTATTATGTTAACGATTATAAGGTTGACGGTTCCAAAACAGTTACAAACGGGGGGCACAATTCAAATGGAAACCTGTTCTTTAATATCTCTGTGAACGGACTTATCACAGCTCCGGGTGGACAAACGCTTGACTGGAATTCAACCAGAGTAAGGGAATGGACCCAGGGAGAAAGCACAATTTTCGACTGGACAGATGACGTTTATCAGATAACCGGAACCGCAAGCGGAAACTCATTTCTGGGAAAAAACTTTACAGCCAGTATTTCTTCTCCATTGGTGGTCGCACTTAACTGTCGTTGGATAAAAGATGGTGATCTCGAATTCACACCCGCAGGTTTATATACGAGATACATAGATTATGGGCATATCGGTGGTAATTGCGACAGGTTAGCAAAGGTCACTATAAACGGATACGATTTCATTATTGAATTACGATGAAATTGTCTTGATTACAGCACAGGGCCGGATCTAATTATTCGGCCCTTTTTATTTGCAAAAGGTACTTATTGTCTTGTTGGCCATGATTTACTCTTAGGTTTTAGTAATTTTGAATTTCAATTCTATCCTATGTATATCCTAAAAATCAAAGGGCAGGCTAAAATTCCGGATTATGTTCAGTTGAGGGATGATAATTTTACACTTTTGGCTTACTTTAGAGTAGATCGCCCCGAAAAGGCCCTGGCAAAATGTGGTCTGGAGGATAAAGAGGAGGAAATAATTAAAATACTTTCCGGCATCCCATTCGGAAAAATTCAAAAACTTGACTTTTAATAATTAAACATGGAACAGGAATCGATCATTAAATTACACAACGTTAGTATATTCGTTAAGAAGAACCTGATACTTAACAATGTCAGCCTGAGTATTAATAAAGGTGAATTCGTGTATTTGATCGGTAAAACCGGTTCAGGGAAAAGTAGTCTTTTGAAGGTTCTGTATGGAGATTTGCCAATCAATGAAGGAGAAGGTAGTGTTGCCGGATTTGATCTACGTGCATTAAAGTCAGGTGAGGTGCCTTTTTTGAGAAGGAAACTTGGAATAGTGTTTCAGGATTTCCAGTTACTATCTGACAGATCAGCTCGTGATAACCTGATGTTTGTTTTGAAAGCAACCGGATGGAAAGATAAAGATGCTATGAATGAAAGGATCAATGATGTGTTGGGTAAAGTTGGATTAGGTACAAAAGGATTTAAGATGCCTCATGAGCTTTCGGGAGGAGAGCAGCAAAGGTTGGCAATAGCAAGAGCCTTGCTGAATGATCCTGATGTTATACTTGCTGATGAACCTAGCGGTAACCTGGATCCCGAAACATCAAATGAGATCATGGATCTTTTTTATGATATCAGTAAAAATGGAAGAGCTGTGCTAATGGCTACTCATAATTACACCACTTTTGAACGCTTTCCAGGAAGGATCGTAAAGTGTGAGTTAGGAAAAGTGATTGCTGATGAAAACGTAGCTGCCTGAGTATTCAATTGAATATTTTCCCGATCAACTTTTCTGCATTTACCCGATTAGAGAAATCATTCTGTAATACCTTTTGACGTTCAGTCATCATTTCGTTGGTGAATTTAACCTCTGCCAGATCGAGTACAGCCTTAGTCATTTCGGCAGAATCAACACATACTTTACAAAGTTCTTCCAGTCCTGTGTTCTGAACCATTGGTAAGTTAACTATACAATGACGCCCGTTGAACAGAGCACTCAGCAATTTGAGCTTTATACCTGTTGGCTGAAACGTAGGAAGTATATTAATGTGTGCCTTTTTGATAAGATCATGGATTTGATCCGTCGGAATATCTTTGAAAAGTTTGATGTTACTATATTTTGCAATCTCCTTTATGAGAGTTTTTGTGGGTTTAGAGCCTGCAATTACCAGAGGGTAATTGATCTTTGCAAACACATCTTTTACCAGGAACATTGCAGCCTGATTGTTTTCACCAATAGACAGATTGCCATGATATAATGCAAAGTCGCCTATTCCGGGATTGATATCGACTTTTTCATTGGGGTGAAAAGCAGGTAAATAAATGGCATTTGAATATTTTTCATTGAAGTAAGCAGTATCATTTTGTGATATGGCCATAATATGATCTGCATGTTTCAATATGGATTCAAATTGCATGAGCTTACTGGCTTCGTTATGGAAATAATATCGTTTAAAGAAATTGCCTTCTACAACAGCAAGATTTTCATAGTATTCATGCTCTATATTGTGAGTCCTCACAATTTTGATCCTGTTTTTTAATTTGGGATGATCTAAGTAAGCACAACAATGAAGCCCTTCAAATAAAATGGGTGATTCATCATTAGTTAATGTATTTAACAGATCAGGTGTGTTTCTTGAAATCACAACATATGGCAATTTGTTGAATAACCCTGATTTGGCCACGTTACGGTCATAGTAATAAACATTCTCACACATACTATTAAGCACTTTCGATTCCTTTCTCCCATATTTGAAACAGTGCAGATCTATAGCAACCTCTTGTGCTGAAAGATGTTTGATCTTGTAAAACATATCTATGACTCCGCCATAATTGGGTGGATCAGGAATGTCGAAACAAACTATGTGTATTTTATTTTTTTTCAATAGAGTTTATTATTCTGATCAAACTTTTGCTTTCGTTTTCCCAATTTAGTTCCTTCGAAGCGAGTATCAAATTATTTTTCCAATATTCGATCCTTTTATCATCAATGAACATCTTATCTATCATTTCCGCAATGTGTCTTGGGTCATGATTTTCAATGAACATTCCAATATCATATTTTTCGATGATCTTTTCTAATTCCGGAAGCCTTGAGGCAAGAACAGGTATTCCAGCTTTTATGTAATCGAATAATTTGTTGGGTAAGCTGTAAAGGTAATTCGGGTTGGATCCTTTGTCAAATGTAAGTCCTGCATCTGCAGCAGCAGTATAATTGATCAATTGGTTGTATGGCATTTTTGGAAGAAAGGTCACCTTATCTTCCAGATTATTATCAGCTACCATCTGATTGAGTTTATGAATTACATCACCTCCTCCAATTATGACTAGTCTTATGTGGTTTGTGTACGTCATTGCTTCAACTGCTTCTTCGGCACCGCGGTCGATGTTTATTCCCGCTCCCTGAAGGATCACAACTTTTTCTTCTGGCTTGATTTTCAATTTTTCTCTGATCTCATCCTTGCTCTTGCCTCGAGGAAGAGTAATCCCGGTCACCGGCACATTTCGGATCACATCAACATTGATCTGATATTTATTTCTGTAGATCTGTGCGATGGATTCATTGACTGTAAAAACAGCATCGCAGCTTCTGATGCAAATTTTTTCGATCAGCTCCCACACTTTTTTTACGAGTGGTCTATTTTGAATTTCAGGAACACCAGTAAAGTATTCATGACTGTCATAAATAAGAAACCCACCTTTTATCTTGGATGCTAATCCGTTTGCTGCCAAAGTGTCCAGATCGTTGGATAAAAGATGAGTGAAGGAATGGGTCAGGAGATAGATAAAAAGTCTGATATTATACAAGGCATAAAACAAAACCCCTGTGTTTATTATAAACTTAAATCTTATCACTTTAATACCAGGAATTTCAATCGGTAAACTGTTGCTTAGTTTTCTGCCTAACAAAGTTACACTGAAACCAAGATCTTTCATGGTATAAGCAGCCCTTTGTACTCTCTGGTCAGTGACCAAATCGGAGGTTGCGGAAATTATTATGTGCCTTTGGTGTGGCTGGTTGGGATCCATCTTATATAAGGGATTCGCAAAAGTAAGAATAGCGCCGTATCAGCACAATTAATTGTATTTAAACGGCCAATTCATTGATTTTATTTGAATTGCACAGGTAAATAAGTGATAATTTCGATGGGTTTGGAGTGGTACTTTTTTCTGATATTTGCCGTCCTGTAACCAGCAAAATAACTAAAGTGAGACAAAAGGTAACCACACTCGGACAATTCATTATTGAAAGGCAATCTGACTTCCCCTTTGCAAAAGGGGAATTATCACGACTTTTAAGAGACATAGGAATTGCTGCCAAGCTTGTGAACCGTGAGGTCAATAAAGCGGGGTTAGTTGACATTTTAGGTGAATTGGGAACAACTAATGTTCAAGGCGAAAGCGTTAAAAAACTTGATGTTTTTGCAAATGATGAGTTCATTTCTGCACTTAGTTCAGGAGGCGAGTGTTGTGCAGTTGGTTCAGAAGAAAATGAAGAGATAGTTTCGATTCAGAACCAGGTTAATAAAGATGCCAAATATATAGTATGTATTGATCCCTTAGACGGTTCTTCCAACATAGATGTGAATGTTTCTATAGGAACCATCTTTTCCATTTATCGGCGAATTACACCTTCTGGTCATGCAGATCTTACAGACTTCCTTCAAAAAGGTACAGAGCAGGTGGCTGCAGGTTATGTCATATACGGTTCTTCAACAATGCTGGTATACACAACCGGGAGAGGAGTTAATGGATTTACACTCGATCCTTCTATAGGTGAATTCTGTCTCTCACATCCTGACATGCGCATTCCGGAAAATGGAAAAATATATTCTATCAATGAAGGCAACTATGTTCATATGCCTTCAGGTGTTAAGAGCTATATTAAATATTGCCAGGAGGAGGACACAACTACCGGCCGGCCGTTTTCAAGCAGGTATATAGGTTCGCTTGTTGCAGATTTTCACAGGAATCTCCTTAAAGGAGGTATTTTTATGTATCCTGCTACAGCAAAATCACCTAATGGAAAATTAAGACTGCTGTATGAATGTAATCCGTTAGCATGGATCATAGAGCAGGCTGGTGGAAAAGCCTCTGATGGTCAGGGTCGCATATTAGAATTAAAACCGGAGTCGCTGCATCAACGAACTCCTCTCTTCATAGGTTCTTCCAAAATGGTTGAAATGGCTGAACAATTCATCAGTAAACAAGAGGCGTAAACACTCTCAAATAACTACTTTTGTATTGAACGAACGAGCAGGATGTGACCTTGCTCGCGTTACTTATTATATAATATTCAAAAGTGGACAAGTCGGAACTGATATCCTTATTCTCAAAAAGAGCCCAGCAAAAGGAGCTGGTGAACTTACTTTCATCTGCTTCAAGAGATAC
This sequence comes from Bacteroidota bacterium, assembly GCA_024643795.1. Lineage (GTDB taxonomy): Bacteria > Bacteroidota > Bacteroidia > AKYH767-A > OLB10 > JAHEMF01. Next base: position 11,132 of record JAHEMF010000019.1, on the reverse strand, counting down.
GGTTTGTCTGCAAGGTTTGTCAGGTTCTCTGGCATCGTTTGTAGTAACTTCTTATTTTGTTCAAGAAGGTGGATGGAGTGTGATCTTGCTCCCCGACAGGGAATCGGCTGCATATTTTCATAATGATCTGGTTAGTTTGCTGGGAGCAGATAATGTTTTATTCTTCCCTTCTTCTTTGCGTAAGCCTTACGGTTTTCCACAAGCTGATAACAGTAACATATTGTTACGGGCAGAAGTGTTAACTCACTTGTCAAAAAATACGCGACCTGTCCCAATAGTAACATATGCCGAGGCTTTTCATGAAAAAGTTGTGACCCGCAAAACACTCAATGAAAATACAGTCGAAGCTAGGGTGGGTGAGAAGCTTTCAGTGGAATTTATAATGGAGTTCCTGAATGAACATGGATTTGAGCGTACAGATTTTGTTTATGAAGCAGGACAATACTCGGTGCGGGGAGGTATTGTTGATATATATTCATTTTCAAATGAGAATCCGTACAGATTGGAGTTCTCTGATCAGGAAATAGAGGCAATACGGGAATTTGACCCCGTTTCACAACTTTCTGAAAAGGATATGAATCATATCTCCATCATCCCTAATGTGCAGCAAAAGATGTTGGATGATCAAAGGCAATCATTTGTTGATTTTTTATCAGATGATATCATAGTCTGGGCGCTGGATCTTGATCACAGTCTTCAGGTGATGCAGGGTGGATTAAAGATGATGAATGAATCAGTCCCTGTTGATACGGGCGCAGAAGAACTTTACGATAAAGTAAAAGGTAAGGCTGAAGATGTATTCGATGATACTGAAAAAGTTTTATCAGGATTGCAAAAGAATAGGATCGTTGAATGTGGTACTCGAACCTATAATAAGAAATCAAATAATATCATTTACAATTCAAAGCCGCAGCCATCATTTAATAAGAATTTTGAGTTGCTTGGGAATACAATACTGGCGAATGATAAATCCGGATATTCAACAATAATATTTTCTGATACACCTAATCAAATTGAAAGGATCTATGCCATATTTGAAGATCTTGAATTAAAAGAGAAAACGCCGGGAAAGGAATTGTCTTTTTCTACTTTGTTGCTTTCACTGCATGAAGGATTCATTGATGATGATTTAAAACTTGCATGCTATACGGATCACCAGATCTTTAACAGATACCACAGGTATAGGTTGAAACGGAACTTTGGAAGGTCAGAAGCAATGACCCTGAAAGAGTTGTATAGTTTGAGGCCCGGTGATTTCGTAACTCATATCGATCATGGTATTGGAAAATTTGCCGGACTTGAAAAGGTTGACGTGGAAGGTCGTATGCAGGAGGCAATAAGATTAGTATATAAGGATAATGATATTTTGTATGTGAGTATTCATTCGCTTCATCGTATATCACGTTATTCAGGAAAGGAAGGAACACAACCTAAGCTCAACAAACTTGGATCAAATGCATGGAACACATTAAAGCAGAAAACTAAAAAGCGGGTCAAGGATATCGCCAAGGACTTAATAGGTTTGTATGCTGCCAGAAAAGCACAGAAAGGATTCGCATTTTCGAAAGACAATTATATGCAATCTGAGCTTGAAGCTTCATTTATTTTTGAAGATACTCCGGATCAGGTTAAGTCGACTGCAGATTTTAAAAAGGATATGGAGAAGCCGTATCCTATGGACAGGTTGATATGTGGTGATGTTGGCTTTGGAAAAACAGAGATCGCAGTTAGGGCAGCGTTTAAGGCTGTGGCCGACAGTAAACAGGTAGCTATTCTGGTTCCTACTACCATTCTTGCCTTACAACATTATCGTACTTTTTCTGAAAGGTTGAAGGAATTCCCCTGTACGGTCGATTATATCAATCGTTTTAAATCAGCGGCTCAACAAACTGAGACAAAAAAAAGATTGGTTGAAGGTAAAATTGATATCATAATTGGTACTCACAGATTGCTGAGTAAGGACATTAAATTTAAGGACCTGGGATTGTTGATCATAGATGAAGAGCAAAAGTTTGGAGTTAGCTCAAAGGAAAAACTCAAAGCACTTCGGGTAAATGTTGATACTCTCACATTAACGGCAACTCCCATCCCAAGAACTTTGCAGTTTTCATTGATGGGTGCGCGTGATCTAAGCATAATAAATACACCCCCACCCAACAGATATCCAGTAACTACCGAACTTCATGCTTTTAATGATAAAATAATCAGAGAGGCAATCCATTATGAGGTTTCTAGGGGTGGTCAAGTTTTTTTTGTACATAACAGGGTGCAGGATATCCATGAGGTTGCATCCATGATCAAAAAGCTTTGTCCTGACGTGTCCATTGATGTTGGTCATGGTCAGATGGATGGAGAGCAGTTGGAAAAAGTATTGATGAGGTTTATCAATGGAGAGACTGACGTACTTGTTTCAACGACCATTATTGAATCTGGGCTTGATATTTCAAACGCAAACACAATTATTATAAATCAGGCACATCATTTTGGTTTGAGTGATCTGCATCAGATGCGCGGCAGGGTTGGGCGTTCTAATACAAAAGCATTTTGCTATTTATTATCTCCGCCTTTGAGTGTCTTAACGCCAGAAGCCCGACAAAGACTCAAGGCAATTGAAGAGTTTTCAGATCTAGGTAGCGGGTTTTCAATAGCTATGCGAGACCTCGATATAAGAGGTGCCGGAAACCTGTTGGGAGGTGAGCAAAGTGGATTTATTTCAGAGATCGGATATGAAATGTATCATAAGATTCTGGATGAAGCTATACGTGAGTTAAAAGCAACGGACTTTAAAGGGTTGTTTCCGGAAGATGATAGTAAAGATTATGTTTCAGATTGCCAGATTGATACTGATCTTGAAATACTCATACCAACCGACTATATTACCAACATAACCGAAAGGTTGAATATCTACAAAGAGTTGGATGATATTGATGATGAAAAAGACCTCAATAAATATTTAAGCAATTTACGTGACCGTTTTGGTCCTGTGCCATCGCCGCTTCTGGAACTTGCAAGTGCCATACGCTTACGCTGGATGGCAAAACATCTTGGATTTGAGAAGGTTACATTGAAAAAAGGATTTATGAGGGGTACTTTTATTTCTGATCCTGAATCAGATTTTTACAAGTCTGGAATATTTAATTCTGTGATCCGCTATATACAGATGAATCCTTCACAATGCAGAATGAATCAGAAAAATAATAAACTTACAATTACTTTTGAGGGGGTGAGTACGGTTGATCAGGCACAAAAACTTTTAATGAAAATATTCGAAAGTATTAACATCATTAAAGTGGAAGTTTAATCTTCTTGGTTGCCCGTTGTTCCCCTTTCAACCACGACCATTTTAATGCTTTCTACACTATGGCGAAAACGTTTCAAGATGGTGAATTCATAACCACCATAAACACGTTTTTCATTCACAGCTGGTATTCTTCCGAAAATATAATTTACGAGTCCGGAAATGGTATCGTATTCATTGCTTTCAGGAAGTGTAATGGGCAGTAGGTCATTTACATCGCTAACCGCGGATTGGGCATTGACGATAAATTCTGTTTCACTGATTTTTTCAACAAAAGGTTTTTCCTCATCATACTCATCCTGGATCTCGCCTACTAGCTCTTCAATGATATCTTCCATTGTTACCAGTCCTGCAGTTCCTCCAAATTCTGTGGTAACTATTGCCATCTGAATGTGCTGAGTTTGCAACTCTCTCAACAAAGCGTTTATTCTTTTCGTGATGGGAATAAAATATGCAGGCCTTATGATCTCCCTGATCCCCGGGAAGTCATCCAGTTGCAAGAGTTTTAAGAAGTCACGGGTATGTATTATACCAATGATATTATCAATATTGTCTTTGTATACCGGAAACCTTGAATATCCTTCGTTAATGACTTGTTGAATTATTTCATCATTTGGAGTGTCGATATCAATGCCAGAAACTTTTGTTCTGGGTACTAGAATTTGGCGAACTATTCGGTCGTCAAATTCAAACACATTCTGAATAAGGTCATGTTCAGATTGCTTAATAGCTCCTCCCTCTTCGCTTTCAGTGAGGATAAGCTTCAACTCTTCTTCAGTATGAACCTCATGTCCACCAACAGACCTTACACCTATAAGTTTTAAAAGAAAGTTGGCAAGCTTATTCAGTGTCCATATCAACGGGCTAAATACTATATAAAACACTCGTAATGGTGCTGAAATAGAAAGTGTAGTATTTAATGGAAAACGAATGGCAATTGATTTTGGTGCCAGCTCACCTAATACGATGTGTAAAACGGTAAGTAAGCCGAAAGCAACTGGGAATGCAATTTTGTGTGCAGTTTCCGGGTCAAGATCTAAATTAAAAAAATTGAAACTATTTAAAATTAAAGTGCTGAATACAGATTCTCCCAGCCATCCAAGGCCAAGGCTTGTCATAGTTATTCCTAATTGTGTTGCTGAAAGATAAGCATCGAGGTGCTCAACTATATGCTTCGATATGCTGGCAAGTTGATTTCCTGAATTTACCTTAAGATCTATTTGGGCCATCCTGACCTTTACGATCGCAAATTCTGCAGCCACGAAAAAACCATTTAATAAAAGGAGTAAAATTGAAATTATTATACTAATTGCCATATGGTTTATAATGGTGGGCTACAAAGATACAACCTACATTGGATGTAAATGAAGTAATATGTGCTCATTTTCCGTTTTTCATGATCGTAGAGGCATCTACCATTTGGTAACCCTCTGTACTGAAAAGGTTTTCATCAATTGTTGATGTGCTGATCTGATTGATCAAAACGTTGAATTCTTCCTTGGTTTTCTTGTTTCTCGAATTCATTTCAAGTGGAAACCCTTCAACACCTTTATGTCCTTTAACAAAATCAAGGTCTTTCCCTTTCGGTCCGCTAAAACTCAACATTGACTTAAAAACATCGCTGAATCCATATTCTATTTCTTTGGTGGTCCAGATATTGGATGATGTGTTATTATATTCAACAAGATATTCATTACAATTAAACCCATCAATTATTTTTGTATTTCCGGTACTTTGTATTTCCGGAAGTTTTTTGTCAGTCTCATAGACTTCTTCAATATTATTAATTGAAGCTACCATTCCTATCAGTTGACCATTTGAGTTGATCAGAGTTGTCTGAGATTTTGTGTTATAATCGAACAGGATCTTAACTTCGCCATTAGCAACGGACTGCTTTGGTACCAGCAATGTTTTAGTTTTTTTAATGAACATTTCCATCACCATCGGTTCTTTTAATGACTTTGACTCCATTGTGATCACAAATGAAAGTTCCTGCCCAATGGTAATTGTACTGGCAACAAAGGGGTAAAAAATGAAGAACAATAGGAACTTTTTAAACATGATGCTAAGTTTATTTTGTGAAAAGTAATAAAATAGCACTTATTTTAGCACTTATGTCAAACGAAATATGAACAACATCAGGTTGACTTTCTTCGTTATGGTGATTGTTTCTGCTTTAGCCGTTGAATCATACTCTCAGCCTTATCTGAATCTTTTTTCTGCCGTGGCATGGAATATGCCGGCAGAATCATCTTCAGGGACCCCAAGAGAGTCGTATTGGTTTGTCAATGCATCAGTTCCTGTGAATGCCTCCGGGCATGATCTGGTGCTTTTTTCACCCTTTAGTGACAGGCGCACGTTTCATGATTTTATAAATGAAGAAAATATGGAGTTGGATGGAAACGGTATACTTGTTTCATGGGTGCACTTCAGTCCTGATTCATCACGATCATTGACGTTTGCAGGCTTGATCCAAAATTATTCCGATGGTTATAAATTTAACAGTAATACTTGGCAACTGGGTGGTGTGATATTATATGGGTTAAGTGTAAATGAAAAGCTTATCATTCAACCCGGTTTGTATTATAATGGTGAATTTTTTGGAGCTTATTTTTTACCGGTAGCTAATGTTGATTGGAGGCCTGATAGTAATTGGAGGTTGTTTGGATTACTACCAAGACTTGCTGTAGTTGAAAGAAAACTATCAAACTCATGGTATACTGGTATGCGGTTCAGAGGGATTACAACCTCCTACCGGCTTTCTGATAACAATGAAGCATATGTTAAGTATGAAGACAGGCAGCTCTTCGCATTCCTTGATAAGTATCTGGCAAAATACATTGTGCTCTCTTTGCAGGGAGGAATTTCAGTTTCTAGAAACGTAAATGCAAGAAATGTAGAATTGATTCCTGATTTTGAGTTTCATAATGCCTCACCACTGATCAGGGCCGGAATATACTTCAGATTTCGCACCGATAATTGATAGTGTGTACAAACACCACCAATCTTCATCAATGATTTATTCAACAGATATATCCTTGATATTTAACTGTAGTGATGTTCTTCCATTATAACGGTTTTCTTCAATATTGAAACAAACATCAAAACTTTTGCCAGGGATCTGATTAGAAAAACTGCCCAGATTGAACCCGATGGAATCAAATGCTACCCTTGAATTTCCATTTTGGATCAACTGCATCTTCAGGTGATTGTTTCCCACAATTCTGGCCCTCCCTTTGTCATATACTTCTTCAGCTTTAAATATAGGTGCCATGTTGCCGGGTCCAAAGGGTTCAAACTGTTTGAGGACATTGAAAAAGGAAGGATTAATATCTCCAAGTGATAGTACATGATCTATTTCGATCTCTCTTACCAGCATTCTCTCTTCTATTGTGTCTGATACTACAGATTCGAAACGCTCTTTAAACTCATTAAATTTTTGCTCTTTCATAGCTAGGCCTGCCGCATACATGTGTCCTCCAAACTGGTCAAGTAGGTCGCTGCATGATTCAATTGCATTGTAAACATCAAAATCCTTAACTGATCTGGCAGATCCGGATATCATACCTTCTGAACTTGTAAGTATCACAGTTGGCCTGTAGTATTCATCAATAAGTTTTGATGCTACTATTCCGATCACACCTTTGTGCCATTTGGGATTAAAAAGCACAGTTGTTTTTCGGGAAGAAAAATTTGGATCATTATTTATAAGCTCTAAAGCTTCTTTTGTAATTTTTTCATTCAGCCCTTTTCTCTTGGTGTTTTTAGTATCAATTTCAAGCGCATGGTGCAGTGCTTCATCAAAATTTGGAGATACCAAAAGTTCTACAGCTTGCCTTCCACTTTCAATACGTCCTGCGGCGTTGATTCTGGGAGCAATGGTGAAAACTATATCACTGATATTAAGTTCACCGGATGATTTACTTACATGTAAGATAGCCCTGATGCCGGGACGTGGGGATGAATTCAGTCGCTTGAGTCCAAAATATGCAAGTGTCCTGTTCTCTCCGGTGATAGATACAATATCAGCAGCTATACTAACAACCACAAGGTCCAGATATTCATCCAATTCAGATTCGTCACCTTTTGATGCGATCAACAAGGCGTGGATCAATTTAAAGCCAACACCACATCCCGAAAGCTCTTTGAAAGGATAATTGCAGTCTGGTCGCTTTGGGTCCAGAACTGCATATGCATCCGGTATATTTTCTCCAGGACGGTGATGATCACAAATAATAAAATCAATGCCTAGATTGTTAGCTTCATTTACTTTATCAATTGCTTTTATACCACAATCGAGAGCTATTATAAGTTTGAAATCATTTTCTGCGGCCCATTCAATCCCTTTTGATGAAATGCCATATCCTTCTTTGTATCTGTCAGGAATATAAAAATCAACATTCGGGTATCGTTTGATTAGAAACGTATAAACTAGAGAAACTGCTGTTGTTCCATCAACATCGTAATCGCCATAGATTAAGATCTTTTCTCCAGTTTTGATCGCTTGCTCTATTCTGGTAACTGCTATTTCCATATCCTTCATCAAAAAAGGATCATGAAGCAAAGAAAGAGATGGTCTGAAAAATAGTTTTGCTTTTTCAAAACTATTATGCCCCCTCTGAATAAGTAGAGATGTTAAAAGAGGATTGATATTTAATTCGGTTGCCAGCTTTTGAATTTGCTGCTCATCCGCCTTTGATTTAAGTACCCACCTGTTCTTCATGATAAAAAGGATCAAAAGTTAAATAAAAAGGACCATCACAAAAATAATGCGGCTATCCCGCCCAGGCCACTAATGCAGCCAAAGTTATTGACATAAAAGTTGTGAATGGTTTAACTAAAAAATTAAATTGAAAGTAACTGAAAACTAAACCTTTAACTAAAATGTATTAGAACTATATTTGTGCTTATACCCACACATGAAAATGCTAAATTAATTGTTTAATTCATGAAAATCAAAACCCAGGGACTTGGTATTGGACTCATTGTCAGCCTAGTAATCGCATCCGTTTTACTTATTGTGATTTATACTCCAACCGAGCAGGCAGGTAGCATTTCATTTTCCGACCCTAAATATTATCCATCTGATCACTTTTTACTTGAAAGGAGTTGGCCCGAACTACATCCTGATATGAAGGCCTTGGATCAGGCAATATCTGTTTTGAAACAAAGAGATGCCTTTAAAATGCAATCCATTCCCGGATTCAGTGGACCTTGGCAGCTGGAAGGACCTACCAATATTGGAGGAAGAATAAATTGCCTGCTTGTTCACCCGGCTAATCCGGATATCATATATGTTGGTTGTGCATCCGGAGGTATATTCAAATCATTGAATGGCGGAGTAACGTGGGTGCCGATCTTCGATGATCAGTCTTATATACCAATTGGTACATTGGTATTTGATCCAGGAAACCCCAACACTATTTATGCCGGAACAGGTGACCCGAATATTTCAGGTACCCCATTCGTAGGTGATGGGATCTGGCGTTCCACCGATGCCGGTGTTACATGGCAGCATGTGGGTCTCACAGATCAGCGAATTATTTCAAGAATAGTAGTGAATCCTGTAAACACCCAGGAGATCTATGCTGCAACAATGGGGCTTCCATTTGAAAGAAATGTTGACAGGGGCCTTTATAAAAGTATTGATGGCGGGCTTTCATGGAGTAAGATTTTATTCATAGGTGATGATGCTGGAATTATTGACCTCGTTATGGACCCTGTAAATCCTCAGATACTTTATGCTGCAGGATGGAATCGAATTCGAAATAATCAGGAGTCATTGATCTCTGGTCCTGCTGCCAGGATATATAAAACCACAGATGGAGGTCAAACTTGGAACATCCTCGCGGGAGGTCTACCCCAAACGGATATGTCAAGAATTGGAATTGCTATTTCAGAAACATCACCTTCTACATTATATGCAATTTATGTAAACCCATTTCTGGATCTCGAAGGAATTTATAAATCCACAAATTCAGGAGCTACCTGGACCTTGTTACCACTCAACGGACTTGATCCAAATTTTCTGGGTGGTTTTGGATGGTATTTTGGAAGGATAGTGGTTGACCCTTCAAATGCTGACCATGTGTATGTATGTGGAGTTGATATTTTCAAAACATTTAACGGAGGTATGAGCTGGATTGATACAGATCCTAACTTTGATACACATGCTGATAAGCATGATGTTTGGTTTGTAAGTCCAACCACACAATTATTGGCAACGGATGGGGGTTTGTATAAAACGGTTAATTCTGGTCAGACATGGAGCGATCTGGATCTGATTCCAAATAATCAGTTTTATAGAATAGTGGCAGATCCTCATAGCCCAGGAACATTTACAGGTGGATTGCAGGATAATGGAACCGTTACCGGTAATTATTCAGTTGTTGATTCATGGCTTAAAATATTTGGTGCCGATGGATTTCAGCCGGTTTATGATCCAACAGACCCTGACAAGATATTTGTTGAAACGCAAAATGGAGGCCTATATTCATCAGATGATGGAGGTAGTAATTTTAACTGGGCAGGTGATGGCATTGATAATAATGACCGGAGAAATTGGGATATGCAATACTTCATGAGTTCGCATGATCCTGATGTTCTTTACACAGGAACATTCCGGGTGTATAAAAATATATCAGGAACCAATGCGTTTTGGAATCCTATCTCACCTGATCTTACGGATGGTATTGTCTTTTCTCCCAGATTTCACACAATCACCACTCTTTGTGAATCACAGGTATCGCAAGGCAAACTTTATGCAGGAACGAGTGATGGTAATGTATGGCATTCTCCAAATGACGGGGGTGTCTGGACTAATATGTCAGCCGGGCTCCCCGACAGGTATGTTACCTGTTTGAAAGCGTCACCGGATATTTTAAAACCAAATACGGTTTATGTCACAGTTTCAGGATACAAATACAATGAACAGATCCCACATGTGTTTCGTTCCGATAATAATGGTTCAACATGGCTGGATATTACTGGTGATCTTCCTCCGGTTGCAGCTAATGATATAGTTGTACTCCCGGGTTCAAATGATCAGATTTTGTTTTTAGCAACTGATGGAGGAGTGTTTGGCACTTTGGATGCAGGGATTCACTGGGAAAGAATTGGGAACAACCTGCCTGTGCTGCCTGTTTATGATATTGATGTAGACCTTAATTCTAATATGCTTGTCGCTGGAACTCATGGCAGGTCCGCTTATTCATTTCCGGTTGACTCACTTATACTTAGCGTTGGAATTTCTGAAAGTTACTCATCGCAAAAAGTAAAAATATGGCCTTCATTTACTGCTGAGGCACTATATTTTTCTGGCACTGAAGATTACACTACAATACAAATATATAGTTCATCAGGTCGGCTACATTTAGAATTTTTAAAGAATGAAATATCAGGTAGTACAATTGATGTTGCAAAGTTGCCAGCTGGTGTCTATTTCTTTAATATGATCAATTCTAAGAATAAACAAACATTGAAGTTTGTAAAACTTTAATGACTTTATGCCAGATAACCAGTATGAAATCAGGGTAGCTACTCAAGCGGATATTAGTGATCTTGTTGAATTGGGGCGATCAACCTTTGAAGAGGCATTTGGTGCTGACAATGATCCTGATGATTTGAACAATTACTTGAAAGTATCTTTCAACCCTGAAGTTATAGCTCAGGCTATGTTTGATGGATCTGTTTTCTATTTAGCACAAAAGGACAATCAAACTGTAGGGTATCTGAAATTGAATCCTAATGCGAAAACCAGCCAGACGGAATCTCTTAACGCCTTACAATTAGAGAGGATTTATGTCAGGCAATCTTTTTATGGAAAGGGCCTGGG
>JAHEMF010000106.1 GCA_024643795.1 Bacteroidota bacterium | reverse complement strand
TTTCATTGACCATGAAGATAAGACCACCCATCATCTTTTTCTCAGCAACAGGAATATTTTTAGGAAGCCTTTGCCGCACTCTTTCAGCCAGAAACTCATCAAATGCCATGTCAAATGAAGTTTATATAAATTGAGATATGAAATTTACAAACATTAATTGATGATTTTATAGTATACTCTCAATTCATTATTTTAGTGATCTGAATAAGTTAATCAGATCAGAATGGCCATGCTTAATTTCTATAAGATAGTTAAGGATAATCTTAATTTTAACAGATTTGAATTTCAGGATACTGTCTGTCTCGAATATACATGTCCTATTGATGCCGAAGAGGTGGGGATATTTTCAAAGAATGATTATTTGGTTCATGTTCTGAGTGGTAAAAAAACTTACAAGACAATTAATGGTGAGTGGACCCTTGAGGCAGGGCAGACCCTTTATTTAAAGAAGGGTGCCGAAGTGATCCATCAGTATTTTGATGATGAGTATTGCATGCTTGCATTTTTTCTGACAGATGATTTGATCAAAGATACTTATGATGAAATAAAAAGCAGGGTTCCGGTCAAGTATAAGAATGACCCTCTTGAATTCACGGCAACACATGTAAGATCATCAGATTTTCTGGAAGGTTTTTTTCATTCCATGCTGAATTATTTCAGGGGAATAAATCGTCCACCCGATCAGATACTAGTTTTGAAACTTAAGGAATTGCTGATCGCTCTAATAAATAGTGACCCAATGATAGCGGCGTATTTTAATTCGGTTTCTGCCAATGATAAGCCTTCTATTGCTCAGATCATGGAAAAGAATTTTTGTTTCAATCTGAAAATCGAAGACTTTGCAGAGCTTTCTCACAGAAGCCTTTCCGCATTCAAGCGCGACTTTCAAAAATATTATAATGAATCTCCTGGTAAGTGGTTGCTCAAAAGAAGGGTAGAGCATGCAGTACGTTTGATAGCCAACACCCAATTGAGTATCTCCCAAGTGGCTTTTGATGCCGGGTTTGAAGATGTATCGCACTTTAGCAGATCCTTTAAAGGTATCGTTGGTAGCAGTCCCAGCGACTACAAAAAGACCTGTTAATTAGGGTTTTTAGCACTCTGAACCAATCAGTCAATTCTTTGGACTTTTAAGCAAAGTCTACCCCGGTCATCCTCTCTTTCTTTGCATCAGCAAAACAAAAGAGAACCATGATCACTACAAAAACAATCGAAAGAACAGCTATTCAAAGCTGGACCCCTCATTCTTATCAGGCTACTAATTCCCCTTCGGGGATAGTAAGTTCAGAGACCGTTGATAAGACCGCACAGCTACATCTGTTAACTCCTGAATCTCAAAAAGAGATGCGCAACGGTACGATTCCTGATCTGACAAAATTTTGTCATGATCTTATGGACCTGGAAGTAAAGGGTGCAACCAATATAACACCGGTAGAGTTTTCTGATGTGTTCGATAGCGTCAAAAAATTTAACCAGGTTGATATGAGCCGGTTTTTGAATAATCCTGAAACAAATCATGTTCTCTTAAGGAATTCATTTTTAAAAGTGGTATTGATACACTGGCCTGCTGGCAGATGGAGTGGGGTACACGGACATCCTAACGGCGGTGGAATGTTCAAAGTGATCAAAGGATCGCTTAAAGAACTTCGTTACAACAGTGCTGATCCTCGCGAATTGCTGACCACATGTATTTATAAAAATGGCAGCAAGGCATTTATTGATGACCGCCTAGCCTTTCATAATGTAGGTAATCCATTCAAAGGTTCTGCCGTAACACTCCACGCATATTTACTCAATTAAAAAATTAAACTATATAATAATTCAATCACTTAAAATTTAAAACAATGTCAAACAACAGAAAATTAGTAGTAGTTATTACAAGAGGTCATGATGATGAAAGAGCTTCAGTTGCCTGGAGTATCGCTAATGGCGGAATAAATGCAGGGTTGGATGTAACAGTGTTCCTGGCGAGCTCAGGGGTGGATTGGGTAAGAAAAGGAGCTTTTAACAAGGCACATCCGAATCCTGAAGACCCAACCATTGAGCAAATGATCCTGAAAGTGATTGAAAGCGGCTGCGATATTTGTGTGTGCCCGCCTTGTGCCAAGGTTCGCGGATATGTTGAAAATGATATGATAGAAGGTGTCAAGGTTGTTGGATCAATAGCGATTCATGAACCATTAAAAGAAGGCGCTGCGGTCATGACCTTTTAATAATGATATTTTACATAAATGAACAGGGGCCGTCGTATTGATGGCCCCTGTGTTTTATCCGGTAAATTGATGATCATGATCCTTGTGCAACAGGATCGGTTTTAACATTGGTTTTCATGCCCGGAATAATCATCGGCGTGTTTTTACTGTATTCCAGATAAGTGTCACCGAATTCATTTACAAGGTCACGTTCCTCAAACAGTGCGCCAATCACGAAATATGCTGTCAGACAAACCGCAAAAAACAAGTGCGTAGCAGTCATGACCGGTGTTGCCCAAAGTCCTACGATACCTCCAAAATATAGCGGGTGTCTCACGTATTTATAGAATGCCGTGATCCGGAATTTCAATGGCGTGTAAGGCTTACCCTGAAGTTCAAGAAATGTTTGACGTAGTCCGAAAAGATCAAAATGATTGATGAGAAATGTACTTATGAATAAGATCGACCATCCTGTAAAGAACAACGCATACATAGTGTAATATAACCATGAACCTTCTTCAATGGTCCATATCACTCCACCCATAGGTTGCCATTGAAACACCATGAATGCCAAAAGCAAACCGGAGATGAGTACGAAGGTGGAGCGTTCAATAGGTACAGGTATGAATGAGGTAAGCCATTTTTTAAATCCTTTTCTTGCAGTTATGCTATGGTGCAGTCCAAATAGTGAAATGAGGCCCACGTTAATTAACACAGCTTGCCATAAAGGAAGCTCAGGGACCCGGTCAATTGAAATTTCTGGAATTAAGTTGCTTACAGAAATGATCCAAAGCAGAAGTGATACAAAACCGATAAGGTATGATACAACCGAATAAGTGAACATTAAAATTGCTTTCATTTTTTTAAGTTTTATTGGTTTATGTGCTTCCTGGTTAAAATATTACCGGGCTATTGTAATTATGCAAGGAAAAAATCACCGGATGAAGACGGAATAATGATGTAATCAACTATATATCAGTAAAATAGTTGGTAGTTAGGCCACAACATTGTAAAAGCGATATTCTTTAAAAGAGTATGAAGGATTTAACCTTAAAAATGGCTCAATCAGTGAGATTTCAGATCAATAAGGATCCTGAATTATGATCTTT
>JAHEMF010000052.1 GCA_024643795.1 Bacteroidota bacterium | reverse complement strand
GTAGTAAAACTTACAATTGATTGCATTGATTACTTGAATGCCAATCCACATCTGATCCAAAAGGTCAGAATTGGTGAAATGAAACTCCACCAATTATACGCCTACCTACATTTGCGTGATTATACAAATGGAAGGTTGATAGCAGAAGAAAGTCGTAAGTTATTTAATCCAGGACACTTGAATTGGATAATCTTTTTAGAGACGTATTTCCTGCTTTGTATCCAAACAGAGAATTACCATGAAGCAAAATCAATTTATCATGAAGTCTCCAACCATAGTTCATTCAGTTCTTATTCGCAAACAAAAATTGAACAATGGAGGATTTATGAGGCATACTTGAGGTACATTCTCGATGACCATTCTGCAAAAAATCAACCTTTCAACATTTTCAAATTCGTTAACGAAGTACCCATATATTCAAAAGATAAAGCGGGTTACAATATTTCAATCCTGATAGTGCAGGTACTACTACTACTAAAGATCGGAGACTACGACAAGATCATATCTCGTGCCGATTCAATTAAAATGCACCTGAGCAGATATGTTAAAAAGGACGAAAGCCCACAAACATATTATTTTCTGAAAATGATGCAGGTCATGATCCGTTACAATTTTGACCCTGTGAAAACAGAGCAGATATCCAATAAATTCTTTATAAAATTGCAAGAGGCCAAACAAGGGAAGAAAAATAAGATCGAAGGATCAGAGATAGTGCCCTACGACATCTTATGGCCCCAGGTACTTAAAATGCTGGAAGAGCAAAAACACGAACATATTGTACCGGATAATACAAGCAGAAAAAAATGATCAATATTCGTCCTGCCACTCAAAAAGATCTGCCCCGTATCACAGACATTTATAACGAGGCAATAAAAAACACTACTGCCACATTTGATACTGAACTAAAATCACTTGAAGAGCAACAAAAGTGGTTCGATGCTCACGATAAAAATCATCCGGTGCTGGTGGTAATTGAAAATGATATCACTATCGGGTGGGGATCATTAAGCAAATGGTCTGATCGTTGCGCTTACGATAGCACTGCTGAAGTATCGCTTTATATTGATCCGGTATTCAGGGGCAAGGGGGTTGGCAAAAAACTTTTAGAAGTGCTTATCCTGGAAGGACAAAAAGCTGGATTACATAATCTTATATCCAGGATCACTGAAGGAAATCACAACAGCATCCACATTCATGAACTGTTTGGATTCAGACATATTGGTGTTATGCAGGAGGCTGGTAAAAAGTTTGGTAAACTACTGGATGTCCATTTTATGCAAAAATTGCTGGACTAAACCTCAGAATAATCCTTCAACCGGCTCTGCCCCTATTCCGGCACCATCAACCGGCATCAGTTTACCATTGCGGTAAACCGCTCCTTTGAACGGATCATTTTTAATCAGCAGTGGCCCATCCAGATCAGCATATTGACACATGGAGGCAATATGTGAAGAGGCCATTATACCACATGACGACTCGGACATACTCCCTACCATAACTCCCATATCCATTTTTCGAGCAATTTTTATCATTTCAACAGCCTTATCAATACCACCACATTTCATGAACTTAATGTTGATCCCATGAAACGAATTGGCAAACTTGTCCACATCCTCCGGCCCTTGTATTGATTCATCACCATAAATGGAAATAGGACTATTCTCTTTCAGCCATTGCATCTCACCCTCCATATTCACGGGAAATGGTTGCTCCACAAAGAGCACATTCATTTCTACCATCCTTTTAAGAGAATCTAGTGCAACAAGCTTATTGGTCCACCCCTGGTTCACATCCACGCATACAGGTTTAGTTGAGAACCTTCTTACAGAATCTATAAATTCTAGATCGCTTCCACTACCAACTTTCACCTTGAGCAGTTCAAATCCCTGCTGTTCAGAAATAACTTGCTCCAACTCATCAGCATCACCTGCACTTACTGTAAAGCAATATTTAACAGGCGTGTCCTCAATAATGCCAATAAGATCCTTAATATTTTTTTGCAGCCTTTTACTTTCAAGATCCCATAATGCGCTACTTAATGCCGCTCTGGCGGGACCACATTTGTCTATAACCAACGAAAGTAGATTCAGATTTTCAAGAGTACCTTTGAGGGGATCAAATTTTTTGAGGTCCAAACCATTCAAATAATCAACAACTTGCTCAACCGTGTATTTCAAATATGGTGGCAGACAAGCCTCACCGTATCCATATACACCTTCATATTCAAGCCTGATAAAAACTGTGTTGGTTCCTTTTCGAGTGCCGTGTGAAAGCGCAAAAGGTCTTTTAAATTCAAGAAAAAATGGCTTGACCAATACTTTTAACTCACTCATGCGAAATTTTCATTTCCAACGTGTGGTTGTTACCATCTCTATAACATCTTCTCTGATGAATGAAACTAGCGGAGCTAATGAGTCTGACTGAGGAGGCGAGTTAAAATATAAAGCACCCCGCAAAAAATGCTTTGTGCTATCTGTTACGAAAAACTGAAGTGATGATGCTGCATTCCCGGCAATATCATAAATTATTCCGTATACCCGCTCACCCTTGACTTCAATAAATGTTTCATCAATGGCATCTGCTTTTACTGCATGCTTATAAACAAGGGTTCTGGTATCTTCAACAAACGATTCAAGATCGCCATTAACGCTCTTGTAGCTCAGAAATATTTCAGCGTTGAACTTTGGTATCAGCAAGTATTTCCAACAAGGTTCAGCAACACTGTCGCGATACGGCTTCATCACGGAGTAGGTAGGAATTTCAAGTGTGAATGGGCAAAAACCCCCATCCCAATTCACATAACTATGTTCCGGCAAGTCGATGCGGAAATATCCTTTGGGTTTGGGAGTGTATTCCTGATTACATGAAAAGAGTACTGTTATAATCGAAAGAATAAATACTCCCGCAAAGGATCTGATTTTCATATATACTTAGCAGTTATAAATTATTGAAAAGCAATAATGAAGGTAATGGTGAGGTTACTTGATCAGAAGGGTAGGTCATCTGATCCTCCCTGATCACTTGATGAACTTGAATGTGATACCGGTTGGTCTTCATTTTCATGACTCCCACTCTGGCCTTCTTCCTGACGACGACTAAGCATTGTCATATTATCGGCCACGATCTCAGTAGTGTATCTTTTATTTCCGTCCTTATCATCCCATGAACGAGTTCTGATCTTACCTTCAATATAAACCAACATTCCTTTACGGAGATATTTTCCGGCATTCTCTGCCAATCCTCTCCACATAACAACGTTATGCCATTCTGTTTGGTCAACTCGCTGACCATCGCGATTTTTATAGGATTCTGTTGTAGCTACCGGAAATTTCGCAACTGTTGCACCTCCTTCAAGATGCCTGACCTCAGGATCTTTACCTACGTTACCAACAAGAATTACTTTATTGATTCCTGACATGTTTAAAATATTTATGGGTTACTATACAAAGGTAACCATATCTCAACTCAAAAGAAGACCTGTTTTTAACTAAACATTACTAAGCTGATATTCTTCCATCCGGTCTTGCAGATACTTTTCTATGAGTCGGGGTACAGGATATTTATGAATTTGTGAGACAGGAATATTCAGCGTCTTTTCAGGTTCACCTTTTGACTCATCTACTTCTATTTCATAAAACCTGGTCACCAGCTCACGGTGTGAAAGTTTGTGTATGATATCACCGCTAACATATTTTACATTAACAGTCTCTGACCCAGCGATCGATCTCCAACGAGGGGTATTGATCAGCTCTTCTGCAGAAACCGGCCCTTCGGTTTCAATAAGAGGAAATTCAAAAAGATTGGCCCAAATATCTCCTTCAGAGCGTTGCTGAATAAGCACACGATCTTTTGACCGAATGATTAGATAATGCAGGTACCTTTTGCTCACTTTCAACTTGTTTTTCTTAGTTGGTATCATGGCCACTGTCTCATCGGCGTAAGCCTTACAACCAGCGTTCAAAGGACAAACAAGGCAATCAGGACCGGAAGGGATACACTGTAATGCCCCAAATTCCATAATGGCTTGATTAAAATTAGCAGGTTCAGAAAAATCGAACACTTCTTCAACTGCATTTTTAATGAACTTTTTGCCTTTACCGCTATCTATGGGTTCTGCATACCCAAAGTACCTGCTAATCAACCTGTTAACATTGCCATCAATGACCGGATGCGGCAAATCAAAGGCAAAGCTGGCTATGGCGGCAGCAGTATAATCCCCTATTCCACTCAATTCCCTGATCTGTTGGTAGTTGACAGGAAACTTGCCATTATGCTCATAAAATATGGTCTTTGCGGCCTTGTGAAGATTTCTGGCCCGACTATAATAACCTAACCCTTGCCACGATTTTAAAATATTTTCAATAGAAGATGTTGCAAGGGCTTGAATATCAGGATATTTTTCAATAAATTTGTAGTAATATGGCAGGCCTTGATTTACGCGGGTTTGTTGAAGGATGATCTCGGAGATCCATATTTTAAAGGGATCCTTCGTGTTTCTCCAGGGGAGGTCGCGTTGGTGATTTTGAAACCATTGTTTAATAACTTGTGAAAAAGTCATAATTTAACTCTGTTATAACCATTAGCTTAAGTGCTATAAAATTTTTGATTTTCAATTTAATAACATAAATTTGCCGCCCCAAATTAACACAAAAAAATTACCACAATATGACCAAAGCAGAACTGGTTGCGGAAGTTGCAACTAAAACAGGAGTAGAAAAAGCAGCTGTTCAGCAGACAATAGAAACGATGATGAAAGTCATCAAAACATCGCTGCAGAACAACCATAACGTATATCTCCGTGGATTCGGCAGTTTCATTGTGAAAAAGCGCGCCCGTAAGACCGGAAGGATCATAACCAAGAATACGACCATCATTATTCCTGAGCATTATATCCCGGCGTTCAAACCCGCTAAAACATTCTCGGAAAAAGTAAAGAACTCCCTCACACAAAACCCACCAACCCAGGGTTAATTAAGTAAACAGGGAAGAAGTTGTTGACATGGGCGGAGTAAGAAAGATCCAGGTGATCCTGGTAGTGATAGCTGTTGTAATTACCGGTATCATTTATCTCGCACCCAAAAAGCCTGATCAGCAGAAACAAGTAGAATTGCCACCCGTAATGGAAGTGTTTTCATTTGACCAGTATTTAAAAGATTCCAGGAATCAACTTCCATGGGAATCCGGTTCAAAGGTTGACTCAATGGCAAAGCTGGCAGGTAATGATCAACCTGCAATGTACGATAGTATAGCTTCAATATTTGATATAGAAGGTAAACCCGCTTCAGCAGCGTGGTATTATGAACAAAAAGTAAACGTTGACCCATCGGAGTCAACTTATCTCAATACCGCATACAGATACTTTGATGCCTTTAAAGCTGCAAAAGACTCAGCTGAATCAGGCTTCTTCGTTTCCAAAGCAATTGAGAATTATAAAAAGGTATTAGAGATCAATCCTGACAACCTGAATGCAAAGACTGACTTAGGAATTTGCTATGTTGAAGGAACTCCCCAGCCAATGCAAGGCATAACCTTGTTAAGGGAAGTTGTTGAAACCAACCCTGACCATGAATATGCTCAGCTGAACTTGGGATTTCTTTCGATGAAATCAGGACAGTTTGAAAAGGCTGCGGAGCGATTCACTAAAGTACTAGAAATAAATCCTGCAAGGATTGACATGTACATATACCTTGGAGAAGCACAGGCAAGAATGGGTAACAATGAAAAGGCCGTTGAAAACCTTGAAATGTTTACCAACCTGTCAGGCGACCGTGAACTGGTGGCTGAAGTGCAAAATTACATTGATGAATTAAAAGGAAAAAGATCAGAAAAGTGATCCTCCTTAACCCTCATAAATAAACAGATTAATAACTTAAAAATATTCAGTTATGCCAAGCGGTAAAAAGAGAAAGAGACACAAGATGGCCACGCACAAGCGTAAAAAAAGGCTAAGAAAAAACAGACATAAGAAGAAGTAATCCTCTTTTCAGGATTATTGCTTCCTAACAGTATTACGATCCCCGGGTAAAATTTCCCGGCGGATTGTCAATACCCGAACATTGACTCGTTGCAATTACGTGTGATTTTCCTGCGCGTATATCTCTCTGCTTGCTAACAGTATATTTTTTTTAAAAAATACTTTTTTGAATAGTGAATTAGTAATTGACTCTACACCCGAGGAGGTGCAAATCGCCCTACTTGAGGATAAGCGACTGGTAGAGTTCAACAGCGAAAAGAAGGACAACAACTTCTCGGTTGGAGATATCTACCTGGGAAGAATCAGGAAGGCTATGCCCGGCCTCAATGCAGCATTTGTAGATGTTGGGTACGAAAAAGATGCCTTCCTACATTACCTGGATCTGGGACCCCAGTTTCAGTCGCTTCAAAAATATCTTAAACTAGCTACCGGCGGTAAGGCCAAAGATGCCTCTCTCAATAACTTCAACCTTGAAAAGGATATTGATAAAGGAGGTAAAATAACTCAGGTGCTTGCCGCCAACCAATGGGTGATGGTCCAGATAGCCAAGGAACCCATTTCTACAAAAGGCCCGAGAATAACCAGTGATATCAGTTTGGCTGGAAGATTTGTGGTGATGGTACCATTTTCAAATACCGTATCCATTTCTCAGAAAATTAAGAGCTCGGAAGAGCGGAATCGCCTGAAAAGATTGGTCACTAGTATAAAACCCAAGAATTTCGGATTGATAGTTCGCACTGTAGCCGATGGAAAAAAAGTAGCAGAGATAGACAAAGATATTCAGGATCTGCTTTCTAAGTGGAATCAATGCTTTGAACTATTGAAGACCTCTAAACCACCTCAAAAGCTATTAGGTGAGATGGATCGCACCTCCACCATTTTGAGAGATATGCTCACTCCTGGTTTTAACAGCATTACTGTTAATGATCAGGTGTTCTACGAGGAGATCCGAACATACATTCGTACTATTTCTCCGGAGCAGGAACAAATTGTAAAGCTGCACAAAGGCAGGGTGCCCATCTTTGAACATCTTGGTATAGACAAGCAGATAAAGTCTGTTTTTGGCAAGACTGTGAATATGCAAAATGGCGCCTACCTGATCATTGAACATACAGAAGCATTGCATGTGATTGATGTTAACTCCGGAGGGCGAACCAAAGCAGGAGCTGACCAGGAAAATAATGCGCTGCATGTAAACCTGATGGCTGCTAAAGAAATTGCCCGTCAGCTTCGCTTGCGCGATATGGGTGGTATCATTGTAGTTGACTTTATTGACCTTCAGGATCCATCGCACAAAAAAGAGCTATTCAACACTATCAAGGCGGAGATGAAGCGCGATCGTGCCAAACATACAATCTTACCCCCTACTAAATTCGGACTTGTTCAGATAACCCGTCAGAGAGTGCGCCCTGAGACCAAGATTATAACCGCCGAAAAATGTCCGGCTTGTGAAGGAACCGGTGAGGTAAAGGCTACAATCCTTCTTATTGATGACATCAAAAACAACCTCAGGTATATCTTTAATGAACAGAACGAGAAATCTTTGACCCTGAAGGTACATCCCTATGTTGAAGCATACCTTACAAAAGGACTATTCTCAATTCGCTGGAAATGGTTCCGGGAGTTTAAAAGGCAGATCAAGATTGAGCCTGTTAATTCATACCACCTTATGGAATTCCACTTTTTCAACAAAGGCGGTGAGGAAATAAAGATCTGAACCGCTATTACAAGCCGTTGCACTAATCTCAAAAGGTTAAATTTGCCCTCATAAAGCAAAATTATTTTGCAATAAGAACGTTTACCGTAAGGTATCATTGATGGCTAAGGCAAAAAAAACCAGAACATATAAATATTACCTAAGGATCTTCTGGATCCTGGTGATAATACCTTTTACCCTGCTCTTTGGGATTGTTGCCCTTACAGCATCAGGCTATTTTGGAGAACTGCCAACCTTTGAAGATCTTGAAAATCCTAACAGCAGCCTGGCATCTGAGATATTTTCATCTGACGATGTAGTGTTGGGAAAATACTTTTTTCAAAACCGGACCAATGTACATTTTCATGATCTATCGCCTGAACTGGTGAAAGCTCTGAAGGCCACAGAAGATATTCGATTTGAAGAGCATTCAGGAATTGATATACGAGGACTTCTGAGAGTGTTATTCAAAACCGTGATCCTAAGACAAAGTGGATCAGGAGGTGGAAGTACCATTACCCAGCAGCTGGCTAAGAATCTGTTCCCTCGAGAACGGATATCAGGTATCAAACTTGTGATACGAAAGATCCAGGAATGGATAATTGCAGTGAAGCTGGAACGGAATTATACCAAGGAAGAGATCATGGCTATGTATTTCAATACAGTTGAATTTGGAAGCAATGCTTTTGGGATCAAATCTGCCTCACAAACTTTTTTTGGAAAGGATCCTTCACAACTTAAAACCGAAGAAGCGGCAGTTTTGGTCGGACTCCTGAAAGCACCTACTTATTATAGTCCTGTGAGAAACCCTGAAAACAGTACAAATAGACGAAATGTTGTACTGTACCAGATGAAGCGGTATGAAATGCTTTCGCAGGCAAGCTACGACTCAATCAGTGCTATGCCAATTACTTTGAATTACAAAGCCGTGGACCATAATAAAGGTCTTGCCACATACTTCAGAGAATATTTGAGGATATACCTAAACCATTGGTGTAAAGATCACAAGAAACCTGACGGTTCAACATATAACATTTACCGTGATGGTCTTAAGATCTATACAACCATTGATTCAAGAATGCAAAAGTATGCTGAGGAAGCTGTGAGAGAACACTTGACCGATCTTCAGAAAACATTTTTTTCACATTGGAAAGGAAAAGTTGCCTGGAAAGATTTTCCGGAGATCATTACGTATGGTATAAAACAATCATCAAGGTATCGTGAGTTAAAGGATGAAGGCGTAAGCGAAGATTCAATACAAGCGGTTTTTGACACTCCTATATCCATGACCGTTTTTTCATGGGATGGAGATATAGATACTGTTATGAGTCCACTCGATTCCATCAAGTATTATAAAATGTTCCTGCAAACAGGTTTTATGTCCATGGAACCACATAGTGGACATATAAAAGCATGGGTAGGTGGTAATGAGTATACTCACTTTAAATACGACCACGTAAAAGAAGGCCGAAGGCAGGTTGGTTCTACATTTAAACCATTTGTTTATACTCTTGCCATGCAAGAGGGCTATTCACCTTGCTATGAAGTACCTAATGCTCGAGTAACCATCATCACCGAGGATGGAACTCCATGGTCGCCGGTGAATTCTGATGGAAAATACGGTGGCATGCTGTCGTTGAAAAAAGCATTGGCAGAATCGGTGAACAGTATCACAGCCTATCTGATAAAACAATTTGGTCCTAAGCCGGTGATAGAGATTGCTCGGAAAATGGGAATTGAAGCACCCATGGATCCTTACCCATCGATTTGTTTGGGCACACCTGATATTTCTGTTTACGAAATGGTGGGTGCCTATTCTGTTTTTGCAAACAAAGGTGTATGGACCGAACCTGTTTTTCTAACTCGAATTGAAGACAAAAATGGTGTTGTTTTACAGGAGTTCTACCCAAAAAAGGTTGAGGCTTTAAGTGAAGAGACTGCATATATCACCTTAAGCCTTTTACAGGGAGTGGTACAATATGGAACCGGAGTGAGGTTAAGATATAAATATGGATTTGACAACCCGATAGCAGGAAAAACCGGCACAACACAAAATCAAAGTGATGGTTGGTTCATGGGAGTAACTCCGCAACTTGTATCAGGTGTTTGGGTAGGATGTGAAGACAGAGCTGTTCATTTCAGATCTATCACACTCGGCCAGGGAGCCAACACAGCATTACCTATCTGGGCCAACTATATGAAGAAAGTATACGAAGACCCCGAACTGGGAGTAACAAAGGGTGATTTTGAAAAACCTTTGGATCGCCTCACTATTGAGCTGGACTGCAACAAATATAAGATCCAGCATCCTGTGAATACCTTACCAACAGAAGGATTCGGTTTCTGAGGGGGCCTTACTTCTATTTTTTTAAATTTACCCCTTATTCTACACAAAATTATTGCTAGACATGATCAACAAGGTAGTTGCTAATGCTGAAGAAGCAGTTAAAGACATTAAAGATGGCATGACCCTGATGCTGGGTGGATTCGGATTATGTGGTATTCCGGAAAACTGTATTGCTGCATTGGTTGAAAAAGGTATCACCAATTTGACCTGCATATCCAATAATGCTGGTGTTGATGATTTCGGACTTGGTTTGCTTCTTCAAAAAAAGCAGATCAAAAAGATGATCTCATCTTATGTTGGTGAAAATGCGGAATTTGAAAGGCAAATGCTTAGCGGTGAGCTGGAAGTAGATCTTATCCCGCAAGGAACTCTGGCAACAAGATGCCTCGCATCAGGATATGGTATGCCCGCAATCTTTACCCCTGCAGGAGTAGGTACTGAAGTTGCTGAAGGAAAAGAGATCAGAAATTTCAATGGTACCGACTACCTGATGGAATATGCATTTGATTCGGACTTTGCCATTGTAAAAGCATGGAAGGGTGACACAACAGGAAACCTGATATTTAAAGCTACATCCCGAAATTTTAATCCGCTGATGGCTATGGCAGGAAAGATCACAATTGCTGAAGTTGAGGAACTTGTTGAACCGGGTAAACTTGATCCTGATCAAATACACACACCCGGAATATTCATTCACAGGATATTTCAGGGAGTGAATTATGAAAAACGCATTGAGCAAAGAACGGTGAGGGAGAAATAATTTAAAATTTAATTATACAATTATTTAATTATGAAATTATTTAATTGATGATAATAATAATTTTTAAACATCATTTTAACATTTAAAATGCTTTTATGAAAAATCATTCAAACAACCCTATCGTTTCGCTTACATTTGATTTCGCATTGGAAATTATACGATACAGTAAGCAACTTAATAAAAGTAGAAAATACATCATTGGCAAACAGATCCTTCGGTCAGGAACATCAATAGGTGCAAATGTAATGGAGTCGCAAGAAGCCGAAAGTCGTGCAGATTTTATCCATAAATTGAAAATAGCATCAAAAGAGGCACTCGAAACAGACTATTGGTTAAAACTATGCAAGTATTCCAGCACATACCCATCACCTGATTTGTTGATCAACAAACTTGTTGAAGTAAGAAAAGTATTATCCAGAATACTTTCAACAACCATAAAAAAAACAAGGGCAATATCACCCATTGAATAATTAAATAATTGTATAATTAAATAATTTTTCCTTTATAATGTTAGATAAAACCGGAATCGCAAAACGTATTGCAAAAGAAGTGAAAGACGGATATTATGTGAATCTAGGAATTGGCATTCCCACATTAGTTGCAAATTATATTCCCGATGGGTTAAACGTTGTGTTGCAGTCGGAGAACGGATTGCTGGGAATGGGACCTTTTCCATATGCGGGAGAAGAGGATGCTGATCTTATCAATGCAGGCAAGCAAACCATCACCACCCTTCCGGGATCTGTATTTTTTGATTCGGCAATGAGTTTTGGAATGATACGGGCAAAAAAAGTTGACCTTACCATTCTTGGAGCTATGGAGGTGAGTGATACCGGCGATATAGCCAACTGGAAGATCCCCGGAAAAATGGTGAAAGGTATGGGAGGTGCTATGGACCTGGTAGCATCGGCAAAAAATATTATTGTTGCTATGCAGCATGTAAATAAAAAAGGAGAGTCTAAGCTTTTACCTGCTTGTACTCTGCCGCTCACCGGCGTGAAATGTGTAAAGAAGATCGTTACCGAACTTGCAGTTCTTGATGTTACACCTGAAGGGTTCAGACTAATTGAAAGAGCTCCGGGAGTATCTATTGATGAGATCAAAAATGCTACAGCAGGAAGGCTTGTTGTTGAAGGCGATGTCCCTGAGATGGCATTATAGAACTTTTATTTATGAATCACAAACACACTACAGCAATATTTGTGATCATAGTTGCCTGTATTTTTTTATTTCTTGGATTTCAAAAGATAGTTTTTAAACGTCCCCAATCTGTTCACCAATGGGCTCAATGTGACCGAGCTTCAGTGGCATTAAATTTTGGCAAGGAAACATTTAATTTGTTTCAACCCCGTGTTCATAATAATGGCAATGGGACAGGGATCACCGGAATGGAATTTCCGATAATAAACTATACCGCTGGGATGTTTTATAGATTGTCTGGACACCTGGAACCATGGTATAGGATAATTATTTCTCTACTTGTATTATTGGGCCTGACTGCAGCATTTAAAATTGGGATGATCCTTCTCAACGACTTTACTTTTTCAGCTGCTGCAGTATTACTCACGTTCCTTTCTCCCATTTTTATATTCTATACACCAAACTTTTTGCCAGATGCAGCAAGTACGGGTCTGATTTTAATGGCATGGTACCATTTTTTTAAATTCAGATAC
>JAHEMF010000051.1 GCA_024643795.1 Bacteroidota bacterium | reverse complement strand
CTGCCTTTGGGAACGACGGCATGTACCTCGAGAAGTATATTGAGGAACCTCGTCATATAGAGATACAGATAGCAGGAGATAGAAAAGGTCGTGCATGTCACCTATCAGAAAGAGACTGCTCTATACAAAGACGACATCAGAAACTTCTGGAAGAAACACCTTCGCCGTTCATGACCGACGCTCTTAGAAAGAAGATGGGTGATGCAGCTATTAAAGCAGCTGAAGCAGTAAAGTATGAAGGTGTTGGTACGGTAGAATTTTTGGTTGATAAGAACCGGAATTTTTACTTCATGGAAATGAATACACGTATACAGGTTGAACATCCGGTAACGGAAGAGGTGATCAATTACGACCTGGTTAAAGAACAAATAAAACTTGCAGCAGGGCAACTTATTTCAGGTAACAATTATTTCCCTGCACTGCATGCTATAGAATGCCGTATCAATGCGGAAGACCCTTACAATAATTTCAGGCCATCACCCGGCAGGATCACAAACCTGCATGTGCCAGGAGGTCATGGTGTAAGAGTAGACTCGCACATATATGCAGGATACGTTATACCACCCAATTACGATTCAATGATCGCCAAGCTTATCACCATTGCTCAAACACGTGAAGAAGCTATTAATACCATGGAGCGTGCATTGAGTGAGTTTGTTATTGAAGGCGTTAAGACCACCATTCCTTTCCATCAACAGCTTTTACAGAACGAGGATTTCCGCAAAGGGAATTACACTACTAAGTTCATGGAAACATTTGTGCTTAAGTAAACCTCATCAGGCTGCCTTCATCTTTTCCCTCATAATTACCGGCTTGTCCTGACCTGCCGATGCATATAAACCATCAAGGATCTTTTGCTGAAGGAGCTCCGGCAAGATGAACATCAGAAATCTGTTGAACTTATTGATGATCCCGGGAGTAAATGTTGAGCCACCGCTCAATGCCCTTGAGATCGCAAGTGAAGCGATCTCGGAAGAATCATAGCAGGCCAGTCTGCTCAGCAATCCATGTGAGTTGATCCTTAGTCGCATTTCATCATTGGTTGCAATGGGGCCCGGACAAAGAGTAGTTACCTCCACGCCGGTATGTTTCAATTCAGTTCGTAATGCAGTGGTGAAACAGCGTATGAAAGATTTGCTTGCAGCATAGATCGATTTATAGGGCATTGCAGTGTACGACGCAAGACTGCTGATATTAAGGATATAACTTTTGGATTGTCTTTGCAGATCACTTATGAACAATCGGGTTATCAGAACCGTCGCTTTGATATTCACGTCAATAAGTTTGGTGCAAAAGTTTGCAGATAACGAATGGAATGCTGTTTCAAATCCTATACCCGCATTGTTGATCAGAAAATTGATGGTGATGTTATTTTCATAGCAATAGGATTTAATTCCCAAGATGTTCTCTTCGATGGAAAGATCGGTTTCAATAGTGTGAATATCGATTTTATATGAAGCGGCGAGTACATCCTTAACTGTCTGCAAGCCTGTATTTGGAAGTGCAACAAGCACAAGGTCAAAATCTCTTTTTGCACATTCAAGAGCAAGGAATCTTCCTAAACCAGTACTGGCTCCTGTTACCAATGCTGCCATACGACTTTCAGAATTTAATTTTCCATTAATATTTTTCATGATCCAACCATTTTAATGTTTTTAAAAAACCAGTATCCAGATCAGTGATCTGATAGCCTAATTCAGATTTTGCTGCACTGCTGTCGATAGAGTTATTGGAATTCAATTTCGAGGCAAGCGCTCTTGTAAGTGAATAATTCGTATTCAAGTACTTGTTTTGACATTCAATTAAGTAAGCAGCAGTATTCAACAGTGATCCCTTAATACGAAATGTTTTTATCTGCTTGCCGGAAACAAAGCTCAGTATATCGAAAAGTGTGTTGTACGAAACATTCGCCCCCCCTAAATTGTAGATAGCACCCTGCTTTCCATATGACAATGCCTTGAAGATGCCGTTGGCTACATCTTCTGAAAAAGCATAGCTTCCTATTGATGAACCATCGCCCGGTATGATGTTCCATCCACGATCTCTGCTGCGTTTGATGAATCGTGTCAATGAGCCCCCCAGCGTAAGATTACCGGGACCATACACTCTGGGTAATCGCACGATGTTCACAGGTAAACCTCTCAATGCATACTGAAGCACCAGATG
This sequence comes from Bacteroidota bacterium, assembly GCA_024643795.1. Classification (GTDB taxonomy): domain Bacteria; phylum Bacteroidota; class Bacteroidia; order AKYH767-A; family OLB10; genus JAHEMF01. The sequence continues at coordinate 10,293 of JAHEMF010000051.1, read as the reverse complement.
CTCACCGATCGATTTTGACATATCATAGTCGGTAGTAAATGGTGTCATCCTGGGCATGAGTTCATTCACTAACAGATCGCTCAGATATCCTGTAACACCACATGTAGATACATGAATTAACTTTGTTATCTCCAATTCAATACTCCTTTCAAGCAAAAACCGTGTTCCTTCAACATTCAGTTTATAGAATTTTGATGGGTCACTTGAGTACATTTTCGCATAACCCGCATTGTGGATCACATGATCGCAATCCCAAAGAAACTTATCCAGCGAATCAGGATTTGTCAGGTCGCATGCAACAGCTGTCGTGTTTTTGTAAGGGGGTACTTTCCCTGAATCACGGCTCAGTGCAACTACCTGGACGGGTTGTTCAGAAAGCATTTTGAGGATCGCTGATCCTATATATCCGGTTGCCCCTGTTAGTAGGATCTTCATGGCACTCTTTTTTTTAGGTTGAGAATAATGGAATTATATTCAAAGGCCAGGTTGAACACGATATGAAATACTATCAGGGGAATTATACTTCCGAAAGCTATCCACAGAAATGACTGGATCAATGAAAATGGAAGAGAACCCAAACATTCAAATTTCCCCTTGGGATAATGTGACACAACATTTATAAGAGCAGCTATGATTATTGCCGATGATAACCCCGCGGTGCTGTTCAGTGTGTTGATCAGGCAGGCCCGTGTAGCAAGTTCATACACAGCCAAATATGCTGATTGAGTTAATATATTGGTAAGATGATGCGCTGGTTGCCATTCCGAATATTTTAGCAGAGGAAATTTTTGCGCTATATCTGTATGCCTTTTGATGGAGTAATTAAGAACCAGATATGTTGAAATCAACAGAGTGGCACCAATCAGTAATTCAGCATATTGTGATATCCTGTAAACAGCAGGAGGGTCTATTCCATGCTTGTTGATTATCAGGCACCCACCCAATAACAGGGCTCCGAAAATCCTTTTAACAAATACTATATGATTACCATTTTTCACGTAAAATGGCGAGCCTTTGTGTTCAAGGATGTTTCCCTGTAAGATCCCATTGATCAATATAATTGATATGATAGATGCCAGTTGCATGACGTTAGTTCTTGTTTGATGCAAGTGAACTGGAGACTCTGTTAATGGTAATGGTTCCGTATTTGGTTTTAGTGGTCATACCAGTACACTGTCCGGCGGAATAATTGAAAATTGTTGATGATCCATCAGGATAGCTGGTAGCATAAACATGATCAGATAATTTGTTAACTGCTATATATTGTTGCCAATATTCAGAATATACTTTTGTGATCCCCCGAGGTTCTTCAAAGTACAGGTCGGATACACATATCTTAATATCACCTCGAATATCATTATTACCTTGCTTTGAACTGATCAGATATTTGTTGTTTGAGCGTGTTGTTGTCATGGTCTTTTCCATCATACTGCTGATGTCTCTTGTTAGTTTGGCCGATTCAAGAACATTTTGATTGTACATTACCGACCGGCGCTCATTGAAATGCACAGTGAACAATAAATTTACCTTCACTTTTGTATCTGTAGTTATGTTGGTCTTATTGTCCACAGTTTTTTTGTGCGAAGTGATCACACCTATTTGCCTGGAATCTTTGTAGATCTCGAATTGCACAACACTTGTTTGTGAAAAGGCCTTTGCAAATGTTATTGTCAAAAAAGTGAATAGTATGATTAAGACCCTGATAGCATTATCCGATGGTATCGGCAAGTATTTATCAGCATTAGGACCTATCAGTTTTCTAAGAGCGGAAATTATTAGTATGGTTAACATGGTTTCAGGGTTTAGAGAATGGCTAATATTCAGTGATCACATATCAGGTTGGGGAATGGGTGTGCTGTTGCTGATGATCAGTCTGAAATGAGATACAAGAGCCTGCAGCATGGGTTTATACTTATATTCAAGTCCATATTTAAAGGCTTTTTCACGGATCACACGGGTCACCTTTTCATAATGCCTGCTTGGAAGGTTTGGGAATAAATGATGAGCAACGTGAAAATTGAATCCGCCAAAGGACACATTAACGAGCGGGTTATCTGTTGCAAAATCCTGTGTGGTTTTTAGCTGATGAACTGCCCATGTGTCCTTTAACCTGTTATTTTTATCAGGAACCGGGAACTCGGCGTCTTCATTCACATGAGCACATCCAACTGCCACTACTGCAAGTATGCTGGCGCTTACATGATAAATAATGAAACCGGTAATGAACATCCAAAGGGGAAGATCAGATAGCAGATATGGCATGATGATCCAAACACATATTACCAGAACCTTTTGGATCAATAACTTTAAAAGCTTCGACTTTTTTAATCCGAATTTTTCTGCAGATGTGAAAAAGTCATTAAAGTCTCTCACTAAAAACCAGTTCAGCGAGAACAGCAGATAAAGAAAGGGAAGATATAACGGTTGAAACCGATGATGCTTTTTATACTCATCATGAGGGATGACACGAACCAGGCTGTTCTGACTAAGGTCTGCATCAAACTTACTTACATTAGGATATGTATGATGGTAAACAATATGTCTCTTCTTGTAAAGTGTAGAGTCTGTGCCAAATAGCTCCAGCCACCAAATTGCGATCTGATTGTATAATGTTTTCTTGAAAAGTGTGTTGTGCGATGCTTCATGAACAACATTTAAAACCAGCAATACCATCAAAAGGCCTGCAACGGCATAGCTCATATATAATTCAGCTATAGTATCAGCAGAAGTGTTTATCATGATACATGCACCAATGTAACATGCGCCAAGAATGAACATTTTAATAGCCGGAAGATGATCGGTTTCGGAATCAAGTTCGTTGACCAGATCGGTTACCTCTGCTTTTAGTTCATGATAAAATCCGTTTGTTTCTTCTTTCCGGAACTTTGGTTTTGCATTCATCTCTTTGTCGATTATACAATCAAAGTTGAATGGATAAAGAAGAATACTGAAATTGATTTTTAGCTGACAGATCCGGTCAGTAGTAACATCCTGCATGATAGCTGGAAGATCATGGATCTCACAAGCGATTTTTGCATATTATCACCCATTGGCCGGGTTTTTTTGCAAAAACCAATAAAATTGACAATGTGACTATTAAAAAAGGCAACTCTTTGTGGCAGACCTAATATCCTTATTTTTGCATTCAACATGATTTAGCACAATGAACTTCAAAAACATCCTCACGGTCTCTATGATCCTGTTTGCAGTGATAGATATCATAGGCTCTATCCCGGTGATTATTCAAATCAGGCAAAAAACAGGCACCATTCATCCTGAAAAGGCCACTATGGTTGCCTTTCTGATCATGTTACTGTTCCTGTTCCTGGGAGAGAACATCTTAAAATTCATGGGCATAGATGTATCATCATTTGCCATTGCCGGATCTTTCGTATTATTCTTTCTTGCACTTGAAATGATTTTGGGGATAAGACTTTACAGAGACGAATTACCGGCAACGGCGTCAGTGGTGCCTATCGCTTTCCCGCTTATCGCTGGAGCAGGTACAATGACCACGCTTTTGTCGTTACGGGCTGAATTCAATTCACTTGAAATAATTACCGGCATCATTCTGAACCTGGTTCTTGTTTACCTGTGCTTAAAAAATCTCCGCTTTCTTGAAAAGTTGTTAGGCCCGGGAGGAATTGGAGTTATGAGAAGAGTGTTCGGTTTTATTCTGATGGCTATAGCCGTTAAATTGTTCCGCGCAAATGTGGGAGTGTGAAAGGTAATGTGTTAATATGCTAATGAGGAGGTGGCAATTTGATATAATTATATAATTATTCAATTATTTAATTATTTAATGAATGTAGAATTAAAACTGGCAACACTCTCTATGGTAAAAGAGCCCTATGACCACTGACCTCTTCCCAATTTAAAATATGACGGATGCTCTAATATGTTAATGAAGATGTGGGAAAGGGGAATAATTATGTAATTATTCAATTATTTAATGAATGCAGGATCATTACATAAAAACCACTCGATTACTAATGACTAATTGACCAATAACATTTAACCCTCTCCTCGAATTTAGAATCTATAATTTCAAATTTAATTTTATCTAATACATTGATCTCAATTTTTACAGATGGCTCATCACGTGGTAACCCCGGACCGGGAGGATACGGCATCGTTCTATTATGGAACAGCCACCGAAAGGAGCTGTCGGAAGGATTTCGTAAGACAACAAACAACCGCATGGAGTTGTTGAGTGTTATCATTGCACTTGAATCGTTGAAGCGCAGCAATGAAAAAGTTGTGATTTATTCAGATAGTAAATACGTGGTAGACTCGGTGGAAAAAGGATGGGTGTTTGGCTGGCAAAAAAATAATTTCAACAAGAAAAAGAACGGCGACCTTTGGAAGCGATTTTTAGAGATTTACCCCAAGTTTGATGTGAAATTTCACTGGATCAAAGGCCACAACGATCACCCTGAAAATGAATTATGTGATCAGTTGGCAGTGGCAGCAGCATTGGGAGGAGGACTTAAAGTTGATGCAGGTTACGAATCAGGATTATATAATTAAAAAATATTATGAAAATGAAAAACACATTTCTGATCATCGCAATGATGATAACGGTATTTACAAACGTTCATGCACAACTTGTAATGGACCAACCCCGTCAAATACCTCGCATTGTTGTTACGGGAAGTGCCGAAAAGGAAGTTGACCCCGATGAGATTTACATGACATTCAGTTTGAAAGAGTACGACAACAAGTCTAAAGAGAAGATAAATATTGAGGCCATTACCCGTGAATTTCTTCAGGCCTGTACCAAGGCAGGTGTTGCCAACGAAGATATTGTAGTGCAGCAGGCCGGTGGAAATGCATACAATCAGTGGTGGGTTAGAAAGAACAAGCAAAAACCTGAATTCAGAGCCACTATAAGTTATGAGATCAAATTTACCGATACCAGAAAGATCGATGGACTGATGCCATTGCTGAACGATGAAGCTGTGGTAAATGCATACGTCTCGCGTGTGGATCATTCAAAAATGGAAGAACTGAAAAAGGAGGTAAAGATCAGCGCAGTAAAAGCGGCACGAGAAAAAGCAGATTATCTTGCATCCAGTATCGGTGAGTCTGCCGGTAAAGCACTGTTGATTGAAGAGGTGGATTTTGGCGTTATGCCTTATGTGAATTATCGTATGCAGGCAAACGTTATGATGGATGAAGGACAAGTTGGCGGCGAACAAAATGTCGCCTTTAAAAAGATCACTATAAAGCAACAGGTCAAGGCAGAGTTTGAGCTGAGGTAATTTGATAGATCAGGGCGCCTGAACCGGGTGCTCGCTCTTTATCCCGGCCTGTAACAGTCCGGGGATAGTCATGCACCAAGGTGCATGAACGCTCGCCCCCTGGCGCATGTTATTTTGACGCAACTATAATGAACCTGCCACTGTACTGCATCTCAGGGCATGTCACCACAATAGTATAAAGTCCTGGTGCCAGTTTAGGGATCTCGTATCCGCCGTATCCCAAAGGCTTTACTGTAGCATCCACATTCTGGCCACTGCTATTAAATATTCTGAATTCAGGTACAGCTTCAGCACAATTCAGCTGCAGATTTACTGTGCCAACTGAAGGATTGGGATATAATGATACTGTCTTTTGATAGTAGCCCGGACCATCGACTTCGCGCTGTTCATTGGTTACCGGTGTTGCGCAGGGGACATTCACACTGAGTGACAAGGATGTATCAACACATCCATTCTGATCGTACCCTACATAAAAGTAGTTGCCGGTTGATTTTGCTGAAAAATAATTGATGCTGCTGAGAACAGGGGTTTTGCCTTCTTTATACCAACTGTAATTTGCCAATCCGGGTGTAGCAAATAAAATCACACTATCACCAACACAAAATGTAAGAGGGCCATTGGCAGAAACAGTTACTTGTGGTAAAGGCACCTCAGAAACGACAATGCTGTCATTTGCTACACACCCTTTGTTGTCAGTAACGGTAAGAGTATATGTTCCGGGGTTTGAAATGGAAATAGATGATGAAGATTGTCCTGAGGACCATGCATATGCATATAATGGATAATTATTGACAGAAATAGTCGTGGATGATCCCTGGCAAAATAATGGGGAACCTGTAAATACTATAGCAGAAGGAAGAACTGTGGCAAGTGCTCCTACACATTCACCAATTCCACATGGGCCTTCAGCCCTGACAATGTAATATGTTGTTGTATCAGGCGAAACTGTGAGTGAGTCGCCAAAACCAGCCAATGTATCAATAGTGCAAGTGGGCAATCCGCTACCTATTAAACGCTTATACCACACCCATTGTGAGCCTGTGGCAAGCACTCCCCCACCGTCAACGATCATAGTAATGGAATCCCCTTTGCACATAAAATATGGAGAAGAAGCAAATACCGGATTTGTATTAATATATGAAACCCAACCTGGATCTTTTGTGCATGGAGTAACATTTAAAGGACCAAAATTACTTCCGTAACCGGAACCTGTTGATGTGCAATTGGAACGGATATAAATATCATAGTTTACCAAAGTGGTCAGCCCGTTTAAGGTATACGGGAACGCTATACCTGTAATTACAGTTCCCCCAGGTCCGGGTGTTGAACCTGTTCCCGGTGTAAACCCCGCGAGCCCATATTCGAGAATGGGATCAGTTAAACAGGTGTTACATTGAGTATTTATAATCACTGATGTTGGTGAAATACCTCCATAGTTTGTAATGGGTGGTGAACCTGAGCAAACACCATTACATTGCAACTGAAAATGATACGTATAACTATCCCAGCTCGCAAAATTGTTGTCCTGCGGCCCGTCAATTCTGATCAAATAGGTGTGGCCTGCCGTAAGTAAGCCAAGATTGATATCCTGAGGTGTAAAAATTGAAGGATGTTGGTATGATTCACCAACACACACAAACCCGGCTTCGTTACAACCCAGATTCATGTCTTTTATGTAATAAGAAGCTTTATAATAATTCTGATAACCATTGAGAGCAAACACATGTAAATTGAATGTATCACTTACAGAAGGGGTGAACAGGTACAGTGATTCCTCAGCACTGTCTGTCGGAACTATGATGGTTCCGCAGGTATTCATATGCCAGGCACCGTCATTGTTCACTCCCGGGAATCCTGTTCCGCCGTCATAATAATAGGTCCCGAAGTCACCGCAATTCAATACTGGTGATGCATAGCAGTCTTTTGAAGTGGTGAATCGCACCAGTTTGTTAGGTGTGAATAAACCTCCGCAAACTGCCCTGAAATACACATCATATTCAGTAAATGTGGTTAATCCTGAAAGCGAAACAGGTGATGATAATACTATGGAAACAGTGCCCTGAGGACCGGCGATCAAACCATTTCCGGGAGTAAATCCCCGAGGCCCGTATTCTGCAATAACCGTATCATGACTATAACCCGTGTAACTGAAATCAATACTGTTCTGACCTATATTATAGGGCGTTATATTTTCAGGTGGGGGACATTTCATGGACATGAAATGAAAATCAAATGCAAATGTGGTATCAGGATTATCGAACAACAGATCGTAATGTTCTCCTGCATTGAAAGGGCCAATAAGATATTTACGGGTATAGTATTGGCTGCCTGCTGAGCCGGAATATTGTGTTAAACAGTTGTAACTACCTACACTGCAATCGTTGTCAAGTACTTTCATGGCAACTATAGTAGGAGTATATAAAATATTGAATTCTGATTCAAGTATATAGTATCCTGAATCAGGCACAGTAAACCTGTAGCGTAACTCTGCTTCTGTGTACCAAGAGTTGCAGGCATTGAATAAGCTGAAAGGTAGTCCTGCAATTGTATTATAAGGGATCTCGAATTTTTTTTCGAGAGAGTCGAGCCGAAGTAGATATGGGCAGTCAGCTATTGGGATGGTATAAGTGAACTTGGGTCCGTTGTTTGTCCAGGTTCCTCCCGGACATTTTATCCTGGGGTAATAATCATAGGTAGTTCCCGGGTTAGACCATGCCATGATCACAGGCTCAGCATTCAGGGTAAGCTGATCAAGTAAAATAAGATATGCGCCTGCTGCAGGTGTAGAACCCTGACCGGGAATAAAGCCTTGTGGCCCTACCTCGACATAGTATTCGCCCGGTGAATCTAACGTTGTGGTTATTTGAAGGGCACCGAAATAAAAGATCTTATTGATCGCTATTATCTGTGGAGGTGTGCATTGTGCAAACACACCCGAAAAAGATAGTGTTAAAGCAAGGATAAAAATGAAGGTTCTTTTTACAACATCCATTGTTTTCGCTTAAGAGTATATAAAGTAATATTAGTCAATAGTTTCATGGAGTGGCTATCATTTCATCAAGTTTATATGACTGTTCACCAAAACCGTTTTAAAGGCATAATATTTTGAATATCAGCAAGATATTGACTGTATGGCCTATTTATTGTACTTTTGCACCTCTTTTTTACACCATGAAATACAGGGAATATAAGAAACTGGACCTCCCCGCGACAGCGGATGAAATATTGGAATTCTGGCAACAGGAAAAAGTGTTTGAGCAGAGCATTGTATCCCGTGAAGGAAAGCCGGCATTTACTTTTTATGAAGGACCTCCGTCGGCAAATGGATTGCCGGGAATACACCACGTAATGGCACGTGCTATCAAGGATATTTTTTGCCGCTATAAAACTTTAAAAGGATTTCAAGTAAAAAGAAAAGGTGGATGGGATACTCACGGACTCCCTATTGAACTCAGCGTTGAAAAAACTTTGGGTATAACTAAAGAGGATATAGGAAAGAAGATCACCATTGAAGATTATAACAAGGCGTGCAGAAAAGAGGTGATGAAGTACAAGGAAGTTTGGGATGACCTTACCCGCAAAATGGGATATTGGGTCGATCTGGATCATCCTTATATCACCTTTGAAAACAATTACATTGAAACAGTTTGGTATTTGCTGAGCCAGCTGTATGAAAAAGAACTGTTATATAAAGGCTATACCATCCAACCCTATTCACCTGCCGCCGGAACCGGACTCAGTTCACATGAGTTGAATCAACCGGGCACCTACCGTAATGTGAAAGATACATCTGCTATAGCCCAGTTCAGGGTTAAGCGTGAAGACGTATCGGAATTCCTGTTCAGCAATGCTGATACAGACATCTATTTTATAGCATGGACCACCACACCATGGACACTGCCATCAAACTGTGCACTGGCGATAGGGGAAAAGATAACCTATGTAACTGTAAGAACTTTTAACCAATATACTTTTAAACCAATAACCGTTATACTGGCAAAAGATCTGGTAGGTAAATATTTTTCCGAAAAAGCTGCAGATCTTAAGCTGGAAGATTATAAAGAGGGTGATAAACTGATCCCTTTTGTTATAACGGGTGAGTATAAGGGAAAGCAATTGCTTGGTATCAATTATGAGCAGCTCATGCCCTATGTTCAGCCTGAAGGGAAAGCTTTCACCGTCATCCCCGGCGATTTTGTAACAACAGAAGACGGTACCGGAGTGGTACATACAGCCAGCGTTTTTGGTGCTGATGACTTCAGGGTGTGTAATGAAAATGGCATCAGCAGCATAATGGTGACAGACGAAGCAGGAAATATAACGCCATTGGTTGATAAGCGTGGAAAGTTTGTAAAAGAGGTGACGGATTTTGCCGGTGAGTATGTGAAAGAAGAATATCTCACCGATGAAGAGAAGGCAGCTGAAACTAAAAAACAGGGTCGCGATAAATATTTATCAGTCGACGAACGAATTTCAATCAAATTAAAGCAGGATAATAAGGCTTTTCGTGTAGAAAAGTACGAACACTCATACCCGCATTGCTGGCGTACGGATAAGCCGGTCTTATATTATCCGCTTGATTCGTGGTTCGTAAAAACAACCGCCTGCAAGGATCGCTTGATAGAGCTTAATAAAACCATTAACTGGAAACCGGAATCAACGGGCACCGGGCGTTTCGGAAACTGGCTTGAGAATCTAGTCGACTGGAACTTGAGTCGTTCACGGTTCTGGGGTATCCCGTTGCCGGTATGGACATCAGAAGATAAAACCGAGCAGATCTGCATAGGTTCCATCAAGCAATTGGGTGCCGAAATAGAAAAGGCAAAGAAAGCAGGAGTTGAGAATAAATATGATACCCTTGCTGCTGATGTGGATCTGCACAGACCTTATGTTGATGATATAATCCTGATCTCTGATACTGGTAAAAAACTTTATCGCGAAAGCGATCTGATAGATGTGTGGTTCGACTCAGGGTCGATGCCCTATGCGCAATGGCATTACCCCTTTGAAAATGAGTCCCAGTTTAAAA
>JAHEMF010000105.1 GCA_024643795.1 Bacteroidota bacterium | reverse complement strand
AAAACTCGCCTCCCCATAGCTCCTTTTTCACTGATGGCTTGCGTCTGAATATTTCGCGTGCCGTTATGCTCTTAAATATTTGAACCATCTTACCCGGAGCAATCTTCGGATGCGCTCCGCATAAAAGATGTACATGGTCGCTATCGCAACCAATGGCTTCCATATCTATGGAGTATCGCTCAGCAATACCTTCTGAGGTCTCTTTTATTATTTCTGTTACTTCTGGATCTAACAGAGCTTTGCGATACTTTATCGGAAAAACAATGTGATAATGTATTTGCCATGCACAAGGATAGCCTTTTCTAACAGTTCCATTGATCATGCATCATGATTACCACAGCTGCCACCCCGCAGCAAGCTGCGGGGAATTATCAAGTTAAATTCATACACCAAACAGGTCGGTTGATGTATAATTAGTTTAACTTATTGTTTTATTAGAAAATACTTTCATTATATCTGTGCGCCACAAAACTTGCTATCAGTATCTTTAACGTTTGATTCAGGAATATGATGTTTGTACGTCCATAGGGGCATCTCATTATTTTTACTCTGTTATTAACGCCTCCTATTATGATAGCCTAATATGAAAAGTATTATTTGGTCACTTCTTTATTGAATCGAAAGTTACCAATGTAAATTGCATTCGAGCAATCAGTTGGAATATTGGAGATTTGAACAATCTGACAGAATTGTAACCCTGTTGATTGTATGATTATATCAATGTTTCGCATTATTTTATAGAGGTACAATATGTTGTGTGCCATCTAATTCCCTGAAAAATGCTACGACCAGTCTTTTTTTAAAAAAATTGCCTATCACTGATTCTCTGACCCAGCCGTTAGCCCAAAAACACCATAGTATGCTCGGAGTTTCGGGAATAAAATGTAAAAGACATAGTATAGGGTATTGGTATAAAATATTCACTGGAAAAACCGCCTATATACGCTGATTTTGATATCCAAGAAAAAAGTTTGGAGAACTATTGGCAGGTGTTGATACTATAGCAGGTTATCACATAAATGTGATACCTGGGGATAAGTTGGAGTAATGCGTAATGAGATCTGATTTTACTATTATTATTGGGTGGTTATAGTCTATTTAACTGATCTACTTTTCTCAGGTTGTCAAGCATAATTTTTCTTTCCCCCCATATCCGCTATCATAAATCTGGTTAACCGGAGACTGAACCTGCTGCTGTTGGACCCGGTTCATAGCTTTGAAGTAACCTCTTTGCACTTTCAAATTCGAGAGTTTACAGTATTTCTGGGTGGTCGTAATCCAATTATGGCCTAGTAGATCCTGGATCGTTTCAATTTCTGCTTCGGCATTTAATAACTGGGTGGCCATGGTGTGCCGCAGGCGATGGCAGGATACTTTTATAGACGTTTCTTTAGCATAAAATTCCATGCGTTTTTGAATGCCGCGTACCGAGATCGGGTGCCCTTTATATTTTCCCCGTTCAACTAGAAAGATCTTCTTTTTTCGATAAAATGATCTCTCATCGAGATATGCCTGCAATGCATCATGGGCATCATCACTGATATATACAACCCGGTCTTTGCCGCCTTTACCTTGTTGAACAAGGATTCTACGCCGTTTGAGATTAACTGCAGAACGCGTTAAATTGGAGACCTCTTCCACCCGCAGCCCACATCTGAGCATCAACTTGAACATAGCCATATCACGCTTGTTTTTTATAGCATTCAGCAACTGTTCAACTTCCTGGTCCCGTAAAGCTTTTGGCAATGGTTTAGGTTCACGCAACCGGCGATTGCGTTTGATCGGATTCGTCAGCGGGATACTCTCGTCATATTTCAGGTAGCTATAGAACACCCGAAGAATGACCAGGTACAGGTTGATGCTTGCAGGATGCAGGCGTTTGCGGTGGAGGTGATCAATATAGGCATCTACTTTTTCGACGGTTGCCTGCTCAAGCGGTACATCCAGCCACAGGACATATTGTCGGATAATATAGAGATAGTATTTAACCGTATGCTTAGAGTAATTGCGACGCTTCAGATGCCGTCTGAAGTTAATAATCACATTGGTTATCTGCATCGCTTTCTCCCCTCAGGATTCGATCCATTGCTGTAAAATACTCTCGTTCACGTGTTTTATCGGTAAGCCGGGCGTATATCCGGGTAACATCCAGGCTGGTGTGGCCCAGCAAAATCCTCAAGCACTCCAGTGGCATTCTGGCATTTAAAAGATCAGTGGCAAAGGTATGTCGTAAGCAGTGAAGCGTGTATCCCCGGTCTTCCAGGTCCGCTTTTTTTAAATACTTGTTGAACATGCTGCGGGAAGCTTCATAACCGATGGATTCCCGCCCTTGAGCATAAAAGAGCATCTCCTTGAAGGTGTTTCTCACCTTTAACCATGACATAAGGGCTTCCTGGGCATCGCCACTATAATAAACAACGCGTCCCAAGCCTGTCTTTTCGGCTTCGTAGATTAATATGCGTTGCTTGTTCAAATCAACATCGTGCATTTTGGTGCTTAACAATTCGCCGATCCGCATACCGGTTCTCAATAATAGCAATATCATGGCACGATCACGAACAGGGTGGATCACTGAAAGCAGCTGTTCTACATCATGCGGCTCTATTGCCCTGGGGAGTTGTTCGGGAAGTTTTAGCTGGATTCTTCTTTCAAGCAACTCGTGCCCCAACACTTTGTTGTCGATTAAAAAATGCATAAAAGCATACACTGCACACAAGCGGCTGCGTACCGTGCGTGGCTTTAAATCCCGATCCTGTTGGCTTTCAACAAAAGCCTCAATATCTTCCCTTTCAATTTGTTCGATATACTGTTTACCCCTATCACGATAGAAATCCAGAAATTGGTTTAGCGAAGTAGCCGCCAGTCGAATCGTATTAGGTCTGCAGTTGCGTCGATATTTATGGCGCATGTATTGAGCAAAATGTTTTTGGGAAGGAAGGTCACTTTTAAATATGTTGTTTAATATTCGTTTGAAAAGGATAAGGCGTGGATTGATAGGTTCTGGTGCAGATTTGGCCGGTTTGACGACTAAAGGGAACGAATTGTCACCAAAATAGTCGTTAAGACCGATCGGATGGCTGCCATGAAGATAATTTGGGTTGGTTTGGACCAATATTTCGTTTTGCATATCTACCTCCTTTTTCTCTTTTAATAGAAAAATCAGATAGATATTGCAAATTTATCTAATGTAAATTCTCGTTACGCTTTAGTTGGAGATACCGCAGGTTCTATTCAATCCGATTTGACATGCTAAGACATAACAAAAAGTCATCTCTTTAGGAACTTGGTGACTTCAATCCACGCAGCTTCTGTAGCAGCTTTATTGTAGCCTACAGTCCCCAACGGTCCT
>JAHEMF010000104.1 GCA_024643795.1 Bacteroidota bacterium | reverse complement strand
GTTGAGCTATATGAATTATCATGAAGATCATTCTGAAATGGAGGCTGAGTGGATGAAAGGTGTTGAACTGCTGCGCTCCATGAATCTTGTTGATAGTGAGTATATGATCAATGAACAGATCGCTACTGGTAAATCAATCCTTGCAGAAGGTGCACAAGGTTCTTTGCTGGATGTTGACTTTGGATCTTATCCATTCGTCACTTCATCTAATACTATTACCGCAGGCACCTGTACGGGATTAGGTATTGCTCCTGGTAATATTGGGGAAGTGTATGGTATTTTCAAGGCTTACTGTACCCGTGTAGGATCTGGACCATTCCCTACTGAATTGTTTGATAAAGATGGTGATCGTATGCGAACGGCAGGAAATGAGTTTGGTTCAACTACAGGGAGGCCCCGCAGATGTGGATGGCTCGATATACCTGCACTTAAGTATGCCATTATGTTGAATGGTGTTACCAAACTCATCATGACCAAACCTGATGTCCTATGCGGGTTTGAAAAAATAAAGGTTTGTACTGCATATAATTATAAAGGTGAGGTTACCGAAAGGGTTCCATTTGGAGTAATTGAAAATGAACTTGAACCTTTATACGAGATTCTGGATGGGTGGAAGGATGATCTTAAAGGTGCAGCTTCAGTGAATGACTTACCAGGCGAACTCCGGAATTACGTCAATTACCTCGAATTTAATCTTGGAGTACCAATTGTAATTGTTTCAGTTGGTCCCGACCGGAGCGAGACTCTCCCATGTACAGAAGAATTTGCATGATATTTTTACAGGTTAAGCGAACCTTGCTTATTACCTGCTTCTTTAGCTGCCATATTTGCTTGATCGCTTTCGCTCAGCAGAATGCAGAGATCGAAATTCTTAACGCTAATACTTTTGAAGGTGATGAATCGTTAGGTCCCAACGTTTCCCGATTGCTTGGAGATGTGAGGTTTCGGCACAAAAACACACTGATGTTTTGCGATAGTGCGTATTTATATCAGCAAAGTAACAGCCTGGAAGCGTTTGGTAAAATAATTATCACCAAAGGTGATAGCATAAGACTGCTTGGGAACAAATTGAATTATGATGGAAATACATCAGTTGCCACCGTTACCGGTGATGTAGTTTTAACTGACAGAAAAATGACCCTGTACTCTGACGATCTCACTTACAATATGGATGCTGAGACAGGCAGTTATATTGGTGGCGGTAAGATCCTTGATGCGGAAAATGTCCTCACAAGTGAAACAGGGACTTATCACGCAGGTTCCAGAACACTATATTTTAAATATAAGGTCAGACTTGAGAACCCGTCGTATCATCTTACTTCAGACACATTAACTTATAACACCTTTAGTAAGGTAGCCGGGTTTCATGGGCCTACTTATATTTACTCGCACGACAGAGATAGCTCTTTTATTTATTGCAGGAAGGGATGGTACAATACCGCAAGTGGCAAATCATATTTTGGGAGACATTCATATATACGATCCGGTTCACGTTTTATTTCAGCCGACAGTCTTTTATATGACAGAAACTTATTGCTGGGCAGGGGCTTCAACAATGTTTCTTTAAAAGATACTGTAGAACAATTGAATATAACTGGCGATTACGGTTTTATGGATGACAAACATAAAACAGGATTTGTTACCGGTAAAACTTTAATGACGAGATACTTTGATGCTGATACCTTATACTTACATGCCGATACATTATTTGCATCTCAGGATACAATTGCAGGATTAAAGAATTGGCAAGCATTCCATGGTGTTAAGTTTTTTAAAAATGATCTTCAGGGGAAATGTGATTCTATTGCTTTCAGCGAGTCTGATTCGTTGATGCGGATGTTTAAGCGCCCTGTTATTTGGAATGAGACTAATCAGCTTACTGCTGATAGTATCATGCTGTTAATTTATGGCAATGAGGTGAAAGAACTTATTATGCGCAATAATTCATTCATCTGCTCATCAGAGGATTCGTTACGGTATAATCAGGTAAGGGGACGTGACATGACAGGGCAGTTTGTTGAGAATGAACTTAACGAGATCTTTGTGATCGGGAATGGTCAATCTATCTATTATACAAGAAACAATAAGGATCAGATCACTGGGGTGAACAGAGCAGATTGTTCTGATATGGTCATCAGAATAGAAGATCGAAAAATAAGAGAGATAGGGCTCATCAATCAGCCGGAAGCGATTTTATACCCACCTGATGAACTTTCACCTAAAGAACTGATACTTAAAGGGTTTAGATGGAGAGGGGCAGAGCGGCCACTCACTTTTAAAGACATATTCGAATAGTTCAAGTTTTTCCTCATTTGTAACCATTCAGGTACACCTCCGTAGAACGGGCACGGTTTAGAATTAACACCTGAATGAAATGAAAACAAGTAATCTTCCAAAAAATGCTATGCGCACCAGGTTGACTTTCCTGATAATTGGCGCCGCTATTATTGGATTAGCTTTAATTCTGTTTTTTACAATATTAATTGGGTTGAACACCATTCCCAGCGACAGGGCTATGGCTACCACCAATCAACAATTTACCACTGGTTCATTTGTTGTGGATCTTGGTATCACACCACAAACTAACAGTAATGCTTTAAAACCTTACGGAATGGTTTGGGACCTTATCACCAATCATAACGTACCAGTGTATTGGGTGATCAACCCTTTCAAATTGGCGGATGGTGAAGATTTTTCATATCAGGGCAATTCATACAAAGGGGGGTCATTTATAATTGATACAGGAGATATTGATTCAACAGTAACGGCAACTATTGCCTCGTGGACGGCACAGGGTGTTGTGGGGACTTATATCACCTCCAATATTACTGTTCCTGTTTATACGAAACTCATCTACTGGCCTAACATCCTTATTGATATTCTTTCGGGTAATCAGGCGATAATTCAGGCATACTTTACAAATGCCGGTATTGACTCTACGGGTTACAGTTTAGGTACTCCTACCGATGCTACTACTTGTTTTGATATTTGGGTGAATCCACACGGTGATCCCGAGTGGTCGACACATGGTCCTTTGTATAATTTTGTAACATATCATAAAGGATTCATCTGGTCACAGTGCCATGCGGTGAGCATGTTGGAAGATGTTGTTGAGCCTGTGGCACCATTCCGCCAATTGAACTATCTCACAACAACTGGATTAAGGTGCTGGAAAACAACAGGAAGCCCTGCTTGTGGCCCATCACCTTTCGATGAAGGTCATGCGAAAAGTCCTACATCACCTTTTACGCACTATTTTCCAGGCACACCTGTGATGCAATTCATGGGAAAGGCACAGGGGGCGCTCAATTCAAATGGGTCTGAAAAATGGTTCATTCCACTTACCGGAGGTGCCTGGAGAGGTACT
>JAHEMF010000103.1 GCA_024643795.1 Bacteroidota bacterium | reverse complement strand
ACATAAAGTCTGTGAAATTATTATATCATCTAGTGCTAAATCATTACCACCACCACCAGGAGCATTATTGATAAACCTTACCACTACAGCATTTACATTTCCTAAATTTACACTGGTTGAAAAATTTTGCCATTCTCCTTGGTTACAGGAATTATCGGTTATACTGCCAGTACATCTTCCAAATTTGCCGGTATTATAAGTTGATAATATATTTCCAGATAAATCAAGAAATTGAACCGTAATATCTGGTAATATTGATCCCGGAAAATTTCCTTTTGTCATGATATTAAGAGCCGAGAAACTATAGGAAATTGGTAGGCCTGAGAGTAATCCTGTAATAGTGGTTTCATAAAATACTCCAGGATCAAAACTGGCATTAAAAACGGCCATTCTACCATTTGTGTCACCCGGTGTATGATCTGGGCCATTATACCAAGCTAAATCACCATGAATATTTTCTGGATCACTGGAAACCGTTCCTGTTATTTTGGAAACGACAGTATATTCTCCATCGTCAAGTATCCAAGTAGACTGAGAAGGACATTCTGCGGTATTAGATCCTGCTATACCATCTTCAAAACAATAAGTCGTGGTGGCTACATAATTGTTGGTGTTTATGGTGGCTCTTCCGGTACCCACTCCAAATGTTTCATATAAAAATTTATAATTTACCGTATTTAGACTTGAATTTTCACAATTGTTTTCCTCAAGACTATCTTCAATGCCATCATTATCATCGTCGATATCCACATCATCGTAAACACCATCACCGTCACTATCAAAAAACACTTTTTTACCTTCTGCTCTAAGATTTATTATATAGTTGGACTCATTTGCATCATTGGAAGCTATATTTAAAATATCATTTTGAGGAGCAATGGTTGATGTAGAAAATGAGATTATAACATTTGCACTATTTCCTGGAGTAATTAAGGTCCCGGAGCTTGGTTTACTTATTATTGAAAATTCAGAAGTTCCACTTAAGGAAATAGTTCCTAAAGTTAAAGCACCAGGCCCTGTATTTTTAATTACAAATGTTTTTGTAACGGTTTGAGAGGTTATTTGAACGTCACCAAAATCTGTATTATTAGTAATAATAGGGATGTTTGAACCATTACCAATAATAGAATTTCCATTCCCGACGACATCTATTTCTGGTTGATTTATTGTGGCTACTACGGCAATTCTGGTTGGAGAGGTACACGTTCCATTAGTTACCGCCACATAGTAAGTTGTAGTATTTGAAATATTTGGAGTGGTAAAACTATTTCCCGTACCTATTATTGAACCACCAGTTAAATTGGCATACCAATTTATAGTACCACTAGAGGCAGTTGCTGATAAACTTACAGTTCCTGTTCCACTTCTCGAACCAGGTGTTGTACTGCTAATGGTTGGGGATGGATTTATTGAAATTGTTATGACATTTGAATATACTGCACTACAACTGCCATTTGTTACCTTGGCACGGTAATAGCGTATAGCTGTTAAAGTGCCCATTTGAGCACTAGATAACGTACTAGAGTTAGCTCCTGTTATATTGTTGAAAGTTGAATTATTTGTAGATTCTTGCCATTGGATACTACCATTTTGTCCTGTCAAAACAATATTACTTGGAGATGTTCCACTACAAATAGTTTGATTTGCTGAGGCTGTTCCTCCCGTGCTTGGCGTATATATATTTATTGTTACAGTGTTTGAAATTGAAGAGGTACAACTACCATTTGTAACTTTTGCACGATAATAACGTATTGATGTTAAAGTGCCCATCTGTGCGCCGGTTAACGTATTACTTGTGGCTCCTGAAATATCACTAAAAGTGATGTTGTCATTTGAAACTCGCCACTGAATGTTACCAGTGAAACTAGATAGTGTAATATTTGAAGGTGAAGACCCAGAACAAATAGTTTGATTGGAATTCGCCGTTCCACCAATACTTGAATTTACTGTAATTAAAATTGCAGTAGACGTATTACTGCAACCCGCTGAGTAAACAGTTCGCCTATACCAAGTAGTTTGAGTTAAGGATGGTGGATTAAAATTTTGAATATTATTAGTTCCAGTTGCATTACTAAAACCTGCGACTGCACTCGTAGTACTTCGTTCCCATAAATACGTATAACTGCCATTACCACCTGCTGGTGTACTACCCGTTAATGCTACCGGAACGGCGCCAGAACAAATAGTTTGAGCGGCCGATATAGTATTGTTTGTTATTTGTGGGGTAATTGTAATTGAAGTTGTATTATTACTAGAAATTGAATAACTACAAACGGTTTTTGATAAATTTGTTATGGTAATAGTAGAGGTTCCATTATTAGCTAATGTATTTGTAGTAAATGAACCAGTTCCCGCCGTTGTCACTACCATGGTTGATGTTAATCCGGTTGCAGCATTTGGTGCAGAAACATCATAGGTTACGTTGTAAGTACCTGTGGGTAAGTTAACCGCACTACCATTTAAGGTAATAGACGCGGGGTTTCCATTACATATTGGAGAGGAGGTTGTAGTACTTGTTAATAAATATGGAGAACATGTAGTAATATTTAATGCGATGTCATCAATAGCTATGTCACTTCTCCATCCATTTCCTATAACACCTTTAAATCTAATCTTTACTGTTTGACCTACATATGAATCTAAATTAAGATTTACTTGTTGCCAAGAATCCCCTTGATTTCCACTCAAAGACCACAATGTATTTGGATAAGTAGAACCATTATCGGTACTTAATTCCACAATTAAATCACCCATATTAGATCCATACATATGATAATAAAATGAAAAAGTTGCAGTTGCAGCAGTAGTTAAATTAAAGCAAGGGCTTTCAAAATATGCTTTATCTCCTGTTATTCGTGGATCTGAGGCTTCAATATACATATACCAAGAACCGCTTTTTGCAGAGGATGGTCCAGTACTACTTGATGGGGTAGAACCGCTATTTATTACCCAATTAAAATCATCACCCGCTCCTTGTGTCCATTGGGCTTCTCCAGTTTCAAAACCTTTAGAATAAGGAAAGGTGTTTATTGTTGTACCACAGGTTTGCGAAAATATACTAATTGAAAACAGTAAGCTTATGGTAGCTAATATTATACGAATATTGAAGACTTGTTTATACATAATTAGATTAAATTTAGTTTGGGGCTAAATAGTTGTTAGTTAAATACATGTCATTTTATAAAAACTTTTTTAGAAACCCTTCCATTTTGGGTTTTTATGTTTAATATATAGACACCAGTATTTATTTGTTCTATATGATATTCTAAATAATTTTTAGTGCTATTTGGTATAAATTCAATGATAGATTGTCCTAAAATATTGAACATTTCTACTGAGGTTATTAATTCAGAAACTGGGTTCTGAACAATAATGCTATTTTTTTCATTAGAAT
>JAHEMF010000050.1 GCA_024643795.1 Bacteroidota bacterium | reverse complement strand
CCGGAAGATCCCGTGCATTGAATACCGATCGATACGCAGTATGTACACCCCAGCTGAATTTTTCCATATTTCTGATATAAGACGGTCCGCGTAAAAAAACTGAACCATAACCGGTTTTGGGTTCTCCATCATAATAGTCACCATACCGATCTTCATTGATACTTTGTCCGAATAGACTTTTCCTTATCAACCCGGTACCTTTTTTAACGTACACATAATCATTATCAATAAAGAGATCCCCGGAAATAAGGTTGAACTCATGATGATATGGTGACCCAACAAATAAGCTTGGATTTAATCCCATGCCCATATTCCCGGAAAAATTAGAATTGCTTATACCAAACATCTCTTGCGCCGAGGAGAACCGGACAACCGACATCAATACAACTAATGAAATGAGAACTTTTTGCAGTTTATTACCCATCACCAAACCTTGGAGCCTTTAATAGAACGGAATAGTAGTGATTTTAGTTTCCGGGAAAAATTTTACCGGGATTAAGGATATAGTTAGGGTCAAACGCCCTTTTGATATTTTTTTGGATTTCTATCTGTTTGCTTGTCAAAGCAATAGGAAGGAATTCCTTTTGAACTAATCCGATTCCATGTTCACCAGAGAGGGTTCCACCCAATTCAACACACAATTTAAATATCTCAGTTATACCTTTGGGTAAGGCATTGTTCCAATGTTCATCACTCAAATCATTTTTCAGAATATTGACATGAAGATTACCATCTCCGGCATGACCGTAACAAACAGAATGAAAGCCGTATTTATTCCCTATTTGTTTTACACCTTTCAACAAACGTGGTAATTCTGCGCGAGGAACAACAGTATCTTCTTCTTTATATACTGAATGAGCTTTGACTGCTTCTCCTACGGCTCGCCTCATTTTCCACAACTCTGATTTACGCTGTTCAGAGTCAGCAAATAATATCTCACCACATTCATAATCATACATGATCTCTGAAATCTTTTCACAGTCCCTCATAAGTTGATCCATATCATTTCCATCTACCTCAATTATGAGATGTGCATTACAATCATCTTCAACCTCAATATTAACTTCAACAAATTCTTTTACAAAGAGTATTGCATCTCTCTCCATGAACTCCATCGCCGAAGGAATGATACCTGCTCTGAACACTGCTGCTACTGATTCGCAGGCTTTCTCTGCCGACTTAAAAGGCACCAGCAATAGCATATCATGAGCAGGTAAAGGAATAAGCCGGAATACGATCTTCGTAATAATTCCCAGTGTACCTTCACTACCTATCATCAAATGTGTGAGGTTATAGCCTGTTGAATTTTTAAGAACATTGGCGCCTGTCCAAATGATCTCACCAGTTGGCAGCACTACTTCTATGTTCAAAACATAATCACGAGTTACTCCATATTTAACAGCTTTAGGACCACCGGCACACTCAGCCAGATTACCTCCGAGAAAACACGATCCTTTACTTGCAGGATCAGGAGGATAAAACAATCCTTTTGACTTTACAGCCTGCTGAAACACCTCATTAATTACACCCGGTTCAACAATTGCCTGAAGATTTCTTTCATCGATGTTTAAGATCTTATTAAATCGCTCCATCGATAATAAAACACCACCATAAACAGGTAATGCACCGCCACTAAGACCGGTTCCGCCTCCTCTGGGAGTAACAGCTATCAAGTTCTCATTACATATTTTCAATATTTCTGAAACCTGTTCTGCGGTTTGAGGCTTTACAACCACAGCCGGATGGTATACCAGATCTTCAGTTTCGTCATGAGAATAATTCTCAAGATCCTCACCTGAGGTAATTACTTCTGACTCACCAACAATAGCTTTCAGCTTTTCAATGACAGCACTGTCTGGGATGGAATATTGGATAGTACTCATTTACTTCTCAAGTTCTATCATTTGCTGAACTTCAGAGTCGAACCAAAGTACCTTATCATCTGAACTAAGCATAACATACTTGTTCATCACAACATCAACCGACTTCAAATATTCAAGTACAAGAATTTTTCCATTATTGTCGCAGATCCCTTTCAAATCTGCTATTTCGATCAGGAAGAGTCCTGGCAAAATGTATTCTATAAAGTCATATTCGGCAGGTAATATTTTTTTTCCTGCCAGATCAAATAATGCCCACTTACCTTTATACTTAGCAATGAACCTTTCAGTGCTGGCAATTTTTACTGCATCATATATGAATCCGTTAAGATCCTTTTTATTATCAAGGTTATAAATACCCCATTTGCCCCTGCTTTTCAATGCAACCTGCCCATCTTCCACCGGATACATGTCTTCATAAACAGGGCTCAACACAAGTTTTCCCAATGTATCTATCAACCCATACTTACCATTCGACCGTACAATAGCATAACCATTTTTGAACGATCCTTTTGCCAGGCCATTGATTCCACCATAATACTTCAGTGGAATTACCACTTGCCCGGAAAGATCTATATATCCCAGTTTACGGTCTTTTATAACTACTGCCCGATTATTGAGAAAGAGGCCCACTTCATCATAGATAGGTTCAACGAGAATTTTACCCGTATTGGTAACAATTCCCACCATTTCGTCGATCCCAAAACGAGCAACCCCGCTTTTGAAGTTCTCAAGCGATTCATATTTGAATGGCACAATTACCGCACCTGTTGAATCAATGATACCCATCAAACCATCCAGCTCACAAAGTGCAGTACCATGATTGAATGATCCTGCCTCATCAAACTTGTGAGGAATAACAAGACCACCGGTATGGTCAATAAACCCGAACATACCATCTTTTGAGGCAGCAGCCATCCCATTTTCAAAATCGCTTATCTCATCATACAATAAAGGAACTACAAGTCTGCCTGCACGGTCTATAGCTCCACTGAAGCCGTCTTTTGAAACAATAGCCATACCGTTATGGAAATCTTCAACATCATCATAAATAGCCGGTATGATCTCAAACCCTTTTTTATTTATGAAACCCAACTTTCCATCAATCTCGAATATAGCTAACCCTTCAGAGAACAGTTGAACCGATGAATATTTTGGCTCAATTAAAACTTCCCCCCTATTGTTCATGAACCCCCATCCATCATTCTGCCATACCGGAAGAAAATCGGTAGTTGAAAGAATATATTCTACATCAAGCTCCTCCTGATCAGGGTAATCAGGATACTGCTTTTTGAATTGCTGAATAGCACTGTTGCCATAATTCTTTTTGAAGAATGCATCATAAATTTTTTGCCAGGCATCTTCAACAAAAGGGTTCTCAGGATTTTCATTGATGAAACTCTTTAGTTGGCTGAGATCGGATTCGTCTGATACTTCCAATTTATACACTTGCTCATAAGCATTGATAACATATGGATTCAGGGGGTGTGTTTCAACGAATTTTTGATAAGACTCCTTATCACCTTCTGTAGTATTTTCATGATATTCTGCCAAATGCATCCTTTCATAGGCATCAGCTCTCAATCTTGAGTCGGGATACGTATCAATAAAAGATTTGAAATCTGAGGAGCTGCCTGATTGAATAATATTATTAAAAGCCAGACTATCGCGGATAATGATCGCTCTTACCTTTAATGGCGAATCTTTGTAAACAGCAATAAAATTGTTCAAAGTATCAATACTCATTGAAGCGGTACTAATCTTAAAGGCTTTGTCAGAGATAGTATTAGCAAGCTTTAGCACGGCTGATGAGTCCACTGAATACTTTACCATCAATTTACGTTCGCTATTTCCTGCTTTGGGAAAACTGCTTAATGCATATTCGGTTAATATGAAAGCTGAGTCAAGATCAAAAAAAGGATTATCTCCTCGTTGCAAAATATCTGCCAAACCAAAACCGGCCAGTACAGGTTTCTTATCAAGAGTATTGAAAAAATATTTTCTTGCCCTGAAATAATCAAACTCACTCATCGCATCGTATGCTTTATCAATAGCGGACGAAGGGAACTGAGCCATCGAGTTAAACGATAAGATAAAAGCGAAAATACACAGCAGCATCATCCGGCTTTTGTAAAAGTTAAAAGTCGGGTATGATGTAAAATTCATGATTAAATATGATTAAAATATACAGGCATCAATGATACCTGAAAAATGCAAGTTTGATTGAACTGTCGAGTAATAAATGTTTCATCATTTTTCAGATCCCTTTGTAAACGCCGCAAGCAATACAATACCAACAACAGCAGCCAGCAAAGAGCCAACAAGTATACTTATTTTAGAAGCCTGCAGAAATTGCAATTCGTCGAAGTAGGCAAGGTTAGAGATAAATATTGACATCGTAAAACCAATTCCCCCAAGGAATGCTGCTCCCATCAACTGTCCCCAGTTTGTGTTATCAGGCAATGATGCCTTACCAGACAGTACTACCAGCCCTGCCATCAATATTATCCCCACAGGTTTACCCAATAACAGTCCTGTAATGATACCTAAACTCTCAGAGCTACTGAGCTGATCTATAACATTGCCTTGAATTAAGATAGCTGTATTTGCCAATGCGAAAATCGGCATAATGAACAATCCAACAGGACGAGATAGCGAATGCTCCATTTTATGCAACAGACTTTTATCATGGTCATGATTTACCGGAATAGTAAATGCCAGAAGTACACCTGCAATTGTTGCGTGAACACCACTGTTCAAAATAAAAACCCAAAGCAGTATACCCAATGCAATGTAGGCCCACATAGCTTTCACTTTTAATCCGTTGAGAGTAATGAGTAGTGCCAGCACGGCCATCCCTCCCATGAAATACATGATATTAAATTCATGCGCATAAAATAATGCAATGACCAATATCGCTCCCAGGTCATCTACTACAGCAACAGCTACTAAAAACACTTTGAGCGCAGTTGGTATACGATCGCCAAGCAATGCCATGATACCAAGCGCAAATGCTATATCTGTTGCCATAGGTATACCCCATCCGTTATAGGTAGGCTGATCATGATTGAACCCAACAAAAAACAAAGCAGGAACCACCATCCCGCCAAAGGCAGCAATCACAGGAAGCAGTGCTTTACCGGGCGTGGATAACTCTCCATCCAGAACTTCTCTTTTGATCTCTAATCCTACCAAAAGAAAAAAAACGGCCATAAATCCATCATTGATCCAATGCTCAAGGGAAAGTCCAATGCTGATCTTCCAGAATGCCTGGTATGTTTCAGAAAAATCTGAATTGGCCAGATATAATGAAACTACTGTACATGCGATGAGCAGTATACCGCCAGTTTGTTCAGATTTTACAAAGCGTTTAAAAGTATCTACCATATGTATTGCAGATTAAATTGAAAGGCTGAGTTGTACAATCGACTTCAAACTTAGGATATTAATTTAATAAGCTATGAAAATAAAAGTAGTTACCGGGCTTATACTGTAATTCAGTTCCTGATCTGAAAATCCCGTACAAAGCTGCACCACTACCTGTTAAACTGGCATATAATGCACCGGAAGCATAGAGGTCATTTTTGATCGCCTTCAGAGAAGGAAACTTATCAAATACAGGCGTTTCGAAATCGTTGTAAATATGCGAATTCCATTTATCAACAGGCATTTCAACTAACTCAGACAAGGATTTACCAAATGGTCTTGGGATGATATTGCTGTATGCCCATCCGGTATTGATCTCAATATCTGGTTTGACAACAACTATTGAATATCCCTTAAGGTTTATGTTTATTGGTGTAAGAATTTCACCTCTGCCGGTAGCCAGGGCAGGTTTATTTTTAATAAAAAATGCACAGTCACTACCCAAACGCATAGCCAGATTTTCAAGGCGATCAGCATCCACTTTGTTTGTCGATAATTCATTCAATGCCCTGAGCGTATATGCCGCATCAGAAGAGCCTCCACCCATTCCGGCACCGTGCGGTATTTTTTTTATCAAGTGAATATAAACCGAAGCAGGTAAACCTCCTATTTTATCAGCAAAGATCTCGTAAGCTCGGAATGCTAAGTTTTGAGAATGGTGCAAACCCACTGGAGCATTCTCCTGGAAAAAAAATACCGGGTCAAGCGTATTAAATTCAATCTGTTCATTCATCTGCAGTTTGGAACTGTAGAGGGGCTCTGATCTTACAATATCAAAAAATGCCGGATCAAACTCGGAAACTTCCAGCACATCGTTCACTGGTACCGGAAGCATGATGGTTTCAATATTATGAAAGCCATCATCTCGCTTCTCAAGAACCCTGAGTCCCAGGTTTATTTTAGCATTTGGATAAAGGATCATTTCTTGGTATGGATCACGAAAATACTCATAATCAACAATATAGAATAAGCCATATTTACTGAAGCATTATTACCTGTATATTTGCTCTAAATTAAGAAACGATGAATCATCTTGACTTTGAAAAACCTTTGGAAGAGCTCAATGAGCAACTCGATAAGGCAAAGCAAATAGGTGAAAAAGGAAAGGTAGACACCTCAAAACTTGTGGCTGAGATCGAAAAAGAGATCGATGAAACCCGCAAGAAAATATATTCCAATCTCACAGCCTGGCAGAAAGTTCAGCTATCGAGGCATCCTGACCGCCCGTATGCGCTCGATTACATCAGGCACTTATCCGGCAATACATTCATTGAGTTGTACGGCGACAGAAATGTGAAAGATGACAAAGCTATGGTTGGCGGATTTGGGACCATGAACGGACAATCTGTTATGTTCATAGGACAGCAGAAAGGCATCAACACCAAAATGAGACAATACAGAAACTTCGGGATGCCAAATCCTGAGGGATACAGGAAAGCACTGCGATTGATGAAGCTGGCTGAGAAGTTCAATAAACCCGTGGTTACCATTATTGATACTCCAGGTGCATATCCGGGACTGGAAGCAGAAGAACGCGGACAGGGTGAAGCCATTGCACGTAACTTATATGAAATGGCCATCCTTAAAGTGCCTATCCTTTGTTATATCATTGGTGAAGGTGCTTCAGGCGGGGCATTGGGCATAGGAATTGGCGACCGGGTTGTGATGCTTGAAAATACATGGTATTCAGTAATTTCTCCTGAATCTTGTTCGTCCATACTTTGGAGGAACTGGAATAACAAGGAAAAAGCAGCTGAAGCACTCAAACTCACAGCTCAGGACATGATGGAACTCAAGCTGGTTGATGGTGTCTTAAAGGAACCGTTGGGTGGTGCTCACAATAACCCTGAAAAAATGTTTCAAACTGTTCTTAATGATGCTGTTAAGCATTTGACGAAGCTACAGGAACAAAATTCAGAAGAGCGGGTCAGTAATCGGATCGCTAAATTTACCTCCATGGGAGTTTACCAGGAGATCTGACCCTTTTTCCAGAGGGTTTTATTGCAAAATGTGTTAATAAATATTTACCGGGAATTGTGCTACTGCCCCATTCCTCATTGATTAATTTTACCAAATGACTGAAACGAGCAAGAAGGTATATACAAAGCAAATTGGGAAAAAATCTTCCTCAACATCAAACTTGCTGAATGAACTGGGAAGAATCCCGCCACAGGCCATTGATATTGAAGAAGCTGTTCTGGGAGCCATGATGCTTGAAAAGGAATCAGCAGCCAACGTCATTGATATTTTGAAGCCTGAGTGCTTTTACAAGGATGCACATAAAACAATATATGAAGCAATTCAGAAATTATTTCATGCAACACAACCTATAGACCTGCTTTCTGTTTCGCAGGAACTTAAAAAATCAGGTTCTCTCGAGATCGCAGGTGGTGCATTTTATATTACCCAACTTACATCCCGAGTTGCTTCATCAGCGAACATTGAGTTTCATGCAAGAATTATTCTTCAGAAATTCATTCAAAGGGAACTGATCCGAATTTCAAATGAGACCATTCGCGATGCATATGAAGATACCAAGGATGTTCTGGACCTTCTTGATTCTGCTGAGAGAAATTTGTTTGAGATATCGGAAGGTAACGTACGCAGAGGGTACAGCGATATGTCGTCTTTGATCAGCAAAGCTGTAAATGAAATTGAAGTAGCCTCCAAACAGGAAAGCGGGTTAACCGGTGTTCCCAGCGGATTCTTTCAGCTAGACAGAGTTACAAATGGATGGCAAAAAACTGATCTTATTATTCTGGCCGCGAGACCCGGTATGGGAAAAACCGCATTTGTGTTATCTATGGCCAGAAATGCATCTGTTGAACATAAAAGAGCTGTTGCATTTTTCTCACTTGAGATGTCAGGTGTACAATTGGTGAACAGATTGATCACCAGCGAAACTGAAATTCCTTCCGATAAAATTCAAAAGGGAAACCTGGAAAAGTATGAATGGGAGCAATTGAATGCCAAGGTGAAACCTATTGTGGAAGCACCTATATATATTGATGACACACCGGCACTTTCAATTTTTGAATTACGTGCAAAATGCCGACGGTTAAAGTCTGAAAAGAAGATCGATCTTATCATCATAGATTATTTACAGCTGATGGTTTCGGGCAGCGAAGGGAGAAATTCTAACCGTGAACAAGAAATCAGCAATATATCACGTTCTCTAAAGGCAATTGCAAAAGAATTGGAAGTGCCTATCATAGCCTTATCACAGCTTTCAAGAGCCGTTGAACACCGTTCAGGCAGTTCACGCCGGCCTCAGCTATCGGACCTGCGTGAATCAGGTGCCATTGAACAGGATGCTGACTTTGTGATGTTCATCTATCGTCCGGAATATTACGGACTTACCGAAGAAGATGAGCAAAGCACTCTTGGAGTGGCAGAACTTATCATTGCTAAAAACAGAAAAGGCCCTATCAAAGATGTTAAGGTACGATTCATTGATCACCTTACAAAGTTTGTTGACCTTGATCCTGAATATACAGATGAGTCGCTACCTCCTATGCCCAGAAATATGGATGCAGGAAGAAAGACCTTCGCTTCTAAAATGAACAGTTTTGAAGATGAATCCAATACGGATGTTCCATTTTAACACAAGAAAATATCTGAAGTCAGTTCTGGTTCTGATCTGTCTGATCATACCTGTTCAAAGTTTTTCGGCGCAACTTCTGATCTACATGGATGATTCTCAAAAGAATCATTTGAAAGCATACGGTATCGCTTACTGGGAATTACAACGTGATCTTCAACTTGAATGGCTGCTAAACTATCGCGGGGGCAGTTTTTTATTTCAATATACTGAGTCTCTCGAAAAAGAATGCAACATCAGAGGTGTAAGCTATTCAGTTATTGCTGATGGTCAGGCCCAGCAGATCCGAAATGAGATCAGTGACCCTGAGGTGAACATGGAGATCGTGAAGCTGGAAAAAGCTCCTAAAATTGCGGTCTATTCACCAAAAAATAAATTACCGTGGGATGATGCAGTAACTCTGGCCTTGACCTATGCAGAGATCCCTTATGATGTAATTTATGATGAAGAGATCGTACAGGGTAAACTGCCGTTGTATGACTGGTTGCACCTTCATCATGAAGATTTTACTGGACAGTACGGAAAATTCTATGCCATGTACCGTAATGCACCCTGGTATCAGGAGCAGGTAAGAACACTGGAGAGCATGGCACACAATCTTGGATTTAAAAAGGTATCAGACTTAAAACGTGCAGTAGCTCTACAGATAAGGGATTTTACTGCCGGAGGAGGATTTTTGTTCACTATGTGTTCAGGTACCGACTCATATGATATTGCGCTTGCAGCTGAAGGTTTAGACATCTGCGAAAGCATGTTCGACGGAGATGGTACTACTCCTGATTACAACTCTAAACTGGATTATTCAAAAACTTTTGCATTTGAAAATTTTAAACTCAGCATCAATCCCATGGAGTATGAGTTTTCAAATATTGATATCAAACAACCGAGAGTTGTGCCCCGCGAAAGCGATTTCTTCACCTTATTCGACTTTTCAGCAAAATGGGATATAGTTCCAACTATGTTATGCCAAAACCACATGCAGGTAATTCAGGGTTTCATGGGCCAGTCAACTGCTTTTAACAAAAGTGTTGTCAAGTCAAATGTGCTGATAATGGGTGAGAATAAAGCTTATAACGAGGCCAAATATATTCACGGCGAATACGGAAAAGGCACCTGGACCTTTTACGGTGGTCACGACCCCGAAGATTACCAGCATTTTGTAGGTGACCCTCCTACCGACCTGAACCTGCATCCCAATTCACCAGGTTACAGGTTGATCCTGAATAACATTTTGTTCCCTGCTGCCAGAAAGAAAAAGCAGAAGACGTAAGGAGATATGATATTATAAATTACTTGATGTTCAACTTTGGGTAATCGTCTGTTGGTTGACCTCGTCGGAGTTAAGGTTGAATTAGTATCAAGAACAAGTTGTAATTTCATTACATATCCCCACCTCACCTCAATCAAAAAAGTTCCACGACAATCCGAACTTGAATGCTCTGCTTGGCATGGGATAATTGGGAGTCATGAAATAATTCCTGTCACCCAAACCTGCATTCAGATGTTCAACCATAATGAACAAAGTGGCTGTTTTGATACCGAACTTCATGAAGTAGTCTATGTATAAATAATCGCCTATTCTGGTTTGTTCCTGCACATAAAACACACCGGTGGCCGGCATATATGTTGATGCTTTATACCCCGTGTTATAACGAAATATAAAACCTGAACGGAAGTTTACGGCTCCCTTGAAAATTAATGATTTAAAATAGATCTGCTCGCGAAAAGCAAGGTCGGGTAAAGGCATTACTTTCTTTTCGGAGGTCACATAATAAGAGATACCATTTTCCAGTCCAAGTTTACCGATATGTATGAAGTTCCGTAAACTAAACTCTGTTGCACCTGCATACTCATTGTATCGCTGAGGAAGCTGATCAGATTGATAATAGATAAAATCTTTATTCATGATACCCTTTACATGGAGCACTGAATTGTACTTTTTAAAATGCCATTCTACCTGATAGTACATTCTGGTTTCATCAGCTCCCCCACTGTTATCCCATTGAAAATGGTTAGAGTTATACACCAGATCACGAAGAGCAGGTTGTGCCTTTCTGTAACCGAGATCAAGCATTATTGAACCATAGTTAACCGTATTGTATTGAGAACGTAACTTTACTTCATTGGCTCCTTGTTGTGAACCATCAAGCCCAAGTTTCCATTCTATTCCGGAAGCAATACCATTGAAATTGAATTGTGCAGTAGCTATAGCCGATGTTGAATTATAATATTTTTCAAGCATTCCGGTATAATAATCCATTTCCTGATATTCAACTCCTGCACTCATTTCAAACATAGAACTGCCGGATCCTTTTCTTATAAAAACCTCACCGGAGTTGAGAACACTGTTGGTAAAGCTGGAATCATAACTGGCAGTGGAATCGTTGAAATAATATGTGAAATATTCAGGGTTGGGGTCCTGATCCTGGTAAAGCACAGATTGCCTGAACCATTGAAAGGTATGTCTGATCCCGACCTTGGGACTACCATCTACCACTTCGGTTGCTGAAGGAATAAATTCATGTCGCAGGTAATATTCCCTGTTCTTGATCCTCATGGTGGCATTGTTCATATTTACCTCCTGAGTTTTAGTCTGCAATTTGTCGGCATTAATAAAAAGTGAGTCGTCAACTACTCCCCCGTTCTCATCGTTCAGCATTCTGTTGCTCACATAGGATGCGTACACATTATACTTTCTGTTTCTTGTAGATGCCAGAGAAAACACCCTCAGGTTTAAACCATTCTTTTCCTGACCGGTAAATTCTCCGGGTGATATCTGGGCACCAAATTCTACTCCTGCTACGATCCAGGGTCTGAATTTTTGATTATGTGTAACGTAAATATGTTGTTCCTTTTTTGATGCCAGATGATAATCGATATTGGTGAAACGGGTACCCGGAATATCTATATCGTGTGTTGCCACATCAATAAAATGCCTGTCAAACTGGTCAAATCCGTCCGTGATAAAACCTTTACTGTTTTTTGGCGCAAGGATATCATTTATTGCAGAACCCATATTACCGGTTTGCTGGAGGAAGACCTCATTACGGAGAGCTTTATCAAACCTTACAGGATCGTGAGACAGAAAATTGAGAGAGTCGTTGAACAGTTGTGCTGAGGCAGGCGTTAACCTGAATACATCGAAGTAATCATCTTGTAGTGCAACGGTATCGGGGTCAACCGACTGTGCCTGTAAGCATTGGTCAGGTGACAGGATCACCAAAAGGGTAAGTAAAAAAGGCAAGTGTTTAATCACGTAACGAATATCGTAAAAATAGCCTCTGGATTGTATTGAGTTAAAAGGGGTATAAATAAAAAAAGCCCCCACCAAAGGTGAGGGCTCTATAATTTACGGCAACGGCATACTTTCCCACAAGAATGCAGTATCATCTGCGCTGATGGGCTTAACTTCTCTGTTCGGAATGGGAAGAGGTGGACACCATCGCTAAAGTCACCATAAATATTGTTGGTTACATATATATATAACCGTTATATTTTGACATTTAGAGAAAGAAAACACAATATTATGCATTGCATTCGGCAAGATAGAAAGCTACGGGTAATTAGTATCGCTCAGCTTTGACATTACTGCCTTTACACTTGCGACCTATCAACGTCATAGTCTATAACGACCCTTATAAAGAAGTCTCATCTTGAGGCGAGTTTCGTGCTTAGATGCTTTCAGCGCTTATCTCAACCAGACGTAGCTACCCTGCGATGCAGCTGGCGCCACAACAGGTACACTAGAGGTCTGTCCGACTCGGTCCTCTCGTACTAGAGTCAGGCCCTCTCAAACTTCTAACGCCCACAACAGATAGGGACCGAACTGTCTCACGACGTTCTGAACCCAGCTCGCGTGCCACTTTAATGAGCG
>JAHEMF010000102.1 GCA_024643795.1 Bacteroidota bacterium | reverse complement strand
TGCTTTACGCTTCTATTCTTGTTCATGTGCTTAATGGGATTCGTATAACACTTCATAACCGAAAAGCTCGTCCTGTACAGTATGCTGCAGCTAAAGATACCCGTTCAGCAACATGGGCATCAAAAAATATGGCATTAATGGGAATGATAGTATTGGTATTTCTTATTACTCACCTTGCCAACTTTTGGTATGTATATAAATTCGGAGATGTTAATTGGGTTGAATATCATGTTGACATGAACTCAGGTGATGTTTTGTCGAAAGTTATTATCGAATCGGTTGATCATATGAAGCCAAGTGAAGCAATTATCACAGGTGCCAATGGTGAAAGAGTTGAGTCGGTGATTGTACGTGATTTGTACAATGTAGTTGAACTGGCTTTCAGAGAAACATGGATAGTGATTTTATACCTTCTTGGATTGATTGCCCTGGCATATCATCTAGTACATGGTTTTCAAAGTGCATTTCAAACTCTGGGTATAAGGCACCACAATGTGGCCGGTATCATTCGTGGTTTAGGAGTGTGGGTGTTTGGGATACTTATTCCTTTGCTTTTTGCTGCAATGCCCGTTTATTTTTTCTTCATGTAATTATTTCACAATTATTAAATAGTGTTTTCAATGACTTTGAATTCAAAAATACCTCAAGGATCTCTTTCTGAAAAATGGAAAAGCCATAAGTTTAAACTTAATTTGGTGAATCCTGCAAACAAAAGAAAGTATGATATCATTATTGTAGGAACAGGACTCGCCGGCGCTTCTGCTGCTGCTTCTCTTGCTGAACTGGGTTATAATGTTAAAACATTTTGCTTTCAGGATAGTCCGAGGAGCGCGCACAGTATAGCTGCTCAGGGAGGAATTAATGCTGCCAAAAATTATCGTAATGATGGTGATAGCGTTTATCGATTGTTTTATGATACAATAAAAGGTGGCGACTACAGAGCTCGTGAAGCTAATGTTCACCGACTTGCAGAGGTAAGTGTAAATATTATCGATCAATGCGTTGCTCAGGGTGTGCCTTTTGCAAGAGAATATGGTGGTTTGCTTGATAACAGATCTTTTGGTGGCGCTCAGGTTTCAAGAACCTTTTATGCTAAAGGACAAACCGGACAACAATTGCTGTTGGGTGCATACAGTGCAATGAACAGACAGGTTGGAACGGGTAAAATAAAATCATATACAAGGCATGAAATGCTTGACCTGGTAATGGTAAATGGGAAAGCCAGAGGTATCATTGCCCGTGATCTTGTCACCGGAGAAATAGAAAGACACAGTGCTCATGCCGTTGTACTTTGTACAGGTGGCTATGGGAATGTGTTTTACCTTACCACATATGCACGAGGTTCAAACGGTTCTGCTGTTTGGAGAGCACATAAGCACGGGGCATTTTTTGGTAACCCGTGTTTTACTCAAATACATCCAACATGCATTCCTGTTTCCGGCGATCATCAAAGTAAATTAACATTGATGAGTGAGAGTTTGCGTAATGACGGACGAATTTGGGTTCCTTTGAAACAAGGAGATAAACGTAAGCCTGAAGACATTCCTGAAAGTGAAAGAGATTATTATCTGGAAAGAATTTATCCTTCTTTCGGAAACCTTGTCCCACGAGATATTGCATCCCGCAAGGCAAAGGAAATGTGTGATCAGGGCAAAGGTGTAGGCTCGAGCGGACTTGCTGTTTACCTTGATTTTGCCGAAGCTATTAATCGATTGGGTCAACATGCTGTTGAAGCACGTTACGGAAACCTTTTCGATATGTACAAGCAGATAACAGGAGAAGATCCGTACAAAACTCCAATGAGAATTTATCCTGCAGTTCACTATACAATGGGTGGGTTATGGGTTGATTATAACCTGATGACAACAGTGCCGGGATTGTATGCTTGTGGTGAAGCAAATTTTTCAGATCATGGTGCCAACAGACTAGGAGCAAGTGCGCTTATGCAAGGATTGGCTGATGGCTATTTTGTTTTACCATATACAATTGGCGATTACCTTGCCGGAGAAGAAAGAGTACCCATCTCAACTGACCTGCCTGAATTTGATCAGGCAGAGAAAAAGGTGAATGAAACGTTGCAAAAATTGCTTTCTGTTAAAGGTAAGAAAACGGTTCACGATTTTCAGAAAGAACTTGGTTCAATAATGTGGAATCATTGTGGAATGGCGCGAAATGAAAATGGTTTGAAAGAAGGTATCGAAAAAATAAAGTCGCTGAAGCAAGAGTTTTGGAGTGATATTAATGTTCCCGGAACAGGGGAGGAGTTGAACCAAAACCTCGAAAAAGCAGGAAGAGTTGCTGATTTTATAGAACTGGGAGAGCTGATGATGCAGGATGCGTTACATCGCAGAGAAAGTTGTGGCGGGCATTTCAGAGAAGAGTTTCAAACTCCCGAAGGCGAGGCTTTGCGCGATGATGAAAACTTTGCATATGTTGCTGCCTGGGAATATAAAGGTGAAAACCAATCAGAGCAACTACATAAAGAAGAATTGAATTACGAGAACGTAAAACTCACACAAAGATCTTACAAATAGAATTTTACCAGTAAGCTGAAAAAAAATAAATTATGAGCGGTAATATGAATCTTACCTTGAAAGTATGGAGGCAAAAAAACAAGTCTGCTTCCGGAGCATTCGAAACCTACCAGGCCTCAGGTATTTCTCCTGATATGTCATTTCTGGAAATGATGGATGTTGTTAATGAGGATCTGATAAAAGCCGGGAAAGATCCTGTTGCTTTTGATCACGATTGCAGAGAAGGAATTTGTGGGACATGCAGTATGTATATCAATGGAAGAGCACATGGTCCATTGAAAGGTGTTACCACTTGTCAGTTGCATATGAGGAGCTTTAAATCGGGCGATACTATAGTAATTGAACCATGGAGAGCATCTGCTTTTCCGGTTCTTAAGGACCTTATTGTTGATAGAACTGCTTTTGATCGTATTCAGCAAGCGGGCGGATTTGTTTCTGTGAATACAGGGTCAGTGCCTGACGCAAACGCTATTCCAGTACCATTTGATGATGCTGAAGAAGCATTTTTATCGGCCGCATGTATTGGCTGTGGTGCTTGTGTGGCTGCTTGTAAAAATTCATCTGCAATGCTGTTTGTTTCAGCTAAAGTTTCACAATATGCTCTTTTACCACAAGGCCGTATTGAGCGTGACAAGAGAGTATTAAATATGGTTACTCAAATGGATGAAGAGGGTTTTGGTAATTGTACCAATACTGAAGCATGCGAAGCGGAATGTCCTAAAGAAATTAAAGTAACAAATATTGCCCGTTTGAACCGTGAGTTTTTAAGGACAAAGTGGTTTACCTGATAAAAGGTATCAGATTAAATGATTGTTCCTTTTCTTTCAGGTTGCTCCAGGGTATAATTTAAAAGATCAGTAAAAAAAGAAGTA
>JAHEMF010000101.1 GCA_024643795.1 Bacteroidota bacterium | reverse complement strand
ATTGTTTCCCTTGCTGAAGGTATTGAGCAGTATGAATTGGGAAGCTATTGGAGTATGAAGGTGGTAAACATCCCAGGACAGTCTTATGGAACGCTTTTTGGATATGATGTTAAAAGAGCTCCAGATGGACAGATCATTCATGATGGTGGTGTGCCTTCACAAGGAGAATTAAAGAATTTAGGTTCTTTTACTCCTGACTGGACAGGTGGCATAAGCAACAATTTCAGATACAAGAATCTTGATTTAAGTGTGTTGATTGACACAAGACAGGGAGGATCATTGTATTCAATGACTACTACATGGGGTAGATACGCTGGCGTTCTTGATGAAACGTTAATAGGCCGTGAAGGTGGTATTGTTGGCGAAGGTGTTAAAGAAGCAGCAGATGGTTCTTTCGTACCTAATGATGTAGTGGTTACTGCAGAAGAATACAACAAAGCAGCTTTCGTGAATAGCATTGCCTCATCATCGGTGTTTGATGCCAGCTTTGTTAAGTTAAGAGAAGTAAGATTAGGGTATACCTTTAGAAAATTAGGTGCGATCAAAGATTTGAATATTTCTTTCGTAGGAAGAAACCTTGCGCTTTTGTCAAGTACTGTTCCTCATATCGATCCTGAGACTGCTTTTAGCGATTCAAACGTTCAAGGGCTTGAATTTGGTCAATTGCCATCAGCAAGAAGTTTAGGTTTCAGTGTAAGACTTAATTTCTAATTCTAAAAGAAAAAGAAAATGAAGACAAGAATAAAAATATTTATGACATTTCTGTTTGCAGTACTATTTGTTACTGCTTGTACAGATAAATTTGAGCAACTCAATTCGGATCCAAACGTACCAGGTGTATCTCAGGCAGCTCCGGATATGCTGTTAACGAATGCGATCGAATCTATGACGGATCGAGTTCACGAAATCTTTTTAGGACATGAGATGGGTTCGTGTTGGGCTCAACAAATGGCTAAAGTACAATATACTGACGAGGATCGATATATTCCGCGTGTATCTGTGATTAATAACTCCTGGACAAGTTTATACGCTGCCTCTGGTCAGGATATAGCAGCTATTTATCAGGTTGGTATGGATCGCGAAAATGATAACTACAAAGGTGTAGCGTTAGTTTTGAAAGTGTATGTAACTTCTGTGCTTACAGATCTATTTGGTGATATACCATACCAGGAAGCCTGGAAAGGAACAGCTGAAGAGTCTATTGTTTCACCTAAGTATGATACTCAAGAGTCAATTTATCGAGATATCGTTGCTAAATTGGATGAAGCAAATTCTTTACTAAGTGAAGATGGTTCTGAAATAGCTGGCGACATACTGTTTGAGAATAATATTCTGGCATGGAAAAAATTCGCAAATTCATTGCGTATTCGATTACTCATGAGAATGTCAGATAGAGATGCAGCCTTAGCAACTACAGAAATCTCTAAGATTGTTGCTGATCCTGATACCTATCCGATTTTTGAAGGAAATGAAGATAATGCAGCTTTAGCTTATCTAGGTTCGTCGCCAAACAATAATCCGATCAATGAAAACAGAAAAACCCGTGATGATCATAGAGTATCAGCTAATTTAATCGATTTGCTTTATACTAATGCACCAAGTCCGGACTATAGAGTTTCATTGTATGCAAATTTAGCTGCTGGTTCAGGTGATTATGTAGGTATGCCTAATGGATTGACCTCAGCTGATGCTGGTGGATATTTAGGAAATGGGTTAGCAAATACCTCTAAAATAGGTAGTTTTTATTCTGCAGCATCAGCTCCTGGAATGTTAATGAGTTATGCTGAGTTGCAACTATTTCT
Source organism: Bacteroidota bacterium (assembly GCA_024643795.1). GTDB lineage: Bacteria > Bacteroidota > Bacteroidia > AKYH767-A > OLB10 > JAHEMF01. Next base: position 1,607 of record JAHEMF010000101.1, on the reverse strand, counting down.
TGCAGAGGCAGCACACAAAGGAATTATCCCTGGTGGTGAAACTGCAGCTGAAGCATACTATGTTGCAGGTGTAGAGGCTTCTTATTATCAAAATGAAGAGGCAATAACTGCAGAACTTGACGATGTGTGGTACGATACTTTTGTTAGCTGGGGTTGGGATGAAAATGATATTTTAGCCTATGCTTTAGTAGATTTTTGGGATTACGGTGGATGGGCATATGACCCGGCAAATGCAATGGAGCAAATCGCTACCCAAAAATATGTTGCTACGTTTGATCAAGGTCTTCAATCATGGTTTGAGTGGAGAAGGACAGGATTTCCAGTGTTAACACCTGCGGTAGCCGGAGCTAATGGTGGTAAAATACCAGTGCGTGTATATTATCCTTCTGATGAGGCTTCAAGGAATCCCTCAAATTTACAAGAGGCAGTTTCCAGACAAGGGGCTGATGATTTGAATACCAAAGTATGGTGGGACGTTAATTAATGTTTTAAAAGAAATGATTATGAAAAATATAATAAATAAAACATACATATTGTTGTTTGCCATGATCGCATTGGTACTCAACTCATGTGTAGAGCCGGTTGATTTGATAACCTCAAATGTAAATACCGGAGGTTTGGTTGTTCCAGTAACAAAGAATGTACCTTATAAATTGGGCGCTACAGCATCATTTGATGTTACAGTTACCGTACCAGTTGGACCTGCGATTACTTCTATAGAAGTTTACAAAGTTTTTACAACTGTAGATGGAGAAAGTTCAAGTAAGGTGCTTCAAACTTCAATTCCTGTGTCAGGAGGAAATGTTTCAGCTGAGGTTGAAACATCGTATACCCTAACCTATGCAGATTTGAAAAGTGGGATTACTGTTGGTGGATCGGCACTTCCTGATGATGAAACTGATTTAAGTATTGGTGATTCTTGGAGAATGGAGTACATTTCTGTTATGGCTGATGATAGCCGTCAGGTAGTTAATAATGCAGGGACTACAGTTTCTGTTGCAAACTTTTTTGCAGGTGCTTATATTTCAAATGTAACCTATGATCATCCTACTGCAGGTATGCAGATTGATGGTGTCGATTATAAGAAAGATTTATTAGCTCTTGACGCAACAAAGTGTGAAACGTATATGTCAGGTTGGACAGACGTTCAATTGTATATCACTATCCTTGGACCTAATACTGTAATTGTTGAATCTAATCCTGATGAATGGGATGAACTTCATACTATTGACTGGGGAACAAATTCTTATGATCCTGTAACTGGTAATATCGATATTTATTATGGATATACGAGATCAAATGGAACAAGGAAATTTGAAGAGCATTTTACACTTAGATAATTTTAAAATTTAAATTAAAAAAAGGCTACTATATGTAGCCTTTTTTTTTGTATTAACTTTGCACCACACTAGCTCCTGAAATAAATTAAAAAAGATGAAATATATTCAGCTTATGATATGGATTTTTTTCTCAATTTCATTTTTGGTTTCCTGTAAGATAAGCTCAAAAACAAAAGCTGGCTCTCGAAGTTACAAATGGGAAGAAATAGAAACTTTACTAGTAGGGTTTAAAGAAACACTAAATACAGACGGAAATTATGCCTTATA
>JAHEMF010000018.1 GCA_024643795.1 Bacteroidota bacterium | reverse complement strand
TAGTGGTGAAGGTGATCTGGATATATGGCAGTTCAAAACCAAAGATCCACTGGTGAGCGGTAATAATGTGCTATTACATGGTAGTATGCTGGCAAATACCGGATTACCTGCCAAGAATTCTATGTGTATCATCAATAAAGTTTCTACAGGAGAAACATTAGGTATCATGGAAGTTTCAGGTTATGCTGCCGAATTCTTCATCCTTTTACCTCCCGGCAAATATGAACTTCAGGCCCGTGATCCAAGAGCAGGAAACCTGGCCGAAGAGGTTATTATTACCGGTGATGAACCCGGTGGAGTGTTAAGAAAATCATTTACCCTGGTACCGCGGAGAAAATAATTTTTTGATGAAACTAAACCTTAAAAGACCACTTGCTTTTTTTGACCTTGAAACAACAGGACTTACTATTGGTCATGATAAGATAGTTGAGATTTCAATTTTAAAAGTGTTCCCTGACGGCAAACAAGAGTCATATACTAAAAGGGTGAACCCGGGAATGCCAATACCGGCAGAATCAACAACTTTTCATGGTATCACTGATGATGATGTTAAAAATGAAAGATCCTTTAAAGAGCTTGCTCCTGAGATACTGAACTTTCTAAAGGATTGTGACCTTGCGGGATATAATTCAAATAAATTTGATGTGCCAATGCTGGTTGAAGAGTTATTGGCAAATGATTTTGATCTGGATGTTTCTAATAAAAAGCTGATCGACGTTCAGAATATTTTTCACAAGATGGAACAGCGGACATTGGTTGCTGCATACAAGTTTTATTGCGATAAAAATCTCGAAAATGCACATAGCGCTGATGCCGATACCATGGCAACCTTCGAGGTTCTGGAAGCCCAACTTGAAAAATATGGCGATAACCTTAAATCAGATGTTGACTTTTTAAGTGATTTTACCAACATGTTCAACTCAGTGGATCTGGCAGGTCGCATTGTTTACAACCCTGATAAACAAGAGGTGTTCAATTTTGGAAAGTATAAGGGCGAAAGGGTAGTGGATGTATTTTCGAAAGACCCTTCATATTATAAATGGATGATGGACGGGAATTTCCCTCGTCACACTAAGCAGGTTATTACTAACATCAGGCTTAAGGACTTTAACAAAAAATAAAAAGGCTGCCAAAGGCAGCCTTTTTACTAGTGTGTTAATGTGTTATCAGTTTGCAGGTAGTTGGCTTGTTTCCACTGAGAATTCAATGGTTACATCGTCTTTTACCAAAGGAGGTCCATATTTTGAAATCTTGTAGTCTTTTCTGTTGATAGTTAAAGAACCATTGAAGGTGTTAACCTTTGTGCCAAATGGACTTTCAATCTCTCCAAGGTAATTGAAAGGAACATCAATGGTTTTTGTAACGTCTCTAACCGTTAGTTCTCCGGTTGCGGTGTATTGATATTCACCTGATTCATTTTCTCTAACTGAGTTAGATATAAATGTAATGGAAGGGAATGCTGCAGTATGGAGGAATTCCTCAGATCGCAGGTCGTCATCACGCATTCCATTCTGAATGTTTACAGTTGTTGCATCAATAGTGATCATCAGACTTGTTCCTTCAACAGTTCCGTTGAAATTGATATAACCCGTGTCAAGCATAAATGTGCCTTTAGCTGTAGAGAGTAGGTGTCCTATTTCAAAACCAATGAATGAGTGTGCCTGATCAAGTACATATGTACCGTTCAGGGTAGTTATAGATGGAGACTCCGCAGAGGCATCAGTTGCAGGTAGGGTCATTTCAGTTGCATTTCCATCTGCACTGCCAGCTTCTTCAATTGTTACCAGTGAAGGTGCAAGCACCAGAGCAACTACCGACATTAATTTGAGCAGGATATTGAGTGACGGGCCTGAGGTATCTTTGAACGGATCACCAACAGTATCACAAACAACAGTTGCTTTATGAGCTTCTGATCCTTTGTAATGCATTTGTCCGTCAATTTCAACGCCTTCTTCAAACATCTTCTTGGCATTATCCCATGCGCCTCCAGCGTTAGATTGGAATATAGCCATCAATACTCCCGATGCAGTAACACCGGCAAGTAATCCGCCCAATGCTTCTGGTCCCATTACGAAAGCAACCACAACCGGTATAACTACTGCCATAAGGCCCGGAAGAACCATCTGCTTGATAGCAGCCTGAGTTGATATTTCCACACACTTACCATATTCGGCTTTTCCGTCAGCTTCTTCAAATGTTTTACGATCACTATCGCTCCACTCATGTGTTTCCTTACCTTCATTGCGCTTCATTACTTCCAATGCAGCAGAAAGTTGTGGTATCGATTTGAACTGACGTCTTACTTCTTCAATCATTGCCATCGCCGCACGGCCAACAGCACCCATTGCAAGGGCAGAGAATACAAACGGAAGCATTGCCCCGATGAATAATCCGGCCATTACTATAGCCTTTGAAATATCAATAGTCTTGATGTGAGCGGCAGTCATATAGGCCCCGAATAATGCAAGAGCAGTAAGCGCAGCAGATGCAATGGCAAATCCTTTACCAATAGCTGCAGTAGTATTACCAACCGCATCAAGTTTATCGGTTCTCTTTCTTACATCTTTTTCTAACTCCGACATTTCAGCAATACCACCTGCATTATCTGAGATAGGGCCATAAGCATCAACAGCCAGCTGAATCCCCAAATTAGATAGCATACCTACAGCAGCTATAGCAATACCATATAATCCACCGAAATGGAAGGCTCCTACAATAGAACCTGCTATCAAAAGCACAGGAACCGCGGTAGACATCATACCAACTCCTAGTCCGGCAATGATGTTTGTGGCTGCACCGGTTACTGATTGACGTACAATTGAAAGTACAGGCTTTTTACCTGTTCCTGTAAAGTGTTCTGTTACCAGTCCAACTAATAATCCTGCAACCAGTCCTATTATAGTTGAGTAAAATATTCCTGATGAAGTGTATGTGGTTGGAGTACCATCAGCATTAGGATATAATGGGTCAGTATACAACCATGACTCAGGTAACATTCCTTTGATGATGAACCATGAAGCTATGATCATTAATATTGATGAACCGAACTCACCAATGTTGAGTGCTCTTTGCGGATCGCCACCTTCTTTAACTCTTACCATGAATGAACCGATGATAGACATAACGATACCGGTTGCAGCCAATACCAACGGAAGCAACACAGCTGAAAGGCCGTTGAATGCATCGTCAAAACCTGCACCCATAAAGGCTGCACCCAGAACCATAGTTCCAATGATTGAACCTACATACGACTCAAAAAGGTCGGCACCCATACCGGCCACATCACCTACGTTATCACCTACGTTATCAGCTATGGTAGCAGGATTCAATGGATGGTCTTCAGGGATACCGGCTTCTACCTTACCTACAAGGTCAGCTCCAACGTCCGCAGCCTTGGTATATATACCTCCACCCACACGGGCGAACAATGCTATCGATGATGCACCAAATGAGAATCCGGTGATCACAGTTATGGTCTTCATCAGGTTGGCGTGAGTATCAACACCGAACTGACTTGAGAAGAATATGAACAATGTACTTAAACCAAGAACACCTAATCCAACAACACCCATACCCATTACGGAACCTCCGGCAAAAGCAACTTCAAGAGCTTTACCCAGTCCTGTACGGGCGGCGTTTGTGGTACGTACGTTAGCTTTTGTGGCCACACGCATTCCTATGAATCCGGCAAGTCCGGAACAGAAGGCACCCATAACAAACGCAACTGCTACCATGGGTGAAGAAGTTTCACTGTCAGCAGTCACACCTAATAATATGGCAACTGCAATTACAAAAATGGCAAGCACTTTATACTCCGCTTTGAGGAATGCCATAGCACCGTCAGCAATGTGACTGGCTATCTTCTTCATTTTATCGGTACCCGCATCCTGTTTTGTAACCCAGGCTGATCTCCACCAGGTAAAAAGTAATGCTAATATTCCGAAGGCTGGAATTAGATAAATGATCGATGTGTTCATCTTAATAAATTGATTTAAAAGTATTTCGAATTCTTTTGAGGTTTCGTTTTGAAGGGCGCAAAGGTAAGCCTTAATCGGCAATCTTCAAAAAAATAATACAGGTCAGCCTCAAAGGCCCTGCAACCTTATTTTTGAAGGTAAAGCACGCTTTTTACTGCTTCAATTACCCGGGTTGGGTTAGGCAGATATGCGTCTATCAGAGTAGGCGCGTACGGAAGGGGAACATCTCCACCCATAACTCTTAAAACCGGAGCATCAAGGTAGTCAAACGCATCCTTCTGTACTTTAAATGTTATCTCTGAAGCAATTGATGCCAATGGCCATGACTCTTCAACAATCACTAACCGGTTGGTTTTCTTAACAGATTCAACAATAGATGCGTAATCTATAGGTCGCACCGACCTGAGGTCTATCACTTCTGCATCTATCTGTTCCTTCTCAAGCTCCAAAGCAGCTGCAATGGCCACTTTCATCATTTTACCAAAAGAAACAATGGTAACATCTTTTCCGGTACGTACTTTATTGGCAACACCAATAGGCATAAGGTATTCGCCATCAGGCACCTCACCTTTATCACCATACATCTGTTCCGATTCCATGAATATTACTGGATCATCATCCCTGATGGCTGATTTCAATAAACCTTTGGCGTCTGCAGGATTACTGGGTACAACCACTTTTAATCCGGGACAATTGGCATACCAGCTTTCAAAAGCCTGTGAGTGCTGAGAACTAAGCATCCCCGCGGAAGCGGTAGGACCCCGGAAAACAATAGGTACATTAAAATTACCACCCGACATTGACATCATTTTAGCAGCAGAGTTCACCACCTGGTCAATAGCTACAAGCGAAAAGTTGAAGGTCATGAATTCGATGATGGGGCGTAAACCGTTCATAGCTGCACCTACACCTATACCGGCAAAACCCAGCTCAGCTATGGGAGTGTCGATCACCCGTTTCTCGCCAAACTCATCCAGCATGCCCTGACTAACCTTGTAGGCCCCATTGTACTGAGCCACTTCTTCCCCCATTAGGAACACTTTTTCGTCCCTTCTCATTTCTTCAGACATTGCCTCTCTTAAGGCTTCTCGAAATTGTAATTCTCTCATAAATAGTGAGTTGTATTTAAAACCCAAATAATCAAGGCGGGGTCAAAAGTAACAAATAAATTGCTCAGCTGCCATTTGTTTTAACCTCTGAATAGTGCTTTTTATGCCATTTCATCCAACAGGCTTCTTATCTCATTCAAAGTATGGGTATCATGGGTCTTAACTGCCAGGGTGGCTCCCTTTTCCAAAACCTCAGAAGCTAGAGCCGGATCGCTGCTATCTATCAAAAGCTTTCCATAATGATAATAGGCAGGAAGGTATTCAGGATGATGATAGTATAACTTTTCGAAAAGTTCTTTGGCTCGCTGCATTTGCATCAGTTTCATGTATTCAAGTGCAAGCGCATAGGGTGGAAAAGGATCCCGGGGGTCTTCTTCCATATATTGCTTTAAAAGTTCTATCCGCATGGTACAAATCTAATTGATCCTATGCATAACAAAACTCCCGCGCCTTGCTTTTGTTTTGAACTCAGGTCATATTGAGTTAACTTTGCGGCCTCATTTCCAAATAAATAAAATGAAGATACTTGTTTGCATTAGTAATGTTCCTGACACTACTACCAAAATAACTTTCAACTCTGAACAAACAGAATTCAATACATCGGGTGTACAATTTGTAATTAACCCGTATGATGAAATTGCATTGACCAGAGCTATTGAGATCACTGAAAAGGATGGAGGCACAGTTACCGTTCTGCATGTTGGAGAAGCATCCGCAGATCCAACTATCAGAAAAGCATTGGCTATGGGTGCACATGATGCCATAAGAGTTAATGCTGCTCCACGTGATGCTTGGTTCGTTGCTAATCAGATCTCAAATGTTGCTAATGGTGCAGGTTATGATCTTATACTCATGGGTCGTGAGTCCATTGATCATAACGGTTCTCAAATGGCTGCACTTGTTGGTGAGTTAATGAACATTCCTTCCATAAGCATATGTAAGTCGTTAACACTGGAAGGAAACAAAGCAACTGTTGATCGTGAAATAGAAGGTGGAAAAGAAGTGGCAATTGTTGAAACACCCTTCATTGCTTCGGCTTCTGAAGGTATGGCTGAACCCAGGATACCCAACATGAGGGGTATAATGTCGGCACGTACAAAACCACTGAATGTGGTAGAAGCGGTGGCTGTAGATACTTTAAGTGAAATTATTTCGTACGATACTCCAAAAGGCCGTGGGCAGGTTACTTTGGTTGAAGCAGATAACACTGACAAACTTGTGGAATTACTTCATACCGAAGCAAAAGTTATTTAACCAGTTTTAATTCTTTAGAAAACAGATCAGATGTCGATACTAGTATATACAGAACACTCCAGCGGAGTTTTTAGAAAATCAACTTTTGAAGCATTGAGTTATGCATGTGCTGTTTCTTCACTAACCGGGGGTAAGGTTGTTGCAGCTGTGTTAGGTGACCCGGGTGCTGAAGCAATGAACATGTTGGGAAAATATGGTGCAGAAAAAGTATTGCATGCTTCAGGCGATTCTTACAAGAACTTTTCAAGTACAGTTTATCCGGCAACTGTTGCAGATATGGCTAAAGCCGAAAGTGCGAAGGTTGTGATTATTCCTGCCACCTTTACAGGGAAAGGTTTTGCTCCCAGAGTTGCTGCCCGGTTAAAAGCAGCCTATGTTGATGGAATTGTTTCACTACCTGATACAGCCAATGGATTCAAGGTCAGAAAAAATGCGTTCTCAGGGAAGGCATTTGCTGATGTTAATGTTTTAAGCGATGTAAAGGTATTGGGAGTGGTTCCTAATTCATATAAACTGGAAGAAAAAAGCGTTGCTGCTGAAGTGGTTACATTCAGCCAATCATCATCCGAAGGCAAAAGTGAGACCGTCACAGAAACCGTAAAATCAACTGACAAGGTATCTCTTCCGGAAGCTGAACTGGTTGTTTCTGCCGGACGTGGAATGAAAGGTCCTGAGAACTGGGGAATGATTGAAGAGCTTGCTGAACAACTGGGAGCCGCAACAGCGTGCTCCAAGCCTGTGTCAGATGCGCACTGGAGGCCTCATTCTGAGCACGTTGGACAAACCGGCATCTCTATCAGTCCTAACTTATATATAGCTATCGGAATATCAGGTGCCATACAGCATTTGGCAGGTGTAAGTTCATCCAAAACCATTGTGGTTATCAACAAAGATGCTGAAGCACCGTTCTTTAAGGCTGCTGATTACGGAATAGTAGGTGACGCTTTTGAAGTGGTGCCCAGGCTCCTTGAGTCAGTGAAAAAATATAAAGCAGCCAACGGCTGATCATGCTGTTAAAAAAAGGGTTCAATAGCCACAGGACAGGTTAATCCAAAATTGTATATTTAAGATCGATTAAGAATCATGCGGGGATCGCTTTTATGAAAAAAGTCAAGCTGGAAATATACCGGATGCTCGATACGGTCAGTTCGACGTCAGCTCATTATACCATTGTTCTTCAGGAATCTAACGGCCGGAGAAAATTGCCTATCGTTATCGGGCAGTTTGAAGCTCAGGCTATTATAATTGAAATTGAGAATCTTACCCCTGCACGTCCTCTTACGCATGACCTGTTTAAATCCTTGGCCGATAGTTATGAGATAACCCTGGAAGAAGTGGTCATCTATAAGCTGAAGGAAGGCATTTATTATTCCAGACTCATTTGCATGATGGGCGATGTTCAAAAGGAGATCGATTCCAGGACTTCAGATGCTATTGCCCTTGCACTTCGATTCAATTGTCCTATTTATGTTTATGAATCCATCATTTCAACTGCAGGTGTTGAATCAGCTTCGGAAGGGGAGGAGCCTGATGACCGGATCATAGGTATTGCAGAATCTTCACCTGAACCTTCTGCCCAGCAGGGTAATCTCGACTACAGCAGTCTTAGTGAACAGGAACTGAAAGACTCTCTAACGCAGGCTATAAACGAAGAAGCATACGAACGTGCTTCAAAAATTCGTGACGAACTCAATCGTCGTAAGAAGTAGTAGTAAAAAAACAATAAGATATTTATTGATAGTATAACTACGTATATTTACATGTAGTTATGATTGTGTTGTTAGTTATCTGATATTTTTGATCAACGTTTTATCAGCTCACTCATCCTTTTCAGTAGTTCATTTATATCGAAAGGTTTGGGTACATAAGCATCTGCTCCGCTGCTAAAAACTTCTTTTATCTCTTCCGGTGTGGCATTGGCGGTCATAGCAATGATAGGTATGTCTGGCCTGTTGGTCTCACCTCCGCGGATACGGCGCATAGCCTCATAACCACTCATTATGGGCATTTGAATGTCCATCAATACTATATCAAAATCCTTTTCTTTCAGGATATCCAGCCCAACCTGGCCATTTTCTGCTTTATCAATTGTAATGTTCAGCAAGTGGTCATGCAAGGTGTCTTCGGCAACCATCTGATTGAATTCGTTATCTTCAACCAACAGGATCTTTATTCCTGTCAATGTTCCAACATCAATGCCTGATGAGTCATTTGAGTGGTCTTCCAGATCTGATTCAAGCGGTATCAGATAGGGTATAGTAAAGTGAAAAGTTGTGCCTTTACCCAGTATACTGGAAACACCAATGTTTCCATTTTGCATTTCAACCAGCTGTTTGGAAATTGTTAATCCCAGTCCGGTGCCACCGTATTTTCTGCTTGTATCATTCTCTGCCTGAGTAAAGCTTTCAAAAATATGATCGAGTTTTTCGGGTGCAATGCCAATACCAGTATCAACTACATTGAATTCAATGTTTCTTTTTGACCGTCCTTCATCAGCAAGTTCCTCTTCATGAGCCTTCAATTTAATGGTTATGGTTCCCTCAGAAGTGAACTTAATGGCATTTCCGATCAGGTTTATCAGAACCTGTGCCAGTCGGTGAGGGTCGCCGATAACCATGTCGGGCAGGTCATTTCCAAAATCAGCCTTGAGCTCCAGCTTTTTCTCATTTGCACGCATGCCTAATATCTCAGCAACATTGGAAACTGCCTCATGCAAGCTGAAAGGGATCGATTCAAAGCTCATTTTACCTGCTTCTATTCTCGATATATCCAGAATATCATTAATGATGGACATCAGTTGCTCTGAAGCTGAGTGTATTAGTCCTACATATCGTTTTTGGGTGTCATCTAACGTTGTACGAAGCAGCAGATTCGAAAATCCTATCACGGAGTTCATGGGAGTGCGTATCTCATGACTCATATTGGCCAAAAACTGTTTCTTGAACTGTTCAGAAGCCTCAGCTTTTTGTTTGAGCACCAATGCAGTATCCCTTTCTATTATGGCATTTTTAGCTGAAACAGATTCATCAAAGGCTGCAAAACACTTTTCAAATGTCAAAATAAGGTCTTGAAAATCAATGGGTTTAGTTACAAAATCGTAAGCCCCCTTGTTCATTGCACTTCTGATATTGGGCAGATCAGTATAGGCAGATGCAACAATCACTTTGAACACAGGATGTTGTTCTATCACTTTATCCAATAATTCAAGTCCGGTCATCTCCGGCATGTTGATATCGGTCATCAGTAAATGGATATCCGGGTTTTCCTGTAATACCTCCAGAGCTTCACGACCGTTGAGGGCAAAGACAAATTTGAATGTTCCGGCTGCTATCTGTTTCCTGAACTTCAAATTTATAAGTGCCTGCATATCAGGCTCATCGTCCACAACAAGTATAATCCTAACCATATGATCTGTAATTCCGCCCATTTTGTGTGTCAAATGTAATACCACGATTGATAAATCCGAATCTTCATGGATGAAATAGGTATAAATTTTCCAGAAAAGTGTTGTTAAGATCTTTTTGGATGAAGAGGCTAAAATGCCCTCCGGATGCACCCTCCGGAAGACTTTTAAAATGTTAAAAATCAATAAGTTTTTTTTTGAAACCGCTAGTGGATATTTCAAAAAGAACTTGTACCTTTGCCCTTCCCAAAAAATGGGGGTACTATATCTATTAAAAAACAAGAATAACGGATATGCCGACTATTCAACAACTGGTTCGTAAAGGCCGCACAAAGCTGGAAGACAAAAGTAAGTCACCTGCATTAACATCTTGCCCACAGCGCAGAGGTGTTTGTACACGTGTATACACAACCACACCTAAGAAGCCAAACTCTGCAATGAGGAAGGTTGCCAGGGTTAGGTTAACAAACAGTTTTGAAGTAACTGCATACATCCCCGGTGAGGGACACAATTTACAGGAACACTCGATTGTATTGATTCGTGGTGGCAGGGTTAAAGACCTTCCCGGAGTTAGATACCACATCATCCGCGGTGCTCTTGACACATCCGGAGTGGATGGAAGAAATCAACGTCGTTCCAAATACGGAACTAAACGTCCTAAAGCACCTAAGTCTTAATATTCAGAAAACAGGAAAGAGTTTATATAATCCATGAGAAAGTCAAAACCAAAGAAACGGATACTACTGCCAGATCCAAAGTTCAACGATAAAACGGTAACACGTTTTGTGAACTCACTCATGTACAGTGGAAAAAAGAGCGTTGCATACAGAACATTCTATGATGCAGTTGATCTGGTTGCCAACAGGACCAAGGAAGATGGATTGGAGATGTGGAAAAAGGCCCTTGCTAATATCACTCCGGCAATTGAAGTAAAAAGCCGCAGAGTAGGTGGAGCTACATTCCAGATCCCAAGTGAGATCAGACCTGAACGTCGTATGGCGTTAGGTATGCAGTGGATGATCTCTTTTGCAAGAAAAAGAAATGAGAAGTCGATGCATGAGAGGTTAGCAGGTGAAATTATCGCCGCATCTAAAGGAGAAGGCGCTGCAGTAAAGAAGAAGGATGACACGCACCGTATGGCAGAAGCCAACAAAGCATTCTCTCACTTCAGAGTTTAATACACCTTATATATATAGAATAATTTTTAGTAAAAAATAAAGAAACGGGTTCCCGCCCCCTGGGAAGAAACAAATGAGTAAAGACCTCCACTTAACAAGGAATATTGGTATATCAGCCCACATTGATGCGGGTAAAACAACCACCACCGAAAGGGTACTTTTTTACACCGGACTTACTCATAAGATCGGTGAAGTACACGATGGTGCTGCTACTATGGACTGGATGGTTCAAGAGCAGGAAAGAGGTATCACTATCACTTCTGCCGCTACAACAACTTATTGGGACTATAGAGGAGGCCGTTATAAAGTAAATATTATTGATACACCGGGTCACGTTGACTTTACGGTAGAGGTAGAACGTTCTTTACGCGTGCTTGATGGTGCTGTTGCATTGTTTTGTGCTGTTGGTGGTGTTGAACCTCAGTCTGAGACCGTATGGCGTCAGATGAACAAATATATCGTGCCTCGTATTGCATTCGTTAATAAAATGGATCGTGCCGGTGCCAACTTTTTCTCAGTTGTGAACCAGATCAAGGAAAGACTGGGAGGTAACCCTGTTCCATTACAGGTTCCTATCGGTAGTGAAGAAACTTTTAAAGGAGTTGTTGATCTGATCAACAACAAAGCTATTATCTGGGATGAAGAGTCTAAAGGAATGACCTTTACTGAAGTTCCGATCCCTGATGATATTAAGGAAGATGTGGAGCTCTGGAGAGGTAAACTGGTTGAATCAGTTGCTGAGTATGATGATAAACTTCTTGAGAAGTTTTTCGATGATCCTAATTCTATTACGGAAGAAGAAATGATCGAAGCTATCAGAAAAGCTACGATAAGCATGTCTATCACACCGGTATTATGCGGATCTGCATTCAAAAATAAAGGTGTTCAAACCATGCTTGATGCTGTGGTAACATATTTGCCTTCACCGGTAGATATTGCCAGCGTAACTGGTACAGACCCTGATTCAGGCGATGAACTTATACGTAAGCCTGATGCCTCAGAACCATTTGCAGCGCTGGCTTTTAAAATCGCTACGGATCCTTTTGTAGGACGTCTGGCATTTTTCCGTGTATATTCAGGTAAACTGGATGCAGGTTCTTATGTACTCAATACAAGAACTATGAGAAATGAGCGTATCTCAAGGATCATCAGGATGCACTCAAATAAACAAAGTCCGATCGATTCTATTGAAGCCGGTGATATAGCGGCAGCAGTGGGTTTTAAAGATATAAAGACAGGTGATACCCTTTGCAGTGAAAAGCACCCTATCGTTCTTGAATCTATGTCATTCCCTGAGCCGGTTATCGGTTTGGCGATCGAGCCTAAAACACAGGCTGATGTAGACAAATTGGGAATGGCACTGGGTAAACTTGCTGAAGAGGATCCTACATTCCGTGTTTACACAGATGATGAAACCGGCCAGACTGTTATCAGTGGTATGGGTGAGCTTCACCTTGAGATCATTGTTGACAGATTGAAGCGTGAATTTAAAGTTGAGTGTAACCAGGGAGCTCCTCAGGTTGCTTATAAAGAAGCTATCACAGGTTCAGTTAATCACAGGGAAGTTTATAAGAAGCAGACCGGTGGTCGTGGTAAGTTTGCCGACATCGCTGTAGAAATAAGTCCTGTTGATGAAGGTAAAGATGGTCTTCAGTTTGTGAATGAGATAACTGGTGGTAATATTCCTCGTGAATTCATCCCATCTGTTGAAAAAGGATTTAAAACAGCCATGCAGAATGGTGTTTTGGCCGGATATCAGATGGACAGCATGAAAGTACGTTTGATCGACGGATCATACCACAACGTTGACTCCGATTCACTATCATTTGAACTTTGTGCTAAAATGGCATATCGTGAGGCAGTGAAGAAGGCTAAGCCAATTCTGCTTGAGCCTATCATGAAGGTTGAAGTGGTTACTCCTGAAGAGAATATGGGTGATGTAATGGGCGACCTTAACAAACGTCGTGGCCAGATGGAAGGAATGGATAGCCGTGCAGGTGCGCAGGTAATTAAAGCAAAAGTTCCGTTAAGTGAGATGTTCGGGTATGTAACTTCATTAAGAACCATTACAAGTGGTCGTGCATCTTCAACAATGGAATTCTCTCACTACGCTGAGGTACCAAGATCACTAGCTGATGAGGTAGTTGCTAAAGTAAAAGGTAAAACAGAAAAAGTATAAGATCCTGATCAAAGTATTAATTAAAGTCACTCTATCGTGAATCAAAGAATCAGAATAAAACTCAAATCATACGACTACAACCTGGTTGATAAGTCGGCTGAGAAAATTGTAAAGACTGTAAAGTCAACAGGAGCTGTTGTAAGCGGACCTATTCCGTTACCGACACAGAAGAACATATACACGGTATTGCGTTCACCACACGTGAACAAGAAAGCCCGTGAGCAGTTCCAATTGTGTTCTTACAAGAGACTTTTGGATATCTACAGCTCTACAGCAAAAACAGTGGACGCGTTAATGAAACTGGAATTGCCAAGTGGAGTCGATGTTGAAATAAAAGTTTAGTTAGTTATATATAAATAATTGATCATCAGTAATTTAAAACTCATACTGAGATGTCAGGAATAATTGGAAAAAAAGTAGGTATGACCAGCTACTTCGATGCTGAAGGGAGAAATATCCCTTGCACGGTAGTAGAGGCAGGACCCTGTGTGGTTACTCAGGTCAGAACTGAAGACCATGATGGCTATGCTGCAGTGCAGATTGCCTATGGCGAACGCAAGGAGAAAAATACTCCCGCTGCTTTGAAAGGCCATTTTAAAAAGGCCGGAACAACACCTAAAAGAAAGGTAGTTGAATTCAAAGGATTTGAAAAAGAACTCAACCTTGGCGACACGGTTACAGTTGACATATTTACCGAAGGTGAATATTGCGATGTAGTTGGTGTTTCAAAAGGTAAAGGACATCAGGGTGTTGTAAAACGCCACGGATTTGCCGGAGTTGGAGGCCGTACTCACGGTCAGCATAACAGATTACGTGCACCAGGTTCACTTGGTGCTGCATCATACCCTTCACGTGTATTCAAAGGAATGCGCATGGCAGGTCGTATGGGTGGTGATACTGTTAAAGCTTTCAACCTCCAGATCATGAAAATCATTCCCGAACAAAACCTGTTGGTTTTAAGAGGCTCTGTACCAGGAGCTAAGGGTTCATTTATTACAATAGAAATTTAAGATGGAAGTTGCGGTTAAACAATCATCAGGCAAGGATAGCGGCAGGAAAGCCGTCCTGAATGACAACATCTTCAACGCAGAACCAAGCGACCATGCCATTTATCTGGATGTTAAACTGATCCAGGCAAATGCCCGTCAGGGTAATGCTAAGACAAAGCAGAGGAATGAAATTGCCGGAAGTACTCGCAAGCTGAAGAAGCAAAAAGGTACCGGTGGTGCCAGAGCAGGTAGTATCAAGTCGCCATTATTCGTAGGTGGCGGACGTGTATTCGGGCCAGAACCTCGTGATTATGGTTTTAAGGTGAATAAAAAGGTTAAGAGATTGGCAAGGATCAGCGCTCTTTCATATAAAGCCCGCGAGAACAAGATCACCGTTCTTGAGGACTTTAAGATGGATGCTCCAAAAACTAGTGAGTACCTCAAGGTTTTAGGTAATCTGAACCTTACAGGGAAAAAAACACTGGTTGTGCTGCCTGAGTCGAATAAAAGCCTATATTTGTCCTCCCGAAATTTACAGGGGTCTAAGGTTGTAACAGCCTCTGACATAAATACTTATGATATTCTTAACGCTCACGACCTAGTAGTGTTCGAGAGCGCTCTGCCTTTAATTGAGAAAACTATCGAGCTATGAACATTTTACAAAAGCCGATTATAACAGAAAAAATGACCCGTTCCGGAGAGCAATCCGGGAAATATGGGTTTGTAGTAAACCCACGTGCCAATAAGATCCAGATCAAACAGGCAGTGGAAGAAATGTATGGAGTTTCCGTAGTGGATGTCAATACTATGATATTCAGAGGTAAACTCAGAATGCGTGGCACAAGGTCGGGATATACCTTGGGCAAGACAAGTAAATATAAGAAGGCGGTAGTTACCCTTAAAAAAGGGGATGCCATCGATTTCTACAGTAGCATTTAACCCCTTGAATAAAGGCTGAAATGGGAATTAAAAAATTACGCCCCACCACACCAGGGCAACGTTTTAAGGTAGTAGCCGACTCAGGAGAGATCACTAAGACATCTCCTGAAAAATCGTTGGTTGTTGCCAAGAACAGAACCGGAGGAAGGAACAATCAGGGCAAAATGACCATGCGTTATATTGGCGGTGGTCACAAGAAAAAAGTTAGGATAATTGACTTTAAAAGGGACAAGAAAGATGTACCCGGAAAAGTAGCTAGCATTGAGTATGATCCAAATCGTACTGCAAACATTGCTTTGATCAATTACGCTGATGGTGAAAAGAGGTATATCATTGCTCCAAATGGCTTGAAAGCTGGAATGGAAGTAATATCAGGACCTAAAGCCACACCGGATGTAGGTCATGCTATGCTGTTACAGGATATTCCATTGGGTACACTGGTTCATAATATTGAATTGCGCCCGGGTCAGGGAGGTAAGATAGCACGTAGTGCAGGATCATATGCTCAACTGGCAGCACGTGACGGGAAATTTGCAACTATGAAAATGCCATCAGGTGAAACAAGGATGATCCTTACCACCTGCACAGCTACCATAGGTACAGTTTCTAATCCCGAGCATAATAAGGAGTCGAGCGGAAAAGCTGGCCGTAGTCGTTGGTTAGGTCGCAGACCAAGAGTTAGAGGTGTAGCCATGAACCCGGTTGACCATCCAATGGGTGGTGGTGAAGGAAGAGCTTCAGGAGGTCACCCTAGATCAAGGAAAGGACTTATTGCAAAGGGTTATAAAACCCGCGCTAGAAAGAAGTCTAGTAACAGATATATTATTGAAAAAAGGAAAAAGTAATTTAATAACTGATCATACATGAGTCGTTCGTTAAAAAAAGGTCCATTTATCGATTTCAAACTTGAGAAGAAGATTCTTGGGATGAATGATGGTAAGAAAAAATCGGTGATCAAGACCTGGTCAAGGAGAAGTTTGATATCTCCTGACTTTGTGGGACACACATTCGCAGTTCATAATGGAAATAAATTTGTTCCGGTTTACGTAACTGAAAACATGGTAGGACATAAGCTAGGTGAGTTTGCTCCAACCAGAACTTTCAGAGGACATGCCGGTGCTAAAGATAAATCATCTAAGTAATCATGGGCGCCAGGAAAAGAAATTCAGCTGAAGAAAGAAAAGAGATCATGAAAGATATCTCTTTTGCAAAACTCAACGACTGTCCTACCTCTCCCAGGAAGATGAGGCTTGTTGCCGACATGATCCGCGGTAAAAAAGTAGAGAGCGCGTTGAGCTCATTGAAATTTAGTACCAAAGAGGCATCAGTACGTATGCATAAACTTCTAATGTCTGCTATCAGCAACTGGCAGGCTAAGAATGAGGGTGAGCGTATTGAAGATCACGACCTTTTTGTAAAAGAAGTGCATGTTGACAGTGGTCGTCAGTTGAAGAGATTGCGTACAGCCCCACAGGGTCGTGGAGCAAGGATCCGTAAGCGTTCAAACCACATCACTGTAGTTCTTGATACCAAGAGCGAATTGCAGGCTGCACCGGCTACAACAGAAGAAGAAACTAATCAGTAATAAGAAATAGCAGAAAGTATACATGGGACAAAAAACCAATCCAATAGGCAACAGGCTCGGAATCATCAGAGGATGGGATTCAAACTGGTACGGGGGACGTGACTATTCCGAAAAACTTGCCGAAGATGAAAAGATCAGGAATTACCTGAGTGCCCGTTTGGCCAAAGGTGGTGTATCCAGGATCATCATTGAGCGTACGCTTAAACTTATTACTGTTACAATCAACACAGCGCGTCCCGGTATCGTTATCGGAAAAGGCGGAGCTGAAGTAGATCGTATTAAAGAAGAACTTAAGAAACTTACCCGTAAAGAGGTACAGATCAACATATTTGAGATTAAGCGTCCTGAGTTGGATGCTGTATTAGTGGGTGAAAGTATTGCACGTCAGCTTGAGGCAAGGATATCTTTCCGTAGAGCTGTTAAAAGTGCAGTAGCATCCACCATGAGAATGGGAGCAGAAGGAATTAAAGTAAGTGTGTCAGGTCGTTTAGGCGGAGCTGAGATAGCACGAACTGAGCAATATAAAGAAGGCCGTACGCCATTACATACTTTCCGTGCAGATATTGATTTTGCCATTGCGGAAGCTCAAACTACTTATGGTAAAATAGGTGTGAAAGTTTGGATCTGTAAAGGAGAAGTTCTTGGAAAGCGTGACCTGTCGCCAAACATTGGCCAAACTACCAGCGGTGGTGGTAAGGGCAAAGGTCCGGGCGGTATGCCAAAAGGCGGAGGCGGTGGAAGAGAGCGCCGCGGTGGTAAAGGACCAAGGAACAATTGATTAGTTAACCTGTAAAGAGAATAGAAAAAGTTAATACGTAAAAGAAAATGCTGCAGCCGAAGAAAACGAAATTCCGCAAGATGCATAAGATGAAATCTAAAGGTAATGCCATGCGTGGCAACCAGATTTCATTCGGATCGTTCGGATTAAAATCACTTGAATCAGCATGGATCACATCACGCCAGATCGAAGCCGCTCGTGTAGCCGTAACACGTTATATGAAAAGAGAAGGTCAGATCTGGATCAGAATATTTCCTGACAAGCCCATCACTAAAAAGCCCGCCGAAGTAAGGATGGGTAAAGGTAAGGGAGCTCCCGAATATTGGGTTGCGGTTGTTAAACCGGGCAGGATAATATTTGAAGCAGAAGGTGTACCAATGGATATCGCGAAAGAAGCTATGAGACTTGCTGCTCAAAAGCTCCCGGTAATCACCAAGTTTATTGTAAGAAGAGACTATGATCAGGTGTCTTGATCCTGAACATGATCTAAAGAAAACAGATAAGTACCAAAATGAAGCAGAATATTATAAACGACCTTACTACTGATGAGATCCGCGACAGGATCGAAGAAGAGAGAGGTAATTACGCAAAATTGAAACTGAATCACGCTGTTTCTCCTCTCGAGAATCCGCTGAAGATCAGATCAACACGCCGGTTCATTGCCAGACTTGAGACCGAATACAGAAAAAGACTGGCTCAACAACAATCTGAAACAACGAATTAATGAACGAGGAAATGTTAGAAACCAGGTCCCTCAGAAAAGAGAAAGTAGGTACCGTTACCAGCAATAAGATGCAAAATTCTATTGTAGTAATGGTTGAACGTAAGGTAAAACACCCGATCTATGGGAAGTTTGTAAAACGTTCTGTGAAATTCATGGCTCACGACCAGGGTAATACCTGCGGAATCGGTGATACGGTTCGTATCATGGAAGTACGTCCTCTTAGCAAGAACAAGCGTTGGAGGTTGGTTGAAATATTAGAAAAAGCGAAGTAAGAAATTAAGAATCCGATAAAGAAATGATTCAGCAGGAGTCAAGGCTTACAGTAGCCGATAACAGCGGTGCCAAAGAAGTTCTTTGCATCCGTGTCCTTGGAGGTACCCGCAAACGGTATGCTTCTTTAGGCGATAAAATTGTGGTATCCGTAAAAAATGCTATCCCCGCAGGGAACATTAAAAAAGGAACCGTGACCAAAGCAGTTGTGGTGAGGGTCAGCAAAGAGGTTAGAAGGAACGATGGTTCTTATATCCGCTTCGACGACAACGCCGTTGTACTGCTTACTGCAAATGATGAACTCAGAGGTACCCGTATCTTCGGTCCGGTAGCCCGCGAACTCAGGGAGAAGCAGTATATGAAAATAGTATCATTAGCTCCGGAGGTATTGTAATGGAAAGAAAATCAAACAGTCAGCAAAAGCTGAAAATAAAAAAAGGTGATACTGTAAAAGTTATCGCCGGCGAAAGCAAAGGCCAGCAAGGTAAAGTGCTTGAAGTAAACCCTATCACCCGCAGAATCATCGTTGAGCGTGTGAACTTGGTTTCAAAGCATACTAAACCTAATGCTGAAAACACTAACGGTGGTATCATTAAAATGGAAGCACCGATACATATTTCCAACGTTATGTTGGTTGATCCTTCTTCAGGTGAACCTACCCGTGTAGGCCGTAAACGTGAAGACGGTGAAATAAAAAGATATACCAAAAAATCAGGGGAGGTTATAAAGTAATGGAATATTCACCCAGACTTAAAGCTAAGTATCATAAAGAAGTAGCACCGGCTCTAAAAGAGAGGTTTGCCTACAAAAGCACCATGCAGGTTCCTAAGATCCAGAAGATCTGTGTTAATCAGGGAGTAGGTGATGCTGTATCTGACAAGAAACTTATAGATGCCGCTATCAATGAGATCACGGCTGTTACAGGACAGAAGGCTGTTCCTACACGTTCAAAGAAGGATATCTCCAACTTTAAACTCAGACAGGGTGTGCCTATTGGTGTTCGCGTTACCCTACGTGATAACAATATGTATGAATTTTTAGACAGACTTATCTCTGTTGCTCTTCCAAGGATCCGTGACTTCAAAGGAGTTAATAATAAAGGTTTCGATGGTCGCGGTAATTACACTCTTGGTGTAACTGAACAGATCATATTCCCTGAGATTGACATAGATAAGGTAAATAAGATCACAGGTATGGATATCACTTTCGTTACTTCAGCAAAAACTGATGACGAGGCGTATCACCTGTTAAAAGCATTTGGAATTCCATTCAAAAACAAAGAATAAGAAATGGCAAAAGAATCGATGAAGGCGCGTGAGCGCAAACGTCAGCGGATCGTGAAGAAGTATGCAGAGAGGCGTGCTGCACTTAAAGCTGCAGGTGATTATGAAGGATTGAGCAAACTTCCCCGTAATGCATCTCCCGTACGTCTGCACAATCGTTGCAGTCTTACAGGCAGACCACGTGGATATATGAGACAGTTCGGTATCTCACGTGTACTGTTCCGCAAAATGGCGCTGGAAGGAAAGATAGCCGGAATTACAAAAGCTAGTTGGTAATAAAATAATAGAATACAAAAGCAATGACAGATCCAATTGCAGATTACCTCACAAGAATGAGGAATGCCATAAAGGCCAACCATAGAGTGGTTGAGATTCCTGCATCTAACGTGAAAAAGGAAATTACCAAGATCCTGTATGATAAGGGTTATATCCTTAATTACAAGTTCGAAGATACAGATAACAATCAGGGCCTTATAAAAGTAGCCTTGAAGTATAACCCTGTAACAAAACTACCTGCTATCAAGAATCTTTCAAGATTCAGTAAGCCGGGGTTGAGAAAATACAAAGGAGCTGATGCCATTCCTCGTGTCCTTAACGGAATGGGAATTGCTATTGTGTCTACTTCAAGCGGTATAATGACCGACAAAGAAGCACGCAGACACAATGTTGGAGGTGAAGTACTTTGTTTCGTTTATTAAAAAAATAAAAGTCCGATAAGATGTCAAGGATAGGAAAAGCACCCATTAGTTTACCCAACGGAGTTACCGTTGATATAAAGCCTTTTCAGGTAACTGTAAAAGGTCCTAAGGGTGAATTAACACAGAAGCTTGAAGACGGTGTGGAAGTAAAGGTTGATGGTTCAACCCTTACTGTGATCCGTAAAACAGAGCAAAAAAGACACCGTGCATACCACGGTCTTTACAGATCACTTCTTTCCAATATGGTTAAAGGTGTAAGTGAAGGTTATAAAATTGAACAGGAATTGGTAGGTGTGGGTTATCGTGCCTCCAATCAGGGTCAGACACTTGATCTTGTTTTAGGTTATTCTCACCACGTGGTGTTTGAGTTACCAACTGAGATCAAAGTTGCTACCCGCCAGGAGAGAGGACAAAATCCGATCATCACGCTTGAAAGCCACGACAAGCAGTTGATCGGCCAGGTGGCTGCCAAAATAAGGTCGCTCAGAAAACCTGAACCTTACAAAGGAAAAGGTATCAAGTTCGTTGGTGAAGTATTAAGAAGAAAAGCCGGTAAATCGGCCGCTAAAAAATAATTGAAGCATGCTTTCTAAAAAAGTTAATAGAAGAAACAGCATCCGTAAGCGTATCCGCAGGTCTATCCGTGGTACGGCAGACAGACCACGTTTGGCTGTATACAGGAGTAATAAGGATATCTATGCTCAGATCATAGATGATAGCAATTCCAGTACTCTGGTAGCTGCCTCATCTCGTGAAAAGGGATTGGCCGATGCAGGTAAAACCACTAAGGTTGAACAGGCAAGCAAGGTTGGAAAACTGTTGGCAGAAAAAGCTTCAGCATCAGGTATCAGTAATGTTATATTCGACAGGGGAGGTTACCTGTATCATGGAAGAGTTAAAGCTCTTGCTGATGGTGCCCGTGAAGGAGGATTGAAATTCTAAGCTACAGAAGAAAGATATGTTTACTACCAATTTAAAAAGAGTAAGAACCAGCGAAATTGAACTTAAAGACCGCCTGGTTGCCATAAACAGGGTTACTAAAGTTACCAAAGGAGGACGTGCCTTCACATTTGCCGCTATCGTGGTGGTTGGTGATGAAAAAGGTGTTGTTGGATTTGGTCTTGGTAAGGCTAAAGAGGTAACCGATGCAGTAAGTAAGGGTATCGATGATGCTAAAAAGAACCTGATCAAAGTTTCAATCATGAACGGTACAGTACCTCATGAGCAACTTGGAAAGTTCGGCGGTGCTTTGGTATTGTTGAAGCCTGCTGCTCCCGGTACCGGAGTAATTGCAGGTGGTGCAATGCGTTCTGTACTTGAGAGTGTTGGAATCACAGATGTACTTGCAAAGTCAAGAGGATCTTCAAATCCACACAACGTGGTTAAAGCTACCATCAAAGCTTTGGCTGAAATGCGCGATCCGCTTTCATTATCACAGGAAAGAGGAATGAAAATGCAAAAGATATTTGAAGGGTAATTAAAGACAGGGTTTAAATTAATAAAACGAAATAGGCTTCTTTCAATAAGATAAGAACATGGCAAAGGTTAGTATAAAACAAGTAAAAAGCGGCATCGACCGATCAGAGCGTCAAAAAAGAACTTTGGCAGCTTTAGGTCTTAGAAAAATGCATCAGGTGGTGGAGAAAGAAGCTACTCCACAGATCCTGGGAATGATTGAAAAAGTAAAACATCTGGTAGAAGTAGAAACCAGAGGTTAAAAGAAATAGAACAAAGTATTTAAAGAAGAATTACAATAAAAATGGATCTCAGCAATCTTAAGCCGGCAAAAGGTTCGGTGAAAACAAGGAAAAGGGTTGGCCGTGGACAAGGGTCAGGTAGAGGCGGAACCTCTACACGTGGTCATAAAGGAGCACAATCCCGTTCTGGATACTCATCCAAGGTAGGGTTCGAAGGAGGACAGATGCCGTTACAAAGGAGAGTACCAAAGTTTGGCTTTAAACCGCTGAACCATCTTACTTATAACGGAATCAATCTGGATGTGATCCAGAATCTGGCTGAAAAGCATGGAGTAACCGACATGGACCTCAATTTCTTTTTTGAGCATGGGTTGGCCTCTAAGAATGATAAAGTTAAAGTACTCGGAAGAGGTGAATTAAAATCGAAAGTTAATGTTACGGCTCATGCCTTTTCGGCAGCAGCTAAATCAGCAATTGAAGCGCAAGGCGGAACCACAACAGAAGCAAGTAAATGAAGAAACTGATAGAAACAATAAAGAATATTTTCAAGATCGAGGAACTTAAGGACAGGATCCTTACTACCCTTGGTTTCATTCTTATTTACCGTCTGGGTGCACATATCGTGTTACCAGGGGTTGATCCGGGTGCGCTTGCCCAATTGCAGGCGCAGACTTCATCGGGTATCCTTGGACTTATAGATATGTTCGCTGGAGGTGCCTTCTCACAGGCTTCTATCTTTGCTTTGGGTATCATGCCCTACATCTCGGCCAGTATCGTGGTTCAGCTGTTAGGAATTGCTGTTCCATATTTCCAGAAACTTCAGAAAGAAGGTGAAAGTGGAAGAAAAAAGATAAACCAGATCACTCGTTGGCTTACAGTATTGGTAACACTGGGTCAGGCTCCTGGTTACATCGTTAACCTCAAATCACAAGCTCCCGGGGCCATATTGGTTGACGGTGCAAGCTTCTGGATCATTTCAGTTATTATCCTCACAGCAGGTACATTATTTGTAATGTGGCTTGGAGAAAAGATCACTGATAAAGGAATTGGTAATGGTATATCCTTGCTGATCATGATCGGTATCATTGCTCGATTACCCAGCTCACTAAATTCTGAATTCTTATCAAGACTTAATGAAGGAGGTGGTTTGGTAGTGTTCCTGGTAGAGATAGTTGCGCTATTCCTGGTAGTAGCATTTGTTATTATGCTGGTGCAGGGAACCCGGCGAATACCGGTACAGTTTGCCAAAAAGATAGTAGGTAACAAACAATATGGTGGTGTAAGGCAGTACATTCCGTTAAAAGTGAATGCAGCAGGTGTAATGCCGATCATCTTTGCACAGGCTATCATGTTCATTCCTGCTACCATTGCTCAGTTCTTCCCTGAATCAGCTACATGGCAGGGATTTGGCGCAGCCTTCACCAATTTTGTTTCCTTTTGGTACAACTTCACTTTTGCTCTGTTGATCATATTGTTCACATACTTCTATACAGCAATTTCGGTTAATCCGAACCAAATGGCTGAAGACATGAAAAAGAACGGCGGATTCATACCGGGAGTTAAACCGGGTAAGAAAACAGCTGAATTTATAGATGATGTTATGTCCAGAATAACCCTACCGGGTTCAATCTTTCTGGCATTCATCGCCATATTACCCACTTTTGCCATACTGGCAGGAGTGAATACAAACTTTGCACAATTTTATGGAGGTACTTCCCTGTTGATTCTTGTAGGTGTTGTATTGGATACGCTGCAGCAGATAGAAAGTCATTTGCTGATGCGCCATTACGACGGATTGATGAAGACAGGAAAGATAAAAGGGCGTTCTGCAGTTGGGGCAGCATATTAACACTATCCCAATCAAAACGTTAACTAAGAAAACTGATATAAAGAAGTGCAAGTTATAATCAAAACCCCGGAAGAAATTGAAAAGATCCGGGTTAGTTCTTTGCTTGTTGGTGACACATTAGCTGAAGTTGCTTCAGCCATCAGACCCGGTATTAAAACCATCGAGTTAGACAGGTTGGCTGAAACATTCATACGTGATAATGATGCTGAACCTGCCTTTAAAGGATATCATGGGTTTCCGGGATCATTATGCATTTCAGTGAATTCTGAAGTTGTGCACGGTATTCCTGGTAACAGGGAATTGAAGGAAGGCGATCTGATATCAATCGACTGTGGGGTAAAGAAGGATAAGTTCTTTGGCGATTCGGCCTATACTTTCACCATTGGTGAGATTAGTAAAGAGGTGAGGAAACTGATAGACACAACACGTGAATGTTTGGCAAAAGCAATAGAAGTTGCAATAGCCGGTAACAGAATAGGTGATATAAGCTTTACCGTGCAGAACCTGGCAGAGAAAAACGGTTTTACCGTTGTGAGAGAACTGGTTGGTCATGGTGTTGGAAAGAGATTGCATGAGAAACCCGAAGTTCCTAATTACGGAAAACGAGGTAGCGGAATGCAAATGAAGCCTGGAATGGTGATCGCAATTGAACCGATGATCAACTTGGGCAGACGTACAATAAGGCAACTGAACGATGGTTGGACCATTGTTACCGCCGATAATAAACCGGCAGCTCATTTTGAGCATACGGTTTCTGTAGGAGGTCCGGTTGCAGATGTGTTATCGTCGTTTGATAAAATAATGAAAGCTGAGTCAAAGAATATAAACCTCAGTGCTGAAGTAAAAGAAGTTTAAAAATGGCCAAACAAGGCGTAATAGAGCAAGATGGATCAATTATCGAAGCATTGTCAAATGCAATGTTTCGTGTGGAGCTTGAGAATGGCCATGAAATTATTGCCCATATATCCGGGAAAATGAGGATGCATTACATCAAGATCCTCCCTGGTGATAAAGTAAAGGTGGAATTGTCACCATATGATTTAACAAAAGGAAGAATAACGTACAGATATAAATAAATAATTACAATGAAAGTCAGACCCTCATTAAAGAAAAGAAGCGTGGATTGTAAGATCGTACGCAGGAAAGGGCGCCTTTACGTCATCAACAAAAAGAACCCGCGCTTTAAAATGCGTCAGGGATAAAATCAACTATTGAAAACTAATTGAAGCATTAATAAATGGCTCGTATAGCAGGTATTGATCTACCAAGAAATAAAAGAGGAGTTGTAGGCCTCACTTACATCTACGGAATAGGACCATCCAAAGCGGAAAAGATCCTTACAGAAAGTGGAGTGGATGTGAACAAGAAAGTACAGGATTGGGATGACGATGAGTTGACCAAGATCCGTGGATACATCAACGATAATATCAAAGTTGAGGGTGCACTCAGGTCGGAAGTACAGCTTAACATCAAGCGACTGATGGATGTAGGTGCCTACAGAGGTATTCGTCACCGTCTGGGCTTGCCTGTACGCGGTCAACGCACTAAAAACAATTGTCGCACCAGAAAAGGTAAGCGTAAGACAGTTGCGAACAAAAAGAAAGTAACTAAGTAATTAATCTAAGACAAAGAATAAAAAGTAATAGATGGCAAAGACAGCAAAAACAACTGCCAAGAAAAAGGTTGTAAAGGTTGAACCGGTTGGTGAGATCCATATCAACGCTACTTTCAACAACATCATTATCAGCATTACCAATACAGCTGGTCAGGTTATCTCCTGGTCTTCTGCCGGTAAAATGGGCTTTAAAGGCTCTAAAAAGAACACTCCTTATGCAGCTCAGATGGCGGCTCAGGATTGTACAAAAGTTGCCCATGATGCAGGTATGAGAAAGGCAAAAGTTTATGTAAAAGGACCAGGTGCAGGACGTGAGTCGGCCATCAGGACCATACACAACGCAGGTATTGAAGTATCTGAGATCATGGACATCACACCCATCCCACACAACGGATGCCGTCCACCAAAAAGAAGAAGAATATAATCCATAATAGGACCACGTAAAAAAGAGATATTTAAAAAATGGCAAGGTACATTGGACCCAAGTCGAAGATCGCCCGCAAATTCCGCGAGCCAATATTCGGACCTGATAAGAGTTTTGAAAAGAGAAATTATCCTCCCGGACAACACGGGCAGTCAAAGAAGCGTACGAAACAGTCAGAATACGCTGTTCAGTTGCAGGAGAAACAAAAAGTGAAGTATACCTATGGTATCCTTGAAAGACAGTTCGCCAAGATATTCGATCGTGCTTCACGCAAAGAAGGTATCACAGGTGAAAACCTTTTGAAACTTATTGAATCCCGTCTTGATAATGTGGTGTTCCGTTTAGGAATAGCTCCATCCAGAGCAGGTGCTCGTCAGCTGGTTTCACACAGACATATCACTGTTAATGGTAACGTTGTGAACATACCTTCTTATACCTTGAGAGCTGGTGATGTTGTAGCGGTTAGAGAAAAGTCTAAGTCTCTTGAAGCTGTAACAGAATCTCTGAAAGGCCGCATGGCACGTCACTCATGGTTAGAGTGGGACAATGCAAAAATGGAAGGTAAATTCCTTAATCCTCCTGCAAGGGAAGAGATAACTGAAAATATCAAAGAACAACTTATAGTTGAATTGTACTCTAAGTAATTCTTTATCCTTCTGAATCAATAAAAATACCAAAACCTAGAATCATAAAAACATGGCAATATTAGAATTTCAAAAACCGGATAAAGTGGTAATGCTACACTCAAATGAGCATATCGGTACTTTCGAGTTTCGTCCACTTGAACCAGGTTATGGAATCACAATCGGAAACTCTTTAAGAAGAATACTTTTATCATCACTCGAAGGTCATGCTATCACTACAGTAAAGATCTCAGGAGTTGATCATGAGTTTTCTACTATTAAGGGAGTTACTGAAGATGTTACCGAGATCATCCTGAATCTGAAGCAGGTGAGGTTTAAAAAGCAGATCGAATCTACTGACAGTGAGAAAGTGGTTGTTACTATCAATGGAAAAGGTCAGTTCACTGCTGGTGATATCGCAAAGCATACTTCTGCATTCCAGGTATTGAACCCTGAGTTGGTGATTTGCAACATGGATTCTTCAGTAAAACTACAGATCGATGTCACTATCGATAAAGGAAGAGGTTATGTACCTGCTGAAGAAAACAAGTCTAACAGCTACCCAATAGGAACCATAGCTATCGATTCTATCTTTACTCCTATACGCAACGTACGTTATACTGTTGAGAATTATAGGGTAGAGCAAAAGACCGACTATGAGAAGCTGATCATTGAGATCACTTCCGATGGTTCTATTCATCCTAAAGATGCGCTTAAGGAAGCTGCTGAGATACTGATACATCACTTCATGTTGTTCTCTGATGAAAAGATCACTCTCGAAAGCAAGCCAAAAACTCCATCTGAAGAGTTTGATGAGAGTTCACTTCACATGCGTCAGCTTTTGAAGACAAAGCTTGTGGATATGGACCTTTCAGTAAGAGCACTGAACTGCCTCAAAGCAGCTGATGTAGAGACTTTGGGCGACCTTGTTTCTTATTCAAAGAACGATCTATTGAAGTTCAGAAACTTTGGTAAGAAATCTCTAACGGAATTAGAAGAGCTTGTAAGAAGTAAGAATCTTCACTTTGGTATGAATGTATCAAAGTATAAACTTGAAAAAGACTAATATAATAACGTACATACGTTACAATAACTATACAGTAAAATGCGACACGCGAAGAAAGGAAATCATTTAGGAAGAACAGCACCACATAGGGCTGCTATGTTGTCTAATATGGCAGCATCGCTTATCATGCATAAAAGGATCAATACAACTGTTGCTAAAGCAAAGGAGCTTCGCAGATTTGTTGAGCCTCTTATAACACGTTCGAAAAGCGATTCAACACATTCACGCAGAGAAGCTTTTAGTTTCTTGCAGGATAAAGAAGCAGTTACTGAACTGTTCAGGGAAGTGGCTAACAAAGTTGGTGATCGTCCGGGAGGTTATACCCGTATCATCAAGACAGGCAACCGCCTGGGAGATGCTGCCGAAATGTGTATGATGGAACTGGTAGATTTTAACGAGATCTACGTAACAGAGAAGTCAGACTCTAAAAAGGCTAAAACCACACGTCGTGGAAGAACCCGTAAAACATCCGCTAAGGCTGCTGCGACTCCAAAAGCAACGGAAGCTCCTGATGCACAGGCAGATAACAGTGAGGATTCAAATGATAACCAGGAAAATTCAGCTGAAGAAAGTAAAGATTGATAATGAACCTGAAAACATTTTTAAAAGGATAAAGCTTAACGGCATTATCCTTTTTTTTTAATTTGTACCCTAGATATGATCAAATACGCACCTAAATCACCAGCCATCCTGTTACTTGAAGATGGGACAGTTTATTATGGAAAATCTGCCGGAAAAGTAGGCACCGCCACCGGTGAGATATGTTTTAATACCGGTATGACCGGATATCAGGAAGTTTTTACTGATCCATCATACAAAGGTCAATTGATGGTTACAACTAATGTGCATATCGGTAATTACGGTATCAAGTATGATGAGTCTGAATCCTCATCCATAAAAATAGCCGGACTTATTTGTCGTAATTTCAGTTCACTACATAGTAGAAAAACTGCAGATACATCTCTCAACGACTACTTTGTTGAACAGAATATGGTTGTTATTTGTGATGTGGATACACGTGCCATTGTAAGACATATCCGCGATAAGGGAGCTATGAATGCACTTATATCTTCTGATACAATGGATATTGAAGTACTCAAGCAAAAGCTTGCCAAGGTCCCTTCTATGGCCGGACTCGAATTATCATCTACCGTATCTGTAAAAGAACCATATTATTTTGGCGAACCTTCATCTGAAGTGAAGATCTCAGTAATGGATGAGGGAGTAAAGACCAATATCCTCAGATGTCTTTCAGATCGCGGTTGTTACCTGAAGGTATTTCCATACAATGCTACTTTTGAAGAAATGAATGAATGGGAACCTGATGGTTTTATGATCTCTAACGGTCCCGGCGACCCGGGTGTGATGGAAGGTGTGGTAAATACAGTTAAACAGATTGTTGATAGCAGTAAACCATTATTTGGAATATGCCTGGGGCATCAGCTACTTGCAGAAGCTTGTGGTATAAGCACTTTCAAAATGTTCAACGGTCACAGGGGTATCAATCATCCAGTGAAAAATTTGAATCGCGACCACTCTGAAGTTACTTCGCAGAATCATGGATTTTCTATCAACCGTGAAGAAGTGGAGAAGTCAGATATTGTAGAGATCACTCATGTGAACCTGAATGACGACTCGGTGGAAGGTATCCGTGTTAAAGGCAAGCCTGCCTTCTCGGTACAGCATCATCCTGAATCAGCTCCAGGTCCGCACGACTCACGTTACCTCTTCGATGATTTCATAAAGATGGTAAGGTCGCACATGACCGAAAAGGTCACTGCCTGAAAAACTTTCTGAAGTTTACAAGTGGATCACTTCGCCATAAGCAGCTGCTGCTGCTTCCATAACAGCTTCTGACATGGTAGGATGAGGGTGAACAGCTTTGATGATCTCATGACCTGTAGTTTCAAGTTTGCGAGCCATCACTAGTTCCGCGATCATTTCTGTTACGTTGGCTCCGATCATATGTGCTCCCAGTAGCTCACCGTATTTAGCATCAAATATCAGTTTAACAAATCCATCTTTAGCACCGGCAGCACTGGCTTTACCGGAAGCAGAATAAGGGAACTTACCAACTTTTATCTCATGACCCGCATCCTTGGCTGCTTTTTCAGTGTATCCAACAGAAGCTATCTCAGGACTGCAATAAGTACATCCGGGAATATTGTTATAGTCTAAAGGCTCTGGATGGTGTCCTGCAATTTTTTCAACACAAATGATACCTTCCGCACTTGCAACGTGAGCTAAGGCCTGGCCTTTAACAATATCACCTATGGCATATACGCCTGGGATGTTAGTCTGGTAATAATCGTTAACGATAACTTTACCTTTATCAGTGATAACACCGGCCTCTTCTAATCCTATTCCTTCAATATTGGCGCTGATGCCAACTGCTGAAAGTACGGCTTCTGCTTCAACAACAACAGTTTCACCTTTCTTGTTCTTGATGTTAACCTTGCAAAGTTTACCGCTTGTGTCAACACTTTCAACCGAACTTTCGGTCATTATATCGATACCTGATTTCTTAAATGACTTTGCTAACTGCTTTGAAACTTCTTCATCCTCAACCGGAACAATGCCAGGCATGAATTCTACGATGGTAACTTTTGTTCCCATTGAATTATAGAAATAGGCAAATTCCACACCAATGGCTCCGGAGCCAACTACAACCAACGATGCTGGTTGTTTGGGTAAACTCATCGCTTCCCTGTAACCAAATACTTTTTTACCATCTTGCTTAAGACCCGGAAGTTCTCTTGAACGGGCTCCTGTGGCCAGGATGATGTGGCTTGCAGTGTAAACAGTTTTATTTCCATCAGCAGCAGTGACTTCTACTTTTTTACCAGCCAAAAGCTTTCCTGTACCCTGCAACACTTCAATCTTGTTCTTTTTCATCAGGAACTGTACGCCTTTACTCATGCCTTCAGCCACTCCGCGGCTCCTCGCTACAACTGCTCCAAAGTCTTGACTTGCACCATTTACTGTAATACCATAATCTGATGCGTGATTTATATATTCAAATACCTGAGCGCTCTTTAACAGTGCTTTTGTTGGGATACATCCCCAGTTCAAACAAACACCCCCAAGGCTTTCTTTCTCAACAATTGCTACTTTCATGCCCAATTGGGAAGCTCTGATGGCAGCAACATAACCTCCAGGACCACTTCCTATTACAATAATATCGTAACTCATCTTTCTTTTCGTGTTTTATTTTTGAGATGCGAAGATAATCATAATGATCCAAAAGCCATCGGGTGGATAATGTGAATTAAATAATTGAAATTCAGTAATATATGAAGTATAAATTCAGATATAAAGCAGGCAATGACAGGTTTGTACCCATTGAGGTTGAGGTGCCATTTAAGGGTGTAAAAGGACCATTGGAAGTGAGGTTACCGGCATGGAGACCCGGTAGATACGAACTAGGGTATTTTGCTAAAAATGTACGTCACTTTAAGGTTGTTGATGCAGCAGGTATTCCGTTGATCTCTGAAAAAACTGGGCATTCCGCCTGGGAAGTATCTGAGGTAGATTCCGATATCATTATCAGCTATGAATACTATGCCGGAGTCCTGAATGGTGGATCATGCTGGTGGGATCATGATCAGTTGTATATCAATCCCATCCAATGTGCTGTTTACATCCCCGGAAGGGAAGATGAAAAATGCACTGTGGAATTGAATATTCCGAACAATTGGGAAGTTGCTACAGGAATGAAAAAGCTGGACGACTCTACATGGCAGGTTACCGGTTTCCATGAATTGGCAGACTCTCCTTTCATAGCATCACCTTCATTACAACATGGTAAATTTGAAATGGATGGCATTGATTTTCATATTTGGTTTCAGGGTATATGCGATCCCGATATGGAAAAAATAATTTCTGATGTTAAAGATTATACCAGGGTTCAACTTGATACCATGGGATCTTTCCCGGTAGATGAATTTCATTATCTCACACAAATAACACCTAACAAATTTTATCACGGTGTTGAACATATGCGATCAACAGTGCTTGCGTTAGGTCCCGGAGCAGATCTAATGAAACCTGAATTGTATACTGATCTTATTGGTGTTGCTTCGCATGAATTATTTCATGTTTGGAATGTTAAAACCATACGTCCTTCAGAAATGCTGCCATATAATTATGATGCCGAAAATTACAGTCCATCGGGATTGGTTTATGAAGGAGTAACAACTTATTATGGCGACCTGTTCCTGGCCCGATCAGGATTTTTTGATCTTAATGGTTACCTTAATGAGTTGAATATGAGGCTGCAAAAGCATATGGATAATGAGGGTAGGCTAAATTATTCGGTGCTTGAATCTTCATTCGATACATGGCTCGATGGTTATGTTCCGGGTATTCCCGGCCGGAAGACCTCCATTTATGACGAAGGTTGTTTACTGGCTTTATGTGCCGATTTTCTTATCCGTATCCATACTGATTCTGAAAAGACGCTGGATGATGTGATGAGAAAACTATACAATGCCTACGGTAAAATAAATATTGGATATTCGTTCAGTGACTATAAACAATTGGTTTGCGAAGCTGCCGGAAGTGAACTGGATGATTTTTTTAGTAATGTAGTTACTAAAGCAGTTTCATATGATACTATACTGAAAGAACTTTTACATTTTGCAGGCCTGACAATTAGTATTTCACCATCTAATAAATCTTCAGAAAAATTTCTGGGTATCAGAAGTGTTAAGAGTGGCGACAAATTCATAGTATTCAGAAATTGCACTGGATCACCTGGAGCATTGGCCGGAATTTTGTCGGGCGATGAGTTGGTCAAGATCAACGGGTTGTCTGTATCAGAATTTGATGTCTCGCACATAGAGAGGAATACCGCTAGGATAGAAGTGGAATTGGTAAGTAATCACATGCCCAGAAAGGTCAATGTGGTCATGGATGATGGTGGCTACTGGCAAACTTTCAAGATCGTACCACTTGATGAGATCAACGGTAATCAGTTGAACTTCAGGAAGAAGTGGATCAATATTTAAGAAATTCAATATGGAGGTTCATGGACACAGAGGATGCCGAGGGCTTAGACCTGAAAATACTATTCCAGCATTTTTGCATGCGTTGGAATTAGGAGTGGATGTACTTGAATTGGATGTTGTATTATCTGCAGATGGTCATGTGGTAGTTAGCCATGATCCGTTCATAGACCCTTCGGTTTGTTTTATTGATAAAAAAAGTGGGTTGTATGATCCGATTGATACATCTTTTTTAAAACTTACTTATGATCAGATAGCAAGATATAATTGTGGTAATGTACCTAATGATGAATTTCCGAACCAGATACGTAGCACTTGTATTAAACCGTTATTGGTTGACATGATACGGGAGGTAGAAGCCTTTAATCGGAATCGAAAGGTGAATTACAATATCGAATTAAAGTATTACGATAAATGGAAAGATGTTTTTCAGCCGGGGCCTGTTCAGCTTATTGATTCCTTACTGAATGTAATTGACCTCTTTGACATTGCTGATAGGGTGGTGGTTCAGTCTTTTAATGTTAATGTGCTTAATTCAATTACAAATACTAACCCCAAACTACCATTAGGGCTTATTCTTGAGCCATTTGAAGACATGAACCATAAGTTGAGCACTATTAAAGCAGAACTGGCGCACATAGCTCCCTGGTTCGGAGATGTAACAGACATGATGGTGTTGTCTGTTCACCAAAAAGGTGTTAAAATAATACCATGGACCGTGAATGAGATACCGGAAATGAAGTCTCTTATTCATAAAGGTGTAGATGGTATCATAACCGACTATCCTGACCGGTTGAAACAGTTATTGAGATAAAAGTTTTATTCGCTTGCTACAACACTGATCTCAACTCTTGCATTTTTAGGTAAACAAGACACTTCCACTGTTTCTCTTGCTGGAAAATCTGAGCTGAACCGTTTACTGTAATGTTCGTTCACTACGCCAAAGTCATTCATGTCAGAAAGGAATATGGAAGTTTTTACAATGTTTGAAAAATCCATACCTGCTTCTTTCAATACTGCAGCTATATTGTTCAGCACGGCTTCTATTTCCTGCTCAAGCGATTCATTCAGCATACTTCCTGTTGCGGGGTCTAAAGCCACCTGTCCGGATACGAATAGGATATTTCCTGTTTTAACGGCCTGACTGTAGGGACCGATAGGTGCAGGAGCTTGCGTGGTATTTATTACTTTCTTCATCTCTATCTTATTTTCCCTCAAAGGTATACATCCCTTTGAATTCGTATTTTTGCATAAAGCAAACCGTCCTATCGCCTCAGCTTAGTGCAGGGGAGGAAAGTCCGGGCAACACAGAGCACCACACTTCCTAACGGGAAGGTATCGGGTTAGAAATGACCCGGTAACAGAAAGTGCCGCAGAAACTATACCGTCCCGTTCATTCGGGATAAGGGTGAAAACGTGAGGTAAGAGCTCACGTCCCGGGTGGCGACATTCCGGGAGGGTAAACCTTGTGGGTTGAAAGACCATGTACACGGACTTTCCGGCTTGCCGGATAGAAGGGTGGCTCGCCCGGTGCCGGGGGTAGGTCGATTCAGGTATGCAGTGATGTATATCGCAGATAAATGATAGGAGCCCACTTCGGTGGGAACAGAACCCGGCTTATAGGTTTGCTTTTTTATTTTGAATAATTAATATGGAACACAGGTTGATCCCTGTAACATGAAAAAATTCCTCATCTATATTTCTAATCAACACGATCTTATTTTTAAGATACTGTTGATTGCTATAACGATCTCTGTAATTGCTGCCATGTTACCGCGGGGTGAGATTCAGCGGTTCGATTACCAGAAAGGCAGGACATGGACAGGCACAGATCTTTATTCGCCGTACGATTTTGCCATTTTTAAAGATCCTGATAGTCTTGATAATGAACGATCAAGGGCAATGGCAGTTGTATTGCCACATTACGTAGTTGATACTAACGTGAGAAGATCCATATCATCTCAGCTTGAGATCCGTTTGTCACGTACCCGTACATACGATACATTGAATTCAGGATTTGTATCTAAGTTACAACTCGGAGAAAAGATTTTGGATGAATTGTACGCCAAGGGTGTTTTTGAATCTCATGGCAATGGAACAGTAGTACCAGCCGAAGGACCAATTACAATTGTAAAAGGAAAGCGTTTGCTGATCGTAAACTCAAATGCATTGAAGTCGGTTGAAAACACTAAGACTTTGGCTTTTGAACAAGCAGCTGTTTCAGGGGATACTATGCTTGCCAATCTTTTATATGATTTAGTGCGAGCCAATGTTTTTTATGATGATGACCTTACTACTCAAATGAGACAAAAGGCTTCAAATGATGTATCATCTACAAGCGGACTGGTGAGGAAAGGCGACCTTATCATCTCAAAAGGAAATGTTATAGATGACGTGAGATCACGAATGCTGAGATCTTTATACCTCAAAGGTGATCAGGCCAAAGAGATCAAACAGCCAAAAGGACCTATTTTACTGGGCCAACTCACTATAATTGTGATGTCATTAGGTATGTTATTAGTGTTTCTTGGATTCCTTAGAAAAGATATTTTCAAAGATAAACGCAAGATCACTTTATTATTCCTTCTGCTCACACTGAACATTTCAATGTTCATTGCTTCATTGCATTTCACTGCTATAAGTCAATATGCAGTGCCCTTGTGTATTTTACCGATAATCATCAGAGTATTTTTTGATACCAGGCTTGCATTGTTTACCCATATTATTTCAGTACTTATTCTTGGTGCCGTTGCCTACAATGGCTATGAGTTCATATTCATGCAGTCTATTGCTGGTATGGTTACCATTTTTAGTGTTACCAATCTTAGAAGGAGAGCACAGTTGTTTGTTTCAACTGGATTCATCATGCTTTCTTACTTTCTCTCATACCTGGGTATAGCTTTGGTAAATGAGGGAACCTTTGCCAGTGTTGAATGGATGAACTTTGTTTGGTTACTTGGTAATGTTCTGTTAACTCTATTTGCTTATCCACTTATATATCTTTTTGAAAAAATGTTTGACCTGGTGAGTGATGTTTCACTTATGGAGATGTCTGACACAAATACTCCTCTGCTTAGGGAACTTTCAATAAAGGCACCGGGAACATTCCAGCATAGTATGCAGGTTGCTAATCTGGCTGAAGCTGCTATATACAGGATAGGAGGGAATAGCCTTTTAGTAAGAGTTGGAGCACTGTACCATGATATTGGAAAGATGGAAACACCGATGTATTTCATTGAAAATCAATCAACTGGAATTAACCCTCATGATGACCTGTCATTTGAAGAGAGTGCTTCTATAATTGTGGGACATGTGATAAAGGGTATTGAAAAGGCAAGGAAAAATAAGCTGCCTGACATAGTGATCGACTTTATCAGGACGCATCATGGTACCACCATGGTTCAGTATTTTTATCAATCGTTCCTTAAAAACTTCCCTGAAAAGCTGGCCAAGGAAGAAAAATTCAGATATCCTGGACCGTTACCATTTTCAAAAGAGACAGCAGTATTAATGATGGCCGATTCAGTGGAGGCAGCTTCCAGAAGTCTGGAAAAACCGGATGCAGTAACACTGAATAATTTGGTTGATAATATTATTAAGAGACAGATTGAACAGGAGCAGTTTGTAAATAGTGATATTACTTTTAAAGATATTACTCTTATCAAAAAGATCTTTAAAAAGATGCTGATGAGTATTTATCATGTAAGGGTAGAGTATCCTGAGTCTGCTCCGGAAAAGAACTAACGCATATAGTTGTGCCTTATCTGTTCACTCATATAATTGAACAGGTAAATTGTAGCAAATAGCGCTATTCCCGGAAAGATTACCAGCCACCATGCCTGAAAATGTTCCCTTCCTGCTGCTAACATACTTCCCCAGGTAACCACATCCTGAGGCACACCGATACCAAGAAATGATAAACCTGCTTCAGCCAGAATGGCTCCTGCAATGCCATAGGTTAAAATAGCTATCACAGGTGAAATGATATTCGGAAGTGCATGTTTGAATAATAACCTGATATCCTTCATGCCTAGTGCTTTTGCTGCATCAATATACTCCAGCTTCCTGGTTTTTAACATTTCAGCACGTGTGATCCTTGCCACTTCTGTCCATGATGTGAATCCTATGATCAGAATTAAACTTACTAATGACGGTGGTGTAATTGCTGCGAAAACAATTATCAAAATAAGCCTTGGTAATGATACAAGGATCTCTATCAACTTTGTGATCAGTGAATCTGCAGGAAAAGATTTCTTAATCCTCAGAAAAGCTATTCTGTTGAATAAAATTCTTAATATCACTATCACCGTAAGGCAAATAAATCCAGCTGCCAACAAACTGATGAATGTTATACCTGAGTTGTAAATTGGAAAAAGGTACATTCCATAATACCAGAAAAGTAGCAAACCTGCAATAATAGCTATTACCTTACCCCTTGTGAACTTTAAATTACCATCACCATAATATCCTGCTATTCCACCCAGAAAAATTCCCAAAACACCTGCCAATAGCATGGATAAAAAGCCCACTGTCAACGAAACCCGGGTGCCGTGCAAAAGGCCGGAGAGTACATCTTCTCCACGCTTTGAGGTGCCAAGGAGATGTTTGGAGGATCCCTGCAATGCTGCTTTGGTACCATCAGGCATTATATACCATTGTGTATCAAACGGACTTACATAGTTCGCATTCACAACATCTGATCTTCCCGGTGACCATGGGATGATAGTGAAAATGGTTTTGAAGTCAGAACGTTTTTTCCAGTCGGTAAGCTTATATACAAGTTTAACTTTTTCACCTTGTGATCCCATCTCAATGGAACCATTCGGATTCAATATAGGGAAACCATACCCTTGTGGATGTGAAATGTATATCGGAAGTTCTGAAGCAATGAATGGTGAAATTAATGCAATGATGATCATCACTGACAGTGCATATATCGAAATCTTTAACCCCTTTGTCATTTTATGCCCATCATTTAATCCTGTTTGTTTTCTGCATCAAAACTTATACGCGGATCAGCAAATGCATAAAGAATGTCTGATAACAGATAACCTGTCATGGTTAACAGTCCTGTAATAGTAAAGATTGCCGTTACCATAGGGTAGTTCTGGTTTTGAATGGCTTGAACCGTTTCAAGACCCATACCTGGTATTGAAAAGATAGTTTCAAGGATCACGGATCCTCCCAGCATGAGTGGAAAGATGTTTACAAATAATGTGATCAATGGGAGTAGTGAGTTCCTGAAAGCATGACGTACATATATTCTAAACTCTGAAACTCCTTTTGCCCGTGCTGTTCGTATATAATCCATCGATATATTATCCAACATGCTGGCTCGGAGAGTTCGTGTTAAAAATGCAAATGATGCATAGGTATAACATATCATTGGAAGTATCAGGTAGGGTAAACTCAATCTCAGTTTTTCAATCAAACTGGAATCAAGCGGATAACCTGTTGGTGGTTTGACACCTGATGCTGGAAACCATGCTAGACTATCTGGATTGGCAAATGTCATAAGCAGTAGTGTAGCAAGCCAGAACGACGGGATGGAATAAAATAAGAATACTACAAAGCCTAAGATCCTATCAAAACCTTTACCTGCTTTTGATGCTGCAAAAATTCCAGCCGGTATGCTGGTGAGATATGCGAGTAAAATTGAAAAAATTGAAAAAAGTAATGACCATTTTATTTTTTCTCCAATAGTGCGAGTAACCGGCTGCATGGTTTGGTAAGATATTCCAAAGTCGCCTCGTATCAACCCTTTTGAGATAACGGAATTCTCACCGGAAATCCAGTTACCATCACCAAATATCCATCTGTGATACTGGTTATCTCCATGAAATCGTAAGCAGGGGATATAAGACTTCCAGGTTTCGTTATTAGCACCAAGCAGAGCCACTGCTTCCTTGAACTCTGAAGGCAAACCAGCATTAGTACTTGCAAAAGCCTGCCATTCTTCAACGCCTCCATGGCTTCGGAGATTTCGGAACGAAGTTCTGATCCCAGGATCCTGAGATGTGATCAGTTTTGTATGGTTATATATGCTTTCAACAGCCTGTGTGTTTCCGGTGGTTACCATAAGTTTACGGGCATTGTGTTGCTCACTGGTCAGTTGTAAATTGTATATGAAATTACTGACTGACAAGGGTGATATGCTTATGTAAAAAAGTGGCAGGTTGAGCCCAAGCTTCATGTTCCAGTATGATTCAGTACTCACTGGTCCATCGGTACTCAAACCCTTGGAGCCTTCCTGTGTTATGCCTGACATACGGTCGGCCGGATTACCCGGAGCAAGAATGTTGATTATGAAGGCCAGTACAGAAATGGCTATCAGTGATGGGATAAACTGTAAAATACGTTTTGCAATGTATTTTATCATTTCAGGAGGGTGAAGAATTATGGAGTTACTCCATTTTTTAGCGAAATTAATTCCAGGTTGTTCAATAAAATGCCCGGCCTTTCAAAATACATTTCAACATTTCCAAAACGCTTGTGAATGATGTTCTTTCTAAGACTTGAGAAAAGAAATATCATGGGTTGTTCATCATAAACTATGTTTTGAAATCTCTTAACAAGTGGTGCACGAATTACAGGATCGGTTATCAATTTGATGGAGTCAATGAGCGCATCTGTGGATGCAGTGCCAAATCCGGGATAATTGGTTCCTTCGGTTAGCCAGCTTTCAGTGTGCCACAACTGTGTGAAATCTTCAGGAAATGCCGATTGTCCCCATACTCCGATCATCATGTCAAAATCATGCTTGCGGGCATTTGCAACAAAAATTGAAAAATCAAGCGGATTAAGATCCACCATTATTCCCACCTTTTCATAGGCTTCTTTACACATGGTGGCATAATCTTTCCAGTCGGGAGTGTTGGTCATATAGTTGATCTGGAACCTGAATGGTATCTTTTCACCATCAACAACCTTGTCTCTTAT
This sequence comes from Bacteroidota bacterium, assembly GCA_024643795.1. Classification (GTDB taxonomy): domain Bacteria; phylum Bacteroidota; class Bacteroidia; order AKYH767-A; family OLB10; genus JAHEMF01. The sequence continues at coordinate 9,306 of JAHEMF010000018.1, read as the reverse complement.
ATTGTCTCCATCCGAATCTCTCCATCCAGCTTCATCAAGTAGAGAAGCCGCTTTAACAGGGTCATATGGTATAGCTTTCAAAGTGGAATCAAAATCTGCTTTCAGGTAGGAGACTGGTCCCACCATACGTTTGTTCATTGCCTTATTGATCACTTCATTCATATCGTCTACCGGTGTCAGATAAGCCATTGCCTTTCGCACTTTTTGATCATCAAATATTTTTTTTCTGTAATTTCCATCAGGACGCATATTCATACCTATATAGGTGTAGTTGAATGAATCGGTGAATCGTGAATGGTAGTTGTTAGAGAAATTTGAATCAGCTTGCAATTCCAGCAAGCTTTTGGTAGACATGTAAATAGAACCATCAAACACCTGAGCCTTGAAATCGAGCATTTGTGAATTAGGATCCTTATTTACACGGTAAATGATCTTTTCGGGGTATGCAGTTTCATAAATACTGGTACTGTTGGCAGACCAGTGATTGCTTTTACGCGACAGTGTAACTGATATTCCGGGATCCCAGTCACTCACATGATACATTCCGGCACCCGATATTCTGGATGTTTCACGACCATTAGCTGCATCATTGAAAGTGGCGGCCCAATCTTTAAGAGCCTGGTCAGTTAGCTGATCTGACTGATCATCGGCAATGTTTTCCAGGCTGATATTTGTCAACATGTTCTGAGGATCATAAAAAGCTTGTTGTATGATTGGCCAGTCGCCCCAGAAAATAATATTGTGCATGTATGGAGTTTTCATCCTCACGGTAAACTTCATAGGATCAACCGGATCCGGGTCAATGGTTCTCAGGTTATCCCAATAAGGTTTAGCATGTGGGTTATCGGTATACCTGCATTTATTAGCCTTCGCAGTAAAGATCACATCTTCAGCTGTGATTGGGGAGCCATCATCCCACCTTGGCTCATTACGAAGGATGCACTCATAAGAAATCCCATCACTTAATGAAACCGGTAACTCTTTTAGCAATCCTGTGGTTATTTCAAGCGTCCGGTAGTCGAGATGTAATAAAGTACAATGAACAAACTGGAAGATCTCATTACGCATGGCTGAAGTTCCATTGGTAGGGTGAAGGTTGTCAGGTTCAGCTATGGTATGATAAATAAGCTGATTTTGAGTAGACCACCCGGGCAAAAATTCTTCAGCATCAGGAATGGCAATGAATTTTCCGTTTTGTCCAAACCCGGTGCTGGTTTGGCTATTATCAGTTTTTGTATCAGGTGTGTTACACGAGGCAATTAGCAATGCACAAAACACCAATACTCTATTAAGGTTCATAGTTAGGCAGATTACCGGAGAAACAAAGATATAGAAATGAGGACGCTATCCACAAGTCTCTGAAAATCAATCAGAAGGAACTAAAAATTATTCAAAATTGTTTTGCGAAAGGTGGAATCATTTTCTACCTTTGCGCCCCACGGTGAGGTGCCTGAGTGGTCGAAAGGAGCAGTTTGCTAAACTGTCGTACTGGGAAACCGGTACCGAGGGTTCGAATCCCTCCCTCACCGCGAATTAGAACAGGTGAAAAAAAGGGTGGGTTGAAAGGTGAAATTGAGTGAAGATTTATAGTTCTTTAAAATGTTAAGTAAGTAAAAAATATCAGAATGTAATAGTTCTGTACTGATCAGGATCTTATCCAGATCATTCGGGGTGTAGTCCCGAAAGCTTTCGGGATCGGTCATCGCGTCCCGACAGGATCGGGAAGGTCGCAAGTTTGTAAGAACTTGCCAAGGTGAAGCTGAGGGTTGTTCTTTAAAATATTAAGTAATATCAGAATGTAAAAATTCTGTACTGATCAGGATCTTATCCAGATCATTCGGGGTGTAGCGTAGTCCGGTCATCGCGCCTGCTTTGGGAGCAGGAGGTCGCAAGTTCGAATCTTGCCACCCCGACCATCTTACAGGATCAATAATAATTGACCAGTAATCAGCACATTGGTTTTTCTTTGACCCGTCACGGGTATTTTTCAAAAAGTATCTGTAATTATTGATTCTTCAAATTTTCTGGTTCCGTAGCTCAGCTGGATAGAGCAACTGCCTTCTAAGCAGTAGGTCATTGGTTCGAATCCAATCGGAATCACTTTGTGCAATAAAAACCAGTAACATTTATAAGCATCGGTTAATATAGTTTGCCTTGTAAATTTTGAATTGCAAAAATCAATTCACTATCAACCTGGGTATATCAACCGACAATCGGGTAAGCAGTTCATAATTCACCTGATTGGTATATTCACTGAACGAATCTACTGTGATCTCACGTTCACCCTGTTTACCTATCAATACAACTTCATCACCTTCATTCACTACATCTATATTGGTAACATCAACAGAAATCATATTCATATTCACCATACCAACCACAGGTGCAAATTCACCATTTATGATCACCCGACCTTGGTTGCTGAGCGATCTGCTGAAACCATGGCTGTAACCAACCGGTATTATGGCAATTCGCATGTCTTCATTGGCAAAATAGGAGGTACCATATCCTACAAACTCACCGCGCTTAACCGACTTTATGTTCATTACAGTACTCTTCCAGGAAACAATTCTCTTTAAAGGAGATGTATGTACTTTATTTCTCGACATATAATCGATCTGAACTTCTTTGCTTGGGAAAAAGCCATATTGTAAGATCCCGATCCTTACAAGGTCAAGTAAAGTACCCGGATATCGTAATGCTGCAGCTGAACAGGCCACATGAAACAACTCAGGATCCTTGCTTGTATCTTTCAGCTGTTTCATCATTTTCCAGTAAGTCTTTTTTTGTTTCTCAACACGATAATAGTTGGAAATACTTTCAGCACCTGCAAAGTGTGTGCATAAACCCTGAAATATCAAACTACGGCTATTAGTAATAAAATCTATGGCCTCATTGATCTGCTTTGGTGAGAATCCGGTTCTGTTCATCCCGGTTTCTATCTCCAGATGCACCCGAACTTTCTTTTTCATTTTAACACCCAGGTCATGTGCTTTTTGCAGTCTGGAAGTATTGAAAACAAAAAACTGAATATTTGATTCAATGGCCCAGGCTAGCTGATCGTCAGTAAGCATACCCATCACAAGTATGGTTGTACCCTTTTTACTTATATTCTTTACGCGCAAAGCTTCCTGTGCATTGAACACTGAAAAATGATTCACTCCTGCTGTTTGCTCAATTGAAACTATGTTCTCTATTCCATGTCCATACGCATTACCTTTTACAACTGATGAAAATATCACATCAGGGCCAATGAACGATCGAATAAACTCCAGGTTGTGGATCAATGCTGATCTGTCAATTTCAATATGAGTAGAGTAGGTCATGCAGTGTTAAGGTTCTGGTCAATGATCGAATAAAAAATATTCACTCCCGTTTCCAAAAGTTCATCCGGAAAATCATAATCAGGATTATGAAGAGCGGGACAATGCTCGCCGGCACCAATGCCAAACATAACACCTTTATAACGTTGAGTGAAAAGCCCAAAATCTTCACCCCACTTAAAAGGGTAGGCCCTCTCATTCAATGATATCTTGTTTGATTCAGCAGCCTTGACAACCATATCAACAGTTGCATCACTATTTTGATTGGCATTAAAATGCTGTAACCACTCTTCAATTGCTGTTAATCCTTCCTGCTTTGCAATCTGCTCAGCATTCTCTTTGATTTTCATCCTTACCTTATCCAGTTCAGTTTCTGTCCAGCAGCGTATCGTAAGATGAACTTCACCATACCCTGCCGATATTCCATATGCTTTTTCACCCATATTGATATGGATGGGAGTAACCACACAAAAGTCATTGCGACTCATCTCATTGTTGGAATAACCAAGTGCTGATTCAATGAATTTTGAAATAGCTGAAGCAGGGTTATAACCCAATTCCGGTTCGCCGGCGTGTGAGGTCTTTCCATGGAACTTCACTATCAAGCTTATTACACTGGAGGTGAATGATCCCTTTTTATATACTATCTGGTGCAGCGGGTAGCCAGGAAGGTTGTGAAAGGCGAATACAAGATCTGGCGATAAAGCTGTAAATCGATCATCTTGCAATACACCCTCAGCACCTTCGCCATTTTCTTCTGAAGGCTGAAAAAGCAGGATCACTTTACCCATATAAGGCCGTTGTGCCGATAGTTTATGGGCCAGGCCTATTAAAACTGTAGTATGTCCGTCATGACCGCATTTATGCGACACACCGTCTGTTTTTGAACGATATTCAAACTCATTTATCTCCTGAATGGGAAGCGCATCAAGCTCACTGCGGAACATCAGTGAGGGTCCTGGTTTTTTGCTGTCAAAAACGGCAACTACTCCTGTCTTTCCGATACCGGAAAGTAATAGATCGGGATTTGTTTTTTTTAGTATCTCTGTTACAGTTTCCGCAGTTTTATACTCTTGTCCGGAAAGCTCAGGTTGGGAGTGTAACTGTTTACGTATATTAGTTAATGGGTCTATTTCTTATAGATTATATAGTAAATAAATTCCTATGATGTTTGTATTGATTATTTGTTATAAAAACTTCAATATAGTAAGTTACTTTTTTAATTCAAAACTTTGCAAAGTTCCCTGATTCGTTGTTACAATGATCAACCTCTTATTATCAGGTGTATTTAGTATTGTCATTTCTCTGCAATCGCCAAATGTATTGAATCCAGATATTCTTCCGGGAATTGCTTCATAACTATCATTAACCTTAATTCTTTTAATGAACACTCCATGCATGGCGTCATATCTGCCAGTTTCAGCATCTACATTATATTGATTTCCTACTAAAAGAATGTCTGGTAACCCATCCATGTCAAAGTCAGAAAGTCTGATACAGTTTACAGGTGCAGTTTGAGTCATATTGGGAAGCTTAATCAAACGAAACTTTCCACCTTCATTGTAAAGGGCTATTGATTCAAACATTTCAGCTTGTAGTATGCTAGCTGATTGTTTCTGCTCGGGTGTAAAGAATTCACTCAAAGTAGCATTAGCATAAGGCGTGAATCTTAAGAACCTCTTCCTTATTGAAGGCATTTGAGAAAATGTTTCTTCAAGTGTATGCCGTGGATAGGTCTTTCCATCATTAAAATAGTAAAACTGAAATGGGTCAATGCTACCATTGTTATCAAAGTCAGCATAGTAAATTTGAGCTGGCTTATCAGGTGACGCTTTATAGAAGGAGTTCAGCCCTCTATTGCCTGCAACCAGGTCAATATCTCCATCACCGTCAATATCAGCAGATTCGAGACAATTCCACCAACCTGAAGTGTGTTCCAGGCCTAAGCTTTGGGTTTGCTCAACCATCTTTGTTCCAGTCCAACTGAATACTCTTATAGGGCTCCATTCACCTGCAATTATTAGGTCGGGTTTACCATCACCTGTTACATCTGCAAACTCGGCATCATTGATCATACCTAAACTTCCATTCTTAGGCAGTAGGTCAGATCTGTTTTTAAATCCTGCTCCGATATTATGTAGTAAAAGACATTTTGAAGAAACAGGGTAGAAGCGGGCACTTGAAGAAGCTCCTACAAACAGATCCATTAAACCATCACCATCGTAATCAACAGGGATTGCACAGGTAGCTGTTTCTGTTTCCCGTGGGACGAATGCCTCATTGCGCTTGAAGACTCCCTTTCCATCATTTATATATAGACGGTCTTGTAATTCAGCTGACCCCGGAGAAAACTCACTACTCCCACTTGGAATATAAAGGTCCAGATCACCATCATTATCGAAATCTGCCAATGCCAGATCTGAATCTTCGAATTTTGAATCAGAATCAAGGTCAGTCTGAACTACTTTTACAAATGATCTGTCTTTTTTCTGAAGATAAACCTCTGTTGAATATCCTGCTGAACCACTCACTACCAGATCTTCCAATCCATCCTTATTCAGATCTCCTTTTTCAATATGTGGTCCCTTGTCTGAAAGCATGTGGGGGATAAGTGGGTCAGTCTTAAAATCATTAAATACACTTTCTTGATGTTTATACTGTTCTAAACCTTTGGTTTGAACTTTTGTGAAAATTGTTTGATCAATTTTTGTTGATGGAATTTTAACAGCACCCTTTGTGGCATCTTTTTGAAGAATGGTCAATGTCTGATCTGCTTTAACATTTTCCAGTACTTGTCCGGTACCGTCAGGCCATAAGATTTCAAGTTTGTCTATAGATGAGATCTTTCCTAATCCAAAATGGATCACAGGCTCTGATGTTGATAAAAAGCCTCTGTTTGGTATCTGTTCAGCATATTGAAGTCCTCCTGCAGTACTAATCCATATTTTAGCTCCAATACCAATTGAATTTTTATTTGATCCTTTAAGCCGGATCTTTAAATAGTGGTGTTCAGGTGAACTTTCCAATGTGTTTTTATAAATAAAGGCCGGTGCTCCAAGATTATTGATAATAATATCAAGGTCTCCATCATTATCTAGATCAGCACTTGCGGCTCCTTGACTGTTAACCTGATGAACAATTCCCCATTCTTTTTGCATATTCATAAAAGATAGGTCACCATTGTTTTTAAAAATATAATTAGATACCTGATGCTTCGGCATCTTTGAAAGCAGATCTAATTTATTTACTTTATCAAAACCACCAGCTTCCTGTATTGCATCAGGTGAGGTATATTTAATATAATCCATATCTGTAGCGTCTCTATAATATCCGTTACTGATAAAAAGATCTTTCCATCCGTCATTATCAAAATCATTGAAAATAGGTGCCCAGCTCCAATCAGTGTGAGAGATACCAGAAAGTGCACCGATCTCAGTAAATGATCCATCACCATTATTGAGTTGCAGATTATTTCGCATCACCTGATGATGTAAGCCGTGCTCAACTGCCAAATAATACTTGTCGTAAGGACTGGGACCTTTTAATTGCTTTTGTCTGAAATTATCTTCGGCAAGCATATCCAATGATATCAGATCTATCAATCCATCATTATTAAAATCAGATGCATCAGTACCCATTGAATTCTTACTGATATGGGAAAATGAACTTGTTAGATTATCGCTGAAGGTTCCATTTTTATTATTCAAATAGTAATTATCTACATCTCCAAAATCATTGGCCACATAAATATCAGGGTAACCATCCTTGTTGAAATCGGCAATTGAAGCACTCAAACTGTAATTGTATCCTCCAACACCTGCTTTTTTTGTTACATCGGTAAAGGTGTTGTTACCATTATTCTTGAATAACTTTGATGTTGTATATTCAAATTCTTTAAGAAATTGCTCATTGTCCTTATTTAATTTCAGATATTCTACCTTGTTAACAATTAGTGCTGCAGAGAAATCAACACGGTGATTGACAAGAAACATATCAAGATCACCATCGAGATCGTAATCAAAAAAACAAGCCTGGTTCGAAAATGAAGGGTCATCCAAACCATAGGCAGCAGCTTCATTTACAAATGTATTATTCCCTTGGTTTATGTATAGTTTGTTTCTTCTTTCGTCCGGATTAGAAGTAAAAGACTGACATACAAAAATATCTATCAGGCCATCACCATTTACATCAGCCATTGTGGCACCGGTACTCAGCCCTGTTGATGAAAGGCCTGAAGTTTCAGTAATGTTCTCAAATTTAAAATCGCCCTTGTTCAGAAATAATGCATTTGATCCAAAGTTTGAAATGATAAATATATCTGGCAGATCATCATTGTTGATATCACCAACGGCAATGCCGCCACCATTATACATGTACTCGTAAGTTAAATAATTATTTTGATCGGTTTCTTGAATGTTATTCGTGAAATCAAATCCAGTTTCGGCCGAATTTGTAAGTTCAAATAACGTTTTGACAGTTTCAAGAGAATCATTTTTTTGTTTACTTGTATTTTCGTTACTGTTTGAACAGCTTGTCGCAAATAAAATCGTCGTAATAAAAATTACGATATAGCCTAGAATTCTCATGGTTGTGTTTTGATATTAGCAAGGATGAACCTACCAACTTGTCTTCCTTGTTCTACGCCATTTTTAATTGAAGGCATAAAATGTATTCCTCCATATAATCTGCTCATAGCAGCCTCATCAGCTGCATCAGCAAAGGTTTCAAAGCTTCTTACCGGTAAACCGAATTGTACTTCGGATGAATCTTTGAAATTTTTATACTCCGGAAAATAATGTTCTGCGATGGTCGATCCTGACCCTGAGAATACACTATGACCACTGGTGTATTCCGGAAAATTAGGTGTATATAATATTGGGATCCATAATGGATCTTTAATTATTTGAAGCACAGTTACGGGTCTTATGTAATTGTAAAAATACTTTGCATCCCAACAGCTGATAACCCCGTCAAACATAGCTATTGAGATCATAGTTAGTGCTTCAACACTCTCTTTGAAATTTTTACCGGTTGTAATACATGCCCCTCTTGAGATGTTGAGCCAATGACCCGGAGGTGTAAGCTTTTTCTCACCTGCCATAGTGTGTCCTTGAACTTTAGGTTGGAAAGGAGCATCATCCCAGTAACGAGCCTGGATAACTCGGTCTGAGTCGTTTGACATCATACTATTATATACTTCCATATTTTCTTCAAAGAAGGCTGATCCCGGCTTAAGTGAGAACTTTGTGGGTGGCTCGGGTCTGAATTGCGATGCCGAGTCAATCACAAGTGTTCTCAATTTTGGCCAATGCGGTTCCATGGCATCAAAATAATCAGGAGGTGTTGGTATCCAGGCACCGGCAGAATCACTTGGAGTCCATATATCCCATGATCTCATTTGCTTATAATTATCTTCGGAAATCCATTCCAGAATTTGTTTGGAGCATTCATCACCATATGCAGTAGACCTTTTTACTTGCTCATCTGTTAGCCCTGCATTCATTGCTTCAGAAATAAGTTCTGTCCGCAGCGTATCGAGAAAGTACTCTGAATACACAAGTGATTTACCAACGGCTGTGTATGCCCACATACATGCCAGTTCAATGTTTACATCATCATCAGCAGGGCGTAGTCTATTCAATTCATGAACCTGTCCGGCCAGAGGGATCAACGCGGTATCGTTGGTTGCCAGAACTTCATAGGCGGCAATATTGGAGTAGGTGTAGATCCGAATAGCTACAGGTGGTGAAAAGAAATCATTTATTACTGCTTTATCAAGTGCCTTTGAACACTTATGAAATAAATCTGCTTCAAAGTTAACACTGCTTTGTTTATCGCTTTTGCAGGCGAATACAATAAGTAACATTGATACCAAAAACAATTTATATGATCTCATGATTTAAAATTTACAATTTGAACTTTTGCAAAAAAAACATTCTTAAAATTAAAATAAATAATTACTATGAATAAAGTTGTACACCAT
>JAHEMF010000017.1 GCA_024643795.1 Bacteroidota bacterium | reverse complement strand
ATTTTCAAACTCATATCCATCAAACCTGCTTAATCCATTTTCTGTTCCCAGCCAAATAAAGCCATCTTCATCTTGTGATATTGCATATACGTTTGAACTTGGTAGGCCATCTTTTAGTGTATATTGAGTATATGGCATATATTGACCTGAAACCAAAGAAATTCCCAGGCAATGAAAAATAAAAATATAGAGAATTGATTTCACGACTTAACCATCAGGGAAAATGAGGCTAACGCTTTGAAAAATTCCGGATTCTTTCTTTTTGATACAGGATGTGTACTCCCATCTACCATTGTAATAATTCCACCATCACTGTATGAAAAAGACTTTAAAAAATGCATGTTAATAATATGAGACTTATGGATCCTGACAAAAAAGTTATATCCTTCTAAACACTTTTCAAAATCCCTCAAAGGTTTGGAAACTAAAAGCGCAGGTTTTTCATGTAATTGAACTTTTGTATAATTATTATCGGCTTCAAGCTGTATTATATTTTCAACATCTTCTATGACAAAACCATTAGAAGTAGTTATTGCTATTTTCCTCCTATTTTCCCAATAAAGTTTTGTGCCGTTATTGCTGCTATACTTTTCTTCGTAAGACCTCAGGGAAGAGTTTACATCTTCTAATGTCGCGGGTTTAAGAATGTAATCAATAGCTCCGGACTTCACACTCTGAATTCCAAATTCTGGAGATGCAGTGGTCACAATAACTTCAAATTTCCTGTTCGGGTATGATTCTATCAGGCTAAACCCGTCCAAGCCGGGCATCATAATATCCAAATAAACCAGATCAGGCTCCTCCAGATTTATCATCTCTTTAGCTTCCTGTACAGAGGAGGCAATTGCAGATATTTGAAATTCAGGGAAATGAGATTCAATTAAATATTGAAGCTTTTCTTGACTTTTAGGTTCGTCGTCAACAATCAGGATTTTGGGTTTGATCATAAAAATGACATTTAAAAAGTTGCCAATACTATTCAAAATCGAAAGTTAAATATAACAGATATTTTGTAAAACTTTTGTATTAAAGCTATCGGGGTTAAAAAGCTCCTTTAAAAAATGGTATTTTTGCCACCATGAATTATAAGCAATATTACAGGCTAGTAGCCATAATTTTATTCTTGGGGCAATCATTCCTGGTAACAGCACAGCAAGGATCAGATGATTCCAAGGTTTTGCAAAATTTACAACGGCATATTTCAACCCTTGCTTCAAATGAATATGAAGGAAGGGAATCTGGATCGGAAGGTGAAAAAAAAGCTTACCAATATATTTCAGGGCAGTTTCAGTCGATCGGGCTTCAACCTGCCGGGACAGAAGGATATTTACAGCCATTTCCTTTCACCGCTGCAGGGGAAGCTACAGATGCTAATAGCTTAATTATCAATAAAAAGAAATTTGAGCTTGAAGCAGATTTTTTCCCATTATCATATTCTGCCAATAAAAAGGCATCAGGGCCCGGAATCAAAGCTGGGTATGGGATTATTGCTCCGGGAAGAAATGACTACAATGGTTTAGGCTCTGTCAAAGGAAAAATTCTTATCATGGAATATGGCAACCCCGAAGGGATGCACCCACATTCTAAAATGGCGGAACTTTCTGATATAGGTACCCGAATCGACTCCGCAATTGCCAAAGGGGCTGCCGGAATTGTTTTTATTAACTCTGACAAAGATCAGGATGATCCCAAATTTGACTATTCAAGAAGATATACATCAAAAGACATTCCCGTGATTTTTGCAAAAGGAATGGCATTCAAAACTTTGAGTGATGGATCAAGTTGGAAGATTTCGATGAATTCTGAAATAATCAGAGAAAGGAAAACAGCTTATAATGTAGCCGGATTCATTAATAATGAATCTAAGCACACAGTCGTCATAGGAGCTCATTATGACCATTTGGGATATGGTGCTGAAGGTTCTTTATACAGAGGTGAGCCTGATATACATAACGGCGCTGATGATAATGCCAGCGGAACAGCCTTGTTAATTGAGCTGGCTCGATACCTTGATCTTTCAAATTTGGATGGAAACAATTATTTATTCATCGCCTTTTCAGGTGAAGAGAAAGGATTGTTGGGGTCTGGATACTATGTGAAAAATCCAACTAAGCCCTTGGAAAGTTTTAACTATATGTTAAATATGGATATGGTTGGAAGGCTTGATAGCAATAAGCGAGTTTTAATTATTAATGGAGTTGGCACTTCGCCGGTATGGAAGGATGCTATTGAGTCAATTCATATAGATAGCGTGGATTTCAAGACCACCGATTCAGGCGTTGGCCCGTCTGACCATACTTCATTTTATCTGAAAGACATTCCGTCAATCCACTTCTTTACAGGCACTCACCCCGATTATCACAAACCATCAGACGATGAAAACCTTATAAACTATCGAGGAGAATTAAGTGTGATGAAAATAATGATTGCTTTGGTTGAAGATCTGGATAATGACGGAGAGTTGGCATTTACAAAAACGTCAGATTCAGATAATGAAAACGCTCCACGTTTCAAGGTAACTTTAGGCGTAGTTCCTGATTATGCTTTTGAAGGTAGCGGCATGCGGATCGATGGCGTATCTGATGATAAACCGGCACAAAAGGCAGGCATGCAGGCTGGAGACATAATAACAGCTCTTGGTGATAATAATATCACCGATATGATGAGCTATATGAAGGCCTTGAGTAAGTATGCAAAAGGAGATCTGACTAAAGTGAAGTTTATTAGGGATGGCCAGTTGATGGAAGCTGATATTGAATTTTAATATTCAATGATAAATCCTAAAAAGAAGTTAGCAGTAATTGGAGGTGGCAGCTGGAGCACAGCTCTTGTAAAAATTTTATCAGAAAATTCTGAATTAAGCTGGTGGCACAGAAATCAGGAATCAGTTGACTACATATTAAAGAACCGCAGAAATCCAAGATATCTAACAGATGTCGAAATCAATACTCAATCAGTTACTGTTACTAGTGATCTCGAAGCAGTTGTAAAAGGGTCTGACATATTAATACTTGCTGTACCATCAGCTTTTTTAAAACATACTCTTTCCGGGTTAAGTGATGATTCATTGCGGGATAAGATAGTTTTTTCTGCAATAAAAGGGATAATACCTGATGAGCTGTTGATTGTAGGAGACTATTTATCAAATATCATGGGAGTGAATGTCCAAAACATTGGTGTTATAACCGGCCCATGTCATGCAGAAGAAGTAGCGTTGGAGAAGCTTTCATATCTAACTGTCGCATCTCAGGATGAATCTAACGCTTCACACATGGCTCAGTTGTTATCATGCAGGTACATAAAAGCTACAACTTCAGATGATATTTTTGGAACGGAATATGCCGCAGTCATTAAGAACATTGTAGCCATAGCCAGTGGAATTTGTCATGGTATTGGATATGGAGATAATTTTCAGGCTGTTTTAATAGCCAACTCCATTCAGGAGATAAAGAGGTTTGTTGACAAGGTTCATCCTATCAATAGAGATATTAATGATTCAGCATACCTTGGGGATCTTCTGGTTACTGCATACAGCCAGTTCAGCAGGAATAGAACTTTTGGGAACATGATCGGTAAGGGGTATTCAGTCAGAAGTGCACAGGTAGAAATGAATATGATCGCAGAAGGATATTACGCCGTAAAATGCATCTATGAACTGAACAAGGACTATCAGGTCCATATGCCAATTTGTGATGCAGTATATAGGGTATTGTATGAACAGTTGTCGGCAAGATTAGAAATGAAGCTGCTTTCTGATCAACTCAGTTGATCATTTTTATTTGAACTCTGTTATTTTGTATTTTACATTGGTTATACAGACTCTACATAGGTTTAAAATCCGAATAAGTGAATTTTTCGAAGAAGATATATTTATCCTTTTGGTCTACAGTAATTATCTTTTTAATTACTTCCATAAGTGATGTTTATATACTTAATCGCCCATATGACCTGAATAGTATTTCAAAGAACATTTCTTTGAACCTTGAAGAACTCTCAAAGGTTGCCAATACACATACAAATGCACTTTTCAGCCTCGCAAATTCTTCGGTTGAGGACATTAAAGCGGATTCAATAAATTTCGATACCGATATTTCTTATTTCATCTACAAAGATGATACATTGGTATTTTGGACGAATAATAGCATCCCGCTTGAAAAGAATTTGGATGAAGCTAAAATTCAATTGAAAGATGGTTTTTTTGATCCTGGCAATGGATATTATTTCATCCTCTCGGAAAAGCATTCAAATGAACTTTCTGTTTTTGCAATATATCGGGTATATGTCCAATACAGTCTGCAAAATCAATATTTAAGATCTGGCTTTAATGCAGACCTTAATATTTCATCAAAATGTACATTTAGCATATTACAACAAAGTAATCTTATACCTGTAGTATTCAAAGGGCAAACAGAATTCTATATTGGAGAATCTAAAGATGCCCCCTCTGGAGATGTTAACTTCTATATGAACATTGCCGAATGGATACTTTTGATATTGATCATGATATTTGGAAGTTTCTATTTCTCGAAAGGCAATAGAAGTTACACCTCTAATATTTTCGGCCTGTCCTTTACAATATTTGTTTATTTAAGTTTAAAATATTTCAATTTTCCACCTTCGCTTGCTGGTTCAGATTTCTTTAGTCCTTTATATTATGCTTCCTCATCTACGCTGAATTCACTGGGAGACCTTTTGCTTTTTAGTATCATTCTTGTTTTTACAATGAATGTGATAAATGAGGTTTCAAAAGAGCAACTGATTAATCGCGTCATTACAAATTCAAACCTAAATAAATACCTAATTGCTATTGCACTTGGACTGTTTGGGTTTGTTGGAATCCTAGGTCTATATAATATTTTGAGTGGCCTTGTTTTAAATTCCACAATAATATTTGACTCAAGCGCTATTCTGGATTTGGATTACTTCAGTGTAGCAGGGCTTGCAATAATTGCATTTGTAATTCACGCCATGTTTCTGATCTGCAAACTCTTGAACAAGCTCATGGAGAATCTTGGATCTGGAGCAATTGTTATTGGAATATATACCGTGGTATGTGCAATATTATTCACGCTGTTGAATTTTGATTCTGGCATATTTGACACAATTGGGATTACCGCATACCAGTTATTTTTTGTCTTGGCTTTTTTCACGATTAATACATTTTTTAATAGGTATAAACTTATAAGTGAGCTGCCTGGGTCAAGTATCTTAAAACTTCTACTCTACAGCATTCTTGCTGTTGTCATTGTTATTGCAAATAGCAGTAAGAAAGAAAAAGAGTCTAGGTTGTTCATGGCATCCCGGCTTTTGAATGAACAAGACCTGATAGCTGAATATCTTTACAGTGATGTAGTTAAACAGGTAACAACTGATACTTCAATAATTAATTTTTTCAATCTTCCTTATGATAGTATCATTGTTAACTATTCCAATATTGAGGTTATTCGGAAAAACCTGAATTTGCGATTGAATTCAGGATATTGGGACAAATATGATGTAACCATTCGATCTTTTTATGGCAATGGATTGCCCCTTAATTATATCGGAGATCCATCGTGGAACATAGACTTTATTGAAAAAACCATTGATGAATATGGTAAGGAATCCCTATCCGAGGGCTTATACTACACTGGCGCATCCAATCTGGATTATAAATATATTGGAAGAATATTAGTTGATCGTAATGACCTTAATTCCAATGATGGAGTCATATATCTTCTATTCAGAGAGAAATTTTGGAAGACCAATGCGGGATTTCCTGATCTGCTTTTAAGCGAAAGTGTTCCTATAAAAAAGACAAATAAATCAGATTATTCTTCAGCGGTTTATTTGAGGGATAGTTTGATCAGTTCGGAAGGTGCATATAATTATGGCTTGTTTCAAGTCAAAGATGTGCTAGCGAAAAATTCACAAAACTTCTTTATAGATACTGCACACCACTCACACTTGATTCATCATGACGGTGAAAAAATTGTTGTAATATCAAAAAGGAACAGCACAGTTTTTTCATATGTGACACTATTCGCTTATATATTAACATTTTTCGGAATAGCATATTTAGCCTATAAGGTATCCGGCAAGTTATACTCTATCCGGAAGATAGAGCCGCTCAACCTCAAACAAAGAATACAGGTTTCCATAATAGGCGTTGTTGTGTCTGCGATAATAATGATAGGTATAGCTTCATTATTTTTAATTAGAAGGGATTTTCAAGAAAATACTATCAGCGAGGCAACTGAGAAGTTAAAGTCTCTGGCAGCAATTATCACTGATGACCTAAAAGAAAGGGAAAGAGATGAATTAAATATTACGGATGATCTTTATTTCAGGTATAACCAACTCTCTGAAATGGTAGGAAATGATTTTTCAATCTTTGATGCCAATGGAAATCTTGCTTATACAACACAGCCTAAAATATATGAACAGAGACTAACGGGTGAAATTATTCATCATAACGCTCTATTACAGTTAAAGCAACCAGGAGCACAGATATTTTACCAATATGAGAATATAGGATCACTAAACTACTTGTCGGTATATGAAAAGGTTGTTGACAATTCAAACAATGTGATCGGATATTTGAACATGCCATATTTTGCTAAGGAAGCAGACTTGAAGAATGATATTTCTAACTTCTTAATGGCATTGATAAATATTTATGTTTTGTTATTTTCTGTTGCTATTTTACTTGCAATATTTATAGCACACAGGATAACAAGGCCTCTTGAAATTATTCAGGGCATGATGGCAAAGGTCCGATACGGCAGGTCTAATGAGTATATACAATGGAAAACGAATGATGAGATCGGAACGCTTATTGCTCAGTACAATAGAATGGTAACAGAGCTTGAAGTTAGTGCTAAAAAATTGGCTGAATCAGAAAGGGAAACTGCCTGGAGAGAAATGGCCAAGCAGGTTGCACATGAAATTAAGAACCCCTTAACGCCAATGAAACTGAATGTTCAACATTTGGAAAAAGCGAGACGTGAGGGGTATCATGATATGGATGGACTGATCTCAAAGCTGACCAAAACACTGTCAGAGCAGATAGATGTATTGTCAAATATTGCAACGGAATTTGCAAACTTTGCAAAAATGCCAAAAGCAAAAAATGAAGTATTGCAACTGCAAAAGATTATTGCCGATGTTGTTGTGTTATTTGATAAGGAATTCAATATCAAGATTGATTTTAAAACAGAGATCACAGATCCATGTTTCATTTATGCAGATAAAGAACAAATGGGAAGGGCATTTTCAAATATTCTCAAAAACGCAATTCAGTCAATTCCTGAAGAACGGTTAGGACTAATTGAAATATCCTTGTCGTATATCAATAAAGGGTATATGATCGCTATCAAGGATAATGGAACCGGAATAAACACGGAAGATCAAGCTAAAATTTTTGTCCCTAATTTTACAACTAAGTCTGGTGGAACAGGATTGGGGCTGGCAATGGTGAAAAATATAATTGTTGGTTCTGGTGGAAGTATTTGGTTTGAATCAGTTGTAGGCCACGGCACTACTTTTTTTATTTATTTACCAAAGACAAATCAGTAAAATTAAATAAGGTTGCCTGAATGTGTATTTTTGAGGTAACAAACATAGAGATCAATGGCAGAAAATTCTGATAAGACAGTTAGAGTGCTTATTGCAAAGGTGGGGTTAGATGGACATGATAGAGGCGCTAAGGTAATTGCGGCATTTTTAAGAGATGCCGGAATGGAAGTTATTTATACCGGACTTCGACAAACTCCTGAGATGGTTGTTAACGCAGCAATCCAGGAAGATGTAGATGTGATTGGAGTAAGTATTCTTTCAGGTGCACACATGACTGTATTTCCAAAGATCATGGAATTGCTTCATGAAAAAGGAGTTAATGATATTCTGGTTACCGGAGGAGGAATCATCCCTGAAAGTGATATGTCGTTGCTAAAAGAAATGGGTGTGGGAATGCTATTCCCTCCCGGAACCGATACTAAAGAAATAGTTGATTATATAACAAGTTGGGTTAATAAAAACAGAACAAAATAAACATGGAGTTTCAAAATCTACTTTATAAAAAATCAGGTGGTCACGTTATAATCACTATCAACAGACCTGATAAATTAAATGCACTAAATAAAGCAACAATTCAGGAGATAGGACTTGCCATTACCACGGCGGAAGCCGACACGGATGTAAGAGCCATTATATTGACAGGTTCTGGCGAAAAATCATTTGTCGCAGGTGCCGACATCTCAGAATTCAAAGACCTGGATGAAAAGGGAGGCGCTAAGCTTGCCATGGATGGGCAGTTGGTCTTCAACAAAATTGAACAACTTTCAAAGCCTGTTATCGCAGGCATAAATGGGTTTGCCCTTGGCGGTGGATGTGAGTTGGCAATGGCATGTCATTTAAGAATAGCAGCAACTAATGCAAAATTCGGACAGCCTGAAGTGAAACTGGGCTTGATACCCGGTTATGGGGGCACTCAGCGACTTCCCAGATTAATTGGACCAACCAAGGCACTTGAGTTATTAATGACTACCGATATGATCGGATCCAATCAAGCACTGGAATTGGGACTTGTAAATTATGTTACTGAACCCAATGAACTGATTGACAAATGCGTTGAAATAGCAAACAAAATCAGCATGCAAGCCCCTCTTGCAATCTCCTCAATTATTAAGGCTGTGAATTCAGGCCTTACATCTCAGAATGGATTTACAAAAGAAATAGATGAATTTGGCAAATGCTTTGTAACAAAAGATTTCATTGAAGGTGCTACAGCTTTTATGGAAAAGAGAAAGCCGCAATTCAAAGGTGAATGAAATCAATAGCAATGAGGATATATGGACGTGTACAAGGGGTGTTTTTCAGAAAACATACTAAACTGAAGGCAGATGAGTTGAATATCAAAGGAATTGTAAGGAATGACCCTAACGGTACTGTTTATATTGAGGCTGAAGGGTCATTGGATGCAATTCGTATTTTCACAGATTGGTGTAATATTGGTTCGCCTGATTCGAAAGTAGAAAAAATTGATTTTATTGATATTACAGCTCACGGCTATCAGGCATTTGTAATACAACACTAAGTTTTTAATAAATATCAGACTTAATATTGAAAGCAGTAAAAAAACTTGCAGGTCAATCAGTAGTTTACGGACTGAGTAGTATTATTGGCAGGTTTTTAAATTATTTACTGGTCCCGCTTCACACCAACATCTTTTCTCAGCCTGGACAATACGGAGTTGTAACTGAGATATACGCTTACATTTCCTTTTTTATCATCCTCTATACTTATGGAATGGAAACGGCATTTTTTAGATTTAGTCAGAATCAGGAAAATGATGGTAAAAAAGTATTCAGCACTATCATGTCCGCTTTAATTGCCAGCACATCTGTCTTCACATTTATATTGATCTATTTTAGTAGTGATATATCCTCCATCATCAGGTATGATGGTCATTCGGAGTATATAATTATCATGGCGCTTGTAATAGCATTTGATGCATTAAGTTCAATGCCTTTTGCAAAACTCCGGCAAGAATCGAGGGCAAAAAGGTTTGCCTTGATAAAGGTTCTGAACATTTCAGTAAACATATTATTGAATCTGTTTTTCTTTTTGGTGCTCCCATATTGGGCAACACATTCAAACCTGCCAATGCACGATACAGTAAGTAAGATATATTGGCCTCAGAATTTAGTGATCTATGTTTTTATTGCAAACCTGATAGCAAGTATTACTACTTTGTTGTTCCTGTTGCCCGAATTCAGGTTCTCATTCCGACATTTCAGTACACCCTTGTTAAGGCAAATACTCATTTATTCTTTGCCATTGTTAATTGCCGGTTTTGCCGGGATGATAAACGAAACACTAGACAGGGTTATGATCAAATTCCTGATTCCTGATCCCGTCATTGCAATGAATGAGTTGGGAATATATGGCGCATGTTATAAGCTTTCCATTTTGATGACACTATTCGTTCAGGCATATAGATATGCTGCAGAACCATTCTTCTTCTCAATGTATGGGAAAGATGATGCAGCTAAAACCTATTCAGTTGTCATGAAATATTTTGTTCTGACATGTTCATTGATATTTTTATTGGTAATGCTATACATAGACATATTCAAATATTTCATTGGGCCATCATACAGATCCGGATTACACATTGTGCCAGTGCTGCTGCTGGCTAACATGTTTTTAGGAATATTTTTTAACCTGAGCATATGGTATAAACTCACCGGGAAAACAATTTATGGTGCTTATCTGGCTATAGCCGGTGCAGTTATTACTCTGGTAGGAAACTACTATCTGATCCCTGTTTTTGGATATTCCGGGGCAGCATGGACTACTCTGGGATGTTACGGAGCCATGATGATATTGTCATATATATTGGGGCAGACTAAATTTCCCATCCACTATCAACCCGCAAAACTGCTGGCATTCATTCTTATATCAGTTGGGATGTATTTATTATCAGTTTTTCTTGACCAGACTTTCTCCTTCGGATTTGCAACCCGAATGTTGATAAATACAATGATACTTCTAACCTTTGTTGCCTTAGTATATAAGTTTGATCACCTTAAGGAGATTAGGATTGAAAATGAAAGTTAAGATTGTCAATAATTCAAAACATCCATTGCCAGAATATGCTTCTGCAAATGCAGCAGGGATAGACCTCAGGGCAAACCTGGATAAATCTGTTTTGCTGGAACCTTTGCAAAGAGCTTTAATACCAACGGGCTTGTTCATAGAATTAACTCCTGGTTTTGAAGCTCAGATCAGGCCTAGAAGTGGGTTGGCATTTAAGAATGGAATAACTGTATTAAACTCGCCGGGAACTATCGATGCAGATTACAGGGGCGAAGTAAAAGTATTGCTTGTCAATTTGTCGGATTCACCCTTTAAAATAGATAACGGTGAAAGAATTGCTCAAATGATTGTCGCCGCCCATGAAACTATAATATGGGAAGAAGCTCAAACTTTAGGTGAAACTGACAGAGGCGCTGGCGGATTCGGTCACACTGGAACAAAATAATATATTGATTATCAGTATATTGATAATCCATATGGGTTTCTTACTTTTGCAGCGCTAAATTCATCAAATTACTATTTCCAAGCTATGAAGATCATTGTTCCGATGGCCGGAATGGGCAAACGGATGAGGCCTCACACCCTCACTATTCCAAAACCTTTAATTCCAGTTGCAGGTAAACCTATAGTTGAGCATCTGGTTGAGGACATCATTAAAGTGTGCCATGAACCTGTGGATGAAATCGCTTTTATCATTGGCCGATTTGGATCGGAAGTTGAGCAAAGCCTAATCAAAATCGCAGAAAAACAAGGAGCTTCCGGATCTATTCACTATCAAGACGAGCCATTAGGAACTGCTCATGCAATACTGTGTGCTCAACCGGCGTTAACTGGCAACGTGGTTATAGCTTTTGCCGATACTTTATTTAAAACCGAACCTATCAAAGCCAATGAATCAGGCGATGGTATTATCTGGACCAGCAAAATTGATGACCCCAGAATGTTCGGAGTGGTTAAGCTTGATGACAGTGGCAACATAACCGATTTTGTTGAGAAACCACAAACCTTTGTTTCAGACCTTGCTATAATTGGGATATACTATTTTAAAGATGGTGAGAACCTCAAGCAGGAACTCCAGTATCTGATAGATAATGACATCAAAGATAAAGGTGAATATCAGATTACTAACGCTCTTGAAAACATGAAGAATAAAGGACTCAAACTAAAGAGTTCAACCGTAACGGAATGGCTTGACTGCGGCAATAAAGATGCAACAGTGAACACCAACCAAAGAGTACTTGAAATAAAACCAAATTCTGCAAAAAACCATACGGCTAAATCCAATATTATTAATTCTGTTATTATTGAGCCTTGTTATGTTGGAGATAATGTAGTCATTGAAAATTCAGTTATAGGGCCACATGTTTCTGTAGGGGAGTCCACAGTCTTAAAAGATTGCAGAATATCAAATTCAATCATACAAACAAATGCTAATATCAGCGACGCTTGTCTTACCAATACAATGATTGGTAACCATGTTGTCTTGTCAGGAAACAAAAGGGAATTAAGTATTGGTGATTTTACTACAGAGCATTAACAGGTGAATAATAATCAAATCACATTTTTGTCTTTTTTTAAGATACTAGCAGTAGCTATTATTATAACTCTTGCATCCTGTAGTTCATCTGAAAAGTTGAGCCAACCTGCTGTGAGTAATTCAACGGGGTCAAATTCGAAGAATTTAACAGAAGAACAAACTATCAATCTAAGATACCTATACGTAAATGCAGTAAAAGAAAAGCTTGCAGGAAACTTAGACAAGTCTGTAGAAATGTTTTTACAGTGTATTCGTATTGACGGAACTAATCATGCCGCGATGTATGAAATAGCACTTATTAAAAGTGAACAGAATAAGCTTGAAGATGCGCTGTTCTTCGCGCGCTCTGCTGCAGAACTTGATAAAAATAATCTGTGGTATCAACTTTTCCTTAGCGAACTTTATGTTTCATCTGGTGAGAATAGTGAAGCAGAAAAATTACTATCAAGGTTACATAGAGAACATCCCGATGATCTGGACTTGTCCTTTAAATATGCTGCTATATTACTTTACAATGGTAAGTATGATGAAACCATTAAAGTGTATGATCAAATTGAACAAATAATCGGAATAAATCCGGATCTTATAAGTGATAAAGAACGGCTCTACCTGAAGCTGGGGAAAACCGATAAAGCTGCAATTGAGGTTGAGAAGCTTATAGCTAAAAACCCGGCTGAACTGAAGTACTATTCAATGCTTGTTGAGTTGTATCAGATCACCGGTGATCAGGAGAAGGCGTATGAGGCCATTCAAAGGATGCAGGCTATAAGGTCTGATAGCCCATACGTTTATCTTGCACTTGCCGAATATTATCGCTCAGGCAATCAAAAGCAGAAATCATTTGAGCAACTTAAACTTGCATTTGGAAGCATAGAGCTCGATTCAGATGTTAAGATCAAGATCATTTCATCATACTTGCCATTGGTTGAATCTAGTCAGGAAATGTTAGGGCAGGCTGTAGAGCTCAGCTCAATACTTGCTGAAACACATTCCGGGGAAGCGGTTGCACAAGCCATTTATGGAGACTTCCTGGTGATCTCAGAAAAGTATACAGATGCCAAAGACCAGTACCTGAAATCAATTCAGCTGGATGATAAAAACTTCACTGTATGGCAACAATTATTCTATTGTTACTCTCAACTAGGCGATTATAAAGAAATGCTGGAGTATACTTCCAGAGCGTTGGACTTATATCCAGAGCAGTCGTTAGTATATATGTTCCACGGAATAGCATTAGCGCAAAATGACCGGCATAGTGAAGCGATTAAGGTTTTGACAACAGGAAGCAAATTGGTGGTGGATAACGACGCACAGCTGTTTCAGTTTTATTCAAGCCTTGGAGATAGTTACAATGAGCTCAAAGATTATATTGAGTCAGATAAGAATTTTGAAAAGGCATTGAAGATAAATCCCGATGACCCTTTCCTGCTCAATAACTATAGCTACTACCTATCACTGAGAGGTGAAAAGCTTGAAAAGGCTGAAGAGATGTCAAAGCGCTCCAATGATATCCAGCCCGGGCAGGCTTCATTTGAAGATACTTATGCCTGGATACTTTACAGATTGGGAAAGTATGAAGAGGCGAAACAATATCTTCAGAAAGCATTGGATCATGGCGGAGAAAGCAGTGGCACTATCCTTGAGCACATGGGAGATGTACTTTTTCAATTAGGGGATACTGATAAAGCTGTTGAGTTCTGGATCAACGCATCCAAAACAGAAGAAGCTTCTGAATTCATTGAACAAAAAATTAGAGATAAAAAGCTTTACGAATAATAAATTCAAAATTGAACTACAATTTAAGGCTTATTTCTGTTTTTGCATTGCTGATCACTTTATTCGCTTGCAAGAATACCCGGGTAGCTGAATATCCTAAGATCAAGGACAATAAAAAACTTGAAGAAAAGGAAGCTGGTGTCCTGGAGAACCTGATAATTCAAAACACTTTCAAAATTAAAACCGCAAGCGGAAGGGCGTCCGTTGAGACTAATATAGGGGGTAATAAAACGAATTTTAACATCAGCTTAAGGATGCAAAGTGATAGTGTGATATGGATTTCCATAAGCCCACTACTTGGAATAGAAGTTGCCCGGATTATTGCTACAAGAGATTCAATTCAATTCATGGATCGCCTTAATAAACGGTATAGCTCTTCAGATTATAAATACCTTAATGATCTTTATAATCTCAATATAGATTATGACGTGATGCAAGGCATCTTAACCGGAAACATTTTTTCTTATAAAAAGAACAAGTTTAATTCGGCTTATATAGATGATAAATATTATATATTGAGTACGCTCAGTAAGAATAAGTTGTTAAGATCATTGGAAGAAGAAGATCCTTCAAAGCCTATTATACAAGACATTTGGATCGATGATGAATCATACAAAATAATCATGCTGAGCATTGATGATAAAAAAGCTGCTAAAAAGTTATTGACTGAATATAGCGACTTTAGAACAACTGACGGAGGGCTTTTCCCTTATAAGTCAAAAACACAAATCATTGCTAATGATACAATGGTCATAAATTTGCAATTCTCAAAACTTAATATCAACGAATCACTTTCTTATCCGTTCAGTATACCGGAGAACTATGCCAAAGTTCAGTAAATATTTTTTAGTTTTTATTGGTTTGATGTTGTTATTCACCAATGGTTGGGCTCAGAGCAAATCTGAACTCGAGAAGAAACGTGCTGCTTTACAGCGGGAGATAAGTCAAACCAACAAAGAACTTCAGGAGACCAGGAAAGATAAATCGGCAGCCGCCGCACAGGTTAAATCATTGAAGAGAAAGATAGAACTTCGGGAAGAGCTTATCAGAACAATTAATAAAGAGGTTGCCGGGCTCAATAGTGAAATAAATGAAACCTCTGGTGAAATTCATGAGCTGGAGAATACCATGAAGGAGTTGAAGCAGAGCTATGAACAAATGATATTGTTTGCTCAGCGTAATCAGAACAGCTACCAAAGGCTTATGTACATTTTCGCTGCAACTGATTTTAACCAGGCGATGAAAAGACTTCGCTATCTACAACAGTATAGTGATGGAAGAAAACGTCAGGCCGCCATGCTTGACAGTACACAAACAGCTCTTGAACACAAACAACAGGACCTTGAATCGCAGAAGGTTTCGAAAACGGCATTGCTGGATACTCAATTAAAGGAAAAAGAAGCTCTGAATAAGGAGAGAAAAGAAAAAGATAAATTGATTGCACAGCTGCAGGATCAGGAGAAGAAATTAAGAACAGACCTTGCAAACAAACAACGGGCAAAGAAAAAATTGGATAACGCAATTGCCGACCTCATCAAAAAGGAAATTGAAGCAGCCAAGAAAAAGGCTGCTGCTGCAGGTGCAAAAAATGTTACTTCCGAAAACGTATTCTCATTAACTCCGGAAGCCAAAAAACTTTCAGCCGGTTTTGCAAGTAATATGGGTAACCTACCCTGGCCTGTTGCCAATGGAAGAATCACAAGTTCATTCGGTGATCATCCGCACCCAGAGTTGAAAGGTATAGTGATAAGCAATAATGGAGTAGATATAGGAACTGCTAAAGGAAGTAGTGTAAGAACTGTATTTGATGGGGAGGTCAGTGGCGTTATCACGATTCCAGGTGCAAATAGTGCTGTTATTATACGCCACGGTGAATACCTCACAGTATACTCAAACCTTGAAGCAGTATTTGTGAGGAAAGGCGATAAAGTATCAGTAAAGCAATCTATCGGACGAGTATATACGGATCCTGATGACGGATCAAGTCAGGTTCACCTGGAGATTTGGAAAGGAACAGCAAAGCTTGATCCTGTCAAGTGGCTGGCACGTAATTAAGCCCGTATTCAATTATTTTCTACCTTTGTTCTATAATATTAAACCATGTTTAACGCTATTTTATTAGGATTCCTTGGCGGGCTTGGAGCTCCGGAAATCATACTCATTATTGTAGTTCTGCTTTTATTTTTTGGTGGAAAGCGCATCCCGGAACTTGCAAAAGGCTTAGGAAAAGGGATCAAGGAATTCAAAAATGCCAGTAGTGGCAAATCTGACGACACCAAGGAGATCAAAGATAAAGAAGACTGAATATTAGCATTTCTCTTTATCAACCTCACTTTAAATAATTTCTGAATCCTGAGTATATCTCAATCTTTTTGGTGAATAATGATGCAGGTCATATTCGCCGAATTGCTTCTTAAGTAATTTCACCCTAACTTTATCATGAAGCAATGGATCAGGCATACCTCCATCTACTCATTAACCATATCCCTATTTTAGGCTCTATATTCGGGTTATGTCTCCTTCTTGCAGGGTTCATATATAAAAGTGACCACTTATTGCATGCAGCTATGGTAGTGGCGGTTATTTCGGCACTATTTGGAATAGGAGCATATCTTACCGGAGAAGAAGCAGAGCATAAACTGGAAGGCCGCATAGGAATAAATGAAAGTGCCATTGAAGAACATGAAGAATCAGCAGAAATATCGATGTGGATATCTATTGTTGCGGGGGCAATTTCACTGGGAACGCTTGCGGCTTTTAAAGCAAGTAGTTCATATTCAAAACCGTTACTTATCATTTGCATCATATTTCAAAGCGCAAC
This sequence comes from Bacteroidota bacterium, assembly GCA_024643795.1. Classification (GTDB taxonomy): domain Bacteria; phylum Bacteroidota; class Bacteroidia; order AKYH767-A; family OLB10; genus JAHEMF01. Next base: position 32,239 of record JAHEMF010000017.1, on the reverse strand, counting down.
TATAGTTTCGATGGTTCATACCGGAAAAGAGGGCGGAATGATAAGACACACAGAATTATTGCAGTCAGACTCAGCAAGAGCTGATACAGACGATGATTAGAAATTTGATTAACAAATAAATTTAATGACAATGGAAACCCAAAAAATTGAAGTATTACATTCCGAGCATCAGGAATGGTTGAACAGGTTAAGTTTTTATAAAGATGATATTGAGGTCCTCAAACACAGGATCGAAGAAGTAGCAGTAAAAAATACCAAGACCGAAGTGCTGGCTATGGTAGAGCATTTTCAAAATCAGTTCATCATCCAACGGAATGAGATCGACGAGTTCTGGCACGAAATAAAACAGCACGAGAATGAGATTGAGAAAGAAGCCGAAAAAAATGATGTAGCCCTTAACAGAAGAAGGCTTGCTGATCATCCTGCAATGAGAGAAAGAATGGAAAGGTTTGAAAAGATTTTCCATGACCTTAGAGTAGAATTACTGAACTTTTTGTCAAAAACGATGTAATTATTCTTTAAATCTTTTTATCACTCTAATTGCCTATTGTCTTTTTTCAGCATCTCAATGGTATGATAAACTATTGGGCAAATTCCGTATTCTTCAAGAATTCTATGGCGTCTGAACTTTAATTGTGAATTAAGGATCCCGGGGTATTCTTTGCAAGAGCGGGGACGTTCTTCATATATACTACAATGATGTTCTATGTACATGGGGCATGGCTTTGTTTTTAGGTACCCTCCTTCCCCATCCGGTTCCACAGCCATATGGTATTGTATGAATTCTTCAGTTGTGATATCAAAGCAACCGGCAATTCGTGACACCTCATTTTTTTGTATACCAACGAATGAGCTTTTACAGCAGTTGCCGCATTTCGTACAATCAATTTGATCAATAACCAGCCTGGCTATACTATGGATCTTTTCATCAAATGCCTTGGAGGAAAGGCTTCTCAGCCTGTTCAAGCAAGCTTTGTTCTGATCATTATTGTTTTTCTTTTCTAATGATAATTCATTGACAGAATAAATTTTCATGTAAAAAACGAACAGTTAATAAACTGGCAAATTCACATCATCCTTAACAAGAAAAGCAGAACTAAAAATATAGTGAATGTCTTTTAAGGACCTCAATGCTTCAAGCCTTGAAGTATAATCACCAACCCTTATCTTAAAATTTGGTTGTTGATATGAAAGATGAGCCGTTAGTTCCTTGTTTGTTTTTTCAAAATCCTCTTTGACCTTCATTGCTTCATTTCTGTCAGGGCCAAAATAAAGTTGGATCCTATATCCGGGTATTGTCTTCTTAGCCTGACAAAGCGCAATATGTCTTTTAATTAAAACTTTTACCAAACTGTCCTGCTTCGAAATACTATAGTATTGACCGTTAGCATCGGTATTGATCAGCATTGTACTCCCTGCCATTAAAAGGAAAATTGCCGCAAAAGTTTTTGAATATCGCATCACACTAATTTGATAGTGCAAATGTAACAATGGAGGATAAACCTGCTTATTGAAAAACATACTAATTGGAATATGAATACCTGTTTAGTAACATAGAGAAACATCACCAAACACAGACGCTTTCCCCCAAAGGGCGTTCATAACAATCATTGGGAACATCTGAAAATCAGTTCCTAGTCGATTTAGTTTAGAATCATTTTAAATTACATTTCACTGACAAGTCCTTTTAATTTCAGAAATGTTTGTCTTAAATTTGCCCACCCTCTATTGGGGGTATTGTATCCTTATGTCTGGCGTTTAACGCCATAATGAACTCAAAATCAACCGTATGAAAGGTAGCATGTTTGCCACCAGGACTTGTCAGGCACTACTTGTTTTATTCACACTGCTTTTTCTGTTCCCAGCAGCCAATACTCAGGCCCAGCCTGATGGCGAGGGGCTTTTTAAGAGCCAATGTGCACAGTGCCACAGTGTTGGAGAAAATAAGGTCATTGGGCCGGGTCTTAAGAATATTCACACTAGAAAAAACCAGGAATGGCTTGTAAAGTGGATAAAGAACTCACAATCGCTGATCAAAGCAGGTGATGAGTATGCTATTAAGATCTATGAAGAAGCGAATAAAACGGTTATGCCGGCGTTTGCACTTTCTGATGAAGAGATCATTTCAATCCTTGACTATGTAAAGGCTGAAGGTGAAAAAGCTGCTACAACTGCTGTTAAAGGTCCTGTAGGGGCAGGTGAAACAGCTGATGCAGAACCTGGGTTTCCTTGGGTATTGTTGATCGTTATACTTACGCTTCTTATCATATTCGTTGCCCTTGGCAAGGTTAAAACATCTTTAGAGAGGTTGGTGCGTTCCAGACAGGGACTCCCTGAGCTTGAGCCGGTTACAACAACAAGAGCCACCAAGAATTGGGTAAGATCCAACAAAAAACTGATCGCTGTATTATTTGTAGTAGGATCGGTTTGGGGAAGTATTAAAGGGTGGGATGCCCTTGCGGGGATAGGCATTTCACAAGACTATGCACCTGAACAACCCATCAAATTTTCGCACAAACTTCATGCTGGCCAAAATGGAATTTCATGCGTTTACTGTCACTCAGGAGCATTAAAGAGCAGGCATGCAAACATCCCTTCTGTTAATGTTTGTATGAACTGCCATAAGTATGTTCAGGAAGGTCCGGTTTATGGAAAAACTGAAATAGCCAAGATATATGCAGCTTTGGATTATGATCCTAATACCCAGCAATATGGTCCGGATCAAAAGCCGGTTCAATGGATTCGTATCCATAATCTTCCTGATCTGGCTTATTTCAACCACGCACAACACTATGTGGTTGGAAAACAGGAATGCCAGACATGTCATGGCCCGGTTCAGGAGATGGATGTTGTCAAGCAATTCTCACCATTAACAATGGGATGGTGCATTGAATGTCACCGTCAAACCGAAGTAAGTATGGATGGCAATGGCTATTATACCGAATTACATGAAAAGTTAAAAGAGAAATATGGCGAAGAAGCACGCATGACAGTTGAAAAGATTGGCGGACTTGAGTGTGCCCGTTGCCACTATTAATAAATATTATTCAGACACAACCCGATTAACCCGATATGGAAAAGAAATACTGGAAAGGTGTTGAGGAGCTTAAGAATGATGCTGAATTTGTTCGACTTAAAAACAATGAGTTCTACGAGCATCTTCCTGTTGATGAGGTTTTAGGAAAGAAGGCCGAGTCAGCAGATTCAACTTCTCGTCGTGACTTCCTAAAGTTCATGGGCTTTGGTATGGCAGCGGCCAGCCTTGCTGCATGCGAAGCTCCCGTTCGTAAAGCTATCCCTTATGTGATAAAGCCGGAAGAGATCACTCCCGGCGTCCCCAATTATTATGCCTCTACTTTTTCTGACGGCCACGATTACAGCGCTATCCTAATCAAAACAAGAGAAGGAAGACCAATTAAGATTGATGGTAACGAACAAAGTGCCATTTCTAAAGGCGCCACCAGTGCACGTATACAGGCTTCTGTACTTAGTCTTTATGATGATGCTCGTTACAAAGGCCCTTCAATAAAAGGTGAAACAGCAGGTTGGGCAAACATCGATTCCAATATAAAAGCAAAACTTGCTGAGATCTCCAATGCCGGTGGGCAAATAAGGATACTGACATCTACCTTGCTGAGTCCTTCAACTCATGCACTTATTAACGAAGTGGCAACCGCTCTACCCGGCACTAAGCATGTTACATATGATGCAGTATCATTTTCGGGAATGCGCATGGCCAACCAAAAGTCGTTTGGCAAAGCAGATATTCCTACTTACGATCTTTCAAAAGCAAGAATGATCACTTCTTTGAATTGTGACTTCTTGTCTGCCTGGTTAAGTCCGGTAGAACATGCCAGACAGTATGCAGAGAATAGAAAACTATTCGGGAAGAAAGAGATGTCCAGGCATTATCAGTTTGAATCAAACCTTTCGCTTACCGGTAGCAATGCCGATCACCGAACAAGGGTCCGCCCGTCTCAAATGGGTGCGGTTGCGGTTTCTTTGTATAACAAAATAGCTTCCATGGCTGGTGTACAGGAAGCAACTAAAGTAATTACACCTTTTGATGATGCTTTGTCAGCTGCAGCTAAAGATCTTTGGAATGCTCGCGGACAAGCAGTTGTATTGTGTGGTAACAATGATGCAAACATGCAGGAAGTTGTTAATGCAATCAATACACTTTTGGGAGCCTATGAAAATATCATCAATCTTGATCAGCCTTCTAACATGCGTCAATGTATTGATGGTCAGGTTGAAGAACTTATGAGTGAGATGGCAGGAGGTAAGATCAATGCTCTTATCATATACGGTGCTAATCCGGTATATAGCTGGCCTAACAAGAGTGCGGTTGAGGCAGCCATAAAGAAAGTTCCTTTGGTGATAACAACTTCTGATCGCCCTGACGAAACTTCGGCAATGGCAGAGTATGTATGTCCATCACACAACTTTCTAGAATCATGGGATGATGCTGAACCAGTAAAAGGACACTTTAGCTTGGCTCAGCCTGTGATAAAGCCATTGTTCAGCACTCGTCAGATGCAAGATAGTCTCATTAAATGGGCAGGACTTGCTCATGAAGATTACTACACTTATCTGCAGAACAGATGGATGAGTAATATGTACGGAATGCAATCAGAGGTAACATCTGCACAGGCATTCTGGAACTCAGCACTCCAAAACGGAGTGTTCAATACAGGAAACACAGAAAGGCAAGCTATTCAATATAACGGTGATATTAATTCGGCGGCTTCTGCTCTTAACGGAGTAAAAAGCACAGGAGTTGATATTGTACTTTATGAAAAAGCCGGGATCGGTAACGGTAACCAGGCAAATAATCCATGGCTTCAGGAGTTGCCTGACCCAATCTCAAGAGTTTGTTGGGACAATTATATAGCGATGGCTCCAAGTATGGCAACTTCACTAGGACTTGTGCAGGGAAATGTTGTTGAACTTACTGCCAACGGAGTTACAGTAAAGGGGCCGGTTTTAATACAGCCGGGTGTGGCGGAGAATACAGTAGCCATTGCAATTGGTTATGGTCGTACTGCTGCCGGTAAAGCTGCTGAAGGACTTGGATTCAACGCATATCCATTTGCTACATACTCTAACGGTACTGTGCATATGGAATCATTAGGTGGAAGTATAACCAAAACCACTGATGACGATTATCTTTTAGCTGCCACACAAACCCACCATACTATGATGGGAAGGGCAATTGTAAAAGAAACTAACCTTGATGCATATCTGAAAGATCCTAAAGCAGGTAATCCGGATGTGATGATAGAAACATATCAGGGTAAGAAACTCGCAACAGAAGTTGATTTATGGGCTTCACCTAAAAATCCCGGCTTTGATAAACCAAACCATTTCTGGGGAATGTCAATCGACCTTAACTCTTGCACCGGATGCGGATCATGTGTTATTGCCTGTCAGGTAGAAAATAACGTACCTGTAGTAGGTAAGAAAGAGATAGATATTGCAAGAGAGATGCACTGGATACGTATCGACAGATATTATACCAGTGATATGAATGAAGAGAAGGCGAAGGAAGAAGGTCTTGGTAAGATGGGTATGTTGCTTGAAATGGAAAAGCCTTCAGACAGCCCCGAGGTTGTATTCCAGCCGGTGATGTGTCAGCATTGTAATCATGCTCCATGTGAAACGGTATGTCCTGTTGCAGCTACAACTCATAGTTCAGAAGGGCTAAATATGATGGCCTATAACAGATGTGTAGGAACCCGTTATTGCGCCAATAACTGTCCGTATAAGGTAAGAAGATTTAACTGGTGGAAGTATTCAGATAACGACCAGTTCGATTATAATATGAACAGTGACTTGGGTAAAATGGTACTTAATCCTGATGTTGTGGTACGTTCAAGAGGTGTGATGGAGAAGTGTACCATGTGTGTTCAAAGAATACAATATGGTAAACTGGAAGCTAAAAAAGCAGGACGTCGTCCTGGCGATGGCGAGATCAACACTGCTTGTGCTCAGTCGTGCCCAACTAATGCAATAATATTTGGCGATTACAACAATTCAGAGAGCAAGCTTTCTCAGTTACAAAAGGACGAGAGGAAGTACCATTTGCTGGAAGAGCTGAATGTACAGCCATCAATTTATTATCATACAAAAGTTAGAAACAAGATACCTTCATCCGGCAACGCTTGATTAAGCCGGTTAGGAATTATTTGATACGGAATATAAAGGAATATGCACTACGAATCAGAACTGCGGGAACCGTTAATACTGGGTGATAAAACTTATCACCAGATTACTGAGGATATCTGCCGCCCCATAGAAGGAAAAGCGAATAAGTGGTGGTGGATAGCTTTCACCATTGCTTCAGCAGCACTTTTATGGTGGATCATATCAGTTTCATACACGGTTGGTACCGGACTGGGTGTATGGGGGCTCAATAAAACTGTTGGTTGGGCATGGGATATTACCAACTTTGTATGGTGGGTCGGTATTGGTCACGCAGGTACGCTGATCTCTGCCATCCTGTTATTATTCAGACAAAAGTGGAGACTCTCTATCAACAGGTCGGCGGAAGCAATGACCATCTTTGCTGTAATATGTGCTGCATCTTTCATTGTATCACACATGGGAAGGCCGTGGGTTGCATACTGGCCGCTTCCATTACCTAACCAGTTTGGTTCATTGTGGGTTAACTTCAATTCACCACTTGTGTGGGACGTATTTGCGATCTCTACATACTTCTCCGTGTCTCTGGTATTTTGGTACTCAGGTCTTATTCCTGATTTTGCTGCAGTAAGAGATCGTGCTAAAACTAAAGCTTCAAAGTTCTGGTATACTATACTAAGTTTTGGATGGACAGGAACTGCAAAAAACTGGCAGCGATTTGAAGAGTTATCACTTGTGCTGGCAGGGTTATCCACACCACTTGTACTATCTGTTCACTCGGTTGTATCCATGGACTTCGCAACGTCTGTTATCCCGGGATGGCACACTACCATCTTCCCACCATATTTTGTTGCCGGTGCTATATTCTCAGGTTTTGCAATGGTGCAAACACTACTTATTATAACCCGTAAGGTCCTTAATATGGAAGATTACATCACCATCTACCATATAGATATGATGAACAGGATCATATTGCTTACAGGTTCAATCGTAGGTGTAGCTTACCTGACCGAATTCTTCATTGCATGGTATTCCGGAGTTGAATATGAACAATATGCGTTTATCAATCGTGCCACAGGGCCATATTGGTGGGCATACTGGAGTATGATGACATGTAACGTTATCACTCCGCAGCTATTCTGGTCATCAAAACTTCGCACAAGTGTATTCGCAACGTTCATCATATCCATTTTTGTAAATATTGGTATGTGGTTTGAAAGATTTGTGATCATTGTAACATCTCTGCATCGCGACTATGTTCCATCAAGTTGGGCCATGTATCATCCAACATGGGTGGAAGTAGGCATATTCATAGGTTCACTCGGACTGTTTTTTGTTCCGTTCCTCTTGTTCACCAGGTTCTTCCCTGTTATTGCAATGAGCGAATTGAAAACCATAGTTAAGAGTTCAAGTTCTCAAGCTAAAAAGAAAGGAGCTGACAATCATGGCCACTAAAAAAGTATATGGAATATTTGAAGACGACGATGTGGTTCTTGAGGCGGTAAAAACGCTCAGAGCCAAAAAATATAACGTTGTTGATGTTATTTCTCCATTTCCTATTCACGGAATGGATCCTGCATTAGGTTTAAAGCGCACACGTTTATCAATATGTACATTCTTGTATGGCATCACAGGCACAAGCCTTGCATTTCTTATGATGTACTACATGAACATATTCGACTGGCCAATGGATATTGGTGGTAAACCCAGTTTTGCTTTTTATAAGAATATGCCGGCCTTTATCCCGGTAACATTTGAATTCACGGTTTTGTGTGCAGCTCATGGAATGGCTATTACCTTCTTTCTGAGAAGTAAGATACTTCCGGGCGTTGAGCCGCATGTGATTGATGACCGTATGGCTGATGACAGATTTGTAATGACCATTGAAGCAGCAACCGGAGCTGAGGCTGAAGATGCTAAAGCTGCAATGACTGCGATGGGCGCACTTTATACAAAAGACTAATAGACAGAAACACGAATGAAAATGAATGTAAACAGGTTTTCTCAGGGTTTAGTGTTGGTAGCTGCAATGGCGTTTATCACTTCATGTGGTAAGGATAGCAGTAAACCCGGCCTTGAGTTTATGCCGGATATGTACAGGTCACCATCATATGAGACTTATGCTCCCAATACGATGTTTGATGACAGCGTTTCAGCACTTGTCCCTGTTAAAGGAACCATGCCCCGTGATTACACCTTTTTTAACTACCCTTCAACCAATGAAGGGTATGAGGCTGCAGGAAGAGACCTTGCAAATCCATTTGAAAAGAATCAATTGAACCTGGACAGGGGCAAATATTTATATGAAAACTTTTGCATGCAATGTCATGGTGCAACAGGCGGAGGCGATGGTTCTTTGATAGCAACCGGCAAGTTTCCACCACCACCTTCATACATAACCGGTGTATCTTCAAGGGGAGGAAATATGCGCGACCTTACACCCGGTAAAATATTCCACACAATTACTTATGGTATTAATCTCATGGGATCACATGCATCTCAGCTTGATCCTGAGGAACGTTGGAAGATCACGATGTACGTTCGTGATATGATGGCTGCGGCTGAGCCCGCTGTAGCCGCTGATAATTCAGAGGCAAACACAGGGGCAGCCAATAACTAATAAAAGGAAGAGTTATGAATTACGTATTATCAAACAGAGCCAGAATGATCAGTTTTATCCTGATCGGGATAGGGCTCATATCTATAGCAGCCAGTTTCATGACCCATAGTCATCAGGCATGGTCTAATTTGCTGCACAATACTTTTTACTTCATGGTGATAGCACTGTGCGGAACATTTTTTCTTGCTCTGCAATATGCTGCCGAGGCTGGGTGGTCTGTATCTGTAAAGAGAATCCCAGAAGCAATGGGCGCATTTTTACCATATGCCGCCGTTTTGATGTTGATCGTATTTTTTGGTAATCTTATTGCTGGTAACAATGGCGGGCATTATTTATACCACTGGCTTCACCATGATCTATATGATCCGGCTTCTCCTGAATACGATAAAATCATCGATGGCAAATCAGCGTATCTTAACCTGCCTTTCTTCGTGACCAGAATGCTGGTATACTTTGCGGTTTGGATCGGGTTTACATTAACCCTCAGAAAACTTTCTCTGAGAGAAGATAAAGAAGGAGGCCAGGCATTTTATAAAAAAGCTAAACGCATTTCAGCAGCATTTCTTGTATTGTTTGCTATCACTTCTTCAACTTCAGCCTGGGATTTTGTAATGTCTATAGATACACACTGGTACTCTACACTTTTTGGGTGGTATACATTTGCAGGATTGTTCATCAGTGGTTTATCAGTAATCGGAATAACCACAGCTTACCTTGTAAAAAAAGGATTAATGCCATGGGTTACTGAACACCACTTGCACGATATAGGTAAGTTCATGTTTGCATTCAGTGTTTTCTGGACTTATTTATGGTTTGCACAATTCATGTTAATATGGTATGCGAATATTCCTGAAGAGGTTACATATTTCATGTTACGCTTCGATCACTATCGTGTACTATTCTGGACCAACTTCTTTATAAACTTCATCACTCCATTCATTGTGTTGATGACAAGAGATGCTAAAAGAAAGACAAATACACTGCTTATAGTTGGAGTAATATTGATAATAGGTCACTGGATTGACACCTTTCTAATGATCACTCCCGGTGTAGTTGGTGAGCACTGGCACATTGGCTGGATGGAAATTGGTACTGCCCTCGGGTTTGCAGGTTTGTTCATGTTTGTAATGCTGAATGCACTTGCAAAAGCTCCTTTACTGCGTGAAAACCATCCAATGTTGCAGGAGAGTTTACACCATTCTATATAATACTTGAAGAAGTTTAATACTTAATAAAGACTTAAAATGAATTTGTTGTTGATAATAGCCGTTCTCCTGGGTGTTTTAGTAACCGCAAGGTTATTGAACGTAGTTCAACTTGCATCTTCGCTTTCCGGTGAAGACAAAGATGAAACACAGGCCCGACATGATAAATGGAACGGAATTGGAATGATGACCTTCATGATCGCAGGCCTAGGTCTGATGATATACATGACTTTGAAGTATCAGCCTTTCATGCTCCCTGAGGCAGCATCTAAGCATGGTAAAGAAACAGACTTCCTGCTGAATATAAATTTTGCTGTCATTGGCATTGTATTTTTTATTACTCAAATCGCATTATTCTGGTTCGTTTATAAATATCGTCATAGTGCTTCAAGGAGAGCATATTTCTATCCTGAGAACATGAAGCTGGAAATGTTGTGGACCATCATTCCTACAATTGTACTTTCTGCATTGATCATCACAGGATTGAGTTCATGGAACCGCATCACTAATGATGTCAATAAAGGCGACGGAATGGTGGTTCAGGTTTATGGATATCAGTTCAACTGGATCACACGATATGCAGGTGCTGATAACATGCTGGGAAAATCAAACTTCCGATTAATTGCAGACGACAACCCATTGGGAGTTGATGTTTCAGATCCCGCTGCAGCGGATGATATTATGACCAAGGCAAATGAAATGTATATTCCGGTTGGTCAACCTATCTTATTTGAATTTGACTCCAGAGATGTTTTGCACTCTGCATACTTCCCGCATTTCCGTGCTCAAATGAACTGTGTTCCCGGTATGACCACACGATTCTATATGGAGCCAACTATCACAACAGCCCAAATGAGAGAGATTACCGGAAATGAAAAATTCGATTATGTGCTGGTGTGCAATAAAATTTGTGGAGTAGCTCACTATACAATGAAAATGAAAGTAGTGGTTGTTGAACAGGCTGAATTTGACAGTTGGCTCAAAGGTGAGAGACCTGTAGTTCCGGCACCTGAAGTTGTGCCTGCACAAAACAATCAGATAGATAATACAGTAGATAATAATGAAGCAGCTAATGCTGCTGTTTAAATGCGAATCCTGATCTAAAGTTGTAATATGGAAATCAAGGAAAATATTCATGCCGCACCAGCTGTGTCACATGACCATGGCCACGGACATGATGACCATCATGACCATCATCAGTCGTTCTGGACCAAATATGTGTTCAGTACCGATCATAAGATGATATCCAAACAGTTTTTGATAACAGCCATCTTCATGGCATTCCTGGCAATGGGGATGTCAATGATCTTTAGGCTACAGTTATCATGGCCTAATCACCCGTTCCCATTCCTTGAAAGTATCATTGGAAAATGGGGTAAAGGCGGAGTGTTGGATTCAGGATTTTACCTTGCTTTGGTTACCATACATGGAACCATCATGGTGTTCTTTGTATTGACGGGTGGGCTGTCTGGTACATTTTCCAACTTGCTTATTCCCCTTCAGGTAGGAGCACGTGATATGGCATCAGGGTTCCTGAATATGCTTTCTTTCTGGTTCTTCTTTGCTTCTTCAATAGTGATGTTCGCTTCTATTTTTATTGAAGCAGGACCTGCCTCAGGAGGATGGACTATTTATCCGCCACTCAGCGCTTTACCGCAAGCCATTCCCGGATCCGGTTTAGGTATGACCATGTGGCTGGTTTCAATGGTGCTGTTCATAGTTTCAGCATTGCTTGGAGGTATTAACTATATAGCAACCGTAATCAATTTGCGCACAAAAGGAATGTCTATGACAAGATTGCCTTTAACAGTTTGGGCATTTATGATCACCGCAATCCTTGGAGTGCTTTCGTTTCCCGTATTAGTTGCTGCTGCACTTCTTCTTGTGTTTGACCGCAGCATGGGTACAAGCTTTTATTTGTCTGACATCTTTATTGGTGGCGTACCACTTGATCAGGTTGGCGGAAGTCCGATCCTGTTCCAGCACTTATTCTGGTTCCTGGGTCACCCTGAAGTATATATCGTATTATTACCCGCACTCGGGTTGTCATCGGAGATCATCTCAACCATGTCCAGAAAGCCAATTTTTGGTTATAAAGCCATGATCGGCTCCATGCTTGTGATCGCTTTCCTATCGTTCATTGTTTGGGGTCACCACATGTTTGTGACAGGGATGAATCCATTCCTTGGGTCTGTATTCGTATTTACTACACTGCTGGTTGCAATTCCGTCAGCTGTTAAAGTTTTCAACTATATCGCTACAGTCTGGAAGGCAAATATTATTCTGTCGCCTGCTATGATGTTTGCAATCGGGTTGGTTTCTTTCTTTATCACAGGTGGACTAACAGGTATCATATTGGGAGACTCAGCACTGGATATTAATTTGCACGACACCTATTTCGTAGTTGCGCACTTCCATATTGTAATGGGAAGCTCGGCATTCTTTGGAATGTTTGCAGGAGTTTACCACTGGTTCCCCAGAATGTTCGGAAGAATGATGAATAAGACCTTAGGTTATTTTCATTTCTGGACAACATTAATTTGTGTTTATGCGGTATTCTTCCCCATGCATTTCATAGGGTTAGCAGGTGTACCAAGAAGATATTATACTAATACCGCATATGAGGGTTGGGATGGCTTGATAAACATCAATGAACTTATAACCGTATTTGCCCTGCTTGCAGGTGTGGCGCAGTTAATTTTTGCCTTCAACTTCTTCTATAGCATGTTCAAAGGCCCTAAAGCTCCTCAGAATCCATGGAGGTCGAATACCCTCGAATGGACAGCACCGGTTGAACATTTACACGGCAACTGGCCTGGTGAAATTCCTGAGGTACATCGTTGGCCCTATGATTATAGTAAGCCTGGAGCCAAAGAGGATTTTATTCCTCAAACGGTACCTGCTTCAGAGACTCCTGAATCAAACAGACCAGGAGATCATTAAAAAGCCTTCGTTAATAAATATCAAATACCCCGCCACCGCGGGGTATTTTTTTTAGCGAATTTTGAGAAATATAATATTCCCGACCATCGTTTTAATGAAATGATATTCAAGGCAAAGCTTCTCTGCTTGGTAATATTTTTATTCCATCCGGTTCTCATGGTTGCATCTACACCGGAAGCAACCGGGGATGAGCCGCTGGTTAGCTTTGACAAGAAACCAAGCCTATTTTTTATATATGACCGGAACTTTTCATTTGTAGAAGGTAAGTTAGCTTCAACCACCGGCATTAAAGCGGGGCTGGAGTTTAATAAAAAACTAAAACTGGGCTTAGGCTATGGATGGCTCAATACAGATATCGTTGAAAAAAAGACCATCACAACAATGCTGGGAGCCGATTCAACACTTAATGCAAAATTCACACTCAGGATGGGAATCATATATGGCGAATATATGATTCGTGACAAGGGTATGTGGCAGTTCAGTGTTCCGGCACAACTGGGGATAGGAACTTCATACTTTTCCTATTATGAAAGAATAGGCGATTTGAATGAAAAGAAGAAATTGGACAAGGAAGGTGTGGTAATGTTTAGCGCTACAGGAATGGCGACATACAGAATTGTAAAATGGTTTGGAATAAGCGGAGGGGTAGGATTTAGGGTTATGTTGGTGGACAATGATAGTTTGCAACAAAACTTGAACGGACCAGTTTTTGCTTTGCGTGTGAGAATATTTTTTGGCGAGATCTATAAATCCTTCTTTCCAAACGGAATAGGTGCAGACGCCACAAACGAATGATTAAAAATTAATCAAATGAGCGAAAAATCAATATGGTTTAGTCATCAAAGTATTTCAAGTGTTCAACACCTTATCCGTAAAAACATGCTTGAACACCTTGGCATCGAGATGTTAGAGATTGGAGATGATTACATGCTTGCAAGAATGCCTGTTGATCACAGAACAGTTCAACCTATGGGGATTTTACACGGTGGAGCTTCTGTTGCGTTGGCAGAATCACTTGGAAGCATAGGCTCATACCTAACAGTTGACCAAGCAAAGTACCACTGTGTTGGAATAGAAGTAAATGCTAATCACCTTAAGAGCGTAAGCCATGGATTTGTTTATGCTAAAGCAGTACCTGTTAGATTGGGTAGAAAAATTCAGGTGTGGACAATTGAGATAAAAGACGATGATGGTCATATTATTTGCTTGAGCAGGCTTACAATGGCTGTGCTTGAAGTAAAAAGTAAATAAATGCATGCGTTGGATTCTATAGTATTTTTTGATGGCTATTGCATACTTTGCAATCGGTTTGCAGATATTATTCTGAAGTATGATAAAAGTGGAGGTTTGCACCTGTCTACAATTCAGGGAAAAAGCTTTAAATCAGTTATTTCTCATTGGAATGCTGCATTACCTGACTCTATCGTATATAAGGAAGGAGAAAAGCTCTATTTTAAAAGTCGTGCTGTAGGCAGAGTAAGCTTGAAACTGCAGTTTCCCTGGAATATTGGATCTTTTATATTGCTGATACCCAAGTTTGTAGCGGATCCTGTGTACGACTTTATTGCCGCAAGGCGTGAGCGATTATTTGGCCGGAGAATGGATTGCCGGATACCTAAAGCTGAAGAGTTGAAAAGGTTTCTGGATTAACTCGGAAAAAGGATGCAAATTGATGGAAATGGGTATAACTTTACAATCAATAAAAACCAACTCAAATGAAAACAAAAATTACTCATGGACTTCTTATTCTGTTCCTGTTTGTTTCCGGAAGCACCTATGCGCAGATAACATTTAATCAAAGCGACTACCCGGTGCCGGGTGAAATCTGGGCTGAATTATCAGACAGCAGAACTGGCGTGCATACAATTCCCGGAGCAGGAGCTTCACAAAACTGGAATTATTCAAGTGCATTCATTGTTGATGATACAACGGTGCTGGGGTTCATTTTACCTTCTTCAACACCTTTGGCATGGGCCAGTAATTTTCCTAATGCAACCATGGCATTGTGGGATGTTTCTAATAATGCAGCAACATATTTAAGATCGGCCAGCAACGGGATATTTCTTGATGGAGGTTATGATGCAAGTGGAGGTCAGCCGGTCACAGTGCTTGATCTTAACCCTGATCAACTGATCCTTCCGGCACCGTTCACATATAACGGCACCCGCAATCATAATGCACTTTTTACAGTTGAACAACCAGCTCAGTTACCAAACCCTGGCGTACTAATAAAGCTTTATTTTATTCAAAATTTCACTTGTAATGCATATGGTACCATAAACACTCCTATAGCTGTTAATGCCAGCGTATTGCGAATTAGAGATTTCACTTACACAATTGATAGTACATTTTTAGATGCAGCCGGCACGGGCAACTATACTTTCTTTAATTCCAACGGCCCTGCTGACACCTCTATAACTCATTATTTTGTAAAAAAAGGACCTAACGCCATTGTTATGGAGATAGATGAAGACCCGGCTACTCCAGGCAACTCTATAGGAGCAAGGTATTATCAGCCGGGATTGGTTGGCTTGCCTGAAAACAATGAATTGCAGGAGCAGGTTTCACTATTCCCTAACCCTTCTTATGGAGAAATTATTACCATACAGGTAGATTTCGAAGGTGCTGAACAACTGAGAATATGCGATGTTGACGGAAAGGTTGTACGTCAGGAAAGCATAAAAGGTATTTCCACATATCTTATGAACAGCTCGGCTTTTGCAAGGGGAATATACTTCTATGAGCTTTCCGGGCCATCGATACCGCCTGTGCGAAATCGGTTTGTGATACAATAAAACGAAAGGGTGGAAGTTCCACCCTTTTTTATGCCCTTTATCAGAAGTAGTTAACCTCTTGATTTTATGTTTTCGCCAATATTTGAGTTTTTTTGATACTCTCTAATACTTATTAATCTACTTTAGAATAATAAATACAGAAAATGAATAAAAATCAACTCATATTTTGTCTGGTACTTCTATTTAGTTTGTTCATTCAAAAAAGTGCCAATTCTCAATGCGGTGTTCACCCTCAGTTTGCATTGCAACAAGGCTTTTATTTGGATGCGATAAATATTAATGCAGGACCAACCACTTTTGATCCTAGCTGGGTTGCATACGATTGGTTATGGAAAATCAATGATCAGGTAGCTTCCACCGACTCAATATTAAACCCGAACGGTGTGCTGCTTCAAACGGGTTACAGTTTGGTTAGTTTAACAGTTTGGGGCACTAACACAATAACAGGCGATAGCTGTGAAAAAACAATTGCTAACATTTTTCAATCTACCAGTGATGCAACATTCGCTCAAATGGATATTGGAGTTAATGGATTGACAGTTGAAGTAATGGGTTCATTTTTTGGTGGATACAATAGCACTTTTAACATTACAATTGATTGGGGAGACGGGACAGTGACACAAGGAACCTGGGGTCAACATACCTATGCAAGTTCTGGGGAGTACCTGATAACATTTGACACAGGAACATTTTCATTTAATGGACAAGTCAGTCAAAAGGTTCAGGTCAATACCGGACTTAGCAACCTGTCTATAAGTAATCTTAATAATCCAATTCCAATTTGTGGTCCTCAGATGTTATCTACACCAGCTTCTACTCCAAACTACATTAGCGGCCAATATTTAATAGAGGGTGCCGGCATAAGCACAAATCTTGTTTTTTTTAATTATGGAGCACAAGTACAAATTCCCGGAGGAGCAGGTGTGGCCCATGTTCCCGGGCAGGCAGTATTGTTATTTAACATAGATGATATTAATTCTTTTGTGCCTATTTATAGAGTTGAACCGATTTTTTATGATATATGTGGTGTGCAACCTGATACTGTTTCAGGGTATGTTTTTATTGATGCTGATAAGGATGGCATAAAAGATGCCGGAGAAGCTCCTGTAATTAATAAAAAAGTAAATGTTTTATCACCATATTTAGGATCAACCGATTATTACGCAACAACGGATTCATCCGGATTTTACCAGTTACTGGTGCCCCAATCTACTACTTATATTTCATTTTCAGGAATGGCAGGCTTTTTCAGAACCATTCCTAGTGATGGGAAATATACTATTAACACACTGAGTACCGGTTCTTTGTCTAATTTAAATTTTGGTATTGCACAAGCAAATACAACTATCTCAGGGCGTACATTTCTTGATCTGAATAATGATAGTGTAAGAAATGTTCCACCTGATCGTAATTTCGAGTATGTAACCATTAGGTTATATGATTATAGTCTGGGTCGAATTTACACTACACATGCAAACTCCGCAGGCAGCTACACTTTTAAAGTTCCTCCCGGAACATATTCAGTAAAGGCATTCGCAAACTCTCTTGATTCTGCCCAGATCTACCCTGATAGTATAGTAATAAACAGTAGTGGAGGAACATTCTCTAATAATGATTTTGGATTTTATTCAATTGTTACCGGCAATCTGGGAGTTCATCATT
The DNA here is from genome assembly GCA_024643795.1 of Bacteroidota bacterium. Classification (GTDB taxonomy): domain Bacteria; phylum Bacteroidota; class Bacteroidia; order AKYH767-A; family OLB10; genus JAHEMF01. The sequence continues at coordinate 14,870 of JAHEMF010000017.1, read as the reverse complement.
ATTCATCATCTGAACTAAGGCCCGGATTTGATTATGATGCCAAGTTTAAAATTATGAACACCGGCATTGATTCTATAAGCGGCACATTGGTTTATGAATACGATTCACTTTTAACTCCACTTAGTTCGGTTCCCGCTAATGGAGTTATTGATAATGTCGCCCATACAATCACATGGAATACAGGAATAATGGCTGGAACAGAATCCGGAAACTATGAAGCAGTTTTTAATTTACCATCAACAGTTCCACTGGGCATGGTGTTGAATTTTTCATGCAATATAATGCCAGATGCGGGATACACAGACAATGATCTTTCAAATAATGCTTTCACCTATGATCATATGGTCATTGGGTCATTTGATCCTAATGATAAAAATGTGCTGCCCCAAGGGAAAGGGCCTGATGGCGAAGTTCATCACGATGAAAGGTTGTTTTATAAAATACGATTTCAGAATACGGGAACAGCCTCCGCAGTCAATGTGATAGTTCAGGATGAGATCGATCCGGATTTAAATATCAATACGTTTAGAATGGAGGGTGCAAGTCATGTTTACGATCTTGACATTACTGATAATGTGGCAACCTGGAAGTTTTCAGGGATATATCTTCCTGACAGTAATTCAAACGAACCCGGTAGTCATGGATATATTGAATATTCTATTGTACCATATCAGGGACTGCCTGACGGAACAGAGATTGAAAATACTGCTAATATATATTTTGATTATAACACCCCTGTTGTAACCAACACAACATTAAACACTTTGCAAACATCGCTTGTTGGGCTATCTTCCTATGAAGATGAAAACTCTATTTTATTGTATCCTATACCGGCGCGAGATCAATTAATAATAGTATCGAGCGAATTTGTGACACAAACAAAAGTTGAGGTATTAGATCTCGCCGGACGTACCATTAAAACCGTTTTCGTTGCTAAGTCAGCGGGCGGAGAATTCATATTTGATGTTTCAGATCTGACTCCAGGTATGTACTTCATCCGAATTGGTGACATGGCAGTAAGACCTTTTATCAAAGAATAGTTCACGGTTGTCCTTTGGTCAGTGTAAGCTCATCAATAATTCTGCTGCAGCCTGCAAACTTATCAATGATAAATAGTGTGTATCTGATATCCAGTGTTATATTACGACATCTTGAAGGATCAAACTTAATGTCACTCATAGTTCCCTCCCATACTCTGTCGAAATTGGTTCCTATCAATTCTCCATTTTTATTGAGTACAGGACTTCCTGAATTGCCACCGGTAGTATGATTCGATGCAATGAATGCCACAACTAACGTGTCATTGTATCCATATGGCCCATAATCTTTTATGGATTGAAGTTGTGATAATTTAGGGTCTGTGATCCAGTCTGCATTATTCCTGTTTCCTTTCTCAATGATACCATCAAGCGTAGTGAAGTATTTGTAAGTTATTCCATCCTGCGGATCAAATCCTTCTACCTTTCCAAATGATATTCTCAATGAACTGTTGGCATCTGGAAATAGGTTCTGCTCACCTTTCATCTCTAATAACCCTGCCATATAATGTTGCATGACATCATTGATATGTCCATCCAGAATGGTGGCATTTGGTGTAATAGTATTGCTTTCAAATTCGGTTATTGACATTACAAATTTTAACAGCGGATCATTCCTAAGAAATTTCGACCTTTTATAATCCAGCTTGCTCAAAGCATTCAACAACTCCTGTTCATCTGTGAAAACAGAATTGTCATACATTTCCTGAATAAATTGATGGATGTTGGACGATTTGTCTATCTCTGTAAAATATTCAGGTCTTAAACCGGGCTCTGTGTTGTTATACATTATTTCACCAACGGCAATAAATAATAATCGGTCTGTTGCCGCATGATAGCCTTTGAAATGTGCTCTTGCCATAGCAGAATATACTGCTATCGCTTTTTTAATGTTTTTTTGGTCTGTGCTCCTGCTGCTGATCAATTTATCAAGCTCGAGATATTTTTTTACCAGCTGGATAGTTTGTTGATCATTGGTGCATTCGTAATAGAGATCCTTTGCAATACGGTAAGGAGCATAGTTTTGATAGGTTGAATTAATGCTGTCAACAATATTTATGTATTTGCTTTTATCGCTTTTTGACGCCCAGGTTTTAAATTCTTGTTCAAATAGTAGCTTCTCATCAATGGTATTATCAGCTGTTAATCCCAGAAATTCACCCTGCCACTTTTTATATGCATTAGCAACGCGTTGTTGGGTGGCTGCATATTTGATCCTTACAGTATCATTAAACATTATTTGCTTGTCAAGGATCTCAAGCTTTTTCTTTCGGATGGCAATACGTGCCGGATTTCTTTGTTCTTCTTCAAATTTCACGGCACCTGATGTTATATACTGGGAGGTGGTTCCCGGAAAACCATAAACAAGTGTAAAATCATTTTCATTCACTCCTTCTAATGAGATCGGGAAATGGTATCGGGGAGAAAAGGGTTTGTTTTCAGGGGAGTAAGGAGCGGGGTTATTTTCAGGTGACGCGTATACTCTAAAAAGTGCAAAATCACCTGTATGCCTTGGCCATACCCAGTTATCGGTTTCACCGCCAAACTTACCAATCGATGAAGGTGGTGTTCCAACAAGTCGTACATCTGTGAATTCTTCGGTTATAAATAGGAAGAAACGGTTGTTGTAATAGTATGATTTTACAAAGCCTCCGTAATGAGTGTTTTTGGTATTTATCCCTACCAGACTGTCTGAAGCAGTATTGATGATAAGGTCTCTTTCATTTTTTGATATGCTGTCTGGTAATAAGTTCAGGATAACCTTTGAAACATCAATGATACTTTTGATAAATGTAACTGTTAAACCCGGACAGGGAAGTTCAGCTGAGTCGGCCTGAGCCCAAAAACCATTTTTCAAATAATCATTGTTGATCGTTGATCTTGCCTGCACTTGGCTATAACTGCAATGGTAGTTAGTTAGCAGTAGGCCTTTGTTGGAGATGATCTCTCCGGTACACCCTTTTCCAAACCAAACAACTGCATCTTTCATGCTGGTTGTAGAATCACTGTAAATATCTTCGGCAGTTAAACCAAATCCCAATTTGGTCATTTTGGATAGCAACAAAGAGTCTATAGCAGATGGGATCCACATGCCGCCTCCTGCAAGTGAAACAGATGCATTTATTACTGCCAGGAGAATTAGCGTTGCAACTTTTAATTTCATTTATAAAACATAAAAAAGGCCGGAAATCCGGCCTTTAAGTAAATTTATCTAGTGTTTAAAAGGGAAGATCATTTTCATCGGCCGGATTCTCATTGAAAACGGGGTCAGCTCCCTGATCAACAAAAGTTGAACCGCCACCTGCTGAACCTTGTAACATGGATTCTATTCTCCATGCTTTTGCATCAGTATACCACCTGCCATTATATTCTCTTGATTCAATATTGAATGATACCTTCACCTGAGTGCCTTGTTGCACCTCATTTAATGAAGAGGTTTTATCGCCCCATAATGAGAAGCATACTTTTTTAGCATAACTCCCATCCATGTATTCAATTACAAAAAACTGTTTTTTCCAGGGGCCGTTTTTGCCTTCTCCGGTTTCTAGTGGTAAGATCTGTGTGATTGTTCCGGTAACTTCTAAACTCATTGTATATTTTGTTTTAATAATTGAATTGCAAGATAAGAGTATTGTATAAAAATTAAAAGTATTGTTCAATACTGGTTCACCGGATTTGATATATTAGCCTCATGAACAAGCTAATAGCCTTCTTAATATCAATTCTCATAATTCCAATAGGTGTGTGCCAAGGGCAGTATGCTCAAATGGGTTCCAAATATTCATTGAAAGAACAATTCAAACATGCTGCCGGAATTGGGGTCATTTTATATGATTTCGACAATTCACAGGATCTTATACCCATTATAACCTATTCTCCTAACCTGAGTCTTACCAGGGCCTTTTCTGATATGAGCGTTTCGTTTGGATCTCACATTTCTTTTGGATATCATCCTGCTTCATCAACGGATTCGTTGGAATATATTTATACAGATCTTCCGTTGCTGGTTGAATTAAATTTAGGGCACAATGCTTCCAAGGACTTCTATTCGGATCTGGGGTTCTTTATTGGAGGTGGATACAGCTTCAACCTGTTCAGAGAAGAATGGCAAAGTGGCCCGTGTGCAACCTTAGGTATACGAACCTATATTTTCGGTCCATCATTTACGATAAGATACCTCAGGTTTTTTGCTGTTGATGAATACGACCAATCCACCCATAATATCTCACTGAGTTTGAATCTGGGGAACTACTTTGAATCGGTAAAGAAAAATAATAAGATCAGTCGCTTTAAATGATCATCACAGTTCATGTTCTGCAATAACAAGGCTTCTCTTGATGAATTCACTGAGCTCCTTACCTTTCAGCATGTTTTGAGAAAGTAAGGCCAGGTCGAGTGCATGCTTGACTCTCTCCTGTCGTTTAACATCTTCCGGTTCACTTATTGCTTTTATGATCAATGGATGATTGGTGTTCACGGACAATGTAAGCGGATCAGGCATGCTACCCATCATAGGGTTTCCGCTTGAAGCAGACATTTCTTTGAACCTTCTCATGAATTCAGGTCGTGAAATTGTCAGTGGTGCACTGTTGGCAGGCAAGGATATATATTCTATTTTGAATTCCTGATCTGATTTTACAGCTTCAATAGTTGTATCGATCACTTTTTTTTCATCATCCGAAAGTTTGGAATCTAAGTCTTTTTCTTTTTCAATTAATTTTTCCGGTGTGTTTGAATCCACTCTTGCAAAAATGATCTTATCATTCTTTGATTCTATCTGATTTATAAAATGGCTCTCAAGTGGCCCTGATAAGATAAGAGCATCATAACCCAGATTCTTGCATGACTCGATTTGCTGGAAATATTCTTGCTGATCAGCAGCATATAAGAACACGATCTTGCCATCCTTATTGGTTTGATTAGGTGATACAAGATCCTCATACTCGTTAATGGTAAAATATTTATCTGATTCGCTTTTGAGCAGGCAAAATTTAAATGTGCGGTCATAAAATTTCTCATCTGTTAACATACCATATTTAATAAACACGCCAATGTCATCCCACTTGCTTTCAAACGAACTTCTGTCTTCTTTAAATAGTTCCTCAAGTTTGTCAGCTACCTTTTTAGAGATATGTGAGGAGATCTTTTTGACGTTTGAATCGCTTTGCAAATAACTTCTTGAGACATTTAAAGGGATGTCCGGGGAGTCAATGACTCCATGGAGTAATGTGAGAAAATCGGGCACAATTCCTTCTACAGAGTCTGTTACGAACACCTGGTTTGAAAATAAAAGGATCTTGTTTTTCTGAAATTCAACATTAGGGTTGAATTTAGGGAAGTACAGTATACCACTAAGGTTAAAAGGGAAATCTACATTTAAATGAATATGAAACAATGGTGGTTCGGCAAAGGGGTAGAGTTCTTTGTAGAAATTAAGATAATCTTCCTCAGTTAATTCACTGGGTTTTTTAACCCATGCCGGAGAGGTATTATTAATCTTTTTTCCTTCAAAGTTCACGGGTACCGGTAAAAACTTACAATACTTGTCCAGCAAATTGGAGATCCTTGTAGGCTCCAGATACTCGAGTGAATCGTCATTTATATGCAATACAATGTCCGTGCCTATTGCTTTTCTGGAAGCTGTTCCTAATTCAAATTCCGGACTCCCATCGCAAACCCATTTTACGGCATCGGCCTCATCTTTACTTTTCCACGATCGGCTTATGATCTCAACTTTTGATGAAACCATGAATGATGAATAAAATCCTAATCCAAAATGGCCTATAATATTTTGTGATTCCATTTTATCCTTATACTTCTCAACAAATTCTTCAGCTCCGCTGAAAGCGATCTGATTGATGTATTTGTCAATTTCCTCAGCATTCATCCCAATACCGCTGTCGCTTATGGTTATAGTGCGTGCATCCTTATCCACAGCTACTGTAATTGAGAGATCACCTAGTTCAGTTTTAAACTCACCTGAATTTGCAAGGGTTTTAAGCTTAAGGGAGGCATCAGCTGCATTTGATACCAACTCTCTCAGAAAGATCTCATGATCGGAATACAGAAATTTTTTAATGATCGGGAATATGTTCTCTGTGTGAACATTTATTTTGCCTTTGCTCATGGTATTAACTTAACTTTAAAATGAGATGCAAATTTACGGAAAGCTACTTTCTTTTGCGTTGTGATTTGGTTGCTGGATTCACCAAATTTGATGGATCGGTAAGAAAAAAAACATTTACGGTATCAAATCCTGTACGCTGAATGATAAATCGGCGTAAAGCCTGACCTTCATTTTCATCAATTTCGGTCTTTGTAACCACAACCGCCTCCATCACAGAGTCAATCAGATTGCTTAGAGAGTCGGTTTTATTAAAAATATTGAATGATAGGACGGAGGGATTAATAGCTTTCAACTCTTTTAGAACTATTAATTTATACTGAGATTCGGCTTTTGTATTGTCTATAGTATTCCTCAGCTTTAATATAGTATCTCTGAGAGATAATATAAGATTGTCTTTATCAGATATTACAGAAGTGTACTTGTTTTGACCTTCTTTGTAGTAATCTTCAGCAGATTGTAAAATGAGTTTTGTTGTGCCAAGATCATAAAACCTCAATTTATCTTCAAGATTATTCTTCAGAGTATCATCACTTCCGGCGATAAGGAACAGACTTATCTGATTATCGCTGAATGAGACAGATCTTGATATTACCGGAATATTCTTTTGTACGATTTCTGATTCAATGAAATCATTAGCCTTTCTTTCGAATGAACTTTTAGTTACAAGGTTATACGCGAGGTATATACTTGGTAATATTGTTACAATTACAATCGTAATAGAAAGGTTCTTTACTTTGTTGGAGGTGTGCTGGTCGGGATACTCCTTTAAGCTGAACCTGAGTAAAAATTTAACCACTAAAAACGTGGCCATTGCAATCATTACCGAGTTTATTATGAACAGGTACAATGATCCGGCAAGGAACGGGAAGTTGAAGTTGGCTATGCCATAGCCGGCCGTACAAAGAGGAGGCATCAGTGCAGTTGCGATAGCAACTCCCGGAATTATATTACTTATTCTGTCTTTTCTGGTAAAAGCTATAATTCCTGCAAGACCACCAAAGAATGCTATGAGCACATCATAAATGGATGGGTAGGTACGCATTAATAATTCCGGTGTAACTTCATCCATTGGTGACACCAGAAAAAACAATGTTGATGTTGTTAGACTAATGGCAACAAAGATCAGGTATTGACGGAAAGCAAATTTCAAAAGCTCAAAGTCGAAAATCGCAATTGAGGTGCCCATTCCTATCAGTGGTCCTAACAGCGGGCTGATAAGCATTGCTCCAATTATTACGGCGGTGGAATTTACATTTAAACCTATAGAAGCAATGATAATTGCAGCTATAAGTGCCCATGAATTTACTCCTCTGAAATTACAACCTGTTTCAATCCCCTCCAGAACCTTTGATTCTGTTTCCTGGCTGAATCGGAGGTCAAAATATTTAAGCAGAAAATTCCGGATCATTTAATTTCATTTTTTATTTCAACTTTCATATCCGGAATGTCTGTTACTTCAAATGTTGCTGATGCAAGTTTCACTTTACCGCCGGTTTCCTCAATTTTGGCATGCAACTGTTCAAATAATGTAGTTTTAACAGTTCTTCTTTTTTTATAGTCTACAACATACCTTAAATTGAATTCAATCCAATTGTCGGTTAGTTTCATGGAAAGTGTAGGAAATACATTGGCATCTTCGATAAGGTATCTTGATACCATTTGCTTCCATTCTATTTTTGCAAATTTTGAATAATCTTGCAACTGAATGTGAGCAACATCATTGATAATTTTTTGGGCCACCTGAATGTCTGACCCATACCTTATAGGGATCAGACATTCATCCCATAAAAATGGAAAATCAGCTGAATAGTTATATACCGGTGATTGAAATACAGTAGCATTACTCACCTGTATGATTCTTCCTGTATAATTATCGCTTCCAACCCATTGACCTACTTCCATGAGGGTGGTTCGTGTAACTCCAATGTCAATCACATCACCCTTCACATGTCCAATTTCTATTCTGTCGCCCGGTCTGAAGCTACGAACTGAAAAAATCGAAATCCATCCGGCTACAGCCAATATAACTTCTTTAAGAGCGAAAGCCACTCCGGCACTTATGAATCCAATGGTAACAGAAAAATACTTAAGACTGCCTGAGAATGTCATCAAGGCTAGCAGTAAGATCATCACCAGGGCAACAAGTGAAACTACCTTTCGCATGCGATACCTGGATGAATTATCACTAATACCTCTTGTGACGGCATTGCGCAGGATCCATGAGGTAAAAAGAATAACAATCACCCAGATCAGGAAAGTTGTTGCCTGTGGTAACAGATTATTTTTACTGAATTCTTTAAGGATATCTTCCATCAGATATTTTGAATCAAATATAAAAAGAAGGCAGCCATAACGGCTGCCAAAAAGTAATTGAAAATATCAAGTTTAGTTGGATTCATCTGATATTTCAGCAATTGGAGCATTTGAAGCTACACTCTCAATGCCATGCTCACAAGATTGCTTGGATTCATACATTTGGCTTGTTCCAATTATAGCTCCGTTGGCTGCATGCAGATTAAAGTAAAATTTGCCGTTACTGGAAGTGGTCTGATCAAATTTCATCCGTTCCACAGCATTATTTTTCACAGATTCAATACCATTCAAACAGGAGTGCTTTGTAGTATAACCTTCACTGGTTAAAATCACCTGACCATTTGGAGAGTGCAAATTAAAACGGAATTCTCCTTTTTTGTCTTTCTTAACAATAAATTTACCCATGATAATATTTTTTTAGATGTTAATTATTCAGTGTCTATATTATTAAAGAATCTTAAGATACTCAATGATATTTATCATATTTCAACTATATCTAATAAGGCTTACCACATTGATGGCAAAACCGTGCATCAGGAGCCAATTTTTTAGCATTGCATGACGGACAGTTTTTGCTTTCATCCTCTCTTGTAGCTTTCGAGATCTCAACTGAGATGATCCCGGTAGGAATAGCTATAATAGAGTAACCCATAATCATTATTATGGATGAAATGATCTTGCCTAATGGAGTTCCCGGAACTATATCGCCATAGCCGACAGTAGTTATAGTAATGATAGCCCAATATATACTGTTTGGAATGCTATCAAACCCGTTTTTACCACCTTCAACAACATACATAATGGAGCCCATTATAATTACAATCAATACAACACTCAACATGAATACTGAGATCTTATAAGAGCTTAAAAGTAATGCCCTTCCTAATACCTGTGACTCGGTAAAATAGCGGCCTAGTTTTAATATTCTGAATACTCTCAGCAGGCGTAAGATCCTGATGGATGCAAGATAATGGGTGCCGGCAAAAATCAAGCTGAGGTATGTAGGAATTATTGAAAGAAGATCAACAATTCCCCAAAAAGAAAATATATACTTGAGAGGTTTCGGGTGTACATATATTCTCAGCAAATATTCAATGGAGAATATTATGGTAAAAAACCATTCAATGTATTTAAAAAGTGAACTGAATTGATGTTCAATTGAACTAATACTCTCTATCATCACAACCAGAACGCTTATGATGATCAACCATAATATTACAAGATCAAAACGTTTGCCCGCTCTTGTTTCGGTGCCAAAAATGATCTCAAATAATTTCTTCCTGTTGATGATATCCATATGGCATAAAAATACTAATTATCAACTCAACTTATCCATTAACAATTAGATTGAGTAAATGCAGCATTCAGCATAAAATCACCAATAGGTTTCTTATTAACTTAATTGACAGCTACTAACCAATCTGAAAATATATGTTCACGAATGTAATAGAATGGATTTGTATGAATTGATCAAGGATGGTTTTCAAAATACGTACTATGAATAAAGCAGCACCTCAATCAGGATGGGCGTGGATGTTTTACGCAATCTGGGCAATCATGCTTATGCATTTCATTGGGCAGAAAAACACTTCCATTATGTATATGAATAAGATTCATTCTAAAATGAGATCTCCGGTGCAGACAAACTACACTGATTTTCAGTATAATCCTTCTAATTCATGATGTCCATCATGTATGAGTATTGTTTTTTTAACATCATAACTAACAGAGTATCAATATCTAACAATAGAAAGGTATTTTTTATAAACACTATTTAGAATCATTCTAAATAGTGTTTACATTTGTTGCCCCGAATTCAAAAACACTTTAAGATCAAATTAATGAAGAAACATGGTTTACTTTTAACACTGTGCTTGATAACATTATCGGTTTCAGCACAAGACAGATTGTTTACACACACTTACCAAAGTATTGTTCTGAACCAGGGACAGCGGGAGATTGAAGTTTGGAATACACTCAGGACAGGTAAAGATCAATTCTATCGCGCATTGGATTCACGTGTTGAATACGAATTCGGCATAGCAAAGAATCTGCAAGTTGCTTTTTATCTTAATGCCGGCTCAACTACATTTGAATCATATGATGAAATTGGATCGAAACAAATTGAATCGAAATTCAACTGGGGATTCAGTAATGAATGGAAATGGAAACTGTCTGATGCGTCTGCTAATAAAATGGGGTCTGCCTTATATGGGGAGCTTGGAGTAAGTGGAGATGAAATTGAGTTAGAATTTAAGGTGATCCTTGATAAACAGATAGGTCGTGTTTTACAGGCTGTTAATCTGGTCTCTGAGCTTGAATTTGAAACGGAAATAGAATCCAGTGTTAACGACAACGGACAATTGGAGCAGGAAATTGAAAATGAGCTTGAGTTTAGTTTTGATGTTTATTATGGATTAAGCTACAATGTTAACACCAATTGGAATCTTGGTTTCGAGGCAGCTGTAAAAAATGGGTTTCATGATGGCGAGCTTGAAAATTCTGCATTATTTGCCGGACCGGGATTCTCATATGTAAAAGGACCTATCTGGATAAATTTCACGCTAATGCCTCAGCTAGCAGGTTTAAAAAATGAGTCAGGCACAGGTTTAGTTACTACTGAGTACGAAAAGTTTCAAACACGATTGATATTTTCTTATGCTTTATAATTTTAAGTACATCATACTTTTTTGCGGGGCGGTATTTTTTATCGGTTGTGCTTCTGCTTTATATACACCAGCACCTGAACATGCCACTGCAACAGCTACCTATGATGAGTTGGTAGAAGGAAGGAGGATATATGTAAGTAAATGTGGAAGCTGTCACAGGTTATATACGCCAACTCAATATGATCATCATACATGGAAAGAAAATATTGATGAGATGCAGGAGCGTTCAGAGATCAATGAACAACAAAAGGAACTTATTTATAAATACCTGACAAACGCACCAGTAGTTTCTTCCAAGTAATAGTTATTTCCCTTTTGTTTTAGGCTGATCAATAGCACTACGGATAAATTCTCTTTTAAGATGTTCGTAAAAAGATCGTCTGTCAATAGATAGAGAAACCACGCTTGCAACCATCCCTGCAAGCATCAGATAGAAGATCACAGAATGTCTATCGGTCATTTCAAGTACGAGAATTGAAGAAGTAAAAGGTGTACGTGTAACACCTGTGAGGAATCCAACCATCCCCGCAAGGATAACCATATTTGCATCAGAAGACTGAAGGTTGAACCAATCTGCGGCCATACCACCAATAGTTGCGCCTGTAGCCAGTGAGGGGGCAAAAACACCGCCAGCACCACCTGCAGTAAAGGATACCAGCGGTCCTATAAAGCGCAGGAAGAAAAACTTTATGTCAGAAGTTTTATCATCTGAAAAGAGCAAAGCAGAAATGGTTTCTTTCCCAGATCCTGTAACGACATCACTAACGAAATAACTGAGAAGAGCAATAGTAAGTCCGCACAGGAAAAGATAGAGGTACTGATACCGTTTTTTTAATTTCAGTCGGAATTCAATTGCCCTGATAATGAATAGTCCAAATGATGCCCCCCCTAGTCCTGATAAAATGGCAACCAGAATAACTACGCCCATGATATACCATGACAGGTCGGCCACTTTGGGGTAGCCCAGATATAAGTATGGACCCAGAAATGCTTGTGCGGTTAACCCTGAAATAATAACTGCAGAGAACAGGGCAGTGCGGAAAAAGCTGATATGTGTTTTTGAAAGTTCCTCAACAGCAAATACAATCCCTCCTAGTGGAGTGTTGAATGCCGCCGCAAGTCCGGCTGCAGCCCCAGTTGTAACCATATTACGGCTCGATACTTTTGGCCAGTCGGAAGGTATTACGCGATTCACCAGACGGAACACCGAAGCTGCTATTTGTATGGTAGGGCCTTCACGGCCAATTGCCGCGCCACCAAATAACATGGTGAGGCTTGACACGATTTTTACCCAGATGACCTTGAGCCCCAGAAATCTGTCAACTTTTCTCAAAGTTGAGGGTTCGGCAAGGTCAATGGCAGCCATTACCTGCGGTATACCACTACCTCTGGCAAAAGGAGAGAAGCGATTGACGATCCAGCCCCCTGCAAGGAAACATAATGGAGCCATAATAAAGATCATGTATGGATCGCCGTGAAGAACGGCCAGCGAAAGGTCTTCTACAAGGGCGAAGACTTTGGCATAGAATACAGCTAAAAGCCCGGTAAGCGCACTGGCGATCCAGAAAGGAATGGCAAGCATCATATTGTGCTTGATCCTTTCATTTTTGATCCTTTCAAAGGTCTGCTTTAAGAAGGACCGGATGGCCTTAACCTGCTTTGACTCCAGAATATTTCTCACGGGTGCCCAATTTAATCAAAATAGGACAATGAGAGATCTTATGGAGTTAATTGCATAGGGACTTCCATAAGTAAGATGGAGCTCTTATCCATTTTCGAATGAATGGTAATTTGTGAACATTCTGTAATTCCTATGCCATCTCTTTTTGCTAAATCAGTGCCATTGATCTCAAATGCACCTTCAAGTATGAAAGCGTATATGCCATTTGCGTTACTATGCAAGCTATGGGCAACACTTAATTCGTTATCAAAATCACCTAAATAAAACCATGCATTCTGATAGATCCAGACTCCGTCATCATTTGGATCATTTGAAAGAATTTGCTGTAGCCGGTTTTTTCTGTTTGCAGGATTCAAACTTTTCTGATCGTACCGGGGTGTTACATTTTTTTTATTCGGGAAGATCCATATCTGTAAAAACTTCACCGGAAGGTCAGCATTCTTATTATACTCGCTGTGATAAACCCCGGTTCCCGCACTCATAACCTGGATATCACCCTTTTTAATTATGGTAACATTTCCCATGCTGTCTTTATGTTCAAGATCTCCTTCCAGTGGAATACTCACTATCTCCATGTTATTGTGAGGATGAGTGTCAAAGCCCATGCCACCATCCACCGTATCATCGTTTAATACTCTTAGTACTCCAAAATGCATACGCTCCGGATCATGATAACCTGCAAATGAAAAAGTATGGTATGAATTCAGCCATCCATGATCTGCATGACCCCGTGATTCTGCTTTGTGAATTAAAGTTTTCATTTTGTACAATGTTTGTAGGGCAAAGTAACATTCTGTCGTATGAAAAGTTCAAAAAAAATCCCCCTCTGATGAGGGGGAGAAATATTATTTAGCTTCCTGCCGGCGGCAATGGTTCAGGTACCATATTGCTGATAGGTTTTGTAGATTGTAAATAAACAAACATAGCATGTACATCTTCGTCGGAAAGATTTCTCATGTTTGGCCATGGCATTGGCGGTAATAATCTTCTTCCATCACGAATACCTTTATACCAGCCCTCTGTAATTGCGATCTTAAAATTCTCTTCTGTCCAGTTACCTAAACCTGATGGGTCAGATGTGAGGTTGCGGGCATAAGAAGTTCCCCAGGGGCCAACGAATGCTGTAATGCTTTGATTCATTAGTATCCAGGCTCCCGGTGCTGTAAGTTTTGGGTCTGATGCAGGCAGTGTTTCATCTGCGGGGTGTCCGCTCAAAAGCCTTTCAGGATCAGGCATAGGTCCTTCAGGGGTCATGATCTTTGGAGAATGACAGTCATGGCAACCCATTGTTGTGACTTTATATTCACCTAATGCAATTAACTCTTCCTGGGTAGGTTCCTGAGGTTTCATATCTGCGGGCATTTCTTCCTGCTCAGTAGTAGCCTGATTTCCACATGAATATATGGAAAAGGATAGGGCTGTAACGATAAGCGTCACGGCCAGTTTTAATGAAGTTTTCATGGTGTTTTGTTTTTGGTTATAACCAAAAATAGAAGATAATTGGCAATAAAAAAACCTGCCAAAAAATATAACTTTTAGTTTAAAAGCCTAATAGTGTGCGGGAAAAAATTATGGAATTATTTTTAGTTAATCTGGTATTGAAGCCGCATGGTAATGGTTGCTGTCTTCTTTTTGGAAGAAGTGTTAAAAGAACCTCCCCAGCTAAAATCTTCAGAAGAGTTTTGGGCAATGATCTGGAATACCCCCATGCTCGCATTGGAAAGTTCGCTTAATTCCCCACCTGCATTCTCGGCAATTTTCTCGGCCCGTTCACGGGCATCCTGAGTAGCTTCAGCGATCATTTCAATCTTTAATGACGCCAGCTTTGTGTAATAATATTCAGGTGCATTGGAATAAAACTCCACACCCTGATTGATAAGTTCGGTGACCTGACGTGAAACCCCTTCTACATTATCTACTTCATGAGATTCGATCTGAACTTGTTGTCTTAACCTGAAACCGGAAAATTCAGTTCTGCGCCTTTTTGTTGATTCTTCATAAATGTCAGTGAATTCTTTATTTATATCAACAGCATAAAACAC
>JAHEMF010000049.1 GCA_024643795.1 Bacteroidota bacterium | reverse complement strand
TAATCGGATCAATAATATTTTTTCCAATTTTAATATGTTCAAGAAATTCCTGATAATAAGTCTTGTTGCCATATGTCAACTATTCTGTTCAAATACATATGCCCAATGGGTTCATCCGGTTATAATTTATAGCACCTGGGATTTTGCAAAGCAGGGTGACACTCTGATTTCTGCAACATGGCAGGGCCTGGGAGCAGTTTACCGATCTGTTGATCATGGAATAAGCTGGACACCTGTAGCGTCATTAGGCACCAGCCAATGCCCTGCAGGACCTTTGGCTGTATCTGTTCAGGGGAATTATTTGTATGCCGGAGATAATTATAGTGGTTGTACTGTTCCCATATATGTATCAAATAATTATGGTGCATCCTGGTCTACACTTTACACCTTACCTGCTCCAGGTACAATTTTCAGCCTGGTAAGTGATGCCAATTTTTTATATGCTGCTATTGAAGGTGATCTGTTCAGATCGGCTGACCATGGTAATAACTGGTTCGGACTTACAGTAGGTTTTCCCATAGGTGCTGTTAGTATTCAAAGTTTATTGAAACATGGAAACGATCTGTATGTTGCGAAAGGATCAACCGGTGTGTATCGCTCCACCAACAATGGTGACACATGGTCACCAGTTAACAATGGTATCACCAACATGGGGATACTCGAGATCGTTGCCGACGGTAATTCTGTTTATGCAGTGTCTTCAGATAAGATCTTTGTGACCAATAACAATGGTACTTCATGGACAACCATAAACACAAGCGGTGTACCTAACAGTAGTGTCAGAACTATTGCTGTTTCAGGAAATGATCTGTTCGTTGGTAATGGGCAAGGTACAGGTGTTTATCATTCAGCTGATGGTGGTGCTACCTGGGCATCCTTGAACACTGGACTTAATAGCTTATACATCAATAAACTTTTTATTGATGAAAATAATCTGATCTGTGGACATTTTGATGGTATCTCGGTTTATCCGAATGCGATTTGTCCTGCGTCGTACAGTTCAGCCGTTATCACTGCATGCAATTCATATACTTCGCCCAGTGGTAATTATGTATGGAGTTCGTCAGGAACATATACTGATACATTAAGTAATTCCGGAGGATGTGACAGCATTATCACCATCAGTTTAACCATCAATTCGGCACCCGTCATTCTTAGTTATTCCGGAAGCCTTACTTTTTGCAAAGGCGACAGTGTTATCCTTAATGTTCAGAATACTCTTAATAATTATCAATGGTATAGAAATAACAGCGGTATAACCGGAGCTACCACATTTGAATACACTGCTAAAAGAGCAGGCAATTACTTTTGCATTGCACAGGATTCAACAGGATGCTCAGATAGTTCAAATACAATCACTGTTCATGTACCTTGTATTCCTCCTGATCCTGACCAACAAAAGGTAATTGGCTTGAACACGTCACTTGAACTTTTTCCTAATCCTTCATCCGGAATTGTTTCAATCAAGTCTTCCGCTGGAACACTCTCAATAATTAATTCAATAGGCCAGGTCCTTTTCACACGAATATGTTTTGAGGACACGCTATTTCAAGTGGAACTGGATCAGGGGTTATATATTATCACGCTACAGGGAAATGAACGATCCCTGAACAAAAGGATCGTAGTAAATTAACTGCTTTAGTCTTTGCCGTACCTCGCTATTTTATCAGGTCTGTTTGAAATAACCTACATCAAAAAACCCCGCCTTTACAGACGGGGTTCTTACCACAAATTAAAACAATTCTAAAGGGGAACTAGCTGCCACATGCTTCACATGCATCGGGATTATCCAGACTGCAGGCTATTTCTGCCATAGCCTCTTCCTGTGACTTGGCAACTGCAACCGGTGATCCGCTTTTTTCGCTTACTGCGGCAGTAGGTTTTTGCAAATACTTGCTATCTACAGTGAACTTGATAGCATCAGTAGCTGCTTTAGTGCGCAGATAATACATACCTGTTTTTAGTCCACGGTTCCAGGCATAAAAATGCATGGATGATATCTTGGCGAAGTTTGCATCCTGAAGGAATACGTTGAGCGACTGACTCTGGCAGATATAGGCTCCTCTGTCAGCAGCCATATCAATCACCGCCTTTTGTTTGATCTCCCAAACAGTTTTGTATAACTCCTTGATATCTTCAGGTATCTCCGCAATACTTTGTACTGATCCGTTGCTGGCAATGATCTTGTTCTTAAGATCATCATTCCACAATCCCATGTTCACCAGATCGATCAGCAGATGCTTGTTAACCACTACAAACTCACCTGACAGCACACGTCTTGTGTAGATGTTTGATGTGTAAGGTTCAAAACATTCGTTGTTACCAAGGATCTGCGATGTTGAAGCAGTAGGCATCGGCGCAAGCAACAATGAGTTACGTATTCCATGCTGTATCACTTCCTCTTTCAACACATCCCATTCCCAGCGGCCGGTTGGTGTTACATCCCACATATCGAACTGGAAGATACCTTTAGAGGCCGGTGAACCCGGATATGACTCATACGGACCATGAAGCTTTGCCAGATCTTTTGAAGCTGTCATTGCAGAATAGTATATGGTCTCGAAGATCTCTTTGTTCAGCTGGCGCGCCTCATCAGAGTCGAACGGCATGCGCAGTTTGATAAATGCATCGGCAAGTCCCTGAACACCTATTCCTATAGGGCGGTGACGCATATTTGAGTTGCGTGCTTCAGGGATAGGATAGTAGTTTACATCAATGATCTTGTTCAGGTTCTCTGTTATCACGTAAGTGATATCAAAGAGCTTCTGATGGTCGAATCCGTTCTCTGTAACAAACATTGGCAGAGAAATGGAAGCCAGATTGCATACGGCAACTTCATCCTTTGCTGTGTATTCCACGATCTCAGTGCAGAGGTTTGAGCTGCGGATGGTTCCCAGATTTTTCTGGTTCGATTTTGAGTTACATGCGTCTTTGTAAAGCATGTATGGTGTGCCGGTCTCTATTTGCGATTCAAGAATGGCTGTCCACAGTTCACGTGCTTTGATGACCTTACGTGCACGACCTTCCTGCTCATACTTCTCATACATTGCTTCAAACTCTTCACCATAACAATCGTAAAGTCCGGGAGCTTCATTCGGGCAGAAGAGCGACCAGTTGCCTTCAGCTTCAACACGCTTCATGAACAGATCAGGCACCCAAAGTGCATAGAACAGGTCACGTGCACGGAGTTCTTCCTTACCGTGATTCTTCTTCAACTCAAGGAAGTCGAAAATATCGGCGTGCCATGGCTCAAGGTAAATAGCAAAAGAACCTTTACGCTTTCCACCTCCCTGATCAACATAACGAGCCGTATCATTGAAAACGCGCAACATAGGTACAATACCGTTGCTGGTTCCGTTGGTTCCACGGATATAAGAACCGGTAGCTCTTACATTGTGCATGCTTAGGCCTATGCCGCCGGCCGACTGAGATATCTGAGCGCACTGCTTGAGAGTATCATAGATCCCTTCAATGCTGTCATCCTTCATAGTAAGCAAGAAGCACGACGAAAGCTGAGGCTTGGGCGTTCCGGCATTGAACAAAGTAGGAGTAGCGTGAGTGAACCAGCGCTCACTCATCAGGTTATAGGTTTCTATAACCGACTCAATATCATGTTTGTGAATACCTACAGCCACACGCATAAGCATATGCTGAGGGCGTTCAACCACCTTACCGTTTATTTTTAGCAGATAAGACTTTTCAAGGGTCTTGAATCCGAAATAATCGTAGCCGAAGTCGCGATCGTAGATAATGGTAGAATCGAGCAGGTCGGAGTTTTCGTTGATGATCTTAAAAACATCATCCGCCAGCAGCGACGCCTTTAGTCCGGTTTTGGGGTCAATAAAAGTGTGAAGGTCAGCCATAGTTTCGCTGAACACCTTTTTAGTATTCTTGTGGAGGTTAGATACCGCTATCCTGGAGGCCAGCAAAGCATAGTCGGGGTGCTTGGTGGTAAGTGAGGCAGCGGTTTCGGCTGCCAGGTTATCCAGTTCGCTGGTAGAAACACCGTCGTAGATCCCTTCAATAACCTTCATGGCAACCACAACCGGCTCCACATGATCAGATAGTCCGTAGCAAAGACGTTGTATCCTTGAGGTTACTTTATCAAACTTGACAGTTTCTTTTCTGCCGTCTCTTTTTAGTACATACATAAGTTTCTTTCAATTAATGGTGTTAAGTAATAAAATTGACTGACCTTGGTTAGAAGTCCGCATCAAGTTTGAATTCGTGCTTCTCTTTGTTATCACCCATAACGTTAGCTTTTTGATATTCAGCTACACGTTTTTCAAAAAAGTTGGTTTTTCCCTGAAGAGAGATCGTCTCCATAAAATCGAATGGGTTTGTTGAGTTGAAATACTTTTCACATCCGAGGGAAACCAGTAAACGGTCGGCAACAAATTCAATATACTGGCACATTAATTTAGCATTCATGCCTATGAGGGAAACTGGGAGGGCATCAGTAACGAACTCGTGTTCGTTTTTAACAGCATCAATAATGATATCCGTTACCTGCTGTTTAGGCAATTTGGTTTCGAGCATGCTGTATAACAGACAAGCAAAATCGCAATGCAAACCTTCGTCGCGAGATATCAATTCATTTGAGAAACTAAGTCCGGGCATAAGGCCACGTTTTTTCAGCCAGAATATAGAGCAGAAGCTACCTGAGAAGAAAATACCTTCTACTGCAGCAAAGGCTACCAGGCGCTCAGCGAATGAGCCATTCTCTATCCAACGAAGAGCCCACTCTGCTTTATTCTTAACACATGGAACTGTTTCAAGTGCGTTAAAGAGTCGGTCTTTTTCAACCGGATCTTTGATGTAAGTGTCAATCAAAAGTGAATACGTTTCTGCATGTATGTTTTCAATCATGATCTGAAATCCATAAAAACATCTTGCTTCGGGTAACTGAACTTCACGCATAAAGTTCACTGCAAGATTTTCATTTACGATACCATCGCTTGCTGCAAAAAATGCGAGCACATGTTTTACAAAATGCTTTTCGTCATCATTCAACTTCTCCCAGTCCTTCAGGTCCGGTGAAAGGTCAATTTCTTCAGCTGTCCAAAACGAGGCTTCATGTTTTTTGTACATCTCCCATATTTCTTTGTGTTCGATCGGGAAGAGTACGAACCGGTCTTTGTTTTCCTCGAGTAAAATCTCCATAATACTTGTTTAAATTTTAAAGGTGACGATAACCCTTACCCGACCAGAAACCCGCCCGGGCAAAACATTATACTTACTAATTAACTTGGATTGAAATCAGCGGGTTTTTAAGTGAAAGCGACCGCTACTGATTTCACTTGCAAACTTTCATAAAATTATACGTCTTACCAACTCATTTTTTTGAACAAAGCGCCGTTTTTTTGAACACTGCCGGGTTGAAAAAAAAATAGACCAAAGCGCTTTGTTTTTAAGGTTTAAATCGATACTAAGGAAAGGAGTTATTTTGATCTAAAACTTTCATAGCGCCTGATAACAAGGCTTCTGCGTTGTATTCATTCCACAGCCCCCTGTTTAGGGTTCTTCGCCTTCGTATATTCTTCTGCAACCGTTTCCAGTTCCTGATACCACTTTTTTCCAAACCTCCTCACCAACGCCGTTTTAAGAAATTTATATACCGGAACGGTTAATTTCTTACCCAGCTCACAGGCGGGAGCACATATATCCCACACATGGTAATTGACTGCCGTAAAGTGCTTATGCCGGGTAATACGTACCGGATACAGGTGGCACGACACCGGCTTACGGAACTTTACCTTCTTATTAAGGTATGCCTTTTCTATCCCACACATGGCTATACCATTCTCAAATACAGTATAGGCACACTCTTTATCGCCTCCTACCAGCGGGGTCACTATGTCGCCATCGGGGTCAATGGTATGCTTGCCATATTTAGCAATAGCTTTCCTTCCAGCTGCCGTCAGGAATGGCTCCACCTCTTTATATATACCTTCCAGGATCTTCGCTTCCTTGGGTTCTAAGGGTGCCCCACTCTCTCCTTCCACACAGCAAATACCCTTGCATTTTTGAAGATCGCATACGAACTTGCGTTCGATCAGATGAGTAGAGACCAGGGTTTCGCCGATAGAGATCATGTAGGAGTAGTAATGTTTACAAAGGTACCACAAACAGCTGCTCCTGTGGAAGTCTTATTTTACTGATTACCTTTGAACAAAATCAGGAAACAGTGTCAAATCCGGTCATAACAGTAAAGGAGTTGGTGAAAGATTACGGCGTCTTCAGAGCCGTAAAGGGTATTTCCTTTGAGGTGCAACAAGGTGAGATCTTTGGGTTGCTGGGACCAAATGGTGCCGGCAAAACCACTACACTGGAGATCATGGAAACCTTGCGGGATAAAACATCGGGAGAGGTGATCATCAACGGGTTGAACCTGGATTCCGCTCCTGAGCAGATCAAAAAACTGATAGGTGTGCAGCTGCAGGCAGCGGGTTATTATCCAAACCTGTCACTCAATGAATTGATACGCCTGTTTGCCGGACTTTATAATAAAAGTGTAGATCAGCAGGCGGTATTGGATATGGTAGGTCTTGGCGACCGGGGTAAGTCGAAGTACAAGGAACTTTCGGGAGGACAAAAGCAGAGGTTCAGTATTGCCACAACCCTGATAAACGAACCGTTGCTCGTTTTTCTGGATGAGCCTACCACCGGACTGGATCCACAAGCTCGGCGAAATCTGTGGGACCTCATCCGCTCGGTGCGCGATAAAGGAGCTACCGTGGTCATTACCACACATTATATGGATGAAGCCGAGAACCTGTGCGACAGGGTGGCCATTATAGATAAAGGTGAGATCATTTCCATTGACACCCCTGATAACCTGATCGACAGTTTGGTATCGCGTGGTTTTGAACGCAAAAAAGAGGTGAAGCCGGCTACACTGGAAGATGTGTTCCTTGACCTTACCGGACACGAATGGAAGAACGCCTGAAAGCTAACCGTTTATTTATCCGTTTAATTTAAACGTTTAAAAAGAACGCCTTGCTGTTCCTTAATTGAAAAAAAATCTGTTTTTTGCTTTCCGGGGGAAAGGGATGCTTGCATCCCCCGGGGGGAAAGAGAGAAATCAGATATAAGATTTGAGATATTAGATTTGAGAAGTCTATCTTAGAGTGCTCTTCGTGTTCTGTAATCAATCTTTCATCATCACAGCAATGAAAACAAAATTACTATCAGGATTCGTTCTTAGTTTTTTGGGTATTACTTTAAGTTACGGTCAAATGTCAGTAACTGTCAGTAACAATGCAACCCAGATCATCAATACCGGATTGCTGGGTCCCGGAATTACTGCCATTAATGTAACCGGCCAGGTTGGAACCATCTCTGCCGGCATCTTTAACGCTCCTTCTGTCAGCAACTTTCCTTTCAGCAATGGGATGGTTCTATCAACAGGACAATTATCTTCCGTGATGCCATCAACACCTTCTTTTCATAGCAGCACAAGTGTTGGTTTACCCGGCGATGCAACACTTGACAATTTAGTTATCGGATCATCAACCCAGGATGCCATAGTACTGGAATTTGATTTTGCCTGTGCAGGCGACTCGGTAAAGTTTGATTTTATATTCGCTTCCGAAGAGTATAATGATTATGTGAACACTCCTTTTAATGATGTGTTCGGATTTTTTGTAACGGGTCCGGGATACAGTCCCAACACCAACGTAGCATTACTACCCGGAACAACAACTCCTATCACCATCAACAATGTGAACAACGGTGGTCCCACCGCCGGAGTAGGACAAGGACCCTGCATGAACTGTGCTTATTTTTTTGATAACCTCGATACACTTAACAACACTATTAATCTTTCACCGGATGCCTTTACAGTTCCAATTGAAATAAAGTTTCCCGTTCAGGCATGTGGCCAGTATCATTTTAAAATCGCCATTGCTGATGTTTCTGATGGCATTTTTGATTCCTGGGTTTTTATCAAGCAACAGTCATATACAGCCTGTCCGCTACAACTTATGGCAAATAATGTTTTTACCAATCATAACGATACTCTCAGAATGTGTCATGGCAATACCATGATTCTAACCTGTCCTGATGCAGCAACTTACAACTGGAGTACAGGAGCCACTACAAAGAGTATCAATGTTACTCAACCCGGACTGTATCAGATGTTTGCTGTTAATCCTCAGTTTTCAGGTTGTTTTGCATGGGCTAACGATCTGGTTGTTGTGTGGGCTGATTCAATTCCTGTTCCCGATATCATTTTTAACAATGATACACTGTACACCACTACTACAGCACCAAACTACAACTACATGTGGTCGCTGAACAATAACCTAATACCCGGTGCCACACAGCCATTCATACCTGCTACACAACAGGGGTGTTATACAGTTTCCATCACCAATCCTGATGGATGCGACGAAACATCAGTGCCATATTGCCTTACCGGATTAAATGAATCATCGCTTTCGCAGGTGCTCATCAAACCACATCCGGTTACAGGAGTTTCCGCCATCACCATTCCATTTGAACAGAGCTCAAATGCTCTTATTCAGGTATTCGACATCTTTGGCAAAAAAGTTCGTGAATTGAATACAAACGGTGATCGTGAAATATACTTCAACTCCAACGGAATGGCAGCAGGGATGTATATTCTGCATATCAAGGATATAAATACAAGTAGGGTTGTCAACAGGCGTATGCTTGTTAATCCCGCAGAATAAAATTGCATCTTCCCGGCTTACTACCATAAGACCAACATCTTAGCACTAAACTTTTATTTATCCGTTTAATTTAAACGTTTAAAAAGAACGCCTTGCTGTTCCTTAATTGAAAAAAAATCTGTTTTTTGCTTTCCGGGGGAAAGGGATGCTTGCATCCCCCGGGGGGAAACAGCAAATCAGCAACAACGAATCCATTTGAATAACATTTGAGTTGAGTTAAATTAACTAGCATCCGCTTTAAAGCAAATCACCGCACTAATCCACTTTAATGATCTCATCTGCTCAAAATTTAAATTAACATCCCTTCTGGTAAAAAACGCCGCCATTAGCTAACACATTCCCATTCCTCCTCATTTAACTACATCAACCGTATTGAATCCCACGACCATAAATTTGGGAATAGCACACCATTGGTTTTTAATAGGTCTAAATTTTTCAGTCCCAAAAGATTTCGTTTTAATTACGCTTATCTGGATTTTGTGACTATCCGCTGAAACAATAGCTACTAATCTCTATTAAGAGTTTGAATATCTGCCTATTATGGGTAAAAGGCATCTTTAGCTGACTTTTTGTAATGTTTACTTTACTTTATGTAAATTTTACATTACATTTGAACGATTGTTTAAACACTTAAGACATGAAAACTAACCACTTGTTTCCACATCATTATAAGAAGATCGGCTGGATCTTATTCATTCCCGGCGCTCTGCTCGGAATATTATACCTGTTATTTGAATCGGGTCTTGATCTTTTTGATGCTTCAGTTTTTTCCATTGCATCAAGTCAGTTGCTCAAACAACCGGTTTATTTTGGGTGCATTGAAAACAACATCCTGGATGAGCTTGCAGCTTTGCTCCTGATCACCGGATCTCTGCTGATTGCTTTTTCAAAACAGTCAGCAGAAGATGAATACATCTCACAGATCAGGTTTGAATCACTGGTGTGGGCGGTCTATTTGAATTATGCCATTCTGCTGATAACCATTCCATTTGTTTATGATATAATGTTCTTCTGGGTTCTGGTGTTCAATATGTTTACTGTGCTCATCTTTTTTATAATTAGATTCCACTGGGCTTTATATAAATCCAAAAATCAGATCGCAGATGAAGAATAATATCAAAGTTGAGCGGGCAAAAAAAAACATTACGCAAGCCGAGCTTGCCGGATTGGTCAAGGTAAGCCGTCAAACAATTAATGCCATCGAATCAGGAAAATACAACTTATCTACTACACTGGCTCTTAAAATTGCACACGTATTTGATCAACCGGTTCATGAAATTTTTATTCTCGAAACATCGGATTGGGATTCATGATCTGTCAATAGCAAAGCCATCAAATTAAAACCCGCACATGGTCTGCTACATTTCTTTACTTTTATCGTCCGGTAGGTACAATTTTCAATGCTGACACTTGCCCATCCCCGTAAGGGTAACTCATATGAGCCAAAACCAAAAACCTTATAACCAGTTCGTTGCCATGATGGCCGTGGCACGTGCAAGCTTCAGGTCTATCACTCGGTCACCTTCCGCTGTGGTTTTCACACTCCTTTTCCCACTTATTTTTATTGTAGTGTTCGGGTTTATTGAAGGTTCGTCGGTGAATATCAAGGTGGCAACAACACCTGATTCACAGCCTCACCACCCGGTACAGGAAGCATTGACACACACGCCGGGCATCAAGTTTGTTACCGGACTCACATCAGAAGAAATGGATGAGTCGCTCAGCAAGGGACGTATCGATGCCGTCTTGTCTTTTACTAGTGATGCGCAGGATCATTATCTGGTTGATATGAAAACCTCATCCGCCTCAGCGGAGAAAAAAGCCATCCTTAAACTTGTCCTGGAGAACATTGTAAATAAAATGAATCTGGATCCTGAACAGATTAGTCACCCAAAAGCCGCTATTGTGGAAACTGAAATGACCGGACGAAAATATTCCATGATAGATTTCATACTTCCCGGCCAACTTGGTTTTTCCATTTTAAGTGTAGGAGTGTTCGGAACATCGTTCGTATTCTTCAACTTGCGTCAAACGCTGGTGATAAAACGTTTTTTTGCCACTCCGGTTCGTAAACCTTTCATCATTTTAGGAGAGGCACTGAGTCGCCTGGTGTTTTCACTGCTGGGTTCACTGTTCATTATTCTGGTGGGTTACTTTGCTTTCGGTTTCACCCTTATCAACGGTGTGGTTACTGTGCTTACCATGTTGCTTTTAGCTGCCGTCGGACTCATTGTGTTCATGGGTTTTGGATTTATTATATCAGGAGTTGCTAAAAATGAGAGTATGATACCTCCGCTGGCAAACACCATTACGCTGCCCCAGTTTCTGCTTTCTGGTACGTTCTTCCCAATTGATGCATTTCCTTCATGGCTGCAGCCGGTTTGTAAGTTGTTGCCACTCACCTATTTGAATGAAGCACTGCGTATGGTAGCCTTTGAAGGGGCCTCACTCTCTTCACTATGGCTTCAGATGGGAGTCATACTTTTGTGGGGCGTGGTTATTTATGCACTGGCCGTGCGCTTCTTCCGCTGGGAATAGAAAATAATGGCTACATAAACCGCGCAGCACTATTTGTGTTATAACTTTGCACTTACAAACAGAATTCAAACAAAACCATGAGTGGAATTTATTTAATCGCTATCGTGTTCATGATCATCGGTATGCTGGTGAGCGGACAACTGAAGCGGAAGTTTAAAAAGTATTCGCAAGAAACCATTGGCAGCGGGCTTAGCGGTCGCGAGATCGCCGAAAAAATGCTGCATGATAACGGCATCAATGATGTAAAGATCATATCAGTAGAAGGGAAGCTTACCGATCACTATAACCCCGGAGACAGAACCGTGAACTTAAGTCACGACGTATACTACGGTCGCTCAGCCGCTTCGGCAGCGGTATCGGCACATGAATGCGGCCATGCCGTGCAACATGCAAAGGCGTATACATGGCTTCAAATGCGCTCGGCACTGGTGCCCATCGTAAGTTTCGGTTCCAAATACGTACAATGGATCCTGCTGGCAGGTATCTTAACTGTAAACATATTTCCACAACTGCTGCTCATAGGTATTGTCATGTTCAGCGCCGTTACACTCTTTAGTTTCATCACACTTCCTGTTGAGTTCGACGCCAGCAAGCGAGCTCTGGTATGGTTAGAAACCAGTAAAACAGCCAGCACCGCCGAAGTAGGAATGGCCAGGGACGCACTCAAATGGGCAGCCATGACATACGTAGTTGCAGCACTATCAGCACTAGCAACCCTGCTTTATTACATCTCCATCTTTTCTAACCGTAGGTAAAACATATATTAAATTTCAGAAGCCCCGGATCATTTCCGGGGTTTTTTTATGGGGTAGCGCATCAGCCGAAACACTTTTCAGGCGCCTGGTCCCGCTATACGCTCATGCACGGCATCGCTCCTATCGGGGCTATTTTGCAGGGTCTGGTTTGTTATGGCAAAAGTTTTTATAACTCATTTTCAACCATATAGCAAGGATACAGTAATTTATATTTGGTTTATATTATAAACTACTTTATGTTTGTACACATCAAATTAAAATCACCGTCATGGAAAATCAAAATACCCTGTCAGAAAAAGAAAGCCTCGAACTTATTGGCAAAATGATCCACACCGTTAAGAACGACATCAACGATAACAGCTTTTATTACCTCCTTTGGGGATGGCTGGTTTTCATCGCAAGTATGGGTCACTGGATATGGCAGTACTTTACATTACCCATGCCGTATCTTACCTGGATAGTGCTGATGCCATTGGGCGGCATCATATCAATCTATTACGGATTCAAGTTTGAACGCAAACAAAAAGTGCGCACCTATATTGATGATATTATGAAGTTCGTATTGATAGCATTCCTTGTCTCTTTGTTCATGGTACTGTTGTTCATGCCTAAACTTACCATCTACACCTACCCTATGGTTATGATGGTGTATGCAATCTGGCTGTTTATATCAGGCGGTGCATTGCGTTTCAAACCACTCATTTATGGCGGTATTGTTAACTGGATACTGGCCATAGGTGCCATGTATGTGGGTTTCCAAACACAACTGTTGTTGCTGGCTCTGGCAGTACTCTTAGGCTATATCATTCCCGGGCATATGCTCAAAAGCCGTTATAACGCACATCAACGGTCTGTATCATCCGCATCTTAATGTAACCCGGTATGTTCAAAGATCTCGATCC
>JAHEMF010000100.1 GCA_024643795.1 Bacteroidota bacterium | reverse complement strand
TTCGCCCAGTCGTACATCGCCCAGGCGTTAATGATCTTCTTGTTACCTTTTATGCTTACCGGCGGATTTGAATTAGTATCAGTAATCAAAATATTTTATTTTAATCTTCTAATTAAAATTACTTCCGGTAAACAATATTAATAATAACATTAAAACTCAAAAAAATATCACGATTCGTTCAGCGCCATTTTAATCACATTCAATGCCGAGCCGGCTTTAAACCATTCTATCTGGCCCTCATTATATGTGTGATTCACTTTAATACTGTCGTTCGATCCGTCTTTATGATTCAGCACCATAGTAAGTGGAACACCCGGCGCGAATGAGGTCAGTCCAACAATATCAATATTATCATCTTCCTGAATCTTATCGTAATCGGCTTTATTATCGAAAGTAAGTGCCAGCATTCCCTGCTTCTTCAAATTGGTTTCGTGAATACGTGCAAACGACTTCACTAACACGGCGCGAACACCCAAAAAGCGGGGCTCCATTGCCGCATGCTCGCGTGACGATCCCTCACCGTAATTCTCATCACCAACAACAACACTTCCTAAACCGGCAGCTTTATAATCGCGTTGCACAGCAGGCACACTTCCGTACTCACCAGTAAGCTGATTTTTTACCGAATCAGTTTTTTCATTGAAAGCGTTGGTAGCCCCAATCAACATGTTGTTTGAAATATTATCGAGGTGTCCTCTGAATTTCAACCATGGTCCTGCCATACTTATATGATCGGTTGTACATTTTCCTTTTGCTTTGATAAGAAGTTTCAAACCGTGAAGATCTGTTCCTTCCCATGCTGCAAACGATTCAAGCAACTGCAGTCGGTCCGATTTAGGATCAACACTAACTGTTACTTTACTGCCGTCTGCAGCGGGTTGCTGATATCCTGCATCTTCAACAGCAAAACCCTTCATTGGCAATTCAATTCCTTTTGGTTCTTCAAGTTTTATTTTTTCACCTTTATCATTGGTTAAAAAATCCGTCATCGGATTAAATGTAAGGTCACCGGATATAGCCAGTGCCGTTACAATTTCAGGTGATGCAACAAATGCATGTGTATTCGGATTACCATCATTACGCTTTGCAAAGTTTCTGTTGAATGAAGTAATGATTGAATTTTTTTCTTTCTTATCTGCATTGTGTCGTGCCCACTGTCCTATGCAAGGACCGCAAGCGTTGGCAAGAACCACTCCACCCATCTTATCAAAAGTAGACAAGTAACCATCTCTGTCGACAGTATAACGCACCTGCTCCGAGCCGGGAGTGATAGTGAATTCCGATTTAGCAACCAGTCCTTTATCAACTGCCTGTTGCGCTATTGATGCAGCACGTGTAATATCTTCGTATGATGAGTTGGTACATGAACCTATCAAACCTACTTCAAGCTTAGCAGGCCAGTTGTTGTCTTTCACTGCTTTAGCAAACTCCGAAATAGGCCATGCCAAATCGGGAGTGAACGGACCGTTAATATGCGGCTCCAATTCACTTAAGTTGATTTCAATTACCTGATCGAAATATTTATCGGGGTTTGCATACACTTCTGCATCACCTCTCAAATGTTCTGAAACCTGATCGGCCATATCTGCAATGTCAGCTCTCTCTGTTGAACGCAAGTAATCCGACATTTTTGCATCGTATCCAAAAATAGAAGTGGTTGCTCCTATCTCAGCACCCATGTTACAAATGGTTCCTTTACCTGTGCATGATAATGAGTCGGCACCTTCACCAAAATATTCAACTATCGCACCTGTTCCACCTTTAACAGTAAGTATACCTGCAACTTTTAAAATCACATCTTTCGATGATGTCCATCCGCTGAGTTTACCTGTAAGTTTTACTCCAATTAATTTAGGAAATTTCAGTTCCCATGGTAAGCCCGCCATCACATCACAAGCGTCGGCTCCTCCTACTCCAATGGCAACCATTCCTAAACCTCCGGCATTCACTGTGTGCGAATCGGTTCCAATCATCATACCTCCTGGAAAAGCATATTGTTCCAACACTACTTGGTGGATGATCCCTGCTCCGGGCTTCCAAAAACCTATTCCATATTTATTCGATACAGAGGCCAAAAAATCGTACACCTCTTTATTAGAATCTTTCGCTGTTTGTAAATCGGCAAGTGCGCCAACTTTTGCCTGAATGAGGTGATCGCAATGAACTGTTGAAGGCACGGCAACCTTTGGGCGACCTGCTTGCATGAATTGCAAAAGTGCCATCTGCGCAGTAGCATCCTGCATCGCCACACGGTCGGGATTAAAATCAACGTACGATTTCCCTCGTTCAAAAGCGGTATCAGCATTTCCCTGGGTAAGGTGCGAGTATAAAATTTTCTCGGTAAGCGACAGTGGTTTTCCTATCGCTTTACGTGCTGCGTTAATTCTTTCAGGAAGTCCGGCGTAAACCCGGCGAATCATTTCAATATCAAAGGCCATGTTGAATTATATATTATTGATTATCATTTATTTACTAAACAAGGTGGGGCTACCCAACCAATCTGCAAGATACAAAATTGAGCGCTATCAATAAAGCCCGATGCAGTATAAATTATAACATTTTTGCCTCTATTCCGTTAAACAAAGAGTATTCCTCAAACTAATTGAGGGATAAATTTTTAAGTCACAATGAAAAGCAATACAAAATCCGAGTCTCTTCGCAAGAAATATCTGCGTCGTTTACTGTCTGATAACAGCGTAGATGATGTGATGCCATTATTCACCAGGGCGATGCGAATTTTTCAGCTGGGCAGCAAAGAAAAGCGTAAGCTTACTGATAAGTAACGCTACAGTTATTCAACAATCTTTTTATTTTTTTGAAGCATAGGCTGCATGATTTCATCGCAGCTGTCGTCCCGCTTTCAGCTCGCAGGAGCTTGCTTCAATCGGGGCTAGAGGAAGCGCCTGAGCGTAATTAAAAATTTTAAATTAAAAATTAAAAAATGATTTTATAGATAAGGGTTTCCCCTTTTCAATTCTTGCTCTTCACTTTTCAATGCAATATTTTAGATTTTATATTTACGATTTTGGATTGAACCCTGTATGATGTTCCGGCCTTGCGGATTTACATTTGAAAATTCAACACGGAGGCACGGAGAAACGGAGGCGGTTTCAGTTGGCAGTGGCCATGCCTTCGCTAAAGCTTCGGCAGGCAGGCAGTGGCGGCTGGCAGCTTGCCCTGAATTTTTGTAAAGCAAATAATTCATGGGTGGCAGTTGGCAGTTATTTATGACTTATGATTTACCCTATGACCTATCACGCGAGTAAAACGAGCAAATTACGTGAGCGCAGCGAACTTATGACCTATGACGAACACGAAGTGTGCTTATGACGCGAGCGAAGCGAGCTTACCCCTTCCTTATCACCGCCCCTAATTTCTTCTCAAAACTATCCATCAACCTGCTCATCACTTTGTCGATGTCTTTGTCGGTGA
>JAHEMF010000099.1 GCA_024643795.1 Bacteroidota bacterium | reverse complement strand
TTATTTTTAACAAAAAGCAATAGTTTCTAGTATTTATGTGTGGTATAGCCGGATTTTATTCTCCTAAAGCTAGTTATTCCGAGGTTGACCTTAAAAAGATGACCGATGCTATCAGTCACAGGGGCCCGGATGCTGATGGTTATTTTATGGATGACGTTGTTGGCTTAGGGCACAGACGACTAAGTATCATCGATCTTTCAGACAGGGCCAATCAGCCAATGATCTCTGCAAATGACCGGTATGTTATTGTATACAACGGTGAAGTTTACAATTTTAGCGAAATCAGTGCAAAACTACAGAAGGATGCCGGTAAATCTGCATTCCCAAAATTTAAAACGTCAAGTGACACCGAAGTGCTATTAGAGTCATTCTCTGTTCGTGGAGTTGAATTCGTTAATGAACTTAATGGGATGTTCGCTATTGCGATTTATGACAAGATAGAAAAGTCTTTGTATTTGTTCCGTGACAGAATGGGAATCAAACCACTCTACTATTATTATGATGGAGAAAATTTTGCCTTTGCTAGTGAACTAAAAGCCATTACCCAACTGAATAATGAATATCGGTTAAACCATCAGGCACTTGTATCATACCTACATGTAGGATATATTCCTGCCCCCGATTCAATTTATCATAATGTTAAAAAGCTGAACAGCGGAACCTGGATGAAGATTAGTAGTGAAGGAATTGAATCCAGAAGGTATTGGAATTTGAGGAATAAAATCAGTGATGATGTAATAAAGAACAAACAACAGGCAATGATCAGGCTTTCTGACCTGCTGATAAGTTCTGTTCAATATCAACTAAAAAGTGATGTTCCTTTTGGGGTATTCCTCAGTGGAGGTATCGACTCCAGTCTGGTGACAGCACAGGCAGTATTACTCTCAAGTGTTAAAGTGAATACATTCTCCATCGGTTTTGAAGAAAATAGTCATAATGAGTCTGAATATGCAGAAGCCGTGGCAAAACACCTTGGAACGGATCACCACGAGTTCATGGTATCATATAATGATGCTATAAACCTGATAGAATCCATCATCACAACATATGATGAACCATTTGCAGATAGTTCAGCCATACCAACAATGCTGGTTTCCAAACTGGCACGACAATATGTAAAAGTGACGTTGTCAGGCGAAGGTGGTGATGAACTATTTATGGGATACGGGGCTTATAAATGGGCGAACAGGTTAAATAACCCCTTTCTTCACTTAGCTAAACAACCTATATCACAAGTGTTGAACCAAATGCCAAGCAGGTTTCAACGTATAGCTAAAATGTTAGAGTATAATTCAGAGTCTCATATATATGGGCATATATTTTCACAGGAACAATATATGTTCACTGAAAAAGAACTTAATAATTTATTTACAAGCCAGTTCAAGCAGCAACTGGATGAATACCGTATCCCTTCAGATATAAGCCGCCTGCCCGGATTACAGTTTCCCAGATTCAATCCGGGATCTACAAGTGGAAGATTGCTTAATAAAATGGAACTCCAGGCCATGTTCGATCTTGAATACTACTTGCAAGATGATCTGCTTACTAAAGTTGACAGAGCCAGCATGAGGTATTCGCTGGAAACCCGGGTACCTTATTTAGATCACAGATTGGTTGAGTTTGCTTTAAACGTATCACCTGATTTGAAAATCAAAGGAGGTATATCCAAATACATACTCAAGCAAGTTCTGTATCAATATATTCCAGAAAAGATTTTCGATCGTCCCAAGCAAGGTTTTGCCATACCATTGAATAAATGGCTACTAACAAGTTTGCGTTATCTTTTAGACGAGTTCCTTGCTCAATCAGTAATCGAAAAGTACAATATCGTAAAATACAGTGAAGTTGAATCCATGATAAAAAGGTTTGAAACAGGTAGCGGATATATCTATAACAGACTTTGGTTGCTGATAGTATTACATATGTGGCTCGAACGTAATCATGTATCAATTGACTGAGCTTTTTTTTCAGAATCTTTTATAATGTAAACTTCATCCTTTCTGCCGAGAAAGGATGCTGACGAATTCAGATCTCGTTTTCTGTAGAATTCGAAAATAAATAAACTACCCACATAAAAAGGCAACACCGGTATTCTATACCTGACAAGCGATCCAAAATTTGATGTGGAGATTCCTACAGAAAATGCAAAAAACAAGCTGAATATTAATGAGAATACCAGCAAATGATTTTTTGCAAAATATGTGAAGATACCTACTATGCGCATTTGCCATAAAATCTTCAATGTGAACAATAAGATCAATATCCCTTCAAGACCTGATAAAAGCATTACAATATTATTTACTTCCCACAAATAGGGCCTGAATAACCCTGCAGCAATTGCTGCAGGTGCTTTTGACAACATACTAGGAATGGTGGCATCAAATTGCCCGATATCAAAAGAATTTCCCATGTAATAGGAGGCTTTAAGATCTTCAGCGGTAACTACGGCTTTTTCAAGAACATTATCAAGTGAGTATTGTCCCAACATATCATTCATACTATAAAGCAAAGCATAACCTCCAGCAATAGCGATAACAAAAAGTAATGGCCCTGTAAGGGTCTTGATAATTTTATTTGACATGCCTGATATATATTTCTGAACTACCCACACCAAAGATCCGGGCAATAAAGCAAGTATGATATATGGTTTAATTGCAAGAAGAAGATATATAGAAACGAATAAAGTGATCGAGTTTTTTAGTAGCTTATCTCTTTTGATAAAGATCCGGTAAAAGGAAAACGTATAAAATCCAATTGCTGAAAAAGTTATTGTATCCTTAAGTATCCCTGATCCCCAAAAAAAAACTGATGGAATAAAAAGTACTGCTATTGCCATTTCCTTTCTTAATTCCGGAAATTCATTGACAAAAACTTCGTACAACTTCCAAACACCCAAGAAAGAAACGAATGTTACCAAAAGGGTAGCCACAATATAACTCCCTCCTGAAATTACTACAAACAAACAAATCGTTTTAACTACAAAAAAAGTATTTGGGTCTCTCAAATACACCGGGTATCCTGTAGAAGGCGAAAAATAAAACAGATTTTGAAGACTAGCTGTCTCTTTCATCACTGCAAACCAACTCGGAAAGTCTTGATAAAGTAGATTCATCATGCATAACCCATCATGATAATAATTGATAGTATCACCTCCGGTATAATAAAAAGAATAGATCATGCATAGAGCAATACCACCAAAAAGCTTGGAGTATAAACCCCATGTGTAGTATTTATATTCCGGACTTTCATGTATGTTCCTTTTACGCTTTAAATTGGCATAAAACACCAGGAGGAAAAATACCACCGGCCCATACAAAAGATCTATGATTGAATAATACTCCAATGAATTACACTAAAATCTGAATCACAAATTTACCAATTGGAAGCAATGCAATGGTGAGCAAAGTACACCTTAGATCCCTAACTGCTTTCAAAATA
>JAHEMF010000098.1:2926-3443 GCA_024643795.1 Bacteroidota bacterium | reverse complement strand
CACATGGAGATTCATCGGTATACGATGCCATGGTGAGGATGGCACAAAGCTGGTCACTGCGATATCCGTTGATTGATGGCCAAGGTAACTTTGGTTCCATCGATGGCGACAGTCCTGCCGCCATGCGTTACACCGAAGCTCGTCTTAAAAAGATAGCAGAGGAAATGCTGGCTGATATCGATAAAGAGACCGTTGATTTCAAGTTAAATTTTGATGACAGCTTACAGGAGCCTACAGTGCTTCCTGCCAAGATACCTCAGTTGCTTATCAATGGTGCATCCGGTATTGCGGTAGGAATGGCTACAAATATGGCCCCGCACAACCTTACAGAAGTACTGGAAGCAACTATAGCTTACATCAATAATAAAGATGTCACAATTGATGAATTGATTCAAATAGTCAAGGCTCCCGATTTTCCAACAGGTGGTATTATTTATGGATACAATGGAGTAAAAGATGCCTTGACAACAGGAAGAGGCAGAGTGATGATGAGGGCAAGAGCAATTATAGAAACCCT
>JAHEMF010000098.1:0-2916 GCA_024643795.1 Bacteroidota bacterium | reverse complement strand
GAAATTCCATACATGACCAATAAAGCAGAAATGATCAGAAAAACTGCTGAACTGGTGAATGAGAAAAAGCTTGATGGCCTTTCTGACATCCGCGATGAATCGGATCGTGATGGAATGAGAATCGTTTATGAGATTAAACGTGATTCACAAGCTAATGTAGTGTTAAACAATTTATATAAGTACACAGGTCTACAAACCTCATTTAGTGTGAATAATATCGCATTAGTGAATGGAAGACCGATGATGCTTAATCTGAAAGATCTGATTCATCATTTTGTTGATCACCGTCATGAGGTGTTAATTCGTAAAACCAGATATGAACTTGCCGAAGCACTAAAAAGAGCTCATATTCTTGAGGGATTGCTTATTGCATTGGATCATTTGGATGAAGTAATTGCCCTTATCAGAAAATCACTTACACCTGATGAAGCTAAAACAGGGTTGATGTCGACTTTTGAATTGTCTGAAATTCAATCGAAAGCTATCCTTGAAATGCGTTTGCAGCGCCTTACAGGTCTGGAGCGCGATAAGATCAAAGATGAGTATGCAGCGTTGATGAAAATGATTGAATATTACAACGATGTTCTATCAAACGAAACACTCAGAATGGAAATCCTGAGGGATGAGATGATTGAAATGAAGGATAAGTACGGTGATGAAAGAAGAACTGAAATCGTTTATTCTGCTGATGAAATATCAATGGAAGATATCATTGCTGATGAGGCGGTTGTAGTGACTATTTCACACCTTGGTTACATAAAAAGGACAGCACTCACCGAATACAGGGTACAGGGAAGAGGTGGCAGAGGAGCAAAGGGTACGGTTACCCGTGATGAGGATTTCGTAGAGCACCTTTTTGTTGCAACCAATCACAATTACATTTTACTGTTTACAGAAAAAGGAAGATGCTTTTGGCTGCGTACCTATGAGATTCCGGAAGGAACCAAAACATCCAAAGGGCGGGCGATTCAGAACATTATCAACATGCCTGCAGATGATAAGGTAAAGGCTTTTATTAATGTTAAGAACCTTACCGATGAGGAGTATCTCAATAACAATTTCATTATTCTGTGTACTAAGCAGGGTACTATCAAAAAAACTTCACTGGAAGCTTATTCAAGAGTTCGACAATCAGGTATTAATGCAATCAATATCAGGGAGGGAGATCAGTTACTTGAAGCAAGACTTACAACAGGAAGTTCTGAAATATTACTGGCATTAAGGTCGGGTAGGGCTATCAGGTTCAATGAAGCCAAAGTTCGTCCTATGGGCCGCACAGCAACAGGAGTTAGAGGAATTACTCTTGGAGGAGCTAAGGATGAAGTGATTGGTATGGTTTGTGTAACTGACTTCGAAAAAGAAACCATTTTGGTTGTTTCTGAACACGGATACGGAAAACGAACTGATTTAGAAGATTATCGTGTTACAAACAGAGGCGGGAAAGGTGTTAAAACACTTAATATAACTGAAAAAACGGGTGACCTGATCGCACTGAAAGGTGTAGTTGACAATGATGAGTTAATGATCATCAATAAGTCCGGCGTAGCTATCAGAATGCCGGTTAAAGATCTGAGAGTTATGGGTAGAGCCACACAAGGAGTTCGACTAATCAGACTTGATGAATCGGATACAATTGCTTCTGTAGCTAAAATTGACGAAGAGGTAATGGAAGAGCTGGAAAAAGAAATGATGGAAATGGAAGGAGAAAATCCGGTGAGTTCTGAATCACAGACAAACGAGACAGGCGATACAGAAAATGGTGATGAATCAACTAATGACGAATCCAATCCTGAACAACCTGAATAAAATCTTCAACCAGATAAATAATTAAAACATAAAACACTAATTATGAAAAAATTACTTATTTTATTGACAGTAATGGTTTATGCCAGTTCTGCATCTTTTGCACAAAAAAATAAGATTCAAACTGCCTGGAATTATTACAAATATGATAACCTGGATAAGGCCAAAGAAGCCATTGATCAGGCAAGTGAAAACCCTTCTTCAAGCGGGATGGCCAAAACATGGTATTACAGGGGATTGATATATCAGAAGATGTATAAGCACGAGAAGTATGGCAATTTGGATCCTAACTGTTTGATGACGGCCGCTGAATCATATAACAAGGCGAAGCAGTTAGATGAAAAGGAGGAATTCAAAGCAGAAATCACTAATAACCTGATTGTTGTGACTAACAATATGTTCAGAGAAGGAGTAGATTATTTTACTGCAAAAACATATGAAAAAGCATTAAACTCGTTCGAAAACGTTCTTAAAGTTGCACCAAAAGATACACTGGCAACTCTAAATGCCGCCTACAGTGCTGAAAGATCGGATAACAAGGCAAAAGCCAAAGGCTATTATAATGAATTGATTTCCATGAATTATGATGAGCCAAAGGTGTATATTTTTCTTGCCAATATTTACAAATCAGAATCAGATACAGCTGCTGCATTAGAAACGATAAAGCAAGCCAGGCAGCGCTTTCCGGCAGACAATAACCTGGTGATTGAGGAGTTGAATATATATCTGTACAGTGGCAAGGATAAGGAAGCCTTGGAATCACTTAATTATGCAATACAAGCAGATCCAACCAATTACAATTTGGTATTTGCACAAGGTACCGTATATGATAAAATTGGCAGAAAAGACGATGCTTCAGCTGCATATAAGAACGCAATCCAGATAAAACCCGATTATTTCGACGCCTATTATAACCTTGGGGCCATGTATTTCAATGAGGGTGCTGAAATGGCCAATAAGGCTAATGAAATCAAGTCCAATACCGAATATGCAAAGGCTAAAGAAGCATTTGATGCTAAGTTCAAAGAGGCCATGCCATACCTTGAAAAAGCGCATGAACTAAACCCTGAAGATACTAATACGATGATTTCATTAAAACAGCTTTATGCAAGG
>JAHEMF010000016.1 GCA_024643795.1 Bacteroidota bacterium | reverse complement strand
TTAGTTTCAATAACCTTGAACACTTACCTAAAGGCAATTATGTGCTCAAAATTACAAGTGATCAGAGTTTCTCTGAAACATTCAGAATGGTGAAATGATCATTTTTATCAATAGTTGCTTTGTGCGACTATCATCTTGAGCATTTTAAAACTCATTGTGAAAAATCACCCTCCTTGCTTCGTAATATCCGCAGAACTGAAATAAATGAATCAAAGATATACACAAAAACCTAACTTAAGACCTCGTTACCGGCTGGTATTATTCGGAGCAGGAATGGTGGGTTTATCATTATTTGTGTACTCCCTTTTTTTTGTAGGAATTCAAACTTTTAAAACTGAGGAGGCAAGATCGGCCACTAGCTGCACATCCTCAATAGGAGGTACTTACATGTCTCCTGATAATTCGCAAACTGTTTTTCTCTCTCCATATGATTCAGTTCCTTCATCAGGGATAACTACAAGTGTGATCACAAATTCATGCTCCGAAATCAGAGCAATAAATCAATTTATTACAGAATCACCAACTCCCTTATTGGTAACTTTAACTGAATTTACAGCTCGTCCTCAAGGAATGAATAAAGTAAAGTTGGAATGGGCTACATCATCCGAAGTAAGTAATCGTTATTTTACTGTTGAGCGTTCAAAAAATCTCACGGATTTTGCAGTGGTGGGAAATGTTCCAACAAACGGAAATGGGTCTACATCTCATACCTATGAACTCACTGATCTTGGACCATTTAATGGTAAGTCATATTACAGACTTTCACAAACAGATCAGGATGGTAAAACAGTGTATTTTGATCCTGTTATGGTTTCACTTAATGGGCCTTTTGTTCAAGACAAAGTTCAGGTTGGCCCGAATCCATTTAATGATCACTTAAATGTAACAATACAAAGTGAATCGAATAAAGAAATAGTGCTGTCAATATTTGATTTGCAAGGAAAACTGGTTTCGAGCAAGACCATGAATTTAACTTCAGGTGCTAAGTTTGTTAAGCTTGATGATATGAGCAGACTTGAGAGGGGACGTTACCTGCTCAGAGTAGCTGGTGATAATGATCTCAATGAATCCATCAGGATAATTAAAAGATAATTCAGAACAGAATGTTTTTCCGAGCGACCTTATGGTCGCTTTTTTTTATCATTAAGTTTTATTACTTTCATATTAAGTATATCAGAATTGGCAAAATAAACCAACTGTTCTGGTATTGCTACTAGCATCAATAATTAGGTTTTTATTGGGCTAAATGTGACCAATAAAAGCTGTTCACCTGATGATTAATATACCTCACCATGTGAAGCGTTCTATTGACCAAATAGTTACCAACCTGATAAAGGCATTAAATACTTTTGACCCAGTATTGTTATTCATCCAAAATCTAACTCTATGAAATCGTACATTACTAATTTAAAGGCAATTGTGGTATTACTTATCGGACTGTTTTTTATAACAGGTGATTTGAATGCACAGATTCAATATGAGATAGGTAAGAAGACCATGACATTAACTGATGCATCTCGTAGCAACCGGAAAGTTAATGTGGTCATTTTCTACCCTGCTGATAATGGGGGTACAAATGTAGCCATGGCATTACCTGCAAATAAAAAATTTCCACTCATTGTATTTGGGCATGGGTTTATAACTCCGATTCATTATTATAGATACATAAAGGATTTTTATGTTCCCCGAGGATTCATGGTGGCTTATCCGAGAACGGAATTCGGTTTTTTCCCGGACCATGAAGAATTTGCTAAAGACATGGCTTTCATCATTGATGAAATGGAGAAGATGAAATTAGATCCTAATTCATTTTTCTATGGAAGATATAATAATAAGTCATGTGTTGCAGGACATAGTATGGGCGGAGGTGCGGCTTTCCTGGCGGCTGAAATGAAGCCAAACATTACAACTATGTTCACAATTGCAGCAGCTGAAACCAATCCTTCGGCAATAGCTGCTGCTCAAAATATTACAATACCCGCTCTGGTATTCTCAGGAGGTAAGGATTGTGTTGTTCCGGCCTCAGGAAATCAGGAAGATATGTTCAATAACCTGGCTTCATCTTGCAAGGTTTTTGTAAATCAACTTGAGGCTACCCATTGCCAGTTTTCAATGGATAATTTCTTTTGCACTTTAGGTGAATCAGGTTGTACACCTTCCAATATTTCTGCAGACACAACAAACTTATATTCTAATATGCTATCAGTGAGTTTCCTGAGATATTATATGAAATACAATGCCCTGGCATGGCCTTTATTCATTAGTAAAATGGATAGTCTGCCCGGTGTTGTTTACGTTAACAATTGCTTTGTGCCTACACCTCCAAGAATTGCAGAAGATGGATCTGATACTGAAGGACTGTTAAGCAAGTTCAATGTTTATCCTAATCCCGCAAATGTTAATGAAAATATATCAATTGATGTAATATCTACAGAAACTTCAGAAGTTAACCTGAATATCATCAATACTCTTGGTCAGCAAGTTGTTGGTCGTAAAGTAACTGTGCAGGAAGGTGTAAATACTTTATCTATCGATACACAGGCATTGCCAGCCGGAAACTACATCATAACTGTGACCGATAAACTTTATCAGAGAATATCAAAACCATTGTTAATTCAATAGTTCACCCTGTTAGTTATAAAAGGCTGTTGGTGTTTAATACTGACAGCCTTTTTTTTATGAATTTGATGCTGGTTGCTTTTTTCTTAATAACAAAGCGGATATGGTTGCGATCAGAAACCCAATCGGAAAGATCTCAACAAAAGTGTAAAGTATTCTTACAAATACACTTTCGCGATATGTTTCAAAGCCCTTGTCCATTTCTGTAATTTGAATGGTTTTTGCCTCTTCATTAAGACCAGGATTTGATTCTATTTGTGCCACGCTAAAATCTCGGTATTGTTGCATAAAGTTCTCGCCACCCTTTTCGTAGAAAAACAGCCATCCGGCTATATAAATGGCAGAAGCAATGAGTACTGTAGTAAGTCCTGCCCTGAACCCCTGACCAAAAGTAAATGACCCGTTGGTTTTATTACGAACCGATCGTATTGCAAAAAAGGTTAGTGATAAGGCGATGATCATAACACTGAACCCTACAGTTTCACCTTTTGTGAAGTCTATTTCACCTTCAGAGGGGACAGTTAGGTAAAATGAAAAAACAAGTATGATACCTGCTATTATGCCAAATATTGCTGCTGTTTTTAACATGAACTTATTTTATTATTTCCTTCACTGATAACATACATTAAACTTCCCCAAAGATCCAGTTTTACTACAAAGATATCTTCCATTTTTATGTTTGAGAATGTAGTGCTGCAAAATGTGATACTTTTCTCGTATTCTCCCGCAACCAAAACATTAATCTGTGTATCTAAGGTAGTATGACGCCCGCTATGATTTCCAGCTAAACCTGCAGCAAATGCCCAATTAACTAAGCTATTGGGATCACATCTGGCTATAAACATAGCGTGACCGCTGGCTGTTGTTAGATTGAAATTTCCTTGAGAGAAAGTTCTTTTATATGTTTCTGTGAATACCGCAATGCCGCTGGGCAATATGGCAGCATCATAGGCATCAACACTACTAGCTACCCATGCAAGTGACGTCCAGATAATAGATTCATCAAAAATGCTGACTGAAATGGCTGTGAAACAAAGCATTAACAAGATGATTCGCATTATATATTGCTGATTACAGGTTAAATATATCAAAAGTTGAGTATGCTTCTTTCCATTTCGTCTACTCACATTCTGAAATCTTTTAAAAAAATGTATAATCTTGTAATGGCATACTTTTTGTCAATCACGATTACTTTAAAAAAATGAATATGAAAAAGTTGACATTATTATTGATCGTAGGTTTATTTACCACGGTATCTGTTTTTAGTCAAACACCAGAAACCTGGAAAGCGGGATTCAAGGGCAGCATCAATTGGAGCAGGATAACTCCACTGGGATATCTTATTGTGAATAGTTCTGCGGGATTGCACGGGGTTGATCCTGAAACAGGTAAGATAACCTGGAGCAATGCAGATCTTGCTGGTGCTCCTGAGTCATCATTTACAATCCTGGATGGTACACCGTTCGCAACTATTACTGATGTTTCAGGTGGTTTATATATGATTGAACCAATTGAAGGAAGCGTGGTATTCTCATCAAAGGATGCAGGCTTTGAAACAGTTGACAATAGATTTTTCCTATACCGGTCGGGAGCTATTCTGGTTCTTGGTAAGAAAAGCGGATCAGGTGACCCCGGACTTTCAATGATATCAATGACGAATGGGAAATCTCTTTGGTCCAAATCCAGTGATTTCGGAATGGTGTCGGCCTGTTATGATCTTGATAAAGAACATTGTCTGGTTTCTACTTTGTTTTTTGTCTTTAAAATGGAAGTGAAGACAGGTGATGAGGTTTGGAAAAAGAGTATGGATCCAAAGTTTGAGAAAATGGCCGGATTTATGAAAATGATGGATAAGGGTAGTGCCGGGGGCCTTATAAAACAAGAAGACCTTGTAGCAGATATTTTAGTCCCTGAAGAAAACCCCGGTGCATGTTATGTTGCTGTTCAAACAAAAACTGAAAAAACGGTTAACGGAGAAAAATCCATTGTGTACTCAAACCAGTATAATGCATTCGATCTGTCGTCCGGTGAATATATTTGGCCGGCGCCGGTACAGTTTCCTGACATGCTTGGAACGGTTATCGCAGCCAAAAAAGGATTTGTGATATGTCCTATGAGCTCCGGGAATTCAAGGATCAGTGTACTCGATTATAAAACTGGTGAGAGTGTTTTAGGTAAGAAA
Source organism: Bacteroidota bacterium (assembly GCA_024643795.1). Taxonomy (GTDB): domain Bacteria; phylum Bacteroidota; class Bacteroidia; order AKYH767-A; family OLB10; genus JAHEMF01. The sequence continues at coordinate 44,525 of JAHEMF010000016.1, read as the reverse complement.
GGCAGAGGTGTTTCTGTAAAAGGAAGTGTTCTTGGTTATTCGGTACTCAAGGAGGGAATTCTGGTTAATACACGTGTGCTTTCAGGATCTTCATCTAAGAATTATTTATATATGTTAAACAGCGAAACATTAGAACCTTTGTACAAGAAGCCAGCTGATATTAAGGGTGATGTTTCAAAAGTGATAAGAACAGGAGCAGGATTACTCGTAATTACTAATGAAGAAACTAATATCTATCAGGTTTCTAGTGGTGAAATGACCTTGGATAAGCCAATGGAAGGTGGTTCAAACCTTACAGGTACAACTGATGAGTTTGTATATGCATTTAACCTGGATGATGGGATAGTTTATGTGATAGATAAGAAAAGTGGATCGGTAAAACCAATGTCAACCATTGAATTGAAATTTGAAGGAAAGGAAAAACCTCAATATATTGAGTTAAGAGAAGGAGGGATTGTGGTCAGCGCGGAACAAAATATTGCTATGATTGACTATAATGGCGTTTTGACATATCAAAAATATTTGCCTGCACCTCGCTTACCCGGTATCACAAGAGCACTTCTTGCAGCTTACGCTGTGAGGGCTGCATATGTAGGAGCCGTTTCAGGGTATGCATCAGCAGCATTTGGGGCTGCTTCCAATGACATAAAAGTAGAAGAAGGTGATGCAAATGCAGCTGTAGCAAAGGGATTGACACAGGGTATGAGTCAGGCCTATGGGGAATTGTCTAACGCCGGATTCACATACGCTGACAAAGCATTCAAGGCAATGAACACCCGATTCAAAGCTACAACAGAATCCAACACAAGTATGCTGATGATGGTTGATAAAGGCGATAAACTTTACGGGTTGCAGGAAGTGAATAAAGATAATGGGAAGGAAGAGTCGTTCATTGATATGGGTAAGGATAAAGAACCGGTATACGAAGTAGATGCAATCTCCAACAAGATCTACTACAGAAAAAGCGCAACTGAAATCGTTTGTTATTCATTTTAACCGATCAATAAAAATGTTCAGACTTAAATTACCTACCGATCCATCGTGGGTTAAAAATGTTGTAGAAAAGAATATTGCTGAGATACTTACAGACCATGCTTGGTGTGAACAGAAGGCTGTTTCAAACGCTATATCTATTGTGGTCAAGTTTCCGGAGCACCAGGAGTTGGTCACAGAAATGATTAAACTAAGTCAGGAGGAATTGCTTCATTTTGAAATGGTACACCAACAGATCAAAAAAAGAGGATATACGCTTGGCAAGGAACGAAAAGATGATTATGTGAACAGGTTGATGGAATTTTTAATGAAAGGCGGACCAAGGGAGGAAGTTCTTGTTGATCGGTTATTGTTCGCTGCCATGGTGGAGGCTCGCAGCTGCGAACGTTTCAAGGTGTTGTCAGAGAATATAGATGATAAAGAACTTAGTGCATTTTATAATGAGCTCATGATAAGCGAAGCAAACCATTATACTCTTTTCACCGGGCTTGCAAAAAAATATGGTGGTTCAATTGATGTAGATAAAAGGTGGCAACAATGGCTTGACTATGAAGCAGTGGTTATAAAAGATTATGGTAAGGGCCAAACAGTGCATGGGTGAGCCTTGCGTTACTGTTTGACACTTTTTTTCTCGTCAAGCACCTCGAAAACAGAGTTTTTTGAAAGGAATTCAGGAACAAGTTCCTTCATCTTTTGAGCTATTGCCTGATTATTCTGTGCACCGAATAGTGCGATCAGTTCTGTGATACCTCTGGCGATATCATCGTAATTGTATTCACGAATTTTAGCTATCAATATTTTTTTATGGTGTGTAGGTACGGTATTATCTTCATTGGCAAGGAGCTCTTCATATAGTTTCTCACCCGGCCTCAAACCCGTAAACACTATCTGAATGTCCTTGCCTAATTCAAGTCCGCTTAACTGAACCATTTTTCTGGCTAGATCAACAATCTTGACAGAATCACCCATATCAAAAATAAATACCTCACCACCCTTGCCAATTGCCCCGGCTTCCAAAACCAGCTGACATGCTTCTGGGATGGTCATAAAATACCTGGTAATATCGGGGTGAGTTACTGTGATGGGTTGCCTGTTCTCTATCTGTTGTCTGAATCGGGGTATCACTGAACCATTAGATCCCAGTACGTTTCCAAATCTGGTTGCAACAAAACGGGTTTTACTTATGCTGTTCAGCGATTGAGTATATATTTCAGCGATCCTTTTTGTGGCACCCATTATATTGGTTGGGTTGACTGCCTTATCTGTACTGATAAGAACAAATCGTTCAACTCCGAACTCTGCTGCAAGGTCGGCCACAACACGTGTGCCCTGAACGTTGGTCATAATGGCTTCTGAAGGGTTGCCTTCCATTAATGGCACATGTTTATATGCTGCAGCATGAAATACTACTTCAGGTTTAAAGGTTCTGAAAACGTTCCGCATTCGATCAGGATTTCTTATGTCACCGATCACAAATTCAGTGATCTTTGACTTCGGATGATCGTTAATCTCCATTTCAAGATCATATAAAGGAGATTCTGCCATATCAAGCAGTATAATTGATGATGGATTGAACCTGAGTATTTGTCGAACCAGCTCACTACCTATTGAGCCTGCAGCACCAGTAACAAGAACCCTCTTATTGTCAAGTTGCTTGCTGATAGCAGCCGTATCAAGTTCAATGGTATCTCTTTCAAGCAGATCTTCGATCTTTATCTTTTGAATTTGTCCGAATGATAATTGTCCGTTGATCCAGTTTGAGACTGGAGGTACATTTAAAACTTTGATCTTGTTTCTCAGGCAAGCTTCAACTATTTCCTGCTTCCGTTTAGTAGAAATTTGCTGGACGGAGATAATAACACTTTCCACTTTGAGCTGAGCAAGGATATTATCAATTCCGTTTGCTGAGTTGTAAATAGGAACTCCTTCCATTTTTTTGCCTTTTTTAGATCGGTCATCATCTATAAAAGCTAGCACTTTATAACGGGTCCCCATATCCCTGTCAAGGGTACGCTTGGCGATCAAACCGGCTTCTCCTGCACCAAAAATGGCAACAGATGACATCTCCTTGTCTCCAAATTTAAGTTCGTGGTAAAGTAGTTTAACCGATATCCTTATCGTTATCATCATGAATATGGTTGCCAGAAAATCAATGATTATAATAGAATAGGGGATAGCGAAAATCCCCCAGACTAGATAAGTCATCGGATTGATAATTGCGAAAAATGCCGATCCTGAAAGAATGGTGAAAAATATCCGTTTCGCGTCGTAAGTGCTTGTGTAACGTATTATTCCCGCATAGGTCTTGAATCCTACAAAACTTATGGAACGTATGATAAGTACTAAAGGAAAAACCCAGATAAAAGTCCTTATTTCCGCTTCAGGTATTATGAAATTAAATCTTACTTCATAAGCGAGTATCAGGGAGATAAAGCTTACTGCCAGATCCATTAGAAAAATGGCACCTCTTGGTAGGTTTCGGTTAAACATTTTCTGATCCGATCATTTCATGTAAAATTATCCATTTTTTTGAAAATGAAGGAGTTAATTGGCATTGGCTTACGCCTTAATCTAATAGGTATTGTTAATTTTGTAGCAACCGATTGAGGTACATCGGAATTGAAAGATTGAGCGGCGCTTGAAAAAAAGTAGAGAGGTAAGAGGGTGAGGATCAGCCATATGTCGAATTTTTAAATGAAATTATTCAGCGATCATAGTTAGTTATATTAACATTTTCAAAATATGAGATCACGGATTTACATTTTGTTCCGTTCTTTTATCCACCACATTTATCAAAACTGATCCGGAATGCCTAGAGTACTTTTTATTGCATCTCACAGACCAGATCGTTCTCCATCTCAACGATTCAGATACGAACAGTATATGGAGTATCTTAAGGAGAATGGTTTTGAATATGACTATTCTTGGCTTATCTCAGAAAAGGATGATCTTATTTTTTATAGTCCCGGTAATATTTTTTCCAAATTCTTCATTTTTCTAAAAAGTGTGTGGAAACGATCTAAAGATGTTCTTCGCAGGAATCGATACGACATTATTTTTATTCAGCGAGAAGCTTTCATGACGGGATCAGTGTTTTTTGAAAAAATGTTAGCCAGATCAAAAGCTAAATTGATATTTGATTACGATGATGCAATATGGAAGCATGATGTGTCAGATGCAAACAGGAAGTTAGGCTGGTTGAAAAACCCTGCAAAAACCTCACGGATTATTGCTTTGGCTGATCTTGTGATTGCCGGCAATCAATATCTTGCAGATTATGCTTCACAATGGTGCAGAAATGTTGTTGTTATTCCAACTACTTTGGATACCGATCTTTTCAAACCATGTATCAAGCAAAATAATTCATCAGCAATATGTATAGGTTGGAGTGGGAGCTCAACAACAACCAAATACCTGAAAGAGGCCAGAAATGTATTGTTGGCATTGAAACATAAATTTGGTGACCAGGTGTATTTTAAAGTGATTGGTGACGCTGAATTTATTGACGAAGACTTGGGTATTCAAGGGTTAGCATGGAAGAGGGCCAGAGAAATTGATGAGTTGTGTGAGATTGATATTGGATTGATGCCGTTGCCGGATGATGAATGGACGCGGGGTAAATGCGGGTTCAAAGCTTTGTTATATATGTCGTTAGGTATACCTTCTGTTATTTCACCGGTAGGAGTTAATAGTGAGATCATCAGGGATGGCGAAAATGGGTTTTTGGCAGGTACAGAAAATGAGTGGATCAATAAAATATCGAAACTTATCTTAGATAAAGAGTTGAGGCTCAGTTTAGGAATGGCTGGGCGTGATACAGTTGTAAATAGGTATTCTGTTACTTCTCAAAAGGATGTTTACCTTCGCGCGTTCAAAGAAATCATAAAGAATAAATGAAGACAACAGCACTTACACAAAAGCATATTGCATTAGGAGCTAAAATGGTGGAATTTGCCGGCTATGATATGCCTGTGTTATATAGCGGTATAAATGATGAGCATCATGCTGTCAGAAAATCTGCTGGTATTTTTGACGTTTCACACATGGGTGAATTCATACTTAAAGGGCCTAATGCACTGGCACTCATACAACAGGTAACGACCAACGACGCTTCAAAGCTTGTGCCAGGTAAGATCCAGTATTCCTGCTTTCCAAATAATGACGGGGGTATTGTTGATGACCTGCTTGTATATTGTATTGATGATAAAACATATATGCTGGTTGTTAATGCATCAAACATTCAAAAGGACTGGGATTGGATTATGAAATTCAACTCACATGATGTAGAAATGCATAATATTTCTGACCAAACCTCCTTGCTTGCTGTTCAGGGTCCTGATGCTACAAAGATCTTACAACCGCTTACCTCAATGAACCTTAATGATATGGTTTATTATACTTTTCAAAAGGGTGTGTTTGCGGGTTGTGAAAATGTGCTTGTGTCAAATACAGGTTATACCGGAGCTGGTGGATTTGAGATATATTTTGAAAATAAGTATGCCGATACCATTTGGGATGCAATTATGAAAGAAGGTATGAAGTTTGGACTTAAACCTGCAGGTTTGGGTGCAAGAGATACACTTAGACTAGAGATGGGATTTTGTTTGTACGGTAATGATATTGATGATACAACTTCACCAATTGAAGCCGGATTAGGCTGGATCACTAAGTTCAGTAAAGAATTTAATAATAGTTCTGCATTAAAATTGCAAAAGGAACAGGGAGTTGTCAGAAAATTAGTAGGCTTTAAAATGATGGAAAAGGGTATCCCCCGGAAGGGTTATCAGATCTGTGATGAATCAGGCAATGAGATCGGAATCGTAACTTCAGGTACCATGTCCCCAACTCTAAATGAAGCTATCGGGATGGGATATGTAAAATCAGAATTATCATCTGAAGGTACTCAAATCTTCATCAAAGTAAGAGATAAGTTATTGAAATCCAGTATAATAAAAGTTCCATTCGTCAAAAAGTAAGGTATTGTTAATTTTGTGATCCATAGTTTCAATTGGAACCGTTAATTATTTTAGTGACGAATTTAGAATCCCCAAATAGCACAACATATTTATGAAAAGAACAATTGATGTTTGTCTGTCACCGGCATTGTATCACTTGTACGATGGAAGTGATAGTATAGTGGTTGTGATAGATGTGTTGAGGGCAACTTCATCTATTTGTATTGCATTCCATAATGGGGTACGTAGTATGGTACCTGTTTCAAGTGTGGAACAAAGTTTTTCTTACCGCTCCAAAGGTTATTTGGTAGCGGCAGAGAGAAAAGGTGAGATGGTTGATGGATTTGATATGGGTAACTCACCATTCAGTTATATGTCTGATGATGTTAAAGACAAAGACATTGCAATTACAACTACCAATGGTACGCATGCAATAGAAGTGGCTCGTAAAAATGCTTTTCAGATAGTGATAGGTTCTTTTCTTAATCTTGACTCTCTTGCAAATTGGCTCAGAGGACAAAACAAGAATGTTATTTGTTTATGTGCAGGGTGGAAGAATGCAGTGAATCTGGAAGATACCTTGTTTGCCGGAGCATTGGCTCAGCAGTTACTACCTGATTTTGAACTCAACAATCACAGAGACTCCGTTTTAACTTCAATGTACCTGTACGACTTAGCAAAGGATGACCTTCAGGGATTTTTGTCACGTTCATCACATAAAAAGCGTTTATCAAAGCTTAATATTGAAGAGGATGTGACCTTTTGTTTAACACCAAATCAAACTGATGTTATTCCGGCTATGAAAGGAGATTCAATTTTCAAACTGGATGTTATGCAATCTATCGGATAACACATTTAAAAAATAATTTATGTATGCTTTTCGAATTCACATACTTAAAATTTGTCTGATACTTTTTACCTTTATCATTCCATTCTCTGCAGGAGCCTGGGGGTTTTGGGCACATCAGCGTATTAACAAGATGGCAGTGTATGCATTGCCAAAGCCATTATTTTATTTTTTCAAACTACATATTGATGAATTGGAGCGGTCAGCAGTAAATCCTGATAAACGCAGGTATGCTGTGGAAGGTGAAGCCTCTTGTCATTATATTGATCTGGATCACTATGGCGATCATCCATTTGATTCTATACCCACTTCATGGTCACTGGCAGTTATAAAGTTTACCGAAGATACCTTGATGGAACATGGTATTGTTCCATGGAAGATCACCTGGGTCTATTCAAGTTTGATTGAAGCATTTAAAAATAAAAACGGTGAACGAATTATAAAGCTTTCAGCCGACCTTGGGCATTATGTGGCGGATGCACATGTGCCGTTACATTGCACTTCTAATTATAATGGTCAGCTTACTGATCAACACGGTATTCATGGTTTGTGGGAATCAAGGTTGCCCGAATTATATGGAGCGTCTTATAATACCCTTGTGGGGAAGGCCTCTTTTGTGGATGATGTAAACATTTTGGTTTGGAATTCTGTTAAAGGTAGTTATGCAGCTATTGATAGCGTTCTTGAATATGAATTGTTAGCAACCAATGATGTTCCTATTGACATGAAAATGACAGTTGAACTGAAGGGAAAGTCCAAAACAACAACATATTCAAAAGAGTTTTGTGACCGCTACCATGAATTGCTTAATGGTATGGTGGAGCGTAGGTTCACCGGCTCCATCAGAACATTGGCCGATCTTTGGTATTCGGCATGGATTGAAGCCGGCCAGCCATCGCCTGAATTGTTTGATGTCTCAATGGATGAACAAACCCCGGATACCATTGACCTGGAGCTGAATAAGATTGAAAAGAGTTCAATTCCCGGTCATACCGACTAAGTATTTGCAGGTATTTGTGGAACTTGTTCATTATTAATGAATAAACTGATAATTATCATGTTACTTTAATAGCCGGTATTCACTAAATTTGCAGCCTAATCAAATAAAGATAATTAATGCCAATTCTGATTTTCTTTCTTGCGCACTGGTACCTTTCATTATTTAGCCAGACATTCTTTCTACACCGATATTCAGCTCATAAGATGTTCACCATGTCATCCTTCATGGAAAAATTCTTTTACCTGATGCTGTATATTACTCAAGGTTCTTCATACCTGGTTCCCAGGGCATATGCTGTGATGCACAGAATGCACCATGCGTATTCAGATACTGATAAGGATCCACATTCACCTCACTTTTTTAAAGAGGTATTTACCATGATGTGGGAAACCAAAAAGATCTATAGTGGAATACAACATGGCACCTACAAAATAGAGGAGAAGTTTGAAAAGAATTTACCTGAATGGGATGCGGTTGATAATATGGGCGACTCCTGGATCAGCCGTATATTATTTGGAACCGGATATGTGTTATTTTATATGGCCTTCGCAACTGAATGGTGGATGTTCCTCTTGCTTCCTGTACATTTTCTAATGGGACCGGTTCATGGTGCTATAGTTAATTGGGCAGGCCACAAGTATGGTTACAGGAACTATAATGAGCATGACCATTCTAAAAATACATTGCCTTTCGACTTTGTTACAGGAGGTGAGTTATTTCAAAACAATCACCATCATTTTGCCTCAAGGCCAAATTTTGGAACAAAATGGTGGGAGATCGATCCTACCTATCCGGTCATCAAAGTATTAGATGCCGTTGGAGTGATAAAACTTGTAAAAGCAGACCCTGAACCGGTTAGCTGATACATCCGCTAAAGATTTCCTTTTTGTCACCGTCTGTGGGGTTTATTGATATGATGAGTCATATTGTAATTCCTTGCTTATTCTATAAATAGCTAATATTCAGTATATTGTAGGTTACTCACTGATCATCGGGGTTTTTCTGTAAATCTATTTCTTTGGTTATTTACCATCCAAATTCTTTTGTTAGCCATAAATCCAGCATGGTTGACCAAATTTCATCTACCCTCATGCTTTATGATGGGATACATTGGGGTATAAGCAAATAATTAAACCAATTAAAGATGAAAAATTTAAACATTAGAAGAATGAGATTACTTGCCGGGGTCTTATGCATGAGTATGTTCACAGGAATGGCAAGTGCGCAAATTGATTACGAGATCAGTAAAACAAATCTATCAATGGTTGACAGTTCGCGGGGATTGCGTTCTATCAATGTTGTGGTGTTCTATCCATCAGACGTAGCTGGTAGTAATAAACCAGTAGCAGCTCCTGCAAACAAAAAATTCCCACTCATAGTTTTTGGTCATGGTGAAGGTACGCCTGTACATTACTATACTTACTTGAAAGATTTTTATGTGCCCAGAGGTTTCATGATGGCATTTCCGAAGTCCGAAATGGGAAATAATATGGATGCAATGGATTTCGCAAAAGATATGGTATTCGTGATCAATGAATTTGAAAAGATGAAAGCTGATCCGGCTTCTATGTTCTATGGTCGTTATAATAATAAAGCTTGTTTGAGCGGGCATGGATCAGGCGGAGGAGCAGCATTTCTTGCTGCCGAAATGAAACCTAGTGTTGCAGCTTTATTTACATTGGCAGCAGCTGAAACATCACCTTCAGCAATTGCAGCTGCACAAAATATCTCAGTACCTGCATTGGTATTCTCAGGAGGAAAAGATTGTATTGTTCCTGCTTCTGGTAATCAGGAGGACCTTTTCAACAGTCTGGCATCACCTTGTAAGGTATACATCAACCAGCTGGAAGCAACACACTGTCAGTTTGCTATGGATAATAATAAGTGTACCAAGGATGAGAAAAATTGCACTGCATCCGGCTATACTTCTGACTCAACAAATCTTTATAGCAACATGCTTTCAGTTAGTTTCCTTAGATATTATATGAAGTATAATGCTCTCGCATGGCCATTGTTTATAGATAAAATGACAACTTTAGCAGATATAGTTTATGTCAACAACTGTTTTGTACCATCAGCCCCCAGAATGGCCGGAGAAGCAGTTACAGAAGATGGATATATCTACAGGATGAAGATCTACCCTAACCCAGTTGCTCCAAACAGTAAGTTGACCATTGATGTAGGTTCTTTTGAAAAAGTTGAATCAAATATTGCGATCTATAACACAATGGGTCAGAAATTATTCGATCAAACAGTGATCCTGGATGCGGATAATAACACAATCGACCTTCCAACAGATGGGCTTGCTCCGGGACATTACATGCTGTCTATCACTGATGGTAACTCCCAGCGAATAACAAAACCATTATTGATCCAGTGATCAGCAGGTTTAATTAAGAGCTTAAAAGCCCCGGAATCCCCGGGGTTTTTTTATTTTATTATAACAGGATAAAGAATCTTTTTCGAGGTATAAATGATCTTGTCATTTAAGTTTCATGTAGTCATTAGATAGGTGATTTTCAATAGGTAAGTTATAAACACCCAGTCTCGGTTTCAACACATAATGGTTGAAAACTCAATAGTGGCAAAGGTTTCGATACACCGCGCCTCGAGCAAAGTTGCTAACTTTGAGCTTTTGGTGAAAACTATGGCAAAACGCAAGAAAATAGAAGGTAATTACACCGAAGCCAGTATACAGTCGCTCGACTGGCGTGAGCACATCAGGCTCAGGCCGGGTATGTATATAGGTAAGCTTGGGGATGGTAGCTCTCGAGACGATGGCATCTATGTATTGGTAAAAGAAGTTATAGACAACTCAATTGACGAATTTGTGATGGGTTATGGCGATGCTATCGATATAACTGTAGCAGATGGAAAAGTGGAGATTCGCGATTATGGAAGAGGAATCCCATTAGGAAAGGTTGTTGAATGCGTTTCAAAGATCAATACCGGAGGAAAGTACGACAGCCAGGCTTTTCAAAAGTCGGTTGGTTTAAATGGTGTGGGTACAAAAGCTGTGAATGCATTGTCTGATTTTTTCAGGGTTCAATCTGTACGCGATGGCAAAACGGTAGTGGCTGAATTCGCTAAAGGAGAGTTAACATTGCAATCAAAACCAAAGGCTTCTGATGAGGATAATGGAACTATCATAACTTTTATTCCTGATGGCGAGGTGTTCTCGGGATATAAATTCCGTAGTGAATTTATTGAGTCTATGATCCGTAATTATACTTATCTCAATGTTGGACTTAACATCAACTTCAATGGAAAAACATTTACATCTGAAAACGGATTACTTGACCTTCTAAATGATAACCTGTCAGATGAAGGATTATATCCGGTTATCCACCTCACGGGTGATGACATGGAAATAGCTTTCACACATACTGTAGCTTATGGCGAAGATTATTATTCATTCGTAAATGGTCAACATACTACTCAGGGTGGTACTCACCAGGCAGCCTTTAGGGAAGCACTGGTAAAAACAGCAAGAGAGTTTTATAAAAAGGATTTCGACCCCAGTGATGTAAGGACAAGTATTACTGCAGCTATAAGCATCAGGATTCAGGAGCCGGTTTTTGAATCACAAACTAAAACAAAGCTTGGATCTCAGAATACTTATCCTGGGGGCCCGTCATTGCGAAATTGGATTAATGATTTTGTAAAACGTGAGCTGGATAATTTCCTGCACAAGAATCCACTTGTGGCTGATGCCTGGCTTAAAAAGATTCAGCAATCGGAACGTGAAAGAAAAGAGATAGCAGGAATTAAAAAGCTGGCCAACGAAAGGGCAAAAAAAGCAAATCTGCATAATCGTAAACTTCGTGATTGTAAAGTACATTTGAATAGTAAACATAAAGACAATTTAAATTCAACCTTGTTCATCACAGAAGGTGATTCTGCCAGTGGATCCATAACCATGGCCAGAGATGTGAGTACTCAGGCCGTTTTCTCACTCAAAGGAAAGCCACTCAATTGTTACGGACTAACCAAAAAGATTGTGTACGAGAATGAAGAGTTCAACCTGTTACAGAATGCACTAAATATTGAGAACGGATTGGAAGATCTTCGTTATAATAACGTCGTTATTGCTACAGATGCAGATGTTGATGGTATGCATATCAGGTTATTGTTAATGACCTTTTTCTTGCAATTTTTTCCGGATGTTGTTCGAAATGGTCATTTGTATATTTTACAAACTCCATTATTCAGAGTACGTAATAAAAAGGAAACTATTTACTGTTATACAGATACTGAAAGGTTGAATGCTATTGAGAAACTTAAACCAAAACCTGAGATAACCCGATTTAAAGGTTTAGGTGAGATAAGTCCTTCCGAATTCAAGGCCTTCATTGGTAAGAATATAAGACTTGATCGAGTAGAATTGCATGGGGAAACTTCATTGCACTCGTTGCTCGATTACTACATGGGTAAGAACTCACCCGAACGCCAGGAGTTCATTATAGAAAACCTTAAGCTTGAAGAGGAAACGATCGTGGATGTCACAGCTCCTTCAAAAAATACTGAATTAGAAAATACTGAAGCTGAACTGGAAACTCAGGTGGCCTGAGGTAATTGATTTTTATGGCAAAAAAGAATAAAAAAGATAGCAAAGCATCAGAAGCGGTTGTAAAACTATCTCCTGAGAAACATGCAGGTGCAGATACCGCGGCCATTGCTGGATTGTATAAAGACTGGTTCCTTGATTATGCTTCATACGTTATTCTTGAGAGGGCTGTGCCTTATATTGAAGATGGTTTGAAGCCTGTGCAGCGGCGTATTCTTCATTCCATGAATGAAATGGAAGACGGCAGATATAATAAGGTTGCCAATATCATAGGTAACACTATGAAGTATCACCCCCATGGCGATGCTTCTATCGGTGATGCATTAGTTCAGGTAGGACAAAAAGATCTGCTTATTGATACCCAGGGTAATTGGGGAAATACTCTGACAGGTGATTCTGCAGCGGCCTCAAGATATATTGAAGCAAGGTTGTCGAAATTTGCCATCGAGGTGGCTTTTAACCCTAAAACAACTGTATGGCAGCTGTCATATGATGGAAGAAATAAAGAACCGGTTACACTACCTGTTAAATTTCCACTCTTATTAGCAATGGGTGTGGAAGGTATCGCTGTTGGACTGGCTTCAAAAGTATTACCTCATAATTTCTGTGAGTTGTTGCAGGCAAGTATTGATGTGCTTCGAAATAAAAAGATTGACCTTCTTCCTGATTTTCAGTCGGGTGGAGTGGCAGATTTTTCAAAATATAACGAAGGGTTGCGTGGTGGCAGAATAAGGGTCAGAGCTGTTATTGACAAGCTGGATAAGAAAACACTTGTTATCAAAGAGATACCTTTCGGAACCACTACAACTTCTGTTATTGAATCAATAATCGCTGCAGTAGACAAAGGGAAAATTAAGATCAAAAAAGTAGAGGATAATACATCTTCAGAAGTTGAGATCCTCATACACCTGCATCAGGAAACATCTCAGGATACCGAAAAGGCTATTGAGGCACTCTTTGCATTTACGCAGTGTGAGGTTTCGGTCTCACCTAATTCCTGCATCATTGAAGAAGGGCGCCCCAGATTCATGGGAGTTAATGATATACTAAGAGTTTCTACACGTAATACAGTGGATCTTCTCCAAATGGAATTGGAGATCGCACTGGATGAAAAGGAAAGAGACTGGCATTATCTTTCACTTGAAAAAATATTCATTGAAAAAAGAATATACAGAGCGTTAGAAGTATGTGAGACGTGGGAACAGATCATAGACACGATCACGAAAGGGTTGAAGCCGTACTTGAAATTCCTGAAACGACCTGTGACATATGAAGACATAGTACGCTTGACCGAATTAAAGATCAAACGGATATCAAAATATGATTCTAAACGGGCAGAAGAAAAACTGGCGGCCATCGAAGCTGATATCAAACAGATAAAAGCTGATCTTGGGAATCTCAAGAACTATGCAATCGCATATTTTAAAGATCTTTTGAAAAAATATGGTAAAGGGCGGGAGAGAAAGACCAGGATCGAATCGTTTGAATCTATTGTAGCACAAAATGTGATCGCCATTAACTCCAAGCTCTATGTGAACAGAGAAGAAGGTTTTGCTGGTTATGGACTAAAGAAAGATGAGTTTATTACTGATTGTTCTAACCTTGATGATGTGATCGCAATTACAGGTGATGGCAAACTTGTCGTATCGCGTATCAGTGAAAAAAATTATTTTGGAAAGGATATCCAGCATATCAGCATTTTTCAAAAGAATGATGAATCAACCGTTTATAATATGTTGTATCAGGATGGAAACAAAGGTCCGGTTCTGATGAAAAGATTTACGGTTGGAGGTGTTACAAGAGATAAAGTGTATGACCTTACCAAAGGAACTGAGAAATCACGGGTACTTTATTTAGCTGTTGCTGATGACACCTATGCGCCAAAAGTGGAAGTTATCTTGCGACCTCGTCCAAAACTCAGGAATAAGATCATAGAGGTTGATTTTGGTGAACTTTTAGTCAAGGGTCGTGCGGCAATAGGAAATGTGGTCACTAAGTTTGCTGTATCAAAAGTTAAAGAAGTTGCTGTGAAAGGTGGTAAAAATACAACAGCACAATCCTCCGATCCTGATAAAAAAAAGGTTCAGGCTAAACTAGAGTTCTGATATTTTGTCAAGAGCCACTTCAAGAATAAATATCCTTGCTGACGTAATTCGGAATTACGACGGTTCAATCCCATTACACTATTATTTGAAAGCCTATTTCAGGTCACACAGATCGATGGGCTCTTCTGACAGAAGATTTATATCTGCAGTGGTTTATGCCTATTACAGAATTGGGAGGTCTGTTCCTGTTGACGCTTTTCATGACAGGCTTATTGCTGCTTTAGTAATCTTTGGTGAACTGAGGAGTAAAAGTGGCTTTGAGCTGCTTGAGCAGTTACATCCCGGAATCAGTGGTAAACTACCGCAATCCGACTCAGATAAAAAACAACTGATGGAGTTGGTGTCAGCAATTGTTAAGAATTTTGACTTTAACAGGATATTTGATTTTCAACTTCAACTGTCCAATGGTATCGATCCTGTAATTTACGGAAACAGCATGCTTGAGCAACCGAGAGTATTTTTAAGAGTGCGAAAGAATTATTCAAATTCTATTTCTAAAGAATTTAATTTGAAATCAATTAAGTTCTCAGTAGATCAGCTGCATGAACATATCTGGTCTGTTGATAGTGGAACAGATTTGGTGAATACCGAATCATATAACAAAGGATTTTTTGAGATCCAGGATCGATCATCGCAACTTGCAGCTGACCAGGCTGACCTGACTGATTTGAATTCAATGTGGGATTGCTGTTGTGGTGCAGGAGGTAAATCGCTTTTTTTGGCGGATAAGTTTCCAAAGATTAAGATCGTTTCGAGCGACACCAGGCCATCCATCATCAAAAACTTCAAAACAAGGATTCGCAGATCGGAGATCACCTCCATTCAAACACAAGAGCTGGACGCAACTAATTCAATTCCTTCAATTTCAGAGTCTGCATCATTTGATGCCGTAATTGCTGATGTTCCCTGTACAGGCTCTGGTACCTGGTCCCGACATCCTGAAAACCTTGTATTATTTCAAGAATCTGCACTTGAACAGTTTACAGATCTACAACGTAAGCTGCTTCAAAACATCTCTCAAAATGCCCACACAGGTCAGCAGCTTTTTTATATCACATGCTCAGTATTCTATGATGAAAATGAAAAAAATATTGAATATTGCACTCAACAACTTGGTTATCAATTGAATGCAAAATCATTAATAAGCGGGATCAACGAGCATTCAGATACAATGTTCTTTGCGGATCTCACTAAAATGTAGAAAACCTCATGATCACAGGACACGGCTCAAAACAGATCTCCACTAAATTTGTTCCATCATGCATTAAGATTCATTATTCCCTACTTTTGGTACCCTCAAATTATCCCAATGAAAAAACTACTACTTACTTTAACCTTTGTATTTGTATTATTTGCTGCAGCTGATGCACAGAATTACAATCTTACATTACGTTCAACTATACCATACGGAGTTGAGCTGTCTAATATCTGGGGTCATGTTGACGCTCAGGGAAATGAGTATGCCTTAGTTGGTTATTATAATGGTTTATCCATTGTTGATGTAACAGATCCTGATAATCCATTTATTGCTTTTACAGTTCCCGGACCAAATTCTTCATGGAGAGAGGTAAAGACATGGCAGAACTATGCCTATGTTACAACTGAAGGAGGCAATCAGGGATTACAGATCGTTAACCTTGATTACCTGCCCGATTCTGTTCAATTTAAAAACTGGAAAGGTACCGGTGCTATCAATAATCAACTTGAAACAATTCACGCATTACATGTTGATGATGGCTTTGTGTACTTATATGGATCAAACCTTTTTAATGGTTCGGCATTGGTAGTTGATCTTGCTGATCCATGGAACCCTGTTTACATGGGGCATACGCCAGGTTCATATATACACGACGGTTACGTTCGGAACGATACTTTATGGGGTGGTCATATTTATGATGGCTATTTTTCAGTTTATGATCTTGCTAATAAAGCGAATCCGGTTTTACTTGCTCAGCAGAACACGCCTACCAATTTTACACACAATACCTGGCTCAATGATGAAGGTTCAGTCTTATTTACAACCGATGAGACTACTGATTCATACTTGGCCACTTATGATATTACTGATCTTGGAAACATTACCGAACTTGACCGCTTTCAAACTACACCCGGTTCCGGATCCATCGTTCATAATACCCATATAGTAAATGATTACGCAGTCACATCGTGGTACAAGGACGGCATTTCAATTGTTGATGGCAGCAGGCCATCTAATCTTGTGGAAGTTGGACGTTACGACACCTACACACAGGGTAGTGGTAATGGGTTTAACGGATGCTGGGGTGTTTATCCATTCCTGCCATCTGGTACAATAGTGGTATCTGATATTGATAATGGTTTGTTTGTGTTAACACCAGATTATAAACATGCCTGTTGGCTGGAAGGTATTGTTGTGGATAGTATATCAGGACTTCCTCTGGCAAACGCATCCGTACAAGTGGTAGGTTTGCCATTGAATGAGGTAACAAATACTATAGGTGAGTTTAAAACTGGAACTGTTACATCCGGAGTATATGATGTAACAGTAACAAGATTGGGGTATACCACCAAAACTATCACCGGAGTTACACTGACTAATAATCAGTTAACCAGTTTATTCATTGAACTCAATCCGGCATCAGCCTTCACTGCTACCGGTCAGGTGGTTGATGGTTCTACCGGACTTGGTATCCCTAATGCTCAGGTTAATATTTTTAATAGCAACTTTGATAATGTCATCACCACAAATGCAAACGGTGATTTTGTGATAGCCGGATTCTTCCCCGATAATTATAATGTGGATGCGGGTGCATGGGGATATGTTACATACTGTTCAAACAACGTTGCTGTCAACAGTAGTTCAGTTCCTATTTCAATAACATTGCAACCGGGAATCTATGATGATTTTACATTCGACTTTAACTGGACCGTTAGTGGGGTTTCAGGGAATTCCTGGGAACGTGGTGAGCCTATTGGTACCACTGTATTTGGTGGAGGACAGGCAAATCCTGAATTTGATGCCAATGGCGACTGCAGGGATAAGTGCTACGTAACTGATAATGGTGGAGGTGGCCCATGGGATAATGATGTAGATGGAGGTAATACCATACTAACATCTCCTGTGTTTGATGCCAGCATGTTCCTCAACCCACAGGTTCACTACTATCGTTGGTTTTATAACGGAGGTAATAATGGTGGTGGTCAGGCCGATGATACCATGACGGTTAAACTTACCAACGGACTAACTACCGTTACGTTGGAGAGTATCTTTCCAAATACAGCTGGTAATGCCTCATGGTTGAGCAAAACATATTATATCGCACAGTATCTGCCTCCAACGGCAAATATGCAGTTGATCGTGGAAACAGCAGACTGGGGACCGGTATTTAATATTGTTGAAGGCGGACTGGATCGCTTCGAAGTAACAGAAGGTCCTGTAGGTATCAGTGAATCTGATGACGCTTTTTCGCTGAGCGCATATCCCAACCCTTTCAATTCAAACATTACCATTACTTATGACCTCAATGCAGTGGATGCCAATTCCATTCTTGAAGTTTCTGATATCTCCGGAAGGTTGGTGAGAAGAATTGCCATTGATACCAACAATGGTTTCATGGTCATTGGCGATGATCTGTCAACAGGTACTTACCTGATTAGAATGATATCATCGTCCGGTGTATCGAAGCCAATAATTGTAAATGCTGTTAAATAAAGCTTCTTGATAAAGTAAAAAGCCCCGAGGAATTCGGGGTTTTTTTATACGTTGAAACGGAAGTGCATGATATCTCCGTCGGCCACTACATATTCTTTGCCTTCTACAGCTAGCTTTCCGGCTTCTTTACATGCGTTTTCAGATCCGTATTTTACAAAATTGTCATATTTTATCACCTCTGCACGGATAAAACCCTTTTCAAAATCGGAGTGAATTACTCCGGCTGCCTGCGGGGCGGTCATTCCTTTGTGAATGGTCCATGCTCTAACTTCTTTTTCGCCGGCAGTAAAGTATGTGTAGAGGTCGAGAAGGCGATAGGCTGCTTTTATGAGTTTGCTTACACCAGATTCACTCAACCCCATGTCCTCCAGAAAAAGTTTTCGGTCTTCGTAGTTCTCCATCTCTGCAATATCTGCTTCAACAGCAGCTGCAATAACCAGCACTTCAGCGTTCTCATCCTTCACTGCCTCTTTAACTTTTGTCACATATTCATTACCAGTTACCACTGATTTTTCATCAACATTGCAAATATAAAGTACAGGTTTGTCTGTCAGCAGGTAACTATCTTCAACAAAGATCTTGTCTTCTTCTGAGACGGGAGCCGACCTTGCTGGCTGTCCTTTTTCAAGGTGCTCTTTAAAAGTTCTTAATACATCGAAAGCTTTCTTAGCTTCTTTGTCAGTTCCAACACGTGCTGCTTTTTCAACTTTTGCTATCTTCTTCTCAATAGACTCCAGATCTTTTAGCTGCAGCTCCATATCTATCGTTTCTTTATCCCGCAAAGGGTCTACTTTGCCATCTACGTGAACCACATTGGGGTCATCAAAACATCGCAGCACGTGGATAATGGCGTCGGTTTCGCGGATGTTGGCAAGAAACTGGTTGCCCAAACCTTCGCCTTTGCTGGCTCCACGTACCAGTCCGGCAATATCAACGATCTCTATAGTGGTAGGTAGTACCCGTTGAGGTTTTACAAGCTTCTCTAGTGTTTCCAGACGTTCATCAGGAACAGTGATAACTCCAATATTGGGTTCTATGGTACAAAATGGAAAATTGGCCGACTGGGCCTTGGCATTTGATAAACAATTGAATAATGTTGATTTACCCACATTAGGAAGCCCAACAATTCCGCATTTTAAGCCCATAACTTAACAGTTCATAATTTAAGGGCGCAAAGGTAATGATTACCTGCCTTCATTTGCTATCAACAAGTGCTTTCAGGGCTTTTTGTTATATTCGGATCAATGGATGAAAAGGTAAGAGCCGATAAATTTTTGTGGGCCATTAGAGTATTCAAGACCCGGGCTATAGCAGCTGAAGCTTGCGACAGAGATAAGGTACTTATCAGAGATGTTGCCATTAAACCTGCCAGAGCCGTAAAAGAAGGCGATGTGATAAGTATACGGTTTGGCCCCTTTCTAAGGGTCTTTAAAGTGATAAAAGGGGTGCAGCGCAGACAACCTGCATCGAAGGTGAGTGAATTTGCAGAGGAAGTGACATCTCAGGAAGAGATCGGTAAAATGAAAGCACACGCAGCAGCTCGTGCAGCTTGGCGTACTCCGGGAATGGGCAGGCCAACAAAAAAGGAGAGGAGAGACCTGGATGATTTTCTGACATTTGACGACTGGTGATTAAATAGCTCTATTGGTCTTCAACAGGTTTTAAGCTGATAAGGTCGCATTGCGTTTTAAAATCTCCAAAGAGAACAAAAACACGATCGTTCTCAATTTTATCTACTATACCTGTTGAATATCCGTTCTCCAATCTGACCCTGCTTCCCGGCTTGATCAACTCTCTCAGCTTCTTTAATTTTTCTTCCTTCTTCTTTTGTGATTCTTTCGAATCAGGTGAAGGTTTTTTCTTTACAAACTTTCTGTAATATTTGTCAAATACCTCTTTCTTGTCTTTCGATTTTTTCCATTCCTTTAAAAAATTCCTGAACTGTTCTTCAGACTCTTTCCTTAATTTATGTTCTGATTTTTGAAATTGTTCAGATCGAACCTTATGATCATTTGCGGTTTTTTCAGAAAGCTGTTGGTATTTTTCGAGCATCACTTTTAACTGCTTGTTCTTGGCATCTGCTTCAGCTTTTGAACTTGATAATAACAGTTTCTCTTTTTCGATCTCACTTAAAAGTTTTTCAAGTAACAGCGTTTTTCGGGGAACCTTTTTACGTGCAGCCTTAATGATAGCTTTTGGGAGACCACTTCTTTCAGCTACCAGAAAAGTATAGGAGCTTCCCGGTTTCCCTACCACCAGCCTGAACATAGGCTTTAGCTTTTTGAGATCAAATTCCATTGATCCGTTTATTATACCCGGGGTGCGGTCGGCAAATACTTTCAGGTTTAGATAGTGCGTAGTAATAACACCAAATGCTACTCTATTGTTGAGGTCTTCAAGTACTGCTTCTGCCAATGCACCACCTAAATTAGGATCGGTACCTGTTCCGAATTCATCGATCAAAAAAAGTGTTTTGTCTGAAGCATTTTCCAAAAAAACTTTCATATGACGAAGTCTTGAACTGTAGGTGCTTAATTCATACTCTATCGATTGTGCATCACCAATATCTACCATCAAAGAATTGAATACACCGAATGTGCTGTCGGAATTGCAGGTTACAGGTATGCCGGATTGCACCATCAGTTGCAGCAACCCGATAGTTTTCATACATACTGTTTTTCCTCCGGCATTGGGTCCGCTTATAACCAATATTCGTTGTTCTGAGTCAAGCTCGATGTCGAACGGAACTGTTTCCTGCTTCTGCTTTTTATTTTGAATGTAAAGTAGGGGGTGATATGCTTTTTTCAGTTCAACTCCGGGTTTTGGTTCTATTGCAGGAATGGAGGCGCCAGAATATCGGGCAAACCTGGCTTTAGCCATTTGAAGATCCAGCTTACCCAGGATCTCATGCAACTCATAAAAATGATCCTTGTATGGGCGGCATTGACTGGTTAGTTCCTTAAGTATTCGGTAGATCTCAAGTTTTTCCTGTTGTTCCAGTTCCAGAATGTCATTGTTGATGCCGATGGTTTCAACAGGTTCAATAAAAACAGTTTTACCGGTGGCTGATGCATCATGAACAATGCCTTTAACTGTCCTCTTTTGTTCTGCTACCACAGCTATAACACGTCTTCCATTGCGACTGCTTTCTTCCGCATCCGCAGTCCATCCTTGCTTACGAAGTCTGTTGATGGCAGTTTGGTATGCTTTGTCGGCATCAACCCTTGACCGTTGCAACGAGCGGCGTATCTTACCCAATTCAGGTGAGGCTGAATTCTTGACTTGACCGCTTTGATCCAACACATTGTCAATCAGCTCTCCAGGCTTTTTTATTGGTTTGGTAGGCCCTAAAATTGAGGTTCGCATCATGTTAAACCTGGTGGTATGCTTACTGAAAAATCTGAAAATATCGTCTGCTGTGCTTAGCATCATTCTTAAAGCCATGAACTGGCTCTCGTTAGCTGCACTGTTTTGAATAGATATAACAGCAAGAACCGCTGTGGTGTCTATATATCCTGAAAAGGGGAAGGGCAACTCCTCTTCAACAATCTGCATCATTTCTCCGGTCACGGAAAGTTGTTGCCTGATAATGTCCGGATCAGACCATGGCCAAAGCTCCTGCGATCGTTGCCTACCCATCTCAGAGATGCAATTCGCTGAAATAAGGTCCCTGATGCTTTCATATTCTTCTGTCAGCAGCGAGTTTTCAGGAAAAACCTTCATTTGTCCATTGATATCCATCACCACCCAAAGTTACGCCATACATCAAATAGTACAATATCAACAAGTGTTAATAAGTATGTGTTTGTCATCCCTGCCATTTTAGCGAATTTTGCGCCAAATCATTTGTGAACATGACCGATCTGAAAGAATTAGAGAAACTTGCACCTCAGGTGCGCCGTGATATTGTTAGGATGGTACATGATGCTAAATCGGGACATCCGGGAGGTTCGCTCGGTTGTGTTGAGTTTTTTGTTGCTCTGTACTTCAATATCATGAAACTTGGTGGGGTGAATTTTAAAATGGATGGCAAGGGCGAAGACATGTTCTTTTTGTCGAACGGACACATATCACCTGTTTGGTACAGTGTGCTTGCACGCAAGGGTTATTTCCCTGTTGCAGAACTAGCTACATTCAGAAAACTCAATTCACGTTTACAAGGTCATCCTGCAACACATGAAGGTCTGCCTGGAATAAGAGTTGCATCGGGTTCATTGGGGCAAGGTATGTCAGTCGCTCTGGGGGCTGCACTTTCTAAAAAGTTGAATAACGATACTTCTTTGGTTTACAGCTTGCACGGTGATGGGGAGCTACAGGAAGGACAAATATGGGAAGCTGCAATGTTTGCTGCTGCCAACAAGGTTGATAATCTTATATCTACAATTGACCTTAACGGCCAGCAAATAGACGGGCCTACCAGTGAAGTTCTTGATATGGGTGACATTGCCGCTAAGTTTAAGGCATTCGGTTGGGATGTATTATCCATGGATGGTGCAAATATGGAAAATGTTGTTGAAACCTTACAAAAGGCTAAAACACATACTGGAAAGGGTAAACCTGTCGTTATCATCATGCATACCATCATGGGTAACGGTGTCGATTATATGATGCATACACATAAGTGGCATGGGGTGGCACCTAATGATGAGGAACTAGACAGAGCTCTTGGGCAGCTGCCTGAAACTATTGGCGACTACTGATACGTAATTGAATTTCAATACTTACATACTCGGATTAATCATTTTCTTTAGCCTCTTTTCAGGGATAGCTCATTCGCAATCCAGAAAAGCAGTTGATAGCGGTCTTCCGGATACACGTATACTTTTCTTGTTTGATGCCAGTCAGAGTATGTATGGCAGATGGGAAAGTGATATTAAATATGAGGTGGCTCGTAAGCTTATGAATCACCTTGTGGATAGTCTTGACAGACTCAATCATGTCCAGACCGCATTGCATGTTTACGGTCATACTAAAAAGTTTCCTCCTCAAGATTGTGATGACAACAAGCTGGAAGTTCCCTTTCATCACAGAAATGGCAAAGAGATAAAAGAAAAGCTCGCCGGGATCAAACCCAGCGGAACAACACCTATAGCACTCTCTCTGGAGGCATGTGGCAACGATTTTCCATCCGATCCAGGCAGGAATATTATTATCCTGATCACTGATGGAATTGAAGAATGCGATGGCGATCCATGCGCCGTTTCGCGGATGCTACAGAAAAAAGGGATCTTTCTTAAGCCTTTTGTCATTGGACTGAATATGTCTGAAGATTACAAAACAGCGTTCGATTGTGTAGGTACATTTTATGATGCGTCAACCGAAGATGCATTTGCCAGTATTTTAAATGTTGTGATTTCTCAGGCACTGAACAATACTACCCTGCAAGTGAACCTGCTGGATGATAAAGGTTATGCTAACGAGACAAACGTTAATATGACCTTTTATGATATGAATTCAGGAGAGATCAAATACAATTTTATTCATACCATGAATAACAAAGGGAGGCCTGACACGCTTGTTGTTGATCCGCTTTATACCTACAGGATAGTAGTGCATACATTACCTTCAGTTTCTCTTGACAGTGTAGTATCCTATCCCGGTAAGCATACTACGGTAGGGATTGATTGTGGTCAGGGTGACCTGAATCTTAAGTTTGAAGGTTTTGGAGATTATCGCAAATTACAGTGTATTGTAAGGCGGTCGGGAGAAATGAATACATTGCATGTACAGGATTTTAACACCACAACCCGGTATCTGAATGGTACCTATGATCTTGAGGTTTTATCATTACCACGGATGCATATTAAAGATGTGACCATATCTCAAAGTAAGACCACAACTGTTCAGGTCCCTAATCCGGGAATTGCAACATTTGTATCCAGCGGTTATGGCTATGGAGGTGTATATGAATACAAGAATAACACACTCCAGTGGATCTATAATTTATCTGAATCGGGAACAAAAGAAAGTGTGACCTTGTTACCCGGAACATATAAGGTTATCTATCGTGCAAAAAATGCAAGAGAGTCGGAGTACACAATAGAAAAAACATTTCGTATCACAAGCGGATCGTCAGAAGTGATATCATTAACCAGATAATTGGAAATAAAAATGGAAACAACTGAATTACAGGTTTCATCTATGGAAAAGAAATATACTTACACCGAAAAAAAAGATACACGTTCAGGATTTGGGGCAGGATTGCTGGAAGCAGGGAAAGCAAATCCCGAGGTAGTTGCATTGTGTGCCGACCTTACCGGCTCACTTAAGATGGATGCTTTTAAAAAGGAATTTCCTGAAAGGTTCTTCCAGGTTGGTATTGCAGAAGCAAACATGATGGGCGTAGCGGCAGGGCTGGCTATAGGGGGTAAGGTGCCTTTCACCGGTACCTTTGCGAACTTTTCTACCGGCAGGGTTTATGATCAGATCCGACAGTCAATAGCTTATTCTGAAAAGAATGTTAAGATATGCGCATCTCATGCCGGACTTACGTTAGGTGAGGATGGAGCAACACATCAGATCCTTGAAGATATAGGAATGATGAGGATGCTTCCTAATATGGTGGTCATCAACCCTTGCGACTATAACCAGACCAAGCAGGCCACACTGGCGATTGCTAAATACTATGGTCCGGTATATCTCCGTTTTGGACGACCGGCATGGCCTGTGTTCACTGACCCTAACGAAGAATTTGTGATAGGTAAAGCACAACAAATGCTCTCCGGTACAGATATCACTATCATTGCTTGTGGTCATATGGTTTGGAATGCAGTTCAGGCAGCTGAGGAGCTGGCCAAGGCAGGAGTTTCTGTGGATCTGATCAATATGCATACAATTAAACCTTTGGATGCCAAAGCAGTCATAAGTTCTGTTGCTAAAACAAGATGTGTGTTAACGGCAGAGGAACACCAGCGCAATGGTGGTTTGGGAGAGGCTGTAGCACATGTACTGGCACTGGCCGACCCGGTACCCATGGAAATAGTGGCAGTTGAAGATGTTTTTGGAGAAAGTGGAACGCCGGCAGAACTTTTGGTAAAATATGGACTCGACAGTTCAGATATCGTTAAAAAAGCTCAAAAACTGCTCTCAAGAAAGACAGCAGGCAACTGAGGCACACCCGAAACCATCCGCGGGTTCACGTGCGCCCGGCAAAAATATGAGTAAATACACGGATGAAGAATTGATATTGCTTTTTCAGGATGGGAGTAATCCCAACTATGCATTCAATATCATTGTCCAAACTTATCAGCAACGTGTTTATCAACATGTACGCCGACTGGTAGTTGATCATGATGACGCCAACGATGTGGTACAGAATACATTCATCAAAGCCTGGAAAGGTTTGGGGAATTTCAGGTCGGAGGCAAAATTGTTTACATGGCTTTATCGGATCGCAACCAATGAATCAATGACATTCCTGAAACGTAAACGTATAGGAACAATTTTCTCAATGACCAGCTATGAGAATTATCTGGCCAATAAGATCGAAGATTCGGAATACATGGATAGCGATGCATTATTACTTAAACTTCAAAAGGCAATTCTTTCATTACCTGAAAAGCAACGATTGGTATTTAATATGCGGTATTATGATGAATTGAAGTACGATGAGATTTCAGAAATATTAGGTGTAACGGTAGGAGCATTGAAAGCCTCTTACCATCATGCAGTTAATAAGATCGAAAAATATCTTAAGAACCATTAAACTCTTATTTACGAGAATGGTCATAAATTATATTTGTTATGAAAATGAGATCAGATAAAGAGGAAAAGGAAGAGGAGATCACACGCGGGTGGCCTAAGAAAGACCCCTATGTAGCTCCGGAAGGCTATTTTGATGAGTTGCAGGGTGCTATCAGTAATAAAGTTAGTTCAGGCCGGCATGATTCCCGCTTCAGCCGATTGTTGGATGCCAACATACTTCCACTTAAATTGGCAGCTTTGGTAGTGATCTTGCTGGGTGCCGTTTATTTGGTAGTGATCAATAAAGAGAAAGACCAAAAGGTTGCCGACAGTATTACTTTTGAAGCTATCGAAAATTCTGATCTGCTTTATGAGCTGGAAGAAAAGATGATCGTTGACACATACTCTTCCAGCTCTGTTTCCGGTGATCAAAACCTTGCCAGTAATGAACCTGTTGTTGATTACCTGATTGAAAACAATATTGAAGTATCACAAATATTAAATGAGTTATGATGAAAAGAAATTATATATTAATTGTATTGTTGATCATGTTGTGTGGAGCTGCCAAGGCTCAGCCTCCCGGTCCCGAAGACAGGAAGGAAAAGAGAGAGGAAGTTGAATCGATGAAGATCGGGTTCATTACTAAAGCTTTGGATCTTTCTACTGAAGAGTCACAGAAATTCTGGCCGGTTTATAATCAATTTAACAACGAGCTTGATCAACTACGAAAAGATCACAGAGGTCAGGCTATGAAGCTCAGGAATAATATTGATGAGATTTCCGACAAAGAACTGGAGGTTTTGGTTGATAGTGAGCTGGAGTTTCGTCAGGCTGAATTAGACATCCGTAAAAAATATCAGAATCAATTCAAGCAAGTCTTACCTATGAAAAAGGTGGCCAAGCTTTACAAGGCCGATGAGGACTTTAAGCGGGAACTGCTTAAAATGCTTAATAATAACCAGCGGAATCAGAGGAAACCCGCTCCCAGGTAAATATTTTAGCTTTAACCAATATAGCAGGCCGGGTCACCAACCCGGCCTTTGTATTTTATAATCATAGCCTCTCTTTTAAGAATCATTAGTTTTGCATTATGCAACCAACTCACCGTGAAATATTTCTGAGGCATATGGCCCAAACTTCTCAGGCACCTATGATGCTTGAAATTGTGAAAGCCCATGGATGCATACTCACCGATATTAATGGTAAGGAATACATCGATCTGATTGCCGGAATATCTGTGAGTAATATCGGCCACACACATCCCGCAGTAGTGAAAGCAGTGAATGAGCAGACAGCAAAATTTATGCATCTGATGGTATATGGCGAGTATATTGAACATCCACAAACCTTATTTGCAAAAAAAATAACATCATTGCTTTCAGCAAATCTGTCTAGTGTTTATTTTGTTAATTCTGGAGCCGAAGCAATAGAAGGAGCCATGAAACTTGCCAAAAGATTTACAGGGCGGCAAAATATAGTATCATTCAGAAACTCTTATCATGGAAGTACCCAGGGTGCTTTGAGTATCATGGGTTCTGAAGAATTTAAAAAAGGGTTCAGGCCTTTATTGCCTGGAGTCACCATTCTCGATTACAACAACCTTGATCAACTGTCAATGATCACTCATGAAACTGCCTGTGTAATCGTTGAACCTATACAGGCTGAAGCAGGCGTGGTGCTCCCCCAAGCAGGTTTCTTAAATGAATTGCGCAAAGTATGTACCCGAACAGGAACGTTGCTGATCTTTGATGAGATACAAACGGGATTTAAACGAACAGGTGCTCTCATGGCTTATATGGATGCAGAAGTTGTCCCCGATGTTTTGGTGCTGGCAAAAGCAATGGGTGGGGGTATGCCGATAGGAGCTTTCATTTCCACTGGCGAGATCATGCGATCGCTTACTCACGATCCAGTGTTGGGACATATAACAACTTTCGGTGGCCATCCGGTATGTGCAGCAGCAGCTCTGGCAGCACTCGAAGTGTTGGTGGACATTGATGCAGAAGATATCCTTGCTAAGGAGGAGATGTTCAGATCAAAACTGAAACACTCATCTATACATCAGGTAAGATCTAAAGGATTACTTATGGCTCTTGATTTTGCTAATGTGGACCTGAATATGAAGATTATCAAAAAGTGCATTGAAAAAGGAGTGATAACGGATTGGTTCCTCTTTGCTCCACATTGTATGCGCGTTGCTCCTCCCTTAAATATTACTGATCATGAAATCTTCACCTCTTGTGAAGTTATTTTGGAAAGTATCGAAGAAACCCTTGCAAATAAATAATTATGAATGTATTGATCGTAGAAGACGAAAAGAGTCTGTCTCATGAAATGGAAGAATTTTTAACACATCAGGGATTTAACTGTGATGTGGCCTTTACCGGAAAGAGTGCATCGGAAAAGGTGTTCGTGAATTCATATGATTTTGTACTGCTTGATATTGGTTTACCCGACTACAGTGGGTTCGACCTGTTGCGGGAAGCTAAAGATGGTGGCAGCGATGCTGCGTTTATCATTTTAACTGCGCGCAGTGAACTCGATGATAAAATTAAAGGCCTAGATCTGGGTGCCGATGATTATTTGGCCAAACCCTTTTCTTTGCTTGAACTCCAATCAAGGATGCAGGCTATCTTAAGGAGAAAACATGGTTTGAAGAACAATGTGTTTGATATCGGTGAGTTTGAGATGGATATAAATAATCGTACCGTCACAAAAAATGAAGTGCTGATCAACCTCACAAAAAAGGAATTCGATATCCTTCACTACCTTGCCATTAATAAGAATAAAGTGCTAACCCGTATGCAGCTGACCGAACATATATGGGGTGATATCATGGAGGACGATTATGATTCCAACTATATAGATGTACATATTAAGAATCTGCGTAAAAAAATGGGAACACAAGGAGATATCGAATGGCTTGAAACAGTTCGCGGGATAGGATACAGGGTAAATCTATAATATGAAACTCCAGGTAAAGCTGGCTATATACAACGCGCTTTCCAAGGCACTAATAATTGCTGCCTTTGGTTTCATCTTGCCGCTGGTTACCCAACAGGTAGTATATAATCATATTGATAAACGGCTTATTGCCCGCTCAGACAGGGTGCTAAAGATCATCAGTCGTGGTGGTATTGAAGAGATCATAATGGAGCAGGATTGTAGCTTTGAGAGTTACAATATACTCAAGGAGGAATTTGTATCTATCATACCGCTGTCTAATGAAGCCCACCCACCAGAAACCGTAATAGCGAATGAAGAGTGGAATGTAGGAGGAGAGAACCTGAAACATCGTATAATAAGACAGTCTTTCGTATATGATAATCAGTTATACCAGCTTAGTATCGGTGAAGGTTTGGGTACTATTGAGCAACTTAACATTACAATTGTACAGTTCACTCTTGCCATGATGATCATTCTCATTCTGGTATCTATTTTCATGGATATTGGATTTGTAAGGATCCTGCTCAAGCCTTTCAATAAGATCGTTAAAGAAAAACTTCAGCTTCCTCAAAATCCGTCCAATTATAATTTTAAAGAACATAAGACCAATACATATGAATTCAACTACCTTGATAAAAGTATCAATCAGTTGATGCGTAAAACAAGGGATGCATTCTTGATTGAGAAGGAATTCATAGCAAATGTTGCTCATGAGTTGTTGACACCAATTTCAATATTGCAGAACAGATTGGAAAATATGCTCATTAACAATGAGGTTCCAGAGGAGTTTGAGAACAAGATCCTTGATTCACAGAAAACACTTAAAAGACTAAGCAAGATCATTAAGGCACTCTTGATGATCTCAAAAATTGAAAATGATCAGTACCTGAAACAGGATGAAGTTGTGATTGAAGAACTCATTGATGAAGTTTTGTCAGAACTTTCAGAGTTGATCGAGGAAAAGCATATTGTAGTTATCAAGACCATGCAACCAATGTCGCAATTCAGCCCTTGCAACAGGAGTTTGCTTTTCAACATGTTCTTTAATTTAATCAATAATGCCATCAAGTACAATAATATTCATGGTAAGATCATTGTAAATGGTTGGAAGGAAGATGAGGATTATGTTGTTCAGATTACAGATGAGGGCATTGGTATAGAAAGCTCACAGGTAGAAAATATATTTGATCGTTTTAAAAGATTTCATGCCGGCGAAGATGGACAACAGAGTTATGGATTGGGCTTACCGATAGTAAAAACTATAGCCGACTTTCACAGGGTGCAAATAAGTGTAGAATCAAAACAAATGAAAGGAGCTTGTTTCACTTTACGCTTTCCTCATATCGATGCATCGCAGCACTGATCAGAAACTGCCAACAGACAACATCACCAAAGTACACGCTTCCATTACTTCAATACCCGCAGCGTGTAATTTTCTTTCAAACGGAATGTTCTCTGCACCGGGATTAAATATCACTCTTGCGGGTTTAAGTGATAGAATATAGTCTTCAATAGACTGCTGGTTGGATTGAGATAGGTATACTGTAACTGTATGTATATCGTCAACCGGTGGGGTGCCATGTTGTATCACAACATCACTAATGGTTCCTTTTTGTTTACCCAAAGCAATTACAGGATATCCTTTTTCTCTGAGACGTTGCACAGATAAGTATGCATATCGCGATGGGCTGGGGGAGGCTCCTAAAACAAGAACTTTATTCTTCAACATAATCCAGTTCTTTTCCAAAGGTCTCTTCCAGACTGCCCAGTGAAATAAATGCAAGTATAAAGGTGATTACTCCTACCACTACAGCCGATAACACCAGGTTGCCTGTTAAATAATGAAATAATTGAAAACCTGATGTTAACAGAACAACAGACCCACGTACAAAGTTTGGTGCAGTGGTGGTTACGGTTGCCCGGATGTTGGTTCCGAACTGTTCAGAAGCCATGGTAATGAAAACAGCCCAGTATCCGGTGAAGAATCCAACCAGTACCGCAATGGTGTAAAACATGAATAATGACTTAAAGGCAACAAAAAAGTATGCTACGGTGAAAACTAGCGTGAGTATCATGAATATTCGCAGTGCTTTGATCCTACTCTTCCATATTTGCGAAAGTAGTCCGCTGGCAAAATCACCTAAGGTTATCCCAATATAGGAATACATGATAGCATCACCGGCACTGATACCCTCAAGCCCCATAACTTTACCCAGCTCAGGTGAAAAGATCATCAGAATTCCAACAACATACCACACAGGAACAGCTATCAGGATTATACTCAAGTATTTTTTTGTTTTTGCCCAGCTGCTGAACAAGCTCAGAAAATTTCCTTTGCTAACATGAGCCGTTTTTATCTGGCTGAACATGCCCGACTCATATGCACCGATCCTGAGCAGCAACAATGCCAACCCCATACCGCCACCAACAAAGTAAGATACTTTCCAGTCGAATGCTCCTGCGACCAGGTTGGCAACTACGGCACCTGATATTCCAACTGTGGCCACCAGCATGGTCCCATATCCCCGGTGTTCTTTGGATAGGGTCTCACTTACAAGGGTTATACCTGCTCCAAGCTCACCGGCGAGTCCCACCCCGGCAATAAAACGTAAAGCAGCATACAATATCACCGGATCCATGAATGAAACATCAGCAACAAAGCCATTGGCGATGTTGGCCAAACTGTACATCAGAATAGAACCGAATAAAACTGAGATCCGCCCCCGTTTATCTCCAAAGATTCCCCAGATGATTCCTCCGATCAGCATTCCACCCATCTGCCAATTAAGAAGAGTGGCACCTATCATGGTTTGTTGAACCTCATCGGTTATTCCTATGGCTATAAGGCTTGCCTTACGAACTATACCAAAAAGTACCAGGTCGTAGATATCAACGAAGTATCCAAGAGCAGCAACAACTACAAGAACATTGAGTATTTTACTATTCTTGATCATAATTTAGAATTGTGTTGCTTTTAATTTTTGTGGGAGTGTTTTTACGGATGTTATGAATTACTGATATCTGCAAAAAAAAAGAACAGGAAGCTGAGCCTGTTCTTTAGATCTTGATCTGGATATCAACCTTTCACCATATCTACCATTCCGTAGCCTTCTTCAGTGAGCTGACCTATACCACATTCCCATATAAATTTATGTACATCGGGATGTGCATGCAGGGTGAATGGTAACAGGAACCCCATCATAGGGTTACCGGCCGCTGATTTATACATCCTGGCATACTTTTTCCCTGATTCATTGATCTTATTGATGTACTCCATGTCAGGCTGTGCCTCGAATTCTGCAAATTCATTGAGCATGGTTTCAGTAAAACCTGCCTTTTCCATCCTGTCGAGAGTAATGTTGTAAAGTATGTCAGAGAATTGCTGAGAAGTTGGGTCAACTATATCCTGAGCTCTTTCACTCTCTTTATCAGGATTAAAAATAATTAATGGAGAGATGCACAGGTAACGCATCTTGGTTTGAAATGAAGGGTCAGGGATCACCTCATATGTTTTTGGCACCAGATTCATTTTACCTACAGCCAGATGTGGATTATCGAAGATCTTTTTTACAAGAGCTTCGGCAAATTCCTGGTTGCGGCTGGAAATTACCAGTGTGATCTTGGAAGAAAGAAAACGCATGAATCCGTTCTGGATCTTCGAAGTACCCTTGAGTGATGAAAAATTAAACAGTGATCTGTCGCCTGAGATCTCATCCATATACATACCAAGGCTATCTGTCAGCAGTTTTTGGTGATGTAAGGGGATGGAATTTGCGGAAGAATGTTCACGTAGAAAAGAAATTTTGATTCTCATGATTGAAAAACGTTGAATAGTTGGTATTTAGGTGTAAAGAAACATCAAAATTAATTTATTAAATCATTTTATCAACCCCCTCGTAATCAGGAAGTAAATACCTTATATAAGAATCAGGGTATGCCCACTAGTAAGTGAGTTTTGCGGATTTACCCATTATCTAATATAAAATTAACAATTGTAAATTTAATGATTTTAAAAATGACCTGAATATTATTCGGGTTGTTTGAGTGTAAAGGCGCAACTGATGGGGTAATGGTCGCTTAACTTTACATTATCCACCTTGAAATCATAGCTATGGATCTTCTTGTCATGCATGATATAGTCGATCCGTAACCCCGGAATAGGTCCTGAATAGGTGCTGCCCAATCCTAATCCACTTTCACGGAAGGCGTCGTTAAGGTTGGAGCTGATCATTTTATAGCAATATGAAACCGGTGTATCATTGAAATCCCCGCAAATTATCACCGGATAGGGTGATTTATTAATATGATCGGCTAGAATAGAAGCCTGTATGCCACGCTTTTTAAAAGCCTGCATAAGGCGGGTAATAATAGCCTTTGTACGTATCATCTTTTGAGACTCCTCCTCGTTACCTACGATTGATTCTATGAAGCGGTAATCATTGTCATCAAATTTTACCGATTGCAAATGAGTATTGAATACCCTTACAGTGTCTTTTTTCAAAAGTATATCAGTGTAGATACATGCATTTGACTTGTGTTCATCAAAATAGATCACACCTTTATTCACTATAGGGTAATTGCTGAAAGTGGCAATGCCCCAGTGGTCTGTTTCACGGACTGTGATGGAATACTGGATATGATTGAACTTATATTGCAGTCGTTTTTTAATGAGATCCTGATTATTGAACTCATTATTATCTGATGAATAAAATTCCTGAAGACATAATATATCAGGTGCTTCATCTTCCAGATATACAAAGATCTTCTCACGAGTATCAATATTTCTTGTCCAGTTATACAGATCAAAGACCCTCACATTGAATGATAACAGTTTGAATTCATCCGTTACATCCGATACGTATTCGGGCCTACCATTACTGCCATCGAGCTGTATGAGAAGGGGTAGCTTGTTAACCCCGGAAAAAAATGCGATAAGTGGTATTATCAGCAGTAATCTCTTTTTTGAGATCATTACCACCAGCAAAATAAGATTTACCAGATACAGGTAGGGGAAAAGCAAACCCAGAACTCCTGAGATCCACAACTTTGATGGGTTGAGGTTAGATGCTATGATGCTGAGGATTGTTAAGCCTGCAACAATAGCAGAGATCCAGGATGTTATCCCTGTTCTGCGTTTCCGTTTTGAATCAGGTCTCTTATTCACCTTTCAGTAGTTAAGGCCCTTTTTTATTGCTGGCTTTAAAAAGAACTTCTTTTTCTTCTTCAGTGAGGCTGGAGTATCCCGACTTACTGATCTTGTCAAGTATATCATCTATTGCCATCTCCCTTTGCTTGACGGTTCCACCGTAATATTTCTTTCCAACACCTGCATTTCCTTTTACAACTTTCATACGGCCAGATCGCTTCTGAGTTATGAAAGCAGATATCTTTTCTATCCAAGAACCGATGTTGTTTCCTTTTTTCATGGAGATGGTATAAAAATATCCCATGAGAGCACCTCCCAAATGAGAGATATTACCCCCAGAATTTCCATCTGGAATACTGATGACATAAAGTAGTATGGAAAAGATAGCTACAAACTTCAATTTCACCCCTCCAAAAAATAACAGATGAATTGTATAGTTAGGGATCAGGGTGGCGATGGCTACCATCACAGCGATAACTCCGGCCGATGCACCAATAAGCTTTGAATATTCAACGGTTGTGGCAAATACCGGAAAGAGATTGTATGCAATGATATAGGTGAGAGCACCCGCAAGTCCTCCCATAATATACACCGGAACAATCTTCTTAGATCCCATGTATTCACAGAATATCCTTCCCATCCAGTACAAGATGAGCATGTTGAATAAAATGTGAAAGAAGCCTTCATGGACGAACATATAAGTAAGCAAGGTCCACGGTTTAAAAAGTAATTCATTGAAATTGGATGGAACGGCCAGATATTCAATACCTCCTAAAATGAAGAGGGTAGAGCTACCCGATAAAAATAATATTAGCTTGATAATCTTGAGGATCACAAAAACACCCACGTTCAAAAGCATGAGTCTGAATAATCCTTCGGACCTGTAAAATCCACTTTTTATTTCAGCCAGTATTGCCAATCCTGTTGCTCAGTTAATAAAAATGATTTCTTCGGTTCTTGTTCCAGTATTTTATCAGGATATACCCAAACAACATCCCGCCAAGGTGGGCAAAGTGTGCAATGTTATCACCGGGATTATTTGAGAACCCTGAATACAATTCAAACAGTCCATACAATATAACAAAATATTTTGCTTTGATTGGAATGGCAAAATAGAGGTAAATGACCGTGTTGGGAAATAACATTCCAAAAGCCAGCAGCACACCGAATACTGCACCTGAAGCCCCTACAGTTGGAATATTCATCTTGTACGTGACAACGCTGTTGGCCCATTCAACGGACTGGGCAGCCATGGCCTGATTATCAGGATCCATTTCCCATTGATTAATGAAATTGTTGATTGAGTCTATAGCATCTCCCTGAAGGTACATGATGTTACCTTTCATAAAGGCCAGAAAGTCCATAACATTAGGTGCCGATGCATACAAGTCTATTGAATGCTGCAGCTGCGATAATTCATACCAGGTTGAAAGTGTGTGTATAAATGCGGCTCCCAGTCCGGTAACCAGATAAAAGATCAAAAATCTTTTACCTCCCCAAACATTTTCCAGCACGGTGCCAAACATCCATAGAGCAAACATGTTGGAGAAGATGTGGAGGAAGCTTCCGTGAAGGAAGAGGTGAGTGACATATTGTATGGGACTGAAATTTTCGGAAAGTGGAAAATATAATCCGAACTTCATGTTGATGTCGAAGCCAAGCTTATCAGAAAACACAACCTGAGCCAACCACACAAGAATATTAATGATTAAAAGATTTTTAATCACATCAGGCAAAAGTTTGTATGATGAAGGCCTGAATTCCTGGTAACTCATATTCTGATAGTGGCTACTTTAATGATCGCTGTTTAAAAAGATTGGCAACCACGTCGGGTGCTAAAGTAACGAAAGTTGCTTTGCCGGTGAAGTTAAAATTTGGTTGTGAACAATGGCGTAGTTTATCGGCTATCAACTGCATCTCGCGCTCATCAAGCTTTTGACCGGATTTTACGGCAATAGCAGTGACCAGACTTCTTAACAATTTTTCTCTGGGATTTATATCATTGCCGGGTACATTGTTTTTAAAACCTTCCAGTATCTCTTCAATGATACGTTTTTCAGAACCTTTGTTAACACCGGGCGGTAATCCGGATATAACAACGGTATTCCTGCCAAATTCATCCATGTCGAACCCTGACTTACGTAGGTCGGGCATAAGTTCACGGATCTGTTCAAAGTCAGAATGGCTGAATTCCATCACAACAGGAAAGAGATCTTGTTGCGATACCGACTGACTTTTTTCGAAACGCACCTTGAACTCTTCATACAATATGCGTTCGTGAGCCGATTGTTGGTCAATAAGTATGGCTTCCTTATCGTTAAAACATAGAATAAAGCTGAGGCCGATCTGACCTGCAACTTTTAAACGTGAAATGTCTTCGTCCTGACGCATTTCAAAAAGTTGGCTTCTGCCAGCCTGCGAAGAAGGTGCAGGGTTGTGTGCGGATTCCTTAAAAGGGTTGTAGCCAGGGTTTACATTGATCTTTGGAGCTGACGGTGGTTTTGAGTACATACTCACAGGGATAGAAAAAGCATGCTCCTGATCGAAGTCAAGAGAAGGAGCCACTGCAAACTTACCCAATGCTCGTTTCACCGAAGCTCTGATGATGGAGTAAATGGCTCGTTCATCATCAAATTTGATCTCTGTTTTAGTAGGATGAATATTGACATCGATCTTTGAAGGATCGATATTGATCATGATAAAATAGGAAGGGAAACAACCCTGGGGTAAAAGTCCTTCGAAAGCATTAACAACAGCATGGTTGAGGTAAGCATCGCGTATATATCTGCGGTTCACAAAAAAGAATTGTTCTCCTCTCGACTTCCTTGCAAATTCGGGTTTACCTATAAATCCTTCTACCGATACAATGGTGGTTTCTTCCTGCACCGGAACTAGCCGTTCATTATAGTTGTTGCCCATGAGAGCTGTTATCCTTTGCCTGAGGTTACCCGACTGCAAACGGAAAACTTCCAATCCATCCTGCACCAGCGACATAGCGATCTCAGGGTGCGCCAAAGCCACTCTGTTAAACTCATCAAGAATATGTTTCGTTTCCGATGCGTTTGATTTTAAAAAGTTCCGACGTGCCGGGATATTGAAAAAGAGATTTTTAACTGACACCGACGTTCCGGCATTGCAAGCTGTGATCTCATGTTGTGATACCGTACTGCCTTCAATGGTCACTAGCGTACCGGTTTCTTCCTCCGGCTTACGGGTTTTAACTTCAACCTGAGCTATTGCAGCTATGGAGGCTAGTGCTTCGCCCCGGAAACCTTTTGATCGTATCTTAAATAGATCTTCTGCCAGAGATATCTTGGATGTGGCATGCCGTTCAAAACTCATGCGTGCATCAGAATAGCTCATACCACTGCCATTGTCTACCACCTGAATGAGTGACTTTCCTGCATCTTTTACAATGAGGGTTATGTTGATGGCTCCTGCATCAACAGCATTCTCCAAGAGCTCCTTCACAGCAGACGCCGGACGCTGAATAACCTCACCGGCAGCGATCTGGTTAGCAACGGAATCAGGAAGTAAGCGAATGATATCAGGCATGAAGTTTTATGATAATAGATCAGACAAAGATCCAGTAGATTAAAATTGAGATTACAAATGCGATAAGTATAACACGGATGATACTTTTTCGTTCGCCGCCGTTATCGATGTGTTTTTTGCGGTTGCTATAATGGTCGCGTATCCTTTCTTTGGCTCTCTCGGCCGGACTCATAGAACCATACGAGGGTGCACCCGCCCGCTCACGCCGTTCCTTATTAGGATCGTAGTAGCGGGGTTTGAATTCAAATACCCTATGGCCAGGCGGTTTAAAAAAGGATGGAAACTTCATCAGATAAGCGATTGACGTCTAATCGCAAAGGTATCGATTTTAAAAGAGTGTCTTTTGTTAATAATAACGTTGATTATCCGTTAATGTGGATACCACTACTCATCAAACAAATGTTGTTATTTTGAGGCCAATGAAGCAGTATATCAGGTATTTCGCCTGCTTTGGCATTTTCCTTTACCATTTTACGGGAATTACATCCCTTCCTGAGGCCGTAGCCGTTGTGCCTGCAGCAGGAGAGGATGGTGAAGCCATTTCCTGGGCCGACTCAGTCCTTTCAACGCTTACCCTGGAGGAAAAGGTCGGTCAACTGTTCATGGTTGAAGCCTATTCCAACAAAAATGCCGACCATGAGCAGGAAGTGCTTTCATTCATCAGGGAGC
This sequence comes from Bacteroidota bacterium, assembly GCA_024643795.1. Classification (GTDB taxonomy): domain Bacteria; phylum Bacteroidota; class Bacteroidia; order AKYH767-A; family OLB10; genus JAHEMF01. The sequence goes on along the minus strand of JAHEMF010000016.1, from coordinate 6,368 downwards.
AAAAGGTGGGAGGTGTTATTTTTTTTCAGGGCGGTCCTGAAAGGCAGCAGCGGATGAATGCCGGTTTTCAAAAAAATGCCCGGGTGCCCTTGATGATAGGCATAGATGGCGAATGGGGCATATCCATGCGCCTTGACAGCACAATACGCTACCCCCGGCAAATGACCCTTGGTGCTAATGGAAATGATTCCATGATATACCGTATGGGCAGGCAAGTGGGTAAAGAGTGCAAGACAATGGGCATTCATGTAAACTTCGCTCCGGTGGTGGATATCAATAACAATCCTAAAAATCCGGTGATCAACAGCAGGTCGTTCGGAGAGGACAAAGAGGCAGTGGCCCGCTTGTCAATAAGTTACATGAAAGGAATGCAGGATGAAGGAGTTATGGCATGTGCCAAACACTTTCCTGGTCACGGAAATACTGATACCGACTCACATCAGGAACTCCCTGTACTTGATCGTTCACTGGATTCGCTGGATGCAACAGAACTCTATCCGTTCAAACAGATCTTCCAATCAGGTGTGGCATCGGTGATGGTGGCTCATATTAGTTTACCACGCCTTATTCAGGGCGACAAAGTGCCGGCATCGCTGTCTCCGGAAATGACCGATACCCTATTGCAGCAGAAGCTGGGTTTTAAAGGTCTCATCTTCACTGATGCTCTGAATATGAAAGGAGTTGCGGCAAATTTTGCACCGGGCACAATTGAAGTGAAAGCCATTCAGGCGGGTAATGATGTGTTGTTGTTTTCAGGCAATGTAAAGCTTGCTATTGATAGCATAATAGCAGCGGTGGCCGATGGAAGGATCACACAAGAAAGGATCAATCACAGTGTTACTAAAATATTGCAGGCTAAATACAAATATATAGTTGCAGCACCTACTGAGTTAAAGGCTGCTGATGTTAAACAGGGATCCTTGTATGAGAATGGAGAATATCTTTCATCGGCTCTTTACAGGGATGCAACAACATTGTTGCTGAACCGCAAAAATACATTGCCTATTGAGGATTATCCCCGTAAGGGAATTGCATCGCTGGTGATAAACGATACCTTGGCAAATCCATTTCAGCGGATGCTGCTGAATTATGCTCCTGTTTCACTTTTCAGATGTGATAGAGAACCTGAAAGTTCGCTGACTGATAGTCTGATCTCTTCATTATCACGGTACGAATATGTGATATTGAGTATTCATAATACTTCCACACAAGCTACTTCCAACTATGGTATATCCGACAAGGTGAATGAACTCATCCTTAATTTGCACGACAAAGTAAAGCTGGTGGTTGTGATGTTTGGAAATGCATATACCCTAACACGGTTACCCGATATGAACAAATCGGATGCCTTTGTGATAGCTTATGAAGATACAGGATGGCCTCAGTATTTTACTGCCCAGGCCGTTTTTGGTGCTATTCCATTCAGTGGCAATTTACCGGTTTCGCCATATGAAGGACTGAAAGTAGGTGCAGGGATCAATAAATCAGAAACACTCGACAGGCTTTCATTTGAGTTGCCGGAAGAAGATGGCATCACTCGAACACAACTTTCAAGAGTTGATTCCATCATTCAACATGCTCTCGATACTTCGGCCATGCCGGGTTGCCGGGTGCTGATGGCTCATAAAGGGAAGGTGATCTTTAACCGCAGCTATGGTTACCATACGTATGATAAAACCATCCCCGTAAGGGAAACAGACCTTTACGACATAGCTTCTATAACAAAGATAGCAGCAACCGGAATAGCGCTTATGAAACTGGTTGATGATGGAAAACTGGATGTAGAAAAGAAAATTTCCAGATACTTGCCTGAATTAAAACATAGTAACAAGAAAAATCTGATCATAGCAGATATACTTACTCATAATGCCGGACTAAAAGCCGGAATATCGCTTGTAAAAGACCTGCTTGCTGATGGATTGCCTGACACTACCATCTTGAAGGACTTTCCTACAACAGGATATTCAACACAGGTGACGAGTTGTTACTTCATAAAAGATTCTTATCAGGAACAAATATGGAATGCGGTTATAGAATCAGATGTTACTCAATCCGGAAGTTATCTGTATTCTGACCTGGGAATGATAATGATGCAAAAACTTATTGAACGTGTGAGTGGACAAACACTGTATGAATATGTAGAAAATAATTTTTATCACCCTTTGGGTCTCTATCGTATCGAACGCAGTCCGGTTGTAAAGTTCCCGATTGACCAGGTAGTGCCTACCGAATACGACTCAGTGTTACGGTGTGAATTGTTACAGGGTTATGTTCACGATCCGGTGGCAGCACTTATGGGAGGCATGGGGGGTCATGCAGGAATTTTTTGTGATGCCAACAGTCTGGCGGTAATCATGCAGATGTTGCTTAACGAAGGAACTTATGGCGGACGTCGTTATATTGATGCAAAGACGGTAAAGAAATTCACTAGCAAATATTATGACGGCTCGTTCAACAGGAGGGGATTAGTGTTTGATAAGCCGGAACTGATACGCACACCCGATGGGCCCACCGGTATTTCTGCCAGCGACAGAGCATTTGGACATTCAGGCTTTACAGGCACCTGTGCCTGGGCCGATCCCGAGTATGATATGGTGTATATATTCCTGTCTAACAGGGTTTACCCCACTGCCCGGAATAACAAACTGGCTAAAATGAACGTCCGCACCGATGTTATGGAGCAATTTTATCAGTTGCTGCAAAACAAATAGGCGTATTATCTGTAGTTTAGTCATAAATAAAACCTGATGAAGATTGGAATAGTATGCTACCCCACATTCGGGGGGAGTGGAGTGGTTGCCACCGAGTTGGGAAAGGCTATGGCCGATAAAGGTCATTCGGTGCATTTTATCACCTACAGACAGCCATTCAGGCTGGATCATTTCCACGAAAACATATCATATCACGAAGTCACTCTGAATAATTACCCGTTATTTGAATATGCACCATACGAAAGTGCACTAACCAGCAAATTGGTGGATGTGGTTCGATATGAGCAGCTTGATATATTGCACGTGCATTATGCTATACCTCACGCCTCTGCAGCATGGATGGCCAAGCAAATTTTAAAAACATGGAACATAAGTATTCCGGTTGTTACTACGCTGCATGGTACAGATATTACCCTTGTGGGGAAAGACCAGTCGTATGAACCGGTGGTGACCTTTGCCATCAATAACTCAGATGGAATAACCGCAGTTTCTCAAAGTTTAAAAGACGATACCTACAAGAATTTCCCCATCACCAAAGACATAGAGGTCATATATAATTTCATTGACCTGAAGCGTTTTTCAAAACAACCCAAAGACCATTTCAGGCAAGCTATAGCTCCTGCAGGTGAAAAACTGATTGTTCACACTTCAAATTTCAGAAAGGTAAAACGTGTGGATGATGTAGTTAAGGTTTTTGAGAAGATTATTACAAAGATACCTGCCAAGCTGCTGCTGATAGGTGATGGTCCGGAACGCCCGGCCATTGAAAAATTATGCCGCGAACTTGCCAGCTGTGATTCCATACGATTCTTAGGTAAGCAGGAGGCTATTGAAGAGATACTTTCTGTCTGTGACCTGTTCATTATGCCATCAGAGACCGAAAGTTTCGGACTTGCTGCGCTGGAGGCCATGGCTTGTCAGGTGCCGGTGATATCAACCAATTCCGGCGGAATGCCGGAGCTTAATATTCACGGTGAAACAGGCTACCTGAGTGATGTAGGTGATGTGGATGATATGGCAGCTCATGCAATAGACCTGCTTACCGATGAAAGCAAACTTGCCCGATTCAAGATGAACGCACTCATGCAGGCCTCACGGTTCGATATAAACGTTATTATGCCGAAATATGAGGAGTATTATAAAAGAGTGATAGAGGGTGCGAAGGTAAGGTCAGTTGTTTGACAACATAAACTCTACATGTAAGATAATTACCCTCCGGCTTTTTTTGCTTTGTATCCTTTTTTTGTCAGGAACTCAAGAATCCGGTCTCTGAAGTCGCCTTGTATGATGATTTCACCGTCCTTGACAGAGCCACCGGTACCCATAGACGATTTCAATTCTTTGCCCAGTGTGAGCAATTCAGACTCAGGACCAACAAAACCTTTGATCACACTGGCTTTTTTACCACCACGGTGGTTGGTTTCCAGCCAGATGCGCAGCTGCTGTTGATTAGGTGCTAGTACCTCTTCACCATCATTATTCTTTGAAGCATCAGGATCAAAATCCGGATTCGTGCTGTAAACGATACCGTCTCTTTTCTTGTTTTTGTGTGACATGTTTGGGTACTATTATGTAAAGACTTCTGGGTAATGATTGTATTTTAAATTCGTGATGGAACCCACGAACTTCACCATCGATGTGAAGTGGCAGGGCTGTTTCGCTTTTTATGTTGCACCATTTGAATGATCGTGTGGTCACATACCGTGATCTTGAAAAATCACCATAGAAGGCTCTGTATAACATAGAAGGTACTCCGTAAAAAGGTACATCTTTTACCATCACCAGGTCTGCAAGTCCGTCGAAAGGACTACCATGTGGATTGATAACTGCATTGTTACCAAATTGCGATGCAGTGCAAATAGAAGTAAGCAGGTACTCCCCTGAATTGCTTCCCTGGTCAGTTTCAACATCCAAATGAAATACTTTTCTTCCGGGTAACTCTTTCAACAGGATCTTCATATAAGTGTTAAATCCTCTTGTTTTTGCAGAATCAAATTTATGTGCTATCAAAGCATCCAGCCCTATGCCACTAACGTTGAAAGATACCATGTCATTAATAGAAGCGGCATCCTGTATCACAGCATTTCGCAGCAGTGCGGTATGGATGGCGTTGTATGGTTTCATAGAAATTCCATAGTGTCGTGCAAGGCCGTTCCCCGAGCCACCTGGAACTATTCCAAGTGCAGTTCCTGTTCTCATGGTAACAGCAGCAACTTCATTAACTGTACCATCACCTCCAACCACCACTACTGTAGCTCGCATTTCTTCCACAGCCTTTTGAGCAATTTCGGCAGCATGCCCCGGACCCTTTGTATAAATAATTTCAGCATCACAACCACAAGTGCGGGCGCAGCCATGTATCATATCCTCGATCAGATGATTTCTGCCCAGCCCAGCCACAGGGTTCACAATAAATAAATAAGTGAGATTCATCTTACCTCGGCGTCAGTTGGTTTTTATCCATTGCAGCATTGAATTGCTGCAAAAATGATTTCATACTCTTGATCAGCAGGACCTGTTCAGGATCGTTTGCAGAATAAATATTATTTTTCAGATCGGTGTCAGTTTTCAGATCATAGACTCCGGTAACACTTTCGCCATCGAACTGAACAACAAATTTATCATTAATACACTGGAAAGTATTACCGTTATAATTTACAGAGAATTTGGGAGTATTTGTGTTGAATACGCTGTTTCCATAAGCTACAAAGTGCTTGTCAAAGTTCAGCAGATCTAATATACTGGGTACAATATCGCATTGTTGGGTTATGGTGTTACTTTGTTGTGGTTCAAGCACAGAAGGCATAAAGTAAGCAACAGGCACTCTGAAGGCTCCTACTGGGTTATTGTAGCGGGTATTGGATGAAGGCCCTGTATGATCGGCAGTGATCACAAATAAAGTGTTACTGTACCAATTGGTTTGAGAAGCATTTTTGAAAAAGTTACCCAATGAATAGTCGGCATACCGGATGCTTCGGTACAGTGGTGATTCATCAGAAGGGAAGGAAGCTGCAAGATCAGGTGGTATGTTGTATGGGTGATGCGACGATAAGCTGAAGAAACAATTTACAAACGGTTGGTGCATGGTATTCATTTTACTGATGAAGAAGTTATAGAAATCATCATCATAAATTCCCCACTGTCCGTCGTAACGGCATTCTTTGCATTCACTTCTTCCATAATAATTTTTAAATCCGGTTGTGAGGGTGAAATTGTCGAAGCCCATGGTTCCATTGTTACCTCCATGGAAGAACGACGATTCATATCCTTTCTCATCCAGATAGCCAGCAATACCGGAAAGCTTATTGCCACTGTATACAGATGTTATATAAGACTCAGGTAACAATGCCGGTAATGATGATGAGATAGCAGGCAGCCCGTCGATGGAACGCTTGGCATTGGCAAATGAGTTGTTGAAAGTATAGGAGTGGGCCAGAAGTGAATCCAGAAAAGGAGTATACCCCACACCCTCATTATAATATCCAATGTACTCGGTTGAAAAACTTTCCAGTATCAGAATGACCACATTATAGGGCTGAAACGGCTGCTGAGTAAACTTTTTTATCGGGTTAAAAAAGTTGGTGAGGTCCTTTTTCGGCATATATTCATGTAATACAACCTTTTGCTTTCCCAGCGTCCTTAAGAAAGTAAAAGGTT